>NZ_JBYTDC010000001.1:1314325-1902818 GCF_058790875.1 Sphingopyxis sp. EU05-FHT14B03
CCGGTCCCCACCGCCGTGGCGTTGAGATTGCCCGTCGCGCGCGCGTTGGTGCCGATGGCCGTGCCCTGGTTGCCCGCCCCCGCGCCGCTGCCGACCGCCACGGCGTTCAGAAAGGCCAGCGAATCATAGCCCGTCGCGACCGAGTTGAAGCCCGACAGCGCGTTGGCGCCGACCGATGTCGATTGCTGCCGCGTCTTGGTGTTGAACCCGATCGCGGTCGAATTGTCGCCCTCCGCCGATGCGATGGCGCCTAGCGACGTGGCATTTTCCGAGATCGCCTGAGCGCCGGTCCCCACCGCCGTGGCGTTGAGATTGCCCGTCGCGCGCGCGTTGGTGCCGATGGCCGTGCCCTGGTTGCCCGCTCCCGCGCCGGCGCCGACCGCCACGGCATTCAGGAAGGCCAGCGAATTATAGCCCGTCGCGACCGAGTTGAAGCCCGACAGCGCGCCGCTGCCGATCGAGGTCGATTGCTGGCGGGTCGCGGTATTGGCACCGACTGCGGTCGAATCCTCGCCATCGGCTTCCGCATTGATGCCGCATTCGGTCGCATTGAGCGCGGACCCGCTGTTGCACTCGGGCGTCGGGTCGGCATGCGCCGGCATCGCCAGCGACAGAGCGAGCGCCGCGGGGGCGGCAGTAAAAAGCAGCTTGGTGGTCTTGCGCATCGGTAATCCCCTAGTCCTCGCCGCGCGGGGGCGGCTGCGATGAAAAACGCGACCTGGGGCTTCGCTCGTGCGGCGCAGATGTCCCCGCGTCAGCCGCCGGCGAACCCGCATCGGTCCGCCACGCATGCTGTCATGGGGTAAGACGGGAAACGCCGGCCGAACCGGACACGGCGCCCGCAGAAAAATTGCCGGCACCTGCCGGTGCCGCCCGATGGGCTCGCAAACGCCGGGCGCAGCGGTGGATAAAAGGACCAAAGCCGGACGGATTGGCAGGGCCGCCCGGCGGCGGCATCGCCCTGAAGATTATTCGGGTTGCGGCCGGCCGCCGCCGTGGGGCATGCGCGTTCGACGCGCTTTGGAATGGACGCCGCAATGACCGCCAAGCATCAAATCCTGATCGTCGACGATCACGGCATCACGCGAAGCGGGCTGAAACTGCTGTTTGCGGCGCACGAACGTTATGCGGTGGTCGGCGCGCTCGATCGCGGCGCGCTGGTCAATGCCTTTGTCCAGTCGCAGCCCGTCGATCTCGTCATCCTCGACCTCAACCTGCCCGACGTCCGCGGCGTCAACGTGCTGGCCGAGATCGTCGGGTCGCGCGACATGACGGTGATCGTCCTGACCGGCGAAACCCTGCTGGGCGAGATCGATTATGCGCTGAAGCTCGGCGCGCGCGCGGTGGTGAGCAAGGCCGATCCGCCCGATCAGATCGTCGCGGCGTGCGACGCGGCGCTCGCCGGCGACATTTTCATATCGGACCATATGCGCGAAGCGCTCGGCAAGTATCAGCAACCACCGGTCGCGCTGTCGTCGCGCCAGATGGCGATCCTCCACTATCTGGGACAGGGCGAGAGCAACAAGGAAATCGCCTATCGCCTGTCGATCGCACAGCCGACCGTGTCGTTCCATATCGCCGAAGTGCGGCGCAAGCTCGACGTGCCGAACAACCGCAAGATCGTCGAGCGGGCGCTGGAACTAGGCCTGCTCTGACGTCCCGAACGCCGGGTGCGCGAGGAGTTCGCGGCACGGCGGCTTGATGATCGCCAGCCCGACCAGCTCGCCAAGGCGGCCGCGGGTCACCGTCGTGTCGTCATAGGTCAGCGCGGCAATCCTGTTGCGCGGCATCGCGGCGGCAGCCAGCCCGGCGTCGAAGGCCGGGCGCTGGTCGAAATCGAGGATGAGCCAATCGCGCAGCCCGGCCTGCAGCGTGGCGGTCGAACAGGGGCTGACCGCGGCGAAGGCGCAGGGCAGGACGATGCGAAGCGCGGTCCCGGCCTCCGACGAGGCGACGATTTCGAGCGAGCCGCCCAAGCCGCCGATCAGTCGCTTTGCCGCGCGAAAGCCCGAACCGGTGCCGTGCATGCTCTCGTCGGCGCGCAGACGGGCGGCGCCGTCGCCGTTCAGCGCCGCGACGATCGCGGCGGGCATTCCCCGGCCGCTGTCGGTGATGGCGATGACCGCGGCCGTATCGCGGCGTTCGACGACGACATGCGCGCCGCCCGTCTCGGTATATTGATACGCGTTGCCCAGGAGGTTGGCGAGCGCGCGCATCAACAGCGGCTTGTCCGAGATCAGCTGGATGTCGCCGACGACGCGGGTTTCGAGCGACAGCCCCTTGTCGGCGAAGGGCGCCTTGAACATCATCTGCAGCGGTTCGACCAGCGCCCGCGCCTCGAAGGCGCCGAGCGCGAGGAAGCCCGTGTCGCTGCCGATGATGTTGGCGCCCGACATCGTCGTCGAGACGATCTCGCCCAGATAGGTCGCCGAACTTTCGAGCATGTCGGTGAGTTCGCGATGAACCCCGGCCTCGTCGCCGCGCCGGAGCACCTCGACCGCGCTGTTGAGCGCCAGGATCACCTGCCGGCTGTCGTGCCCCGACGCGTGCAGCAAGGCATTCTGGCTGTTCACCGTCGCGAGCGCGAAGGCCTTTTCCTCGGCCAGCCGCGCCGCGCGTTCGCTGATTTCGACCCGCTCGGCCAGCGAGCTGGCATAGTTGCGGTCGGCGGCGAGCTTGTCGTTCTGGATCTTCTTGAGATTGAGGCCGAGCGCGAGCGTGACCATGATCGATTCGAACAGCCCGACCGGCCCGGCGAGATGCCAGTTGATCGGCAGCCAGGCGAAGAGCCCCATCGAGGCGACGGCGCCATAGATGATGAAGACCGCGAGGCTGCCCCAGCCGACGAACAGCGGCCAGAGCTGGCGGCCGAGCTGCTGCATCGCGGCAAAGCCGACGAAGGGGAGGAACAGCGCGACCGAAATCGCGACCAGCCAGCCGCCGACGTGCAGCGACTGGCGAAAACCGGGTGGGTAGTACGCCAGCGCGGGCTGCAGCGCCATGATCAGCAGCGCCGCGCCGATCAGGATGCGCAGCGCGATGTCGCGGCGCGGGAAAAGCTGCGGCGTTCGGATAAAGCTGCGGCAGAACTGGGCCATCGCGGCGGCGAAGCCGCATTTGAAGAGATCCTCGATCGCGACCCCGGCCAGCGGGCGGTCGGCGAGGAAGAAGATGGTGATATAACCTTCCGAATGCACGGTGTTGAGCGCGAAAAAGCCCTGCGCGACCGCGAGCCAGATGAACTCGCGATGCCCGGTGATCGAGAAGAAGAGGAAGTTCAGCAGGACCAGCGCGACGACACCGGACACCACGCCCGAAACCATCGCGACGTTCGCGCGCCGCTCATCGAAGAAGGTCCCGTAGCTGCTGATCTTGAGCGGAAGATAGGTCGAATTTTCCGACAGGAAATCGATGACGAGAAGCTTTTCCTGCCCCGGATCGAGCACGAATTCGGTGCTGAACGCCTGATAGGTTCGCAGATTTTCGCGCGCCGCCTCGGCATTCGATCCGTCGACGAGGAGCGTGAGCCGGTCGCCCGTCATTTCGTACAGGCGGAAATAGGTGAGCGACCCGCGTCCGGTGCTGAAAATCCAGCTGCCCTGATTGTCGCCGACGTTGCGGACCTTGACCATCACCATCGTCTTGCGGCCGGGCGGTCCGAAATGGATCGTCGATCCGGTGACGCGCGCGAGCGGTTCGGCGAGCACGCTCGCCGCATCGATCGTGGCGGGATGCGCGGTCCCGGTCTTGTAGCGAACATAGCGCGCGAGCGCGGGCACCTCTTCGCCGGTGCGAAGCTCCACCGTCGGCATGGCCCCCGCCGCAGCCGCCGCAGCCGCCGCCGGGGTGGGCGACAGCCAGGCCAACAGCACAAGCGCGATGATCGCGATCCAGTGTTTCGTCGGCATGTCGCAAGACCAGTCGCGCGCTGACCGGGTAAAGTCAATTTTCACGGCGAACGAAGGCCGCAGCGCCGACACCGCGCGGCGGGTGAAGGTCCCTCGTGCCGCCGCGCGGTTCGGAAAACCGGCTGGTCGAGCCGGAAATATTCTAGGCGCGGGCCACCTCGACCAGCGTCGCCCCGTCCTCGCACGAACGGAACCGGAAACCGCGTCCGACAAAGCGCGCGACGAGCGCCGCCGCGGTCAGCGTGTGCTGACTCACTTTCACCGTCGAAAACACGCCGTCCCCCGCCAGCGCGAACGGGAGCAGAAGCTGGTCCTGCAGATAGGGTCCCGCAAAGGCGTCGCAGGCGAGATAGCCGCCCATCCGCCGCGCGGCGGTCTTGGCAAGCCGCTCGGCCGGAACGCCGATCTTTCCGAATGCCGACATCACTTCGGTCACATGCTCGAACGCCGCCTCGAGGATCAGCGCGTTCCCCGGCCCCTGCTCGGCGGGAAGCTGCCGGGTGGCGAAAGCGTCCTGCGGCCAGTCGGCCAGCGTCTTGGCCGCGGTCTTGAGTTCGCGATCGCCGACGTCGAACGGAATGCCCGCCAGGATCGCGGTCGCGCCGACGCGGCGCAAGTCGCCGCGCGCCAGGCACGCGATCGGGCGCAGCGGCGCCGGCACGATGTCGACCTCGATCCGCCCCCCGCCGCGCGGGAAAAAGCCGTGCCGCACCAGCCGCGCCGACACCGTCGGCCCCATGCGGTTGATGACCGGCAGCAACGTGCGCTCGAGAAATTCGAACGGTGGCGCCGCCATCGCATGCGTTCCGCCCTCGATCACGAGGCGCGACGGTGCATCGGCGAGCATCAGCGGCACCAGGATCGTCTGGAGGACCAGCCCCGTGCTGCCCGCGGTGCCCACCGCGAAATGATAGTCGCCCGGCGTCACCCGGCCGGGACGAAAGGACAGGCTGTTCGATCCCACGGCCAGCCCGGTGCATTCGGCGCCGCCGATCACGCACGCGGCCTCGATCGCGGTCACATGCTGGCGCATCAACCCCGGCTTCTCGCGCCCGCCGCGAATATTCTCGATCGCGAAGGGCGTACCCGTGAGCAACGCGAGCGCACACGCATAGCGCAGCACCTGCCCCCCGCCTTCGCCTTCCGATCCGTCGATGATGATCATGTGTCTTCTACCAATTCCAGAAACAGGTCGTTCGCCTCCGCCGCGAAGGCTTCGCTTGTCGGGCGCGCCGGCACCTCGTCCGCACGCCCCAGTTCGTCGGCGATCAGCGCGTCGATCTCGGGCAAGCGCGCGATAGGTCCGGCCTCGCGCGTATCCGCCTTCATCGCCACCAGCCGCTCGATCTCGCCCGCCAGCGAAGCGGGAAGGTCGGCCTCGGCCATCAATTGCTGCAATTGCATCGGCGGCCGGCGCGACGGATCGCGCCGCAGCACGCGGATCGCCAGCGCCGGACGCAGCGCATAGAAATAGCGCTTCACCGCGACCTCGCTCTCGTCCTGCAGCCAGCGCGCGATCGCCGTACGCCCGAGTTTCGCATAGTGCAGCGCGAAGCCGTTGGGATCGAAATGCCGATCTTTCAGTTCCGCCATGCGCGCGACGAAGGGGTCGGGGTCGCGATACTCGATCGGCGATCCGATCCATTCGGACAGGACCGAATTGTTGCGCAGCATCAGCCCCAGCGCCTTGCGGATGTCCCAGCCGTTGAGGTCGATCTCGTCGACGATCTCCCGCTCGATCACGTCGCGCACCGGGCTGAGCGCCAGATAGTCGCGGCGCGGCCGGACATAGAGGAAGCGCACGTCATAATCGCTGTCGGGCGACGGAAAGCCCCAGGCGCGCGACCCCGATTCGATCGCGAGCAACAGGCGCACGCCATCCTCCGCCTCGACGGCGGACAGGCGGTTTTCGATGTCTTGCCGGATGGCGGGTTCGATGCTCATCTTTTCCAACTATTGTTCATAATGTCCGGCGGACCAAGGCATCCACCAGAACCACCAGCCCTTTTCCTTGCGATCGTCGGATGTCGCTACGCCGAAATCGCCAATCCCGACCTCCACTTCGGCAAACGCCGCTCGCAGAGTGCGAAGCCGCTTTTCCCCGAAAGTCAGAATTAGCCGGTCGCCGTCATCCGCCATGGACAGATCGGGGGCATCCGGCTCGAAAACGACCCGCATCGAGGCGAAGCGATCCGGCTTGGGGTCGCCGTAGTTGGGAACCGCCGCAATCGTCGCCTTCACCGGCTCAATCTTCAACGTCCGGTGACAGGCTTCGCCGCCAGCCATCCGGTCGATGAGGTTGCGGATCGAACGGCATCCCACCGGATCGCCAGTGAAATGCCATTCGCCCGCATGCTTGTTGCGTTTCGGATAGCGCCAGACGAAAATCTGGCCGTCCTGCCGCCATTCGGCGACCCGGTCACACATGATGTCCCCCTTGGACGGCGGCGTGAAGGGGGTCATCCCTTCACGCACACCACCTGCTTCAGCGTATGGACGATCTCGACGAGGTCGGCTTGCGCCGCCATCACCGCCTCGATCGGCTTGTACGCCTTCGGCGTCTCGTCGATGACGCCTTCGTCCTTGCGGCATTCGACCCCCGCGGTGTCGGCGATATGCTCGTCGAGCGTGACGAGCTTCTTCGCCGCGGTGCGGCTCATGACACGGCCCGCGCCATGGCTGCAGCTATCGAACGACTCCGGGTTGCCCAGCCCGCGCACGATGAACGATTTCGCGCCCATCGAACCCGGGATGATCCCCATCGTGCCTTTCGCCGCGCGCACGGCACCTTTTCTGGTGACGAGGACATTCTCGCCGAAGTGATTCTCGCGCGTCACATAATTGTGATGGCAATTCACCGCTTCGGCTTCGGCCTCGAAGGGCTTGGCGATCTGGCGCCGCAGCGCCGCGATCACATTCGCCATCATCATCCGCCGGTTCAGCGCCGCAAAGTCCTGCGCCCAGCCCACCGCCTCGACATAATCGTCGAAATGGTCGGTCCCTTCCGGGAAGTACGCCAGATCTTCGTCGGGCAGGTTGATGAACCACTTGCGCATGTCCTTCTTCGCCAGTTCGATGAAGTAGGTGCCGATCGCATTGCCGACGCCGCGCGACCCCGAATGGAGCATCACCCACACCCGCGCCTCGGTATCGAGGCACAGCTCGATGAAATGGTTTCCCGTCCCAAGCGTCCCCAGATGCGTGAGGTTGTTGGTGTTCTTCAGCCGCGGATGCTTGGCGACGATATGGCCGAAACGCTCGGCGAGCGTCGCCCAGGCGTCGACGATCGCCGCCGGCGGATCACCCCACGAACCGGTGTCGCGCTTGCCGCGCCCGACCGACCGGCCGTGCGGCACCGCCGCCTCGATCGCGCTGCGGATGCCCTCGAGCGTGTCGGGCAGGTCGTGCGCCATCAGCGTGGTGCGCGCCGCCATCATGCCGCAGCCGATGTCGACCCCGACCGCCGCCGGAATGACCGCGCCCTTGGTCGGGATCACCGATCCGACGGTCGCGCCGATGCCGACGTGGACGTCGGGCATCGCCGCGACATGCTTGAACACGAACGGCATCTGCGCCGCCTTGCGAAGCTGCGCGCGCGCCATGTCCTCGACGGGCACGCCGCGGGTCCACATCTTGACCGGGCGTCCGCCCTCGACGTTCAGCACTTCATAAGTCGTCTGGGTCATGGCTGACCTCCTTCTTTCATCATCTTCATGGTGCCGGCGACGAGGCGTGGCGAGACATTTTTCCTGAGCTACTCCGGCAAGCCGGGGGCGGACTTGAACCGCCGACCTTCCACCCTGGGGTGGACGCTCTGACCCTGTAGTCCCGCCGGCATTCGCCGACTTGTTCGAGGTGCTGGCGACGAGGATCTGGTGAGACATTCAAGCCAGCGCGTGAGCAAAGCCCCGCCAACTGGCCCCTCTTGGAATGTAGTCCCACCGGCATTCGCCAGCGTGAAGTGGGTGCCGACGGCGAGGGATTGGACGAGACATTGCCCCGCATGGGG
This sequence comes from Sphingopyxis sp. EU05-FHT14B03, assembly GCF_058790875.1. NCBI lineage: Bacteria > Pseudomonadati > Pseudomonadota > Alphaproteobacteria > Sphingomonadales > Sphingopyxidaceae > Sphingopyxis > Sphingopyxis sp. EU05-FHT14B03. The sequence goes on from NZ_JBYTDC010000001.1 coordinate 1,322,243, forward strand.
CACCGTTGGAAGGTGTAGTCCCGTCCGGCATCCGCCGGCCGATAAGGATCTCGCAGCGACGAGAGATGGTGAGACGCGGCCCTTAAGCTACATGGCAAGGCGGGATTCGAACCCGCATCTCCCAGAGGCCTTGCGGGTCCGGGCGCTTTACTCGTCGGGCCTTCATGGTGCCGATGTAGTCCCACCGGCATTCGCTGCGATCTCCCTATCGAAATAGGTTGCGGGTCACGGCGACGAGAATCGGAAAAGACACGCCCGAAGGCTGATGCTCTACCTGGCTGAGCTACTGTCCGTTACCGGACAGGCGGGATTCGAACCCGCGACAGTCTGTAGTCCTTCCCGGCATTCGCCGTGATGTTCATGATGGGTCGTGGCGACGAGGATCGGCAAGACACTCTCGCCAGACGGGAGTCGAACCCGCTCGCAAGGATTGCTCCCTACGCATCCCCGATGGACCAAGCGCCTTGGAATGTAGTCCTGCCTGCATTCGCCACGACCTGTTTCATACCTCCGTTTCGTTGACGATCTCCACCCAATCGCGCGTTTCGCCGGAAGCGAAGCGGGCCATGGCCTCGAAGACCGCGTCGGTGAAGCCACCGACATTCATGATGTCCTTGCGATCCTTCGCCTGCGTGGTGCCATAGGGCTGGATGTCGACGCAGATCAGCTTCGCGCCCGGGTTGCGGGCCTTCAGCTTGTTCCACTCGTTCATCGTCGCCGTCGCGCCGCGCCGGGTCGGGTCGATCCAGCTTTCGTTGTCGGACACGATCACCACCGTATCGACCTTCGCGCGCTCGGCATTCAGCCGGGCAAGCGGGGCCGACACATTGGTGCCGCCGCCGCCGATCGCCGCCAGCCGTGCCGCGTTGACCGCGACCCGCGCCTTGGGATCGAGCGTCATGCCGACAACGTCGACATCGAACGGCATCACCCGCGCCTGCCGGTTGGTGCGCAGCACCGCCGCCGCGACCAGCGCCGCGATGTCGATGCAGCGGACCGCCGAGGTCGCGCCCTTGCGCTGGCCGGTCGCCGCCGAACTCATCGAGCCCGAGACGTCCGGACAGACCACGACATGGCCCGCCAGCACCGGAACCGTCGCGAGCGACAGTTCGAGCGCCTCTTCGAGCGCCGCCTGGACACGCAGCGGAACCGCCTCGCCGACCTGGCCCATCGCGACCATCAGCTGATACGGCGCCGGGCGAACCCGGGCGATCGTATCGGCATCGGCCAGCCGCGACGCGACCTTGGCGGTCGCCCCCTTCACGTCGAACGCGCCGTTGCGCGCCAGCGTGTTGAGGTTCATGCGCAGCGCCTGCCAGCCCATGCGGCCCGCAAGCTCGGCCCACTGACCGGCGGTCAGCGGAAAGGCGGTCAGCCATTCGAACGGCACCGGCGGCAGTGCCCCTTTGGGGTCGCGCTTCCAGGCCTCGAACGCCGCGATCTCCGCCGGCAGCGCCGCGACATCATAGGGCTTGCCGATCAGCCAGCCGTAAAAGGCGCGGCGGTCGGCCGAAGCCGGCGCCGGGTGGACCATGCGGACGATGTCGGCGAGGCTCGGGTCGTTACCCGTCGCCGCCGCCATCAATTGCGGCATCGAAGCCTTTTCCAGCCATTCGCGGACGAGCCGCTTCGGACGCGACCCGAGCGAACGGCGGCCGACCTGGCCCGAACGCATGATCTGCACGAAGTTGCGCAGCATGCGGCCATTGTCGATGACGCGGCCGAACACCGGGACCGCAAGGTCGGGATCGGCGACCGTCAGGTAAGCGGCGAGCAGCGCCGGCATATCCTTCATCGCGCCCGACTTGCGGGCATAGACCGCGGCCCTGGCGACGAAATCGGGCGACACCGCGCGCGCCGCCGACAGGACGTCGGCGAGCTGCGCGTCGGCGCCCGAATAGAAACCGTCCGACAGCGTGCCCGTCGCCGCAAGCTGCGCGAGCTTGGCCTCGGAGCCATAGGCATAGGCGGCCCCGCCAGCCTCGTTCACCGCGTCGGTGCGCGGCAGGAAGCGGGAGAATGCCGCCGAAAAGAGGGTCTTGTTGGCCATCGTCCAACTCCTTCGAAATCTTGTCGGAGCCTGGGGGCGGCCGGCCCATTCCGGCCGCCCCTTGCTCCGCTGCTGCCGGGGACGTGAACCCGACGCCAACAGAATTGCAGGAGGCGTGCCAAATGCGCGGCAACCGAGAAATATTCGCTCAACTATATGATTTTAGACAATAATAAAAATGAGCGCAGCAAAGGCTCGCATGGCGCACAATCGAAAATTCGATGATCTTGTATCGCCTCTTATAAATTTGTATAAATCCATCCATGAAGCCCATTACCGTCATCGGATTCCTCGGCTCGACCCTCGACGCCGCCAAGTTCGGCCCCTCGCGCTGGAACAAGTGGCGCCCGACGGTCAGCATCTGCATGCAGGAGGATTTGCGCGTCGACCGCTTCATCCTGCTCCACGGCAGCTATCACCGCCGCCTCGCCGAGTTCGTCATGGACGACATCCGCGACGTCTCGCCCGAAACCGAAGTCGTGCCGCACGTGCTCGACTTCGACGACGCTTGGGATTTCGAGGAGGTCTATGGCAAGCTGCTCGACTTCGCGCGCGACTTTCCCTTCGATCCCGACACGCACGACTATCTCGTCCACATCACCACCGGCACGCATGTCGCGCAGATCTGCCTCTTCCTGCTCAGCGAGGCGCGCTACCTGCCCGGCCGCCTGCTCCAGACCCAGCCGCAGCGCGGCGCGCCGCAGCCGGTCGGGACATGGAACGCCATCGACCTCGACCTGTCGCGTTATGATTCGATCGCGACGCGCTTCGCCGAGGCGAGCGCCGAGAGCACGAGTTTCCTGAAAAGCGGCATAGAAACGCGCAACCCCGCCTTCAACCGGATGATCGAGGAGATCGAACAGGTCGCGGTGCGCAGCCACGCGCCGATCCTCCTGATGGGGCCGACCGGCGCGGGCAAGAGCCAGCTCGCGCGCAAGATCTACGAACTCAAGAAGCTGCGCCATCAGGTCAGCGGGCCGTTCGTCGAGGTCAATTGCGCGACGCTCAAGGGCGACAGCGCGATGTCGGCGCTGTTCGGCCACCGCAAGGGCGCCTTCACCGGCGCCGCGCAGGATCGCCCCGGCCTGCTCAGGAGCGCCGACAAGGGGCTGCTCTTCCTCGACGAGATCGGCGAACTCGGCCTCGACGAACAGGCGATGATCCTGCGCGCGATCGAGGAAGGGCGCTTCCTCCCCGTCGGCGCCGACAGCGAGGCGAAAAGCGACTTCCAGCTGATCGCGGGCACCAACCGCGACCTCGTCGGCGAGGTCGCGGCGGGCCGCTTTCGCGACGACCTGTTCGCGCGGCTGAACCTCTGGACCTTCGCGCTGCCCGGCCTCGCCGACCGGCGCGAGGATATCGCCCCCAATCTCGACTATGAACTCGAACGCTTTGCGCAGCGCGAGGGCTCGCGCGTCACCTTCAACAAGGAGGCGCGCGATCGCTATCTCACCTTTGCCGAGAGCGCGGCGGCGAAATGGCAGGGCAATTTCCGCGACCTCGCCGCCAGCGTCACCCGCATGGCGACGCTCAGCGATACCGGACGGATCGACCGCGACGCGGTGGGGTTCGAAATCGCGCGGCTCGGCGCGACCTGGAGCGCCGAAACGCCGCAGGGCGACAGTCTCGCCCGGATCCTGACCCGCGAAGAACTCGCCGCGATCGATCCGTTCGACCGCGTCCAGCTCGCCTTCGTCGTCGAAGCGTGCCGCGGCGCCCGATCGCTGTCCGACGCCGGACGCACCTTGTTCGCGGTCTCGCGGGAACAGCGGACCAGCACCAACGACGCCGACCGCCTGCGCAAATATCTGGCGCGCTTCGATCTGGACTGGGCGGCGGTTCGGTCGCCCGCCGCGTAATGAGGCCGGGGACGCCGCATGAGCCGGCAAAGGAAGATGGTCTCAAACAGCTTGCACAATGCGATGGGACTCCTACATTCATCCTATCGTCAACAAGCGAAAGGAGGTGGTCGAATGTCTCATTGTCACACGCCGCATGCGGCAGAATTGAGCGCGACCTTCCCCGCGGGGGTCCAGCTCGGCTAAGCTGTCCGCGACAGGCAAGACAATGGAAGGGCTGCTCCGGACGGAGCAGCCCTTTGTTGTTGGGGCGACTCGCCGAACACGATAGGCGCGGCTTTGCAGCGATGCGCCAGCGACCCGCACCCGGTCGACCAACAGGAAGGATATGGCTTCAGCCGCATGACATCGCCCGATGACACCCCGCCCGAAAAGACGCTGGAAGCGCTCGGCTGGAGGCCCTGGTTCGCCGAGCAGGTCACGCCCGAGGAGGCCGGGCATTGCCTGCCGGTGCGGGTCATGGCCGTCCACCGCGGCAAGATCGCCGTCGCGGGCGCGGGGTTCCGGTGCTTCGTCTCGCCCTATATTCCCGGCGCCGGCCCAATGGACGATCATCCGACGGTCGGCGACTGGCTGCTCGTCGATCGCGCCACGATGCTCCCGGTGCGTGTCCTTGGCCGGCAGAATCTGTTCAAGCGGCGCGCGCCGGGCGACCCGCGCAAGGAGCAGATGATCGCCGCCAATGTCGACACGCTGTTCATCACCGCCTCGTGCAACCAGGATTTCAGCGTCGCCCGGCTCGAACGCTACCTCGTGCTGGCGCGCGAGGTCGGCGTCGCCCCGGTGGTGGTGCTCACCAAGACCGACCTGACCGACACCCCGGAGACCTTCGCGGCGGCAGCGCGCGCGATCGAACCGGGATTGCGCGTCGAAACCGTCGATGGCCGCGACCCGGCCAGCGTCGCCAGGCTCGCATCCTGGTGCGGCAAGGGCGAAACCGTCGCGCTGCTCGGGTCCTCGGGCGTCGGAAAATCGACGCTCGTCAACACGTTGCGGGGGTCCGACAGCATCGCCACCCAGGCGATCCGCGCCGCCGACGGCACCGGGCGCCACACGACCACGGTGCGCGAAATGCACCGGCTCGACCAGGGCGGCTGGCTGCTCGACACCCCCGGCATGCGCGAACTGCAACTGGCCGACGCGGCGGCCGGGATATCGGAGGTGTTCGACGACTTCATCCTCGCCGCACAGGATTGCCGCTTCTCGAACTGCGCCCATGGCGTCGAACCCGGCTGTGCCGTCCGGGCCGCGATTGCCGAGGGCACGCTGAGCGCCGAGCGTTTCGAGCGCTGGCGCAAGCTGGCGAACGAGGAGCGCGACAATGCCGCGCATCCCGCAAAGCCGCGCCGATAGCGGGCTTCGGTCGGCGCTTCCTCTCGCGAACCGCTACCCCTCATAATCCCGAAATCCGCAGCGCGGCCGGTCTAGCCCTGCTCGAGCGAACCGATCTGCCCATCGAGCGCCGCGATCACCAGCGCGGTGTAGTCGGCCTTTCCCGCCGTGCGGGCGATGACGGGCAGCCCCGACAGGAAACCCGTCAGGCTCGATATCATCAGCACCGCTCGCACCTGCGCCTCGGTTTCGGTCAGCCGTCCGCCCGTCGCCCGCACGATCAGGTCGGTGGCGAGCTCGATGCCCGGGCGCCACAGTTCGGCATAGAGAATCTCGAAGGCAGGGCCCGGACTCGCAATCTCGCGCTGGACGAACAGCGACGGATTCTGCGCGCCCGGCGTCGAAAGGAGGAAGCGGGCCAGCGCCGCGAACAGCCGCTTGAGCAGGGTGCGGGCCGCATCGGGGGTCAGCGCTTCCTGCAACGCGGCATAGGATGTCAGCGCCACCGCGCCCATGCCTTCGCGATAGCGCGCGACGATTGCGTGGGCGCAGGCGAGATAGAGGCCGCGCTTGTTCCCGAAATAATAGGTCAGCGCCGGCAGGTTGACGCCGGCTTCCTTGGCGATCTGCCGCGTCGTGACGCTGGCGAAGCCGCTGTTTCCAAACGCGGCGAGCGCCACGGCGAGGATGCGCGTCCGCGTCTCCTCGCCCTTGCGATAGCCGTCGGAGGCGGTGCGGAGCGGTGCGACCGGGGTTGCGGGGCGGGTCATGGGCGGGTCTCATCCGTTTCGCTTGAATTTATATCATTTGATATATATGATCCTCGCCATCTCGTCGAGAGGGAGACGGACATTGATGACACGCGCGGCGCTCGACACTCTGTGGGCCAGGGTCGAAGCCCAGCGGGACCATGTGCCCGCGATGTACGGCAAGGTCGATTTCCGTGCCGTTCCCGAACGCTTCACCGCGACGCCGGGCGACCCGACCGCACTCTCGGGGAAATATGATCGCGACCGCGATGCGCTGCTCGCCGATCCCGACCGGATCGAGTTCATCCGCGCCTATACGATGATCGGCGATGCGACCGCCGACGCCTATGCCGCGCTGATGCGCGAACATGGCTTTCGCGCGCTCGTCGACATGCTCACCCGCGCCTGCGACGAGGGTATCGAGCATGTGCCCGATGCGCCGCCCGAACTGGTCGCCTTCATCCGCGACATGGAGCGGGTTCCCGACTGGCTCGACATGGAACTGGTCGAGGAAGGCGCGCGGATCGACCGCAATTCGGCCGCCAATTTCGGCCCGTTCATCATTCGCGGCGCCTTCATCGCGACCTTCATGAACAAATATGCCGCCTTGCCGATGGCGATCACCGGCACGCTGTCGCAACAGACGGCGGCGCGGCGCGTCAAGGATACGGCGACCTTTTTCACCACCTCGCTGTTGCCGGGCGCGCTGCAACGCTTTGGCCCCGGCTTCAAGGCGGCGGCGATGGTGCGGCTGATGCATTCGATGGTGCGCGCCAATGTCCTGCGGCGCCCGAAAGACTGGGACATGGAGGTCTATGGCATTCCGATCCCGCAGGTCGACCAGATGCCGGCGGGCCTGATCTCGGTTTTCCTGCTGTCGTACAAGATGATCGAGGAGGGGCGTCACGAATTCACCCCCGCCGAGCGGGCGACGGTCGAACTGGCACGCTATCGCTGCTTCCTGCTCGGCCTGCCCGAGGAGCTGCTCGCCGATACGCCGCAGGGGATCGTCGACCTGATGAACGCGCGGAGCGGTACGCTGCGCAGCGGCTATAACGACGATACGTGCGGCGTATTGCTGCGCGCGACGATGGCGGCGGACCTGCGCCCCGACGATTCGCTTGGCGCCCGAATCCACGAAACCTTCGAGCGCGCCTTTGCCAAGCTGTTCTTCGTCAAAAGCTTCATGGGCGGCGACAAGGCGAAGGCGGCCTCGATCGGCGTCGATCTCACCGCCGGGGATGTCGCGCTGGCGGCGGTCGCGGGGCTGTTCATCTATGCCCGGGTCCGGCTTTACGCGCTCGCGGCGCATATTCCGGGGCTGCGCGGGGTGGCCGACCGGCGGCTGATCGCGAAGCTGAAGGCGCAACTCGCCAGCTATGGCCATGCCGATTTCACCACCGACGCGGCGCAATATCGCCCGTCGGCGACGCCGGTTCCTGCCGAATGATCTGGGGCGCCGACTAGGGCGCCCCCCTATTCACACTGCCGGGATGAAGGCGTCCATCGTCCGCACCGCGTCGCTGTCGAGCGGCCGGATGCCGAGGTCGGCGCGAACGCGCTCGATCGGATCGGCGATGCGCTGGTGCCAGGGAACCGCGATCAACTCTTTCGTCGCGCGGCCGTGGCGCCAGCCGTCGAAGGTCACCGTCAGCAGCATGTCGATCAGCGCCGGCATGTCGACCGCCGCCTTGGTCGCCACCGTTGCGAGGAAGCGCGTCGAATAATTCTGGCCGAACTGTGCCATCTGAAAGCCCGAGATCGCGACCTCGCCCGCGGGGGTGAAACCATAGCCGCCGACCAGGTGCCAGACGTCGTGGAGTTGCAGGATACGTCGGTTGGTGCGGTTCTGCGCCGGATAGTCGCCCGGCAGGACCACGGTGTCGGCATCGATCACTTCGATATCATAGCCGTTGGCATTCAGCATCGACAACAGGTCGTGCGCCAGGCTGTCGGTCGCGTGTCGCTCCAGATCGGCGGTGGTGAGGCGCACCTCGGGCTGGGCGATCAGTTCGTGGACGCTGTCGAATTCGAGCAGCGCCGCCTCGCAGGCATCGATCATCCGCTGGTCATAATGATTGCCGAGCGCGACGACCGCGAGCGTCAGGTCGAGTTCGCCGTCGCCGGGGGATCGCGGCCGGGCGATGATGTCCCAGAAACCGTCCCACAGGGGGCGCGGCAATGCGACGCGCGGCTTGCCATCGGTCAGCCAGGGCAGCGCGTCCGATATCCGTTCGGCGCGCGCGGCGGGATCGCTGGTCGCGGCGGTGGCCTCGGCAATGGCATCGAAGATCGGCACCTGCGCGACCGGATCGACGAACGCCGCCGTCGTCATCAGCGCCGCGAGGCCCAGCGCCGGCTCCTCCGCCAGCGGCGGCCGGGCCGTTTCGACCCATCGTTCAAAATCGTTGCGCATCGACATGTCGATCATGGCTGCCAGCCCTCCATTTTCCGTTGATCCGGAGTTTATCCTATAAACATAGAATAATCAACTTATATAGCTGGCGCTTCGCGCGACAATGATTATAAGCGGCCCATGGACGAACCATCCAAAGTCAGTTTTCCGCGGCGCACTGCGGCGAAGGCCCGGACGCGCCAGCGCATCGAGGAAGCCGCAAGACGCCTGTTCGTCACGCTCGGTTATGCCGACGCGACGATGGCCGCGATCGCCGAAGCGGCCGATATCCACATCACCACCCTGTTCACCCATTTCGCCTCGAAGCGCGATCTTGCCGCCGCGATCGCGGTCACCGCGGGCACGCGGTTCGAGGCGGTCGTCGCCACGCAGCGGGCGCAGGGCGTGCCGGTGCTGACCTTCTGGCGCAACCAGGTGGTGCGGCTCGCGCACGCCTATGAACGCGACGGCGATGGCCAGATCAACCTCGGCCGCGCGCTCGCCGGCGAACCCGAACTGCTGCCGGTGTGGTACGGGCATCAGCGGCTCCAGATCGACCTGATGACCGACTATATCGCCGACGAACTCGGCATCGATCCGGGGCAGGACCGCCGCGCGCAAATGGCGGCCGCGATGCTTGTCGCGGGCGGCAGGATGGCGTTCGACGCCTGGATCGAAAGCGGCCGCGCCGGCGATCTGGTCGCCGAGAATGAGCGGCTGCTCGATGCGGCCGAAGCCTTGCTCGCCGGCGGGCTGCCACTGACCCGGCGCGACGGCATCTGACGCGGCGGTCCGACGACGAACCACGCGGTCATTCGGCGGCGGCTTCGCCCAGCCGCCGGATATTCTCCATGTGGCGCGACCGGCTGATCGGATAATAGGCAAGGCAGATGATCGCGATCGTGGTCGCGACCGACAGCGTGACGATATAGATGGTCGCCAGCCCCGAAAGCGCGTCGGCGTCGACCTGGCCGGGCTGGGCATTGTCGGGGAAGCCGACGAAGGCCAGCAGCAGCCCCGCGAGCATGATCCCCATGCCCGATATCGCCTTGTTGACCATGGTGGCGGCGGAAAACAGCAGGCCTTCGGAACGGCGGCCGGTCTCGAGCTGGATCTGGTCGGTCACGTCGGCGACCATCGACACCGCCAATATGCCGCCGGCGATCGTCGTCATCATAGTGAAGGCGAATTGCGCCATCAGCAGCCACAGCAGCAGCGGGTCGCCATTGCCCGGAAACAGGCCGGCGAGGCGCAGCGCCAGCGGCAGTACGCTCAACACCAGCCCTAGCCCGAACATCAGCATCGCCGCGGGCTTCTTGCCGAAGCGCGCCGACAGCGGCAGCACGACGACGAAGGCGAGCAGGATGCCGACAACCGCGGTCGACGCGACGGTGGCGATCTGGCTGGCGCTGAGTTCCCAGAAATAGGTCGAGAAATAGACCGACAGCGACAGGCTGAGCCCCGACGCCACCGCAAAGAACAGGCTGGCGAGCAGGATCGAGATATAGGCCGGATGCACCAGCACCCCCAGCATTTCGCGCAGCATCCGTCCTATTGGAACCTTGACGGCTGGCGGCGGCGGCGGGCGTTTCAGCACCTCCTTCTGCGTCCCCAGCGACGAGATCAGCACCGACAGCATCATGATCGCCGCCGCCACCCAGGCATAGGTGACATAACCGCCGGCGTTGAGGTGACCGACCGGCTGCGCCGCCGTCGGCCGCAGGAAATAGCCGAAGGTCACCACCGTCATCGCGATGCCGCCGCACACGCCGAAGAAAAAGCGCGCCGCGACCAGCTTGGTGCGCTCGTCATAGTCGCTGGTGAATTCGGCGAGCAGCGCGGTCGACGGAATTTCATACAGGCTGATCGAAAAGCGCACGAGGATCGCGGTGGCGACGAGCCACGCGAACTGCGCCCCCCGCGCCATCTCGGGCGGCATCCACAGCAGCAGGTAAAAAAGCGCGATGGGCAGCGCCGCCGCATACATGAAGGGGTGCCGCCGCCCCCAGCGGGTGCGGACATTGTCCGAATATTGTCCCAGCAGCGGATCGAACAGCGCATCGGCGATCATCACGATCATGATCGCCGATCCGACCCAGGCCGCCGGAAGCCCGACGACCTGGTTGTAGAACAGCATCAACAGCGCGTTGAAACCATGATCCTTGATCCCGAAGGCGATCGTGCCCGACCCATAGAGCAGCCGCGTCTTCAGCGGCAGGGTATCGGCCGGGCGTGCGTCGATCTTTCCCACGCGGGCGGCTTACCGGAACCGGAATTCGAGCTGGAGGCCATAGGTTCGCGGCGGCGTGAACGAATAGGATTGCGCGACCGCCAGCGTCGGCGACGAGGCGAGCAGATTGCCCTGCGCGCTGTCATAGCCCTTGCTGTCGAATATATTCTTGACGAAGGCGATCACCCGATAACGGTCGCCGCTGCCGGTCCAGATCGCGCGCAGATCGACCTGATCCCACCCGGGCATCCGGTTGTACGGGCGGTTGAAGATGTTGCTATAGGCCGAACTGCGCAGCACATAATTGCCCGACAGCGACAAGGTGCCCGGCGCGAAGTCGATGCTGTACATCGCATTGAGCGCCAGCTTGTGGCGCGGGGTGTCGGACAGCCGGGCGCCGGCGACGCTTTGCGGCTGCTGGCCATTGACCGCCGGACCCGACGGCTGCGCGCCCGGTTGCAGCGCCAGCGGATCCTGTCCGTCGACGAAGCAGCACCCGCTGTCGATCCGCGAATTTCCATAGCCATAGTTGAACGACAGTTGCAGCGGATCGGCCGGCTGCCAGGCAAGCTCGATCTCGGCGCCATAGCTTTGCGAGCTTTTGAGGTTGAAGAATTGGGTGAGCTGCGCGCCGCCGGGCTGCGACACCGTCAACGGCACCTGAAGCCCCTGATAGTCGTAGTAGAAACCGGCGAGGTTGACGCGCAGCCGCCGTCCGATCGAATATTTATAGCCCGCCTCGAAGGCGTCGACATGCTCGGCGCCGGTCTGCGGCAGCACCGAAATGCCCCCGGCGTTGAACCCGCCCGACTTGTAACCGCGGCTGTAGCGGAGGAAGGCGAGCTGGTCGTCGCTGGGCTGCCATTCGACCGCGACGGTTCCGGTCACCGCGTTCCAGCTGTTCGCGAGGCCGCGCCGCGCGATCCCCGTCGCAGGATCGATCGTCACCGCCGACGCGACGCCGGGCGCGGCCAGCGTCGAGATTTGCGACGCGGTGATATCGAGCGCCGGGGTCGCCGAGCCGTAAAGATCGGGCGAGAAACCGCCGCAGCCGAAACAGAGGAGACGGAAAAATTCGTCGCCGCTCTTCTTGTCATGGGTGTAGCGCAGCCCCGCCGTCACGCGCAGCGCGTCGGTGAAGCGATAGTCGACCTGGCCGAAGACCGCCGACGATTTGGTGGTCAGCGTCGAGGCGGCATAGACGAAATCGCCGAGCGGGTTGGCGGGGCCGTTCGCGGGCGCCCGCAGCTGCAGCTGGTTGGGGGCGTTGAAATGCGATTCCTGCGCCAGCGTCTCCTGATAATAATAGACCCCGGCCACCCATTGCAGCGGCCCGTCGGTGTTCGACGTCAGGTTGAGTTCGCCGCTGCCGAAGCTCTTGTCGTTATGCAGATTGAGCTGCGTCGACGGGAAAGCGGTGAGCGGTCCGCAACCCGGAATGAAGGCACAGATGCCGCCGCCGGGAGCGAGCGGGAAGGCGTAGGAAATCACGCTTGTCCCGTCGAGCTCGTAGGTGTTGTCGATGCGATATTGCTGATAGCCGCCGAGCAGGCGGACGTCGAAGGTCGGCAGCGACCATTTGATGTCGCCGGTCGCCCCGAAATTGCCGCGCATGCGCTCGGTCTGCGTCGTGTCGGCGCTGAACCGCCGGATGTTGGTCGCGCCGGGTGGCACGGGATCGGGATCGAGCGCGACGACCCCCGGGATCAGGTAGCCAAAGGCCGCGCCCGGCGTGATCGCCCCGGTCGGATAGGGCGCGAAATCATAGCCGCCGATGCGGTTGAGCGGGCGCGGGTTGAGGTCGGTGCGGCCCGAGAAGACCTTCGCCCAGGCGGTGACGTCGGGTCCGAGATCGGCCTCGAGCTGCAGTTCGACATAACGGCGCTCGCCGCGGCCGCCCTCGCTGACCCCGCCGGCTTCGTTCTTGAAATAGCCGCGTTCCTGTTTCGAATATCCGCCCGCCAGCCGCGTGCGCAGCCCCTTGGTCAGCGATCCCGACGCCGACGCTTCGATCGTGTAGAGGCCATAATTGCCCACCGTGCCGCGCAGGTCGGCGCTGAAGTCCTCGGTCGGCCGCTTGGAGATCGCGTTGATCGCGCCGCCGATCGAATTGCGGCCATAGAGCGTGCCCTGCGGGCCGCGCAGCACCTCGATGCGATCGATGAAGAAATCGGAGGCCGCGATCGAGGTGGTCGAGGCGTCGTAAATGCCGTCGGTGTAGGTCGAAACCCCCGGATCGCTGCCGTTGGTGTTGGTCTGGCGCCCGATACCGCGGATGAAGACGCGGTCGTTGCCCGCCGAATAGCTCAGCCCCGGGGTGAAGTTGGCGAAATCCTGCAACGTGTTGATGCCGGCGAGTTGGCGGGCATCGGATGTGTAGGCCGATATGGCGAGCGGCACCTCTTGCAGATTGGCCGTGCGCTTTTCCGCCGTGACGACGATCTCGGCCAGACCGGAGCCATCCTCCACGGCCGTTGGCGGATTCTCCGCCGCCGCCTGCGTCTGTGCCACAGCCGGCATCGCCACGAATGCGACGCCCGCAAACATCCAGGATATATTTCGCATACCACGCCTCTCCCGCCGCCAGCGATCCTGCTGGTCGATTATTGGCGCGACGGGACCGCTGATGCGGCCCCCCGCTATGTACGGCGAATGCCGGTTCGGCATCCCCCCGGGCCATTGTTAGAGGTGTTTTATATATTAGTCTATAATCATATATCGAACATATATGGTCTGGCGAGAGAGGTGGTGGGTTCAGCCTGCGCGCGCGGATTTCCGCGCCCTTCCGATAGCACCCTATCCCTTTGGCAAGACGGGACGCGATCGCCCGAGCGATTTCGGGTTTCGCTCACATCGCAAATATGGAATATATTTTTCTACTGTCATAGAATCAACTGAGCCGAACCGCCCGCGCGGATCGGCGAACGCCATCGCCGCGAAAAGGCGAGGCAGGTGGGAGAAGCAGGATGGATGGATTTCGCCGAACGGATCGGGGCCTGCCTGGTCCCACCGGCGCGAGCGTATGCGACGCCCGCGGAGGCCGCACCTGATGGCCTCGACCGATCATGCGCTGGCCGAACTCAACGCGCGCCCCGTCCCCGACTGGTATCACGACGCGAAGTTCGGGATTTTTATCCACTGGGGCGCCTTCGCCATCCCCGGCTATGCCCCGCGCCTCGGCTCGATCGGCGAGGCCTTCGCCAAGGATTATGACCGGGCGGTCGCGATGGTCCCCTATACCGAATGGTATTGTAACGCGATCAAGGTGCCCGGAACGCCCTCAGCCGAATTCCACCGGACGCATTATGGCGACGCGCCCTATGAGGATTTTAAACAGCCGTTCGAGGCGGGACTCAAGCATTGGGACCCCGCCGCCTGGGCCGAGGCGTTTCGCGATGCCGGCGCGCGCTATGTCGTGCTCGTCACCAAGCATCACGACGGGCTTTGCCTGTGGCCCAGCGGGGTCGCGAACCGGCATCAGGCGGGCTGGACCACCGAACGCGACATCGTCGGCGAACTCGCCGCTGCGGTGCGCGCCGCCGGGCTGCGGTTCGGGGTCTATTATTCGGGCGGAATCGACTGGACCTTCAACCGGCGGCCGCTGCGCACGCTCGGCGACTTCATCGCCTCGACGCCCGGCGGCGACTACCCCGCTTATGCGATGGCGCAGGTGCGCGAACTGATCGACCGTTACGAACCGTCGGTGCTGTGGAACGACATCAGCTGGCCGACGCGGCCCGGGCCGCTGTACCGGCTGTTCGCCGACTATTATCGCGCGGTTCCCGAAGGCGTGGTCAACGATCGCTGGGTTGCGACCAGCCTCCAGCGCGACCTGCTCAAGATTCCGCTGGTGCGGCGCTATCTCGACCGCAAGCTCAAGGCCGCGGTCGGCCGGCAGAGCGGCGAGGAATCCAAGGGCATCATCCCGCCCGAAATTCCGCACAGCGATTTCCGGACCCCCGAATATGCCGCCTTCGCCGAAATCCAGGTCAAGAAGTGGGAAGCGACGCGCGGCATGAGCCACAGCTTCGGCTTCAACCGCAACGACGACGAGGCCGATTACGCTGGCGCCGATACGCTGATCCATGACTTCATCGATGCCGTATCGCGCAATGGCAACCTGCTGCTCAACGTCGGCCCGCGCGCGACCGATGCCGCGATCCCCGACGAACAGCTTCGCCGGTTGAGGCAATTCGGCGCATGGCTGCGCGCGAACGGCGACGCCATCTACGGCACCCGGCCGTGGACACGGTCGGATGGCGAGACCGAATGCGGGCTGGCTGTGCGCTTCACCGCCACGCCGGAGCGCGTGAATCTGATCGTCAAGGGGCCGGTGGCGTCCACCCGGTTGGTGATCCGGAATCTGTCCCTCTCGGGCGAGGCTGTTCGCCTGGACGATGGCAGCCCCGTCACGCTCGAGCCGCGCGGCCCCGATCTGCTGCTGACCTTCGCCGGCCCTTGCGTCGACACCGTCGCGACGGCCGTTGCCGTCGCGACATAGTCCCAAGCCATCGACGCGTTGGTCGCCTCCATCCCCTTGCCGCCTCAAGCGCTGCGGATGACTGCGTCCTGTCACGCGGCGGAGGACATCCGCCAGCCTGTCAGGCTCGCGTCAGCCAGACCATCCTAGACCCGTCGCCGGTCCTTGCAGGGCCTGCATTTTCTTTGGCGCGACGTTCGCGCCGCTGCCCGTCCCCGGGCACCGACCTTCATGGCGGACCGACTGGCATGCCCGACGGTCCGCCATCATTTTCATAATATATATAACGACTTAACTGTCATTTTCCTTTCCTCCGACAGCTTGCCGACAGGAAAGGCTGCCAGCGTGATGCCGCTCGCGACCGTGTGACACGGCGCGCTATCGTTGGAAGAGGAGTGATGGAAATGCGGACATTCACGCGGCGCACGGCAATGCTGACCGGTGCGATGATGAGCCTGATGCTGGTGGCGGGCTGTTCGGGCGGCAAGGATGCCGCCGACACCAAGGCCGAGCCGGCCAGCGTCGAAGTCGACAGCGGCCCCGCCTATGCGCTGATCACCCAGCCGGTGGGCAAGACGGCGCCCGCCGACTATGTCGCGCAACTGTCGGCGGCGAAAAAAGCCGGTGCAACCGTGTTGCTGCTCCGCTCGAAGCCGAGCGTCGAGGGGCCGGAGGGCTTCGCCAGCCTCGCGGTCGTCACCTTCCCCGACGGCGGCGCCTATGACGCCTGGTCAAAGGATGCCGCGGCCAAGCTCGGCAAGGATTTGCTACTCCGCCGCGCCGACCTGCTCGTCGATGCGCGCGCCAAAACGGCCGATCCGAAGGCCGCCTATGTCGTCAGCCATTATGAGGCGCTGGTCCCCGCCGACGCCTACACCGGCTATACCAAGGCCTATATCAGCCCGAACATGGACGGGCAGAAGGCCGGCGGCGTGATGACCGGCTACGCCATGTATTATGAGCGTGAGCCCGTTCCCGGCGTCAAGGGCAACCGCACGATCCTCGTGAAGCAATATGTCGACGAAGCCGCCTTCGGAAAGAGCGAGGCGATCAAGGAAAAGAACAAGCTCGAACTGCTCAAGAACCCCGAGTGGAAAAAGATCAACGACACCAAGGAGACGATCCGCAAGGATATCTCCGGCACCCTCGCCCTTCCCGAAACGGTCGACTGACCAGAGGGGATGCGCGCCGTCTGGGGAGGCGGCGCGCATCCCCTCACCCTCCGCCGAGGCCTGTACGACACCCGCTACTCCGCCCCGGTTGGCGGCTCCCTGCTATCGCAGGCGACATCTCCGGAGCGCGCGGCCGCCCGGCCACCAAAGTCGAGCGGCGCCGAATATGCGGCACGATT
The DNA here is from genome assembly GCF_058790875.1 of Sphingopyxis sp. EU05-FHT14B03. Classification (NCBI taxonomy): domain Bacteria; kingdom Pseudomonadati; phylum Pseudomonadota; class Alphaproteobacteria; order Sphingomonadales; family Sphingopyxidaceae; genus Sphingopyxis; species Sphingopyxis sp. EU05-FHT14B03. The sequence goes on from NZ_JBYTDC010000001.1 coordinate 1,338,689, forward strand.
GACGGGTTACTGACAGTTTCGCATCCTACCAGCCGGCCATGGTTGCGATTGCAACCATCGGAAAGCGGAAAGCGAGGAACTATGCAGGTCGGCGCGCTCATCGTGATTGCGGCGTTCCTGACCTCCATTCTCTCGGGCATTTTCGGCATGGCGGGCGGCCTGATCTTCATGGGCCTGCTCGCCTGGCTGCTGCCGGTGACGGTCGCGCTGGCGCTCCACGGCCTGATCCAGTTCGCTTCCAACCTGTGGCGCGTCGTGCTGCACCGCCGGCATGTGGTCTGGCCGGTGCTGCTGTGGTTCGGAATCGGCGCGGTCGCGGCGATCGGCGTCTTCTCGCTCGTCATTTTCACGCCGACGAAATTCTATGTCTTCCTGGGGCTCGGCCTGTTGCCGGTCCTCGTCTGGTTGCCCGAACGCTGGATGCCGCTCGACGCGACCCGTCGCGTCCATGCCGTCGGCGGGGGCTTCGTCTCGACCGGGCTGTCGCTCGTTTCGGGCGTGTCGGGTCCGGTCACCGACCTCCTCTTCATCAACACCCGGTTGAACCGGCATCAGGTCGTCGCGACCAAGGCGGTGATGCAGGCGATCGGCCATGCGTCGAAGGTCATCGTCTATGGCGGCGTGCTGCTCGGCGTCGCGGCGCGCGCGGTGATCCCCCTGCCCGTCTCCGCGCTCGCGATCCTCGCGTCGATGGCGGGCATCATGGTCGGCGGCGTGATTCTCGACCGGATCAGCGACGCGCATTTCCGCGCCGGCCGGCGCTGGATCGTTACGATCGTCGGCGCGACCTTCCTGATCCAGGCAGCGCAGATCGCCTTGGCCTGACAGCGGGGTGACAGGCCCGTTCGGTAGAATGGACCGAAACCAAAATGGGAGACGGTCCAATGAAATTTCGCATATCCATGGCGCTTGCGAGCGTCGCGGCCATCGCCGCGCCGGCGTTCGCCGCCGAGCCGATCTACACGCTCGAAAAAGCGGTCACGCTGCCCAGCACCGACAGCGACTGGGACTATATCAAGCTCGAACCGCACAGCCCGCGCCTGTTCATCGCGCGCCGCAAGGACGGGCTGACGGTGTTCGACATCAAAACGCAGAAGGTCGTCGGGCAGGTCGAAAATTCGGTCGGCGCCAACGGCCCGCTGCTGCTGCCGCAGTTCAATCGCGGTTATGTCGCGATGACCGACGGCTCGCTGCTCAGCTTCGAACTCAAATCGCTGAGGGTGCTGGATCGCATCCCGCTCGCCAAGGACGGCGGGCTCAACGGCGTCGTCTATGATGCCGCGACCAAGCGCATCCACGCCGTCGTCGGCTCGCGCCAGGCCGAGTCGGCCTGGTTCACGCTCGATGCGGCGACGGGCAAATTGCTGTCGACCAAGGTGTTCCCGTTCAAGAAGATGGACGACCCCTCGCCCGACGGCAAAGGCCATCTCTTCGCGCCGGCGCGCTACGACAAGATATTGATGCAGCTCGATTCGGCGACGCTCGCCGAACAGGCGCGCTGGAACGTCGATTGCGAGCAGGTCGTCGCGGTCGAATATCAGGCGCACACCGACCGCATCCTGATCGGTTGCCGCGGCGACAAGCCGGTGTTCCTGGCGCTCGATGCCAAAACCGGCGCCGAAGTCGGCCGCGTGCCGATCGGCAAGGGAATCGACGGCATGGGCGTCGACGAGGTGCGCCACCGCATCGTCACGACCAACGGCGGCGACAGTTCGATGACCGTGATCGAACAGGCGGGACCCGACAGCTACAAGCTGCTCGGCAACATCCAGACGCGCCCGCAAGCCCGCGTGATGCAGATCGACGAGGAAAGCGGCCGCGTCTTCACCGTCACCGCCGACGCGACCTTTGCCGCGCCCGACGCCAAGGGCGTCGCGGCACCGACCTTTCATCCGAACAGCTTTGTCGTGATGACCTACAAGCCCGACGGCGCGCGCTGAGGGCCCGTCAGCCGAGGGCCGCGCGGGCTTCCTGCGCGGCCCCGGCTGACAGCGGCAGATAATCGCTCGCGCGTCCCGCGATCGCCTGCGCCTCCGGCGTCAGCATGAAGCGGAGGAAGGCGAGCGTTTCCGCGTGGATCGGCGTATTCGCCGGCACCGCATGATAGGCCTGCACCGTGCGGCCGAGTGGATAGATACCTGCGCCGACCGACGCCGCATCGGGCAGCAGCGCCGCGCCGCCTGCACCGATCAACGGCAATGTCTTGGTCTCTTTCCCCGCGATCCCGATCGCCAGACCGGCGGGGTCGCGTGCAAGCGCGCGCCGCATCGCGGCGGCCGTCTCGGCTTCGGCCTTCGCCGGACGCGGCGGCACGTCGAATTCGCGCAGGCGCGGCCATGCCATACGGTTGCTGCCGCCGAGCACCGCCGCGCGGAAGAAGCGGCCGGTGCCGCTCTCGGCCTCGGGCGCGTAAAGATGAATGGGCCGGTCACGCCACGCGCCATCCAGACCAAGGTCGCCCCAAGTCCGCGCCGATTGTGCACCGTCGCCGAACGCCGCGGCGAGTTGGTCGACGGTGATCGACGCCAGCGGATTGCTCCGATGCACCATGGCCGCCAGTGCGGGCGAGCGCCCCGGCGTCGCGACGCTGCCGTTCAGTACCGCGACGCCCCTGGGCCGGAAGCGATAGATCCATTCGAACGCCTGAATCTCAGGTTTCGTCGCCTCGCGCCCGATCAGCGCGATGTCACAGGTCGCCGCATAGAGATTGGCCATCGCGACATCGCTGCCCGCCATCGCGACGTCGACCCTGATCGCGGGATTGGCGGTCTCGAAGGCTCGCTTCCACGCCGCGACGACCGGCATCATGCCTGCCGTCCCCGCCAGCCGGACACGTCCCGGCAGGCCATGCACCGGCGGCGGCAGCGTCGAGGCCCAGGCGGTCGCAGGGAGCAGCGCCAGCGCGGACAGGAGTTGGCGGCGCCTCATTTCACTTTCCCCAGCTCGTGCGTCAGCGTCCTGGCGCTGAGCGGCAGGTAACCGCTATGGTCGATCAATATGCGCTGGCCCTCGCGGCTCAGCAGGAAGCGCAGGAACTCGCGCTGCGCAGGATCCATCTTCTGGCCCGGGGGGACGTCGACATAGGCGGGGATGATCCGGATCAGCGGATAGCTGCGGTCGATCAGCGTCTCGGGCGTCGCATCGACGAACGGCCCCTTGGCGTCCCAGGCGAGCGGCAGCGCGCGGACGTCGGGATGCTTGTAGCGGATGTTCGAGATCGCGATGCCGGTGCGGTCGGTCGCCAGCGCATCGACGATCCGCTGGCCATGATCATATTGGGTGCCGTCGGGACGTTGCTGATGCTCATATTCGCGCATCGCGCCGTTCCAGCGGTGGCTGTCCTCGAGCACGCGTTCGCGGAAGAACAGCCCGAAATCGACATCGGTCTTCCAGCCATAGGGGATGATCGCGGCATCGCGCCACGCCTCGCCCAGCCCGAGCTGCCCCCAGCGCCGCACCTGCCCGCCGCCGCGCCGCCCTTCCTCGCCGAAGATCGCGTCGAGCTGCTTCAGCGTCAGCCCTTTGATCGGATTGTCGCGGTGGACGAAGATCATATGGGCATAGTCGTAGAAATTGACGTCGACGCTGCCGTTCGCGACCTCGATGCCGGTCGGGTCATAGCCCTTGGCACGGCGGAAGGCGCGGAGCGCGGCGGGGCTGATTTCCTCGCCCAATATGGCGATGTCGCCGGTGCCGCTGTAGAGCGACCCGATCGCCGAGGCGGTGCCGTACATGCGGTTTTCGAATTTTACCTCGGGCTGGTGCTTCGCGAATTCGGCGATCCAGGTCGCCAGCAATTGCCCCATGAAGTCGCGCTTGAAACTGCCATGCCCCCAGATGCGCAGCGTGCCCGTCACGCGCTCCTGCGGTCGATAGGCCGGAAGCCCGTCGACGAAGGCCAGCGCGGGGTGATCCGCGCCGAGCAGGTGTGTCGTGCTTTCGGCCTGCGCGGGGCCGGCGAACAGCGTCGCAAAAGCGAGGAACAGGGCAAGCGGGCGCCGCATCAGTCGAGCTTGGCCAATTGCGCCGCCGCGACCTCGGGGGTCAGCGGCAGATATTTGCCGTCGGCCTGGATCGCCGCCTGCCCGTCGCGGCTCAACACATAGCGCAGCCATTCCTTGACCTTGGGGTCGACGGGTTTCCCCTTCTCGCGGCGGAAATAATAATAAACGTCGCGGGTCAGCGGGAAGCTGCGGTTCTGGACGGTCTGGAGGGTCAGCGGGATGAAGGTCTTGCCGCCGTCGGTCGACAGCGGCACCGACTTGATGCTGTCGTTCATGAACGGAATGCCGGTGTAGGCGATGCCATATTTGTCCGCCGCCAACCCGTTGGTGATGAGCTCGCCGCCCGCGGTCAGCGAGCCGTCCGCCTTCAGCCCCGCGACGTTGGAATAGGCGCGCATGTCCTCGTTCCACTTGCCCGAACCCTTGAGCACCTTTTTGTCGATCTCGTCGTTGAAATGATATTTGGCGTTGTAACCGTAGACAGTGATCGGCTTGTTCGCCCATTCGCCCTTGAGGCCGAGCTGGCCCCAGGTGCGGATATTCTTCTCGGGTCCGCGCGCGACGCTGGTGTCCCAGGTCAGCCCGTTCCAGCCGCCGTCACGGCGACCGCCCAATATGCCGTCGACCTGCTCCATCGTCAGGCCGGTCAGCGGATTGTCCTTGTGGACGAAGATGCCGAGCGCATAGGACCAGCCACGGACATTGTACGATCCCGTCGCCATGATGATCTCGACCACCTCGGTCTGCCCGACACCTTCCTCACCGCCCTGCGCGCCTTCGCGCTCAAAGCCCTTGAGTTCGTCCCACAACGCCTGCCGCCCCATCGGCGCGACGTCGGCGGCGCCCGAGATCAGCCCGGGGAAGGCGACCGACGAGCTGTAGAGATTGTCGTTGAAGCTGACGCCCGGTTGCAACTTGCGGAACTCGGCCTGCCACACCTCCATCAGCCCGCTGTCCTTGAGGTAGTTGTTGCCCCATTGGCGGATCGTGCCGGTCACCTGCGCCTGCGGCACATAGGGTTTGAGTCCGGTCAGGTCGAACTGCGGCTCATAGAAGATTTTCACCGCGCGCCCGCGATTGCCGATCGCACGCGCCTTCGACAGCGCGTCGGCGTCGGTCGTCGGCGCGCTGGCCTCCTGCGCCGTTGCCGCGGATGTCAGGACCAGCGCCGCCAGCGCGGCCGTCACGATGCGTTTCATTTTTCGCTCTCCAATATTGCGACCTGTGCCGCCGCGATCCGGCGGTCGAGGGGTAGATAGCCATTGTCGGCTTCGAGCAGCTTCTGTCCTTCGGCCGATAACGCGAATTGCAGGAAGGCTTTGACATGCGGGGCCAGCGGCTTGCCCGGCGCACGATCGACGAAGGCATAGGCGCGGCGCGTCAGCGGGTAGGAGCGGTCGGCGACCGTGGCCGCGGTCGGCAGGACCGCCGCGCCGCCATCCGACAGCGCCACGGCCTTGAGTCCGCCCCACGCCTGCGCGGCATTGGCGATGACGAGCGCATAGCGGTCGCCCCGGCCGCCTTCGCCCGCCCGGTCGGCGGCCGCCGCGATCGTGCCGTCGAGCCGGCGCGCATCGCCATATTCGGCGATGCGGTCCCAGCACATGCGCCGGTCCTTGCCCGTCACCCGGTTCTGGAGCCAAAGCCCGGTACGCGTCGCGAAATCATAGCTGTGGATGCGGATCGGCTGCCGCGCCCATTCGCCTTTCAGCCCGAGGTCGCCCCAGGTCGCGATCGGCCGCGCCTCATCGCCGCAATCGATGATGCGCGCCAGCTGGTCGAGCGTCAGCGCCGTCAACGGGTTGTCGTCATGGATGAGCAGCGCGATCGCGTCGGACTTGCCCGGCGCGGCGACCGCGCCGGTCGCGATCTCGATCCGCGTCGCATGATATTCTTTGGGGCGCGAAAAGCCGTTGTCATCGACGATGTCGTTGGCGCGGCCGATCAAGGCGATGTCGGCGACCCCGCCGACCAGCCCGTGGATCGCGCTGTCCGATCCCTTCATCGAAAATTCGAAACGGGTGCCGGGGTGCTGCTTCTCATAGGCGTCGGCCCAGCGCTCGGCGGCGCCGAGCATCGCGGGCGTGCCCCAGATGCGGATCACCTGTTCCTGCGCCTGCACGGCAACAGGCGCGAACAGCAAGGCGGCGGCGAGCAGCATCCTCATGCCAGTTTCCTCCGCTCTTTCTCGGCTGCTGCAGGAGACAGCGGCAGATAGCGCCCGTCGCGATTGACCGCCTCCTGCCCCTCGCGGCTCAGCACATAGCGCAGGAATTCGCGCACCTTGGGATCGATGCGGCCGTCGGGCGGCAAGTCGATCACCGCCGGCAGGGTGCGGGCGAGCGGATAGCTCTGGTCGATCAGGCTGGCCTCGCTGACCGCAACGAACGGCCCGGCGGCCGTATGCGCGAGCGCGAGCGGCTTCACCTCGGGCACCGCATAACGGATGTTCGACACCGCGATCCCTGCCGGGTCCTTCGCCAGCGCGTCGAGCACCTGCTGGCCATGGTCATAGATCGTCCCGTCGGCGTTGTTGATATGCGCGAAGCCCTGCAAGGCGGGATTCCAACGATGGCTGCCCATGAGCACCGCGTTGCGAAGGTAGAAGCCGAAGCTGTCGTCGATCGCCCAGCTATAGGGGGTGATCGCGCGGGTCCCCCAGGCGCCCGTCAGACCGAGTTCGCCCCAACGCCGGATATTGCGTGTCCCGCGCCGGTGCTCGGTACCGAGGATCGCGTCGAGCTCGACCAGTGAAATCTGCGCCAACGGATTGTCGCGATGGACAAAGACCATCTGCGCATAGTCGAAATTGCGGATATCGACGCTGCCGGTCATCAGCTCGACGCCGGTCGGCGCATAGCCCTTAACCCGCTCGAACGCTTTGGCCGCGTCGGGCAGAATTTCCTCGCCGAGCAGCGCGATGTCGCCAAGGCCGTTATAGAGCGCGGGGATGCCCGACGACGTGCCGTAAAGATGCGTCTCCAGCCGCGCCTCGGGGTGGAAACGCTGGAAATCCTCCGCCCACTGATCGACCAGATAATGCATCCACGGCAGCTTGCGATTGCCATGGCCCCACAGGCGGATGTCGCCCGACACCTTCTCCGCCGGTGCATAGCGCGGCATCGCCGCCGCCGCCCGCGCCGCGACGCTGCCCGGTGCCTGCGGGCGCGGGTCGATCTTCTGCACCGCAGGGGTCAGCCGCTGCGCCGCCGCGGGCATCGCCCAGAGCGCGAACGCGCCGCCGATCAGGGTGCGGCGCGCAAGGCTCATCCGCCCTCGCCCGCCGATGCCGATCCGGTCTTTTCGATCTCGACCAGCTGCGCGCGCGCCGCCTCGGCCGTCAGCGGCAGATATTTGCCGTCCTTCATGATCAGCGCCTGTCCCTCGCGGCTGACCACGAAGCGCAGATATTCGGCGATCAGCGGGTCCATTTTCTCGCCCGCCTTGCGGTTGGCATAGAAATAGACCTCGCGCGTCAGTGGATAGGTACGCGCCTGCACACTCTGGATCGTCGGCATGACGAACGGCCCCGCCGCGGTCTGCGCGAGCGGCACCGTCTTGACGTTGGGTTTGTCGGCATAGAGCATCGCCGTATAGGTGATGGCATATTTGTCCTTGCCGAGGTCCTCCATCATCTGGTCGCCGGCGTTCCACAATTTGCCATAGTCGCCGTCGCTCTCGCGCACCTTGTTGCTATATTCCTCCATCTGCTCGTTCCACTTGTACCCGCCGCCGAACACCTTGTCGGCGAAGTCGCGCGGGAAGTGGAAGTTGGTCGTATAGCCGAGGACGCGGATCGGCTTGTCGGCCCATTCGCCGGTGAGTCCGAGCTGGCCCCAGGTGCGGATATTCTTGTCCCGGCCGCGCGCGACGCTGGCGTCCCAGCTATTGAGCTTCCACCCGCCCTGACGCTCGGCACCGAAGATGCCGTCGAGCTGTTCGATGGTCAGCGACTTGAGCGGATTGTCCTTGTGGACGAAGGGCACGAGCGCGAAGGACCAGCCCGATACGTCGAACGACCCCGTCGCCATCATCACTTCGGCGGGCAGGCCGCCCATCATCCGCTGATAGGCCTGCAGTTCCTCCCAGCTCGGGCGCCGGCCCATCGGCGCGAGATCGGCCTGTCCGGTATAGAGCCCGGCCATGCCGATGAAGGTGCTCGCGAGATTATTCTCGAACGTCACCCCGGGGTGATATTTCCTGAACGCTTCCTCGAAATAGCCCTGCAGCGGGCTGTCGGCGAGATAGTTCGATCCCCATTGCCGGATGACGCCCTTCATCGGCGCCGACGGCTTGTATTCCGGGAGCTGCGACAGATCGAATTCGATCGTATAGGCGCGGCGGAAGCCCTTGGTCTTCAGCGCGTCGGCGCGAGCCTTTTGCAGGTCGAGCGAGTTCATCGAGCCGACGGGTGCCTGCGCCGCGGCCGGGGTCGCCGCGAGCAGGGCGATGGTGAGGATTGCCAGCCGCATCATTGCGCGCCCGGCTCGAGCTTGGCGAGCTGCGCCTTGACCACCGCGGCGGTCAGCGGCGTGTAGCGGCCCTCGCGCTGGATCTGTTCCTGCCCCTGCTGGCTCAGGACGAAACGGAGAAACTCTTCCACCTTGGGATCCATCGGCTGGCCGGGTGCCTTGTTGGCGTAGAAGAAGATCTCGTTGATCAGCGGATAGCTGCGGTCACGGGTGCTCTCCAGCGTGCGCGTGACGAAGGGGCCGCCGTCGAATCCCTGTACCGCCAGTTCCTTGAGGTTCGGGCCGAGCGCCAGCGGAGAGGCGATGCAGATGGCGAGCGGGTCGCCCTCGGCGAAGTCGAGCACCTGCTTGCTCCACGATGCGATCGTACCCTCGGGCGTCGCATAATTGGCGAAGGCCTGATAACCCTCGACCCACTGGTCGCTGCCGCGCAGGACGAGATTCTGGAACACGACCTGGATATTCGCGCGCGGGCTTTGGCCGCACGGATGGATCGGCTTGTTTGCCCATTCGCCGGTCGCGCCAAGCTGGCCCCAGGTGCGGATATTCTCGTCGGCGCCGCGCTTGAACGGATAGTCGTTGCGATAGACGCTGCCGTCATAGCCGCCGTTGCGTGCGGTGCCGAACACGCCGTCGAGCTGTTTCATGCTGATCTGCTTGATCGGGTTGTCCTTGTGGACGAGGATGATGAAACCCGGCGACCAGCCATAGACGTCATACGACCCCGTCGCGGCCGTGATCTCGGTGACCGGATATTTATAGACCTGCTCAAAGGTCAGATGATCCATCAGCGTCGCGGGGCGCCCGACGCCGAGGTCGGCGACCTTGCCCGCGACGCCCGGCACCGCGATCCCCGCCGTCGGCAGGTTGAACTCGAATTCGATGCCGGGGTGGAACTTCCTGAACTCGCTCGACCAATATTCGCCGAGCGGGCCGTCCTTCAGATAATTGCTGCCCCAGATGCGCAGCTTGCCGCTGACCTGCCGCTTCGGCTTATACACCGGCAGGTCCGACAGGTCCCATTTCTTGGTATAGCCGCCGAGCGTCGCCTTCTGTTTGCGGAAGCCGGTGACATCGAGGGTCCAGATGCTGCGCTTGGCATTGGTCGGCTCTTCCGCCGGTGCGGGCGACGGTGCCGGCTGCATCTGCGCTGCAGCGGGTGCGGCGAGCATCAGCGCCATCAGGGTCAGGGGGAGCGGCTTCATGGCGTGGTCCTTCATTTCGCGGTTACCCGGGGAAGAGCGAGGTCGATTTTCGCGGCCTCGGCGCGCGCGACTTCGGCGGTCAGCGGCAGCCATTTGCCGTCGCGCTGGATGATCGCCTGGCCTTCGCGGCTGAGCACGAAGCGCAGGAACTCGCGCACCGCGGGCGCCATCGGCTGATCGGGCTGCGCATCGGCATAGGCATAGGTTTCGAGATGCAGCGGATAGCTGCGGTCCTGCACGCTCTTCAGCGTCGGCAGCACGAAGGGACTGGCCTCGTCGCGTGCGACCGGCACCATCACCGCGCCCTTCACCTTCACGCCCGGATCGGCGAAGGCGATGCCGCAGCGGTCGCGCACCGCCGCCGCCACGCGATCTTCGCCCGGATGCGTCCGCTTGCCATTCTTCAGCGCAAGCGGGATTTCGCGCGCATTGTCGTTCCACATATTGCCGCCGACGAGCACCTTGCGCTCGAACACCGACATCAGATGATATTTGAGCGGCGGGACGTAAACGTCGATCGGCTTGTCGGCGCAGAAGCCGGTGACACCCAGATCGCGCCACCGGCGGATATTCCGGTCCGCCCCGCGCCCGGCCTGCCGCCGCCAGGTCGTCGAGACCCAGCCGCCGCGGCGCGGGCCGCCGAAGATGCCGTCGAGCTGGCGGATGGTCAGACCTTTAAGCTTCACATCCTTGCCGGTGAAGACCGCGATGGCGGGGCTCCAGCCGGCGACGTCGAACGATCCGGTCGCGATCTGGATTTCGCGCGGGCTGCGGTCGCGCTTCAACTGGAAATCATAGACCTCGCCCGCAAAATAGCTGCTCCAGCGGCGCCCGATCGACAGGTCGACGGCGTCGTCGTTGAGGTCGCCGTCGCGGATCTCGAAGCGCACCTCGGGCTGGTGCCGGTTGAAGGCCGCGATCAGCGCCTTGCCCGCGGTGCTGCCCATCAACTGCCCGCTCGCCGGCATCCGCACCGTACCGGCAACCGGCGCGGCCGGGGCATAGACGGGAAGCCCGGACAGGTCGAACGCGGTCTTGTAGTAAGCGCGCGTCGCGACGGTCCGGCCCGTCTCATCGGGGCTTTCGCCATCCCATTTCTTCGGCGCCAGCTGGTCGAGTTGCAGCCCCAGTGCATGCGGGTCGACGCGCTCGCCGGTGGTGTCGAGCTTCGCGCGCATCTCGGCGGCGCGCACGGCGGGCAAGGTGATCCATTTGCCGTCGCGCTGCACACCGTCCTGTCCGTCGCGGCTGAGCATGAAGGTCAGGAATTCCTTGACCAGCGGATCGAGCGGCTGGCCCGGCGCCACGCGCACCTGCGCCCATTGTTCGATGAACAGCGGATAGGAGCGGTCGCGCAGGCTGGTCAGCGAGATCGGCACGAACGGCCCCGCCGCGCTGGCACCGATCGGCACCGCGCGGATGCCGGGACGGTTCGATCCCATGTCGGAAAAGGAGATGCCGTAGCGGTCGGCGGACATGTCCCTGACCATTTCCACCGACGAGGAATAACGCGTGCCGTCGGGGTTCGCCTCATGGCTATATTCGAGCGTATTTTCGTTCCAGACGTCGCCGCCCTGGAAGATCTTGCGCTCGAAACCAAGCTGGATGTTGTACTTCAGCGGGCGGCCGTAGATCATGATCGGCTTGTCGGCCCATTCGCCGGTGAGGCCGAGGTCGCCCCAGGTGCGGATGTTCTTTTCGGGCCCGCGCGCGACGCCCGGGTCCCAGGTCGTGCCCTTCCACCCGCCGGTGCGCGACCCCGCAAAAATGCCGTCGAGCTGTTCGACCGACAGATGTGCGATCGGGTTGTCCTTGTGGACGAAGATCACGAAGCCGGGGCTCCAGCCGGGCACGTCGTAACTGCCGGTCGCCCAGTCGATCTCGAACAATCGCTCGCCGGTCGCCTGCTCATATTGCGAGGCGGCACGCAGGCGGTCGGAAATGCGCGGCCCGGTCTCGATATCGACCGCGCCCGATGCGATTGTGCCCTTGGGCAGGATCACGACCTTCACGCCCGGATGGAAGCGCTGGAAGGACTCGATCCACTGGTCCTTGATCAGCCCGTCGTGGAGATAGAGGCCCGATACGCGGATCGTGCCCGTCAGCTGCTTCGCGGGCCGATAGGGCGGCAGGTCGGCCAGCGGTTGAAGGTCGGTGTAGAAACGCTTGTGCTTGCGCGCATCGGTACGCGCGTCATGCTCGCCGCGGATGATGATATTCTCGCGCATTCCGTCGCCGAGGCGCTGGAAAATCTGGTCATAGGTTTCGCCGGTCGGACGCTTGTCCTCCTGCGCGAAGGCGGTGGTCCCCGCGGCGAGAAGGATCAGCGACAATCCGGTCAAAGGCTTTTTCATCGGCTCCGCTTCTTCGGTTAGTGCCGGCACTGCGGGACGCGCATCGCGCAGTGCCGGCCGGCCCGGCCCGCGATGTCACGGCATCGCGGGCCGGGCGATCAGCATATCAGTCGAGCTTCTTCAGCTGCTCGGCCAGATATTCGGGGGTCAGCGGATAATAATAGCCGACCCGGGCGATGATTTCCTGACCTTCGCGGCTGAGCACGAAGCGCATGAATTCGCGTACCTTGGGATCGAGTTTCTGACCCGGCGCCTTGTTGACGTAGAAATAGCCGTCACGGATCAGCGGATAGGTGCGGCCCGCCACCGAGTCCGGCGTCAGCGCGACCGCGGCACCGCCGCCGCGCGGGATGACCCTCAGCACCTTCACATCGGGATAGTTTTTGACGTGCATCAGCGAGGCGATGCCGATGGCGTTCGGGTTCTTCGACAGGTCTTCGAGCGCCGCGGTGCTCGCGATATCCTTTTCGGTACCCGGGACCGCCTGCTTCGCCTCGACATATTCGCGGAAGTTGGGGTTCATCTTCTGCGACCAGTAAAGGAGGTGGCGCTGGATCGCGATCGCGAAGCCCGGCGCGACATAGCCGAAGGTTTCGACCTCCTTGTTCGCCATTGCGCCCTTGACGCCGAGCTGGCCCCAGGTGCGGATCAGCTTCGAACGGTCGAGCGCATATTTCGACGTATATTTATAGTCGCCCTTGTACAGTTCCCAGCCGCCGGTGCGTTCGGAGCCGAACAGCCGTTCGAGCTGGTCCATCGAGATTTCGTTGAGCGGGTTGTTCTTGTTGACGACGATCGCCCAGGCGAACAGCGACCCGCGCTTTTCATAACCGCCGGTCGCGACCGAAATCTCGGTCGGCATATAACCGAAGGCGTTGTAGAAGGGCATCATGTCGGTGATCTTGGCATCGTCGCCCATCGGCGCGACGTCCGAGACGCCCATGTAGAGACCGGCGATGCCGCCCTCGCTCGACGGGATATGGCTCGTCGCCATCTTCGCCTCGGGGTGGAATTGCGCGAAGCCGGCGGCGAGCTGCGGCACGGCATTCTTGAGCTCGCTGCCCACGATGCGCAGGCCGCCGACGACCCGGAATTCGGGCTTGTACGACGGCAGGTTCGGCAGCGACGGCGGCGGCAATTCGCGATAGCTCGACAAGGTTTCCGGGCCCGTCGTGCGCAGCGAATCCTTGACCTTGTCGAACGCGGCGTAGGTCGCATTGTCCCGGAGGAGCTGCGGACGCAGCACGCCCTTGAAATCCTCCGATTTGGCGAAGGCGACCGGATCGCGATATTCCATCAAGAGCCAGGTCTTGCCGCCCGCGCCGCGTTCCAGATACATGGTGTAGCGCATCAGCAGCTTGCCGGCGATCTGGCCGTCCATCAGCGGCTTGATATAGCCGGTCGCGAATTCGCGCTGCTTCGCCTCGGGCGCGGTCGGTTCGTACATGTTGATCTTGAAGACCGAATTGTTCGAATCGCGCGGGGTCTTTTCGCCATGGGTCAGCACGTCGACGCGCTTGACGTCGAGCGCGGCGGCGAGCTTCGGCTGGCCCTCGCGGACCCACGCCTGATAGCTGCCCTCGGTCGGGAATTCGAGCGCGACGAACCGGCTGAAGGCCGCGCCCTTTTCCTCGTCAGCCTCGAGCCAGATGGCATCGGAGACCTGGCCCGACTGGCGCCATGCGGCCAGCGTGGTCGCCAGCCCCTCGGGCGTTTCGGTGCCGACGGGCACCTTGATCAGCACATTGGCGGTCTGCGCCAGTGCCGGTCCGGCGAATGTCGCGGCCAGCAGGAGCATCAAGGCCCCCCAAAGCTGGCGCAGGCTGAAAATTCTGACCTTCATCGCTCTTCCCCTTTGGCCCCGCGTGCATCGCGGGGCATTGTTGCAGTTCAATCGAGTTTGGCGCGCTGTTCGGCGAGCATCTTGGCGGGCAGCGGCAGATAGCCGGCGTCGGCGACCATCTTCTGCCCCTCGTCGCTCAGCGCGAAGCGCAGGAACTCGCGGAAGCGCGGCTCCATCGCGGTGCCCGGCTTGCGGTCGAAATAGATGTAGATGTTGCGGACCAGCGGATAGCTGCGGTCGCGAAAGCTCGCCTCGCTCGGCAGGACATAGTTGGTCGTGCCGCGCGCGGCGAGCGCGACGGGCTTGAGCCCCGCGATCTCCTTCGCCTGCGACATCACCGACCAGCCGATCGCGCACGGGTCGTTCGCCAGCCGCTCGCCCAGCATATGCTTGGCGCCGAGGCGGCCGTGGTGGCGCTCGTCGGCCGGGATCTGCTTGCTGCCGGTTTCGACATGGCCGCTGTAATTGGGGTTCCACTTGTCGCTGCCGCCGAGCACATGGAGCTGGAAGAAGCGGGTGGTCCCCGACGGGCCATGGCCATAGGTCTTGATCGGCTTGTTTGCGCAAGGGCCGGTCCTGACGCCGAGCTGGCGCCAGGTGCGGATGTCCTTTTCGGGGCCGCGCGCGTCCTTTTCGGTCCATTCGAAGCCGCGCAGGCCGCCCGACCGCTCCGACCCGAAGATGCCGTCGAGCTGCTCGACGGTCAGCTGCTTCAGCGGATTGTCCTTGTGCACGAACACCACCGGCCCGTTCGAGCGGCCCTCGCGGTCATAGGAGCCCGACGCGACGACGACATAGGAGGCGTGATAGCCATGGGTTTCGAAGAAGCTCAGGGCCTCGACGATCGCCGGTTCGCCGCCGTTCGGGCCGAGGTCGGTGACGTTGGTCACCAGCGCCGGAAAGGCGGCGTCGCTGGTCGGCAGGGTGTTTTCGAACACGATCTCGGGATGCAGCTTCCTGAACGCTTCCTGCCACTGGACCAGCACCCCGCCGAGGCCGAAGCCATAGTTGCGGATGGTGCCGCTGACGGGCTCGCCCTTCTGATAGGGTTCGGCGTTCGCCGCCGCGGCCCCGGTCGCGACGAGCGACAGGGCAACGAGCGACCGCAAGGCATGTCGGCGCATGATGTTGGCGACCCTTTGCATGATCAGAAGGTGAAGCGCGTGGTCAGCGTCGCGTAGCGCGGCTGGCCGGCCTGGATCTGGACGCGGCCCGACGAACCGGCGCCCGAGCTTTCGTAATATTTCTTGTCGAAGAGATTGCCGAGCTTGAGGTTCACCGAGAAGCGCTCGGCCTTGTAGTAGATCCCCGCGTCGACGAGCAGATATCCGGGCAGGTCGAGCGGTTTGAGGTCGTCCTTGTTCGTGGGCAAGATGCCCGCACGCGGACCGGTATAGGTTACGCCGAGACCGACGCCGAAACCATTTTCCCAGTCGTAGCGGGTCCACAAATTGGCCGCATCCTTCGCGACGTTGGCGAGCGGCAGACCTTCCTGAAATTTCTGATCCTTGACCGAAGCGCTCAACACGCGGGCGTTGATATGGGTGTAACCGAAAATGAACTGCCAATTATCGATCGGCTCATAATTCCCTTCGATTTCAAAGCCATCCGACCGCGCTTCGCCGAGCTGTGCCGAACAGCTGCCGAGCGGGCATTGGAACTGCGTAATCTGGCCCGTCTGATCGATGCGATAGAGCGCTGCGGTTGCATTCAGGCGGCCATCGAGCAGATCCTCGGCCTTGATGCCGACCTCATATTGTTTGCCTTCGAGCGGCTTGAAGAAGTTATTTCCGTCGGCGTCGAAGATACCGGGATCGGCCGGCACAAAGGATTCGGCATAGCTGCCATAGATGGTGATATTGTCCTTCGGCTGGAGCAGGATGCCAAAGCTCGGCAGAAAATCCCGTTTGGTAATGCGGGTATTGATCACGGTCGGCGTATTGCGTGCGTCGGGCTGCACCACGGCCTTTTCGCGGAACTTGCGAACCGAAGCGCTGACTTTGAGCCAGTCGGTCACGGTAATCAGGTCCGACAGGTAGATGCCCCAGTTGCTGGAATCGATGATGCGGTGCGTCAGCAAACTTGCCTGACCGGTCAATGCCGGATTGAGCGCCGGCAAGGACTCGAAACTCGGAAAGGCACTGAAGTCGGGATTGTAGAGACTGATGTCGAGACAGGTCCCGCCGACGGGGCATACGCCAGCGGCGTTGCGATTGTTCGAGTTGAAGAATTTCAGGCGATTTTCGCTTACCTGATCCTTGCCGGCGTTAACCCCGACGAGCAGCTTGTGTTCGAGCCCGAAGGTCTCGAACTCGCCGTTCAGGTTGACGTCGATATAATCGTATTTGCGATCGGTCTTGAGTTCGCGGGCGCGGCGGGTGACGCGGAACTCGCCCGCGATGCGCGCGACGTTGACGCTCGAAAATTCCTGCTGGTGGCTGCTGTAGTCGACGTGACGGCCGCTGACGTTGAGCGCCCAGTTTCCGAAGTCATGCTTGAAATAGGCGCTCAGCGCCTTGCCTTCCTCGACGCGGAAATCGTCGGGCGACTGATAGGTGGTGGTGATCGGCGCGACCGCGTCGATATCGTAGATCGTGCTGGTCACCGAGGTGAGCCCGTCGAAGGGCGCGGCCAGACCATTGTCGAACTTTTCGCGTGTGCGGCGATATTCGCCCTGAACCGTCAATGTGGTGTCGGGACCGATTTCCCAGGTCAGGCTGGGTGCGACGAAGGTCTGCTTCTGATTGGCGAAATCGCGGAAACCGTCATTGTCGCCATATTGGGCGACGAGGCGGTACATCAGCGCGCCGTCGCCGGCGAGCGCGCCGGTCGAGTCGATCGAACCGGTCAGGCCGAAATGGTCGAAGGCATGGCGGTTCTTGCTGAGCCAGGTGTTGCCGCGCAGTTCGATCGTCGTCGCGGCCTGCGCCTGCGGCTTTTTGGTGATGATATTGACGAAGCCGCCCGGCTGGATCTGGCCGTAAAGCACCGACATCGGACCCTTCACCAGTTCGATGCGCTCGACGCCGATCGTCGGCGGCGAACCATAGCGTCCGGTCAGGCCCGGCAGGCCGTCGACCATGATCGAGTTGCGGTCGTCGCCGCTCGACTTGAACCCGCGCAGCGTGATGTCATAGGCGGTACCGCCCGACTTCTTGAGGCCGGTCATGTAGTTGTAGAGGTCGGCGACGCTCTGTGTCTCGAGCGACTTCACGAACTCGTTCGAATAGCTCGACACCGAAAAGGGCGTGTCGAGGACGGGGACGTCCATCTTCATCGCGCTCTTCGACCCGTCGTCGAGGAAGGTGCCGGTGACGATGATGGCTTCGTCTTCGGCCGCCTCGTCCTCCTGCGCGCCGGCTGCCGCCTGGTCGTCGTTCGTTTGCGCAAAGCCGGGCGTTGCAGGCACCAGCGCGAACAGGGCGGTGGCGATCATAAATCGTGCGGTCTTCATCTTCTCTTCCCCTTCATTCACCCCGCGGTTGCCCCGCGTGGGTGGAAAATCCAAAACGGTCTTTGGTCTCAGGTCATCGAGACCAGCGGAAATATCCCGGTGGCCATTGCGGTCGCCGTCATCAGCAGACAGATCGCGACAGCCCATTTCAGCGTAAATTTCTGGTGATCCCCGAACTCGACGCCAGCGAGGCCGACCAGCAGGTAGGTCGACGGCACCAGCGGGCTCAGAAGGTGGACGGGCTGTCCCATCAACGACGCGCGCGCCATCTCGAGCTGGCCGATGCCATAGTGGCCGGCGGCCTCCGACACGACGGGCAGCACGCCGTAATAAAAGGCGTCGTTCGAGATGAAGAAGGTGAAAGGCATGCTCGCGATCGCGGTGATCGGGGCCAGATAGGGACCCCATGCATCGGGAATGATCGCAAGGAAGCTTTTCGACATCGCATCGACCATGCCGGTGCCGCCGAGAATGCCGGTGAACACGCCGGCGGCAAAGATCAGCGAAACGACCGCGATGACATTCTTGGCATGTTCGGCGACCCGGCGACGCTGCTCGTCGACTTTCGGATAATTGATCACCAGCGCCAGCGCGAAACCGATCATGAAGAGGATCGGCAGCGGCAGCACCGCCATGATCAGCCCGGCCATTAGGGCGATCGTCAGCAGCGCGTTGACCCACAGCAGCTTGGGCCGACGCAGCGCCTCGGCCTCGCCATTTTCGGCCGGCAGCAGCGCCGATTCTTCCATCAGCCCGTCATTGGCGAGGCCATCGGGCGAGGCGTCGGAGCGCATCGCTTCCCGCAGCGCAGCGCCGCTTGTCGCCGCCGAACTCAGCGAGCCGAAGGCATAGGCGGGTTGCAACGCAAGGACGCCCAGGCGGCGGCGCTCGGCCAGCCCCAGATGCCAGGCGAGGGCGATCACGCCGATCACGCCGACCACCATGGTGGGGATCATCGGCACGAAGATCGCCGAGGGGTCGATCTGAAGCGCGCTGGCCGCACGGGCCAGCGGACCGCCCCAAGGTGTCAGGTTCATCACCCCGCCCGCGAGGATGGCGACGCAGGTCAGGTTCAGCGCGTTCATCCCGAGCCGGCGATAGAGCGGCAGCATCGACGCGCAGACGATCATATAGGTCGTCGAACCGTCGCCATCGAGCGACACGAAGGCGGCAAGAACGGCGGTCCCGATCACGACCTTCAGCGGATCGCCATCGACGACCGCGAGGATGCGGCGCACCACCGGGTCGAAGAGTCCGGCATCGATCATGATGCCGAAATAGAGGATCGCGAACATCAGCATGACGCCGGTCGGTGCGAGCGTCTTCACACCGTCGATCATCATCTCGCCGAGCTTCGGACCGCCGAAGCCGCCGACAAGCGCGAAGAGGACGGGAATCAGGATCAGCGCGACCATCGGCGACAGCCGCTTGGTCATGATCAACGCCATGAACGTGATCACCATTCCAAAGCCAAGCAGGGTCAGCACTGGGTTACCCCCGACATCTCTCTCTCCATCCCCGTACCGCTCGTGGCGGTATTCGATTGTCGCGGCATCATGCCGCGCGGCCGATCAGTCCGGCTCTATGATGGATGTTCTGACAGAGGTTGCTGTCACCGGCCTGTCATGGCAGCGACAGCGTGGATTCCGCCGCTCAGCGTGCGCTGTGGCCGCTCCACAGGTCCAGCAAACGCTGGCGTTTCTGCGCGTCGAGATAGACGAGAAGGCCCGGCCCCAGTGCGATCGGGCGGAGCGGCCCGACGCTTTTTTCGGCGATGCCCAAGCGGCTGTACGGCCCGTCGATCTCGGGCCTCACCGCGCTGAGCCGGCTTCGATTGGTCAGGATACGCTGCCCGCGAATCGACAGCAGATATTCGAGGAACAGATGCGCCGCCGCCGCCTCGGGTGCGCTTTTCGGGACGACGGCCGTGCGTGCGACCGCCAGCGTATAGTCGCTGGGATAGACAAGCTCGAGGTTGCTCGACCGATCGGCCTCGGCGCGGGCATAGGAGCCGAGGACGTTATAGCCGACCGCGAGCTCGCCGCTTTCGATCCGGCGCAACACCTCCGACGTCGTGCCCGCGGTCACCACCCGGTTGTCGCGAAACGCCTCCGCGATCGCCCCGAAATCGCTGCTTTGCCGGGCATCCTGCGATACGACGAGATAGCCGACGCTGCTGGTGGCGGCGTCATAGGTGCCGATCCGGCCGCGCCAGAATTCGGGATCCTCGCGCAGCGCGGCGAGCAGTTCGGGTCGCGACATCGGAATGCGCCGCCCCGCCATCGCCTTGCGGTTGAACACCATGACGACGGGTTCGAAGGTGAAGCCCAGCGCCTCGTCGCGCCACCGCGCCCAGCCGGGCACCATCGCCGCGTTCGGCGACCGGTGCGGCGCGGCAAAGCCGTCGTTCACCAGCCGCACCTGCAAATCCATCGCGGCGCTGAGCAACAGGTCGGCGGGCGATCCCGCGCCGGCGCTTTCCTCGCGAAAGCGCCGGTCGAGTTCGGCAGCTTCCAGATCGACATATTCGATCATGATGTCGGGGTGGGTGGTCCGGAAATCGTCGATGACCGGCTGAAAGACCTCAAGGTCCGAAGTGCTGTAGATCGTCAGGGTTCGCGTTTCGGCGGCGGCGCCCCGGTCGGCGGCCTTCTCGGCACAGCCCGCCAGCGAAAGCAGGCAGAATAGCGCGAAAATCATGCCGCGCATCATGACCGTCGCGCCCGGCGCGGCAGCGCGATCTCGACCAGCAACCCGCCGCCCTCGCGGTCGCCGAGCGTGATCACACCCCGATGGCTTTCGACCGCGCGGCGAACGATCGCGAGGCCGAGCCCCGCCCCCGGTTCGTCGTTGTTGCGGCGGGCAAAGCGTTCGAACACCTGTTCGCGGTCGTCCGGCCGGATTCCCTTCCCGCGATCGGCGACGCTGAGCAGATAGCCGTCGGGGGTCTCGACCAGCATCAGCGACACTTCGCCATGTTCGGACCGGCCGTGGGTCAACGCATTCTGGATCAAGTTCTTGACCACTTCGCCGATCATCACCCGGTCGCCGACCATCGGCGCCTGCGCCAGCGGGCTGGTGAAGCGGACGTCGCTGTCTTCGGCCATCGGCACCGCCTCGCGGACGCTCTGGCGGACGGTCGCGAGCAGGTCGAATTCGGTGAAGACCCGGACGTCCGAGCGGTGCTGGACCGTCGCGTCGCTGAGCATCTGGTTCACCAGCCGCGTCAGTTTCGCGGCGTTGCGGCGGATCGCGACGAGGCTGCCGCGCATGTCCCCCTGGTCGCCGTCCTCCGCCAGCTGCGCCTGCGCCTGGATCACCGCGAGCGGGGTGCGGAGCTGGTGCGCGGCGTCGCCGATGAAGCTGCGCAGCGTATCGATATTGTCGTGCAGCCGGCTCATGAAACCGTTGATCGAATCCACGACCGGCGCGATTTCGGCGGGAACGGGCGTGACCACCGGATCGAGGTCTTCGGGCTGGCGGCTCGCGAGTTCGCCGCTGAGCCGGCCGAGCGGACGCAAGGCCAGCGTGACCCCGAACCACACGACGCCGAGCGCCACGACCGTCATCAGCAGGATCGGCGCCAGCGAACCGAACACAAGGTCGCGCGTCAGCGCGTCGCGCGCGCGGCGGGTCTGACCGACTTGCACATAGACCCAGCCCGTCGTCCCCGGCTGCGCGATCTCGCGCGCCAGCGACACGAAGCGGACATCCTCGCCCCGATAGCGCGCGTCGTAGAATTGTCCCGATGTGTCGCTTTCGCTGCGCAAGCTGCGGCGCTGCGGCACGTCGGGCAGGTCCGGATAGCCGGTCACCGTCCGCCGGTCGGGTCCGACGACACGGTAGAAGACCCGGTCGTCGGGCGCCGCCGACAGCATGTCGAGCGACGAATAGGGAATATCGACCTGGACCTTGCCGTCGAGGATCGACAGCGTTTCGGCGATCGAGAGCGCCGACCCGCCGAGCAGCCGGTCATAGGATTTGTCGGCGGCCAGCTTTGCATAGGACATCGCCGCGGCGTAGAGCGCGACCATCCCGATCAGGAAGACGACCCCCAGCGTCCCCGCGAGGCGAAGCCGCAGCGAGGTGGTCCGTGCGGTCACGATGCCGCAGGGGCTTCCGCGACATAGCCGACGCCGCGCACGGTGCGGACGACCAGCGCGCCCTCCAGCTTGCGGCGCAGGCGCCCGATATAGAGCTCGATCGCATTGGGACCGGCATCGTCGTCGAAATCGAAGAGCTGCGAGGCGATCTGGTCCTTGCTCAGCACGCGCCCCATGTTGCCGATCAGGATTTCGAGCAGGCGGAATTCGCGGTTCGGCAAGGTCAGCTGGGTGTCGCCGACCCGCACCAGCTTGGCGTTGCGATCGAAGACCATGTCGCCGATCGCGGTGACGTTCGACGCCATCCCCTGCGAACGGCGCAGCAGCGCGCGGCACCGCGCGTCGAACTCGCGAAAGTCGAACGGCTTCGACAGATAGTCGTCGGCGCCGACGTCGAGCGCATCGACCCGGTCCTCGATATTCGACCGCGCGGTGAGCATCAGCACCGGGGTCAGCGACCCCCGCCGCCGCATCGCGCGCAGGACTTCGAAGCCATCCATCCCGGGCAGGCCGATGTCGAGCACCACGACCTCATAATCCTGATAGCACAGCACATCGTCGGCGGCCTCGCCGTCAGACTGCAGATCGACCGCATGCCCCTCGCGGCTGAGCCGCTTGAGCAAGGCGTCGCCCAGATCGGGATCGTCCTCGACGACCAGAATTCGCATCGCAACCCTCTCCCTCGGCCACTCCTCGGGCCGGTCCGTCGTCGCCGTTCATCGACAGCTTCGCGACAGATTAGGGACCTAACTAGGCATGTAAACGAGCGCGAGGCAAGCCCTCCCGACGCCGAAAAGAGCAAATGGAGAGGAAAAAAATGGCAGAAAACCGGACTTTCGGAGGCCGCTTCGCGGCCCGATCGCGCACGCCCCTGCGGGCCGCCGCAATCGCCCTTTCGCTGCTGTTCGCGACCGCGTCGTCGGGGGCGATGGCGCAGTCGGCATCGGCCGAACAGATCGCCGATCTGCAACGCCAGCTCGACGCGCTGAAGGCCGAACAAGCGCAAACCGCGGCGCGCATTGCGCAGGTCGAAAACACGCTCGGCCGGATCACCGGCGTGCCCGTCGCGCCGCCGCCCGCGACGCCGGTCTCGGGGGCACCAATCTCAGGGGCTGTCGCGGCACCCGCACCGGTCGCCCTCGCCGCCAAGCCGGCGTCGAAGCTCCAGCTCTCGGGCGACGTGCGCGTCCGCTATGAAAGCAATTTCGGCGATGCCGACGCGCGCAACCGCGACCGCGGCGTCGTCCGGGCGCGGCTGCGCGCCAATTATGCGGTTTCGGACCATATCATGGCGGGCGCCCAGCTTTCGACCGGCGACGACGACGATCCGAACACCGCCGATGTGACGCTGTCGAACTGGGACGACGACCTGCGCGTCAGCCTCGACCAGATCTACCTGCGCGGGACCTGGGGCAATCTGGTCGTCCACGCCGGCAAGATTCCCCAGCCGTTCCGCCGCACCGACCTGGTGTGGGACGGCGACGTCAGCCCGCAGGGTCTGTCGGCGGCCTATAAGCAACCGCTGCCCGGCGGCGCGTCGCTCAAGGCCACCGGCCTCTATTTCCAGATCGACGAAGCGAGCCGCGCCAAGGACAGCAGCATGGTCGGCGGCCAGATCGAATTCGCGACCGCGCCCGGCGTCTTCCACGCCGAACTCGCGGCCGGCTATTACGACTATCGCCTGAACTCGATCACCGGTGCCGATGCCGGCGACTTCCGGTCGAACCTGCTGACCCCGGCGGGCCGCTACCTCTCGGACTTCGACATGCTCGACATCGTCGGGTCGGCGACCTTCACGGGGCTGGGCGAGCGCTGGCCGGTCCAGCTGATCGGCAATTATGTCCATAATTACGGCGCGGCGGTCGACGCCGACACCGGCTATGGCGCCGACCTGTTTGTCGGCCGCGCATCGAAACCGCACGACCTGCGCTTCGGCTATGGCTATAGCCGGACCGAGGTCGATGCGGTGCTCGCGGCGTTCAGCCACGACAATATCGACATCGCGACCAACTATATGCTGCACTCGCTGAGCGTCGATTATGTACCCCGCGCCAACACGCTGCTCAACCTGACGCTCTATCATTATCGGCCGCTCGACCCGCTCTATGCCGGGACCAACCAGCCGCGCGACTGGCTGAACCGGGTGCGGCTCAACTTCTCGGTCAATTTTTAGCGAAACGGAGCTTTTCTCCCGAGCTCCCGCATCGGAGCCGCGCGGTCCACGGGTCGCGCGGCTCTCTTTTTGTCCCCCCGGCGCCCGTCACAGGCATGAAAAAGGGCGACCCGATCAAGGGCCGCCCTTTTCCGTCATGCGATTGGCGTACGTTATTTGACGATCGAGAAGAGCGCCTCGGTGCTCGGGATCTTCGATGCCACCGCATCGCGGATGCGAACGCCGGGCTGCATGAAGTCGATGTCGATCAGCCCGCTGTCGGGCGACTGCTTGAACGCGAGGACCATCGTGACCGGCAGATATTTGCCCGACTGGTCCTTCAGCGGAACGAGGATCGAGACCTTCTTGTTGAAATCGGGGGTGCCCCATTTCGATTCGACCTGGGTCACGCCCTTCTTGGCGGTGATCACGTCGCCCGGCGACGAGACATTGCCGACGCGGTCGGGAAAGGTGCCCGCGATCATCGTATAATCGGTCATGCCGGCGGGGATGGCGTGGATCGTAATGCTGACCAGTTCGGGATGCCCCGCGACGATGCCGTCGACGATCGACTGGGCCAGGTTCTTGCCCGCGGGGGCGACCCAGTTCTTCGCCGTCTGCGGCGTCGAGGCGGCGCGCGGAATTTCATCACCGGCCTGGACGGTCATCGGCATCGTCATAAACATGGCGGCAGCCGCCACCTTGAACATAAGCTTGGTCATGGAATTCTCCTCTCACCGGATTGCGGATCCGCCTGTTCTGGTCGGCACCCTTGATCCCGGAATAATCGCCTTGGCTGTCACTCGGCTGTCGCGGTGGCGACCGGCGGCGGCATTTCGACGGGTGCGTCGACCAGCGGATCGGCAGGGTGCAGCGCCGCGTTCAGCGCGTCGCGGTCGAGCCCGCCCTCCCAGCGCGCGACGACGATCGTCGCCACCGCATTGCCGATGAAATTGGTGATCGACCGGCATTCGCTCATGAACCGGTCGACGCCCAGGATCAGCGCCATGCCCGCCACCGGCACGGTGGGCACGACCGACAGCGTCGCCGCCAGCGTGACGAAGCCCGCCCCGGTCACCCCCGCGGCGCCCTTCGAACTGAGCATCGCGACCCCCAGCAACAGCAATTGCTGGCCGAGCGACAGTTCGACCCCGGTGGCCTGCGCGATGAACAGCGCCGCCAGCGTCATATAGATGTTCGTTCCGTCGAGGTTGAAGCTGTATCCCGTCGGCACCACCATGCCGACCACCGCCTTGGGGCAGCCCGCGGCCTCCATCTTTTCCATCAGGCTGGGCAGTGCCGACTCCGACGAGGATGTCCCGAGGACGAGCAGCAGTTCGGCGCGCAGATAGCGCAGCAGGCGCCAGAGCGAAAAACCATTGTAGCGCGCGACCGCGCCCAGCACGACGAAGACGAACAGCGCCGAGGTGATGTAAAAGGTGGCGAGCAGCGCCGCGAGATTGGCGAGGCTGCCGACGCCATGCTTGCCGATGGTGAAGGCCATCGCGCCGAACGCGCCGATCGGCGCCGCGCGCATCAGGATCGCGACGAGGCGAAAGAACCCCGCCGCCACCGAATCGAGGATGGTCAGCGCCGGCTGGGCCCGATCGCCGACCAGCGCCAGCGAAATGCCGAACAGGATCGCGAGGAACAGGACCTGGAGGATATTATGGTCGGTGAACGCGCCGACGAAGGTTTCGGGGATGATGTTGAGCAGGAAGCCGGTGAGCGTCGTGTCGTGCGCCCGCTTCGTATATTCGCTGACCGCGGCGGTATCGAGGCTGGCCGGGTCGATATTCATCCCCGCCCCCGGCTGCACCACATTGGCCACGATCAACCCGATCACCAGCGCCAGCGTCGAGAAGCAGAGGAAATAGATAAAGGCCTTGCCCGCGACGCGCCCGACCGATTTCAATTCGCCCATGCCGGCGATGCCGGTGACGATGGTCAGGAAGATGAGCGGCGCGATCACCATCTTGACCAGCTTGATGAACGCGTCGCCCAGCGGCTTCAGCGACGCCCCGACGTCGGGCCACAGCACGCCGACCAGGATGCCCGCCGCGATGGCCACGAGAACCTGCACATAGAGCTGGCCATAAAGCTTCGGTCGTTTGCCGTCCGCCGCACCCGGCGCTGCCGTCATTGCCACCAAGATCCATCCTCCCACCGACGCCGACCGGTCTTCGTCCCGACGGACGTGCGATCATTCGTTCCAAACAGCGAAAATTAGCGCGCGCAACTGTCGTCTGACTGTCAGCACTATGCCGCATGGCCGTCAGCTTCGCATCAGCCAATCGGCGCTAGAAAAGATCGCAATCTGGAATAAGGATCACAACATGCGATTTCCCGCCATCCTCGCGCTCGCCATATTGACCGCCGTCCCGCTTGCGGCCGGCATCGCTCCCACGGTCGCCCATGCGTTTCAAAAGTCGAAGAAGGGCGACGCCGCCAAAGCCGAACGCAAGCGCGCCGAGCAGGAGGCGATCCGCGCCGCGGTGCAACGCGGCGAAGTTCTGCCGCTGCCCCGCATCCTCGCCATTGCGCAAGCCAAGGTTCCGGGCGACATCATCAAGGTCGAGCTCGATTATGAAAGCACGGGGATCGAATATGAGGTCAAGATCCTGACCCCGGCGGGCCGGGTGCGCGAGGTCGAGATCAACGCCCGCACGGGAGCCATCCTGCGGATCGAGGATAAATAATGCGGGCACTGCTGGTCGAGGATGATCCGGACCTCGCCGACGATGTCGCGCGTGCGCTCGGCGCCGCGGGCTTCGTCGTCGATCGCAGCACAAACGGCGAAGACGCCTGGTTCCAGGGCGATGTCGAAAATTACGCGCTCGCCGTCCTCGACCTCGGCCTGCCGCGCCTCGACGGGTTGAGCGTGCTCAAGCGCTGGCGCGACGGCGGGCGGACGATGCCCGTGCTGATCCTGACCGCGCGCGGCGAATGGACCGAAAAGGTCGAAGGCATCGAGGCCGGCGCCGATGATTATATGGCTAAGCCCTTCGCGATCGGCGAACTTGTCGCCCGCGCCCGGGCGCTCGTCCGCCGCGCGGCGGGGCATGCCAGCACCGTGCTGGCGATCGGCGACCTGTCGATCGACACGGCGCGGATGACCGCGACCCTCGGCGGACGGCAGACCCAGCTATCGCAGCTCGAATATCGGCTGCTCAATTTTCTCGCGCATCAACAGAGCCGGATCGTGTCGGCGGGCGAAATCGCCGAGCACCTCTACGGCGCCAGCGACGGCAGCGATACCAATGCGGTCGAGGCGATCGTGACCCGGCTGCGGCGCAAGCTCGGCAGCCGCATCGTCGAAACGCGGCGCGGACTCGGCTATCTGCTGACCGGCGAGGCCGGGTGAAGCGGACGTCTCTCCGCCTGCGGCTGTTGCTCGGCGCGACGGTCGCCATCTTCGCGGCGCTCGCACTCGCATGGGGCGGCATATCCTGGATGTTCCGCCAGCATGTCGAGCGGCGCGAAGAGGCCGAACTGACGGCGCTGGCCGAACAGGTGATCGGCGGCCTGACGGTCAATGCCGCGGGCAAGCCGATCATCGCCCCGGCCCCGGTCGAACCGACCTTCCAGTCTATCGCGAGCGGCCTTTATTGGCAGGCGCGCGGTCCCGGCGGTACCGACCAGTCGCCGTCGCTATGGGACCAGAGCCTTCCGGCCTCCGACGCCGCGGCCGACCGCTGGACCAGCGCAACCGTGCCCGGCCCGTTCGGCGCGCAGTTGACGATGGTCAGTCGCACAGTCCGCCCCGGTAAGGGCGACATCGGCATCATGGTCCGGGTCGCCGCAAATGACGGCGAGATGCGCGACGCGCTCGGCGCGTTCGACAAACAGCTCGCGCTGTCGCTCGGTCTGCTCTGGCTCGTCCTGTCGGTGGCGGCCTTTGTGCAGGTCACTCTGGGCCTGCGCCCGCTGGACCGGCTCCGTCGCGACCTCCATCGGCTCCGTAAAAGCCCCGCCGCGCGGTTGTCCAAGGCGCATCCTGCCGAAATCCTGCCCCTGACCGAGGCGATCAACGCGATGGCGGAGGCCCGCGAGGCCGACCTCGGTCGCGCGCGCCGCCGGGCCGCAGATCTGGCCCATAGCCTGAAGACGCCGCTCGCGGTCGTGTCGGCGCAGAGCCGCCGCGCACGCGAGGGCGGTGCCGAAGCCGCGGCCGACGGAATCGACCGAGCCGTCGCGGCGGCCAGTGCCGCGCTCGAAGCGGAGCTCGCCCGCTCGCGCGCCGCCGCCGCGCGGGTGACCGGCGGCGAATGTGCGCCGCATGACGTGGTCGAAAGGCTTGTCGCCGTTGTCGAACGCGGCGAATATGGCGAGCGCGTCGCCTTCACCGTCGACGTCGACCCGGCGCTTCGCCTGCCGGTCGACCAGGTTGATCTTGCGGAAATGCTCGGTGCGCTGATCGAAAATGCGGCGCAGCACGCGCGCCGGCAGGTTCGCATTTCGGGGCAACGCGAATCCGGTGCCGTCACCCTGTCGGTCGCCGACGATGGCGAAGGCCTGTCGGAAGATGCCGCCTTCCGCGCCACGCAACGCGGTGTCCGCATCGACGAGGCGGGCACTGGTCATGGCCTGGGCCTCGCAATCGTGCGCGACCTCGTCGAAGCGACCGAGGGCCGTTTGCGCCTGGGCCGCGCCGATCTGGGTGGATTGCTTGCCGAGCTCGATTGGGCCGAAGACCGGGATCAGGCGGTCTATCGCCCGGTTCGATGAATATGGTTGGAGGCCCGAGCCGGAATCGAACCGGCGTGCGCGGATTTGCAGTCCGCTGCGTCACCACTCCGCCATCGGGCCTCATGCCAAATTGCCGCACTCGCTGACGAATGGGCCGGGTGTTGGACGGACCGCGCTAGTGATGGGCTTTGGCCGGCTTGTCAAGGATTCGCCGATGGGACTTGGCGACGGCGGCCGGGACAGCTATGCGCGGCGCTGCGGGCGCTCATGCTGTATTAGCATTGCAATACAGCATGGCTTGGGCTAGAGCGGGCCGCAGCACGGGTCATTTCCAGGAATCGGACAGCGCTGATGGCGACCAAATTTGAAGACGCGCACTTGAACGGAATCACCGCCGCGGCGATGCGCGCGGCGATGATCGACAGCCAGCTGCGCACCAACGACGTCATCGATCCGGCGATCGTCGCCGCGATGGGCGCCGTCGCGCGCGAGGATCATGTGCCGCCGGCGCTGGCGAGCGTCGCTTATATGGACCGCGCGATCCCGCTCGGCGCCGGCCGCGCGCTCAACGCGCCGCTGGTCACAGGCCGGATGCTCGTCGCCGCGGCGCTGCGCCCCGGCATGCGCGTGCTGCTCGTCGGCGCCGCGACCGGCTATGCCGCCGCCTGTCTCGCGCAGCTCGGCGCCGAGGTCTTCGCGCTCGAGGAAGAGGCCGGGCTCGCCGCCATGGCCCCCGCGAACGACGCGACGACCTGGGTCGCCGGACCGCTCCATGCCGGCGCCGCCGACAAGGGCCCGTTCGACCGCATCATCGTCGAAGGCGCGATCGAGACGCTGCCGCCGGCGCTCGCCGACCAGCTTGCCGAGGGCGGCCGGCTCGTCGCGGCGCTCCGCGACGGCGCGGTCACCCGCCTCGTCCAGGGGGTGAAAACCGGCGGCACGCTCGCGCTGCGCCCCTTCGCCGACATGGACGTCGCACCGCTGCCGGGTTTCGCCCGTCCCGCCGGGTTCCGGTTCTGATCGCCTCCATCTCCCCTCCGTTCCAGGCTGATATGATGACGCACGACCGCAAGACGATTTCCTTCGCACGCCGCGGCCGCTGGCTCGCCGGTCTCGCGGTCGGCGCCCTCACCCTCGCGAGCACCGCGCACGCCGAAACACTGCAGGGCGCGCTCGCCAAGGCCTATGAGAACAACCCGACACTGACCGCCGCGCGCGCCGGCCAGCGCGCGAATGACGAGAATGTCCCGATTCGCAGGGCCGATGGCCTGCCCAGCGCCGGCGCCGGCGTCGACTATCAGGAAAACCTCGTCCTCCCCGGCAACGCCTTCTTCTCGCCAAAGCGCACGCTGTCGGTCGGCGGCCAGCTGACCGTGCCCATCTATCAGGGCGGGGCGGTGCGCAACGCGGTCAAGGCCGCCAAATTCCGCGTCGAGGCCGGACAGGCCGATTTGCGCGCGACCGAGGCGAGCATCTTCGCGCAGACCGTCGGCGCCTATATGGACGTCATCCGCGACCAGGCGATCGTCCAGCTCAACCAGAAGAATGTCTCGGTCCTGCGCACCAATTTGCAGGCGACCAGCGACCGCTTCGAAATCGGCGACCTGACGCGCACCGACGTCGCCCAGTCGGAGGCGCGGCTCGCGCTCGCCGAGGGCGATCTGCGCACCGCCGAATCGAACCTGATCAACAGCCGCGAATCGTACATCCGCCTCGTCGGCGAAGCACCGGTCGATCTGGAACAGCCGCCGCTTCTGCCCAATTTGCCGGTGACCGCCGAGGAAGCCGTCGCGATCGCGCTGAACAGCAATCCCGACATCGAGGCCGCGAACCAGCTCGTCAACGCCAGCCGCGCCGACATCGGCGTCGCGCGCGCGACCCGGCTGCCCAAATTGTCGGCGACGACGAACGGCGGTTACAACAACAACCTCAATTCGGTGACGAGCGCGACGTCCGAAAACGTCACGACCAGCGTGCAGGCCGCGCTGTCGCTGACGATCCCGATCTTCCAGGGCGGGCGCCCGGCGGCGCAGGTCCGCCAGGCGCAGTCGCGCAGCAGCCAGGCGATCGAAAATTATGTCGCGACCGAACGCGGCGTCATCGCCCAGACGCGCGGCGCCTATGCCGCCTGGCAGGCGAACGAACGGATCATCGCCGCGACGCAGCAGGCGGTGAGCGCCAACGGCCTGTCGCTCGAGGGCGTGCGCGCCGAAAACAGCGTCGGCACCCGCTCGATCCTCGACATATTGAACGCCGAACAGGAATATCTGAACACCCAGGTCCAGCTCGTCTCGGCGCGCCGCAACAGCTACGTCGCCGCCTTCTCGGTGCTCGCCGCGATGG
Source organism: Sphingopyxis sp. EU05-FHT14B03 (assembly GCF_058790875.1). Classification (NCBI taxonomy): domain Bacteria; kingdom Pseudomonadati; phylum Pseudomonadota; class Alphaproteobacteria; order Sphingomonadales; family Sphingopyxidaceae; genus Sphingopyxis; species Sphingopyxis sp. EU05-FHT14B03. Next base: position 1,369,308 of record NZ_JBYTDC010000001.1, read on the forward strand.
GCAAGGCCGAGGCCCGCGACCTCGGGATCGAGGGCGGCGCGCTCTACGATCCCGCGGTCAATTACGAACGGGTCAAGGGCAAGGTCTTCGACTGGGACGACGATCCCAAGCCGCAGCAGGTCGCGACCGACACCCGCGCCGTGCCCGCCGCCAACGCCAATGTGCCCGCCGGCGATCCGCTGACGCCACAATAAGGCTTGGCAAGCATCGCCCGGCACCGGTATGAACATGGTTAATCGCCCGGCTTTCGGTCGATGCCGCAGGGGGCCATAATGGGCGACATGTCGCGTGAACCGTCGATGGAGGACATACTATCGTCGATTCGGCGCGTCATCGCGCGCGACGAAGCCCCCGGTGCGGTGCGCGAAACCCGCGCGCCGGCACCCGAGGATGTGCTCGAACTTCACGACGAAGAGGATGAGGCCGAGGGTGCAGCCCCCGTCGCCGGCGAAGAAGAGCTTGTCTCCGCCGCCAGCGCCGACGCCGCGCGCCAGTCGCTCGAAGCGCTGACCGCCGCGGTGACCCCGGCGGTCGCCGCCGCGGTGTCCGCCCCCGCCGCGACCGCCCGCACGATGGAAGATGTCGTCCTCGACGCGCTGCGCCCGATGCTCAAGGACTGGCTCGACACCAACCTGCCGCCGCTCGTCGAAGCGATGGTGGCGAAGGAAATCAGCCGGATTACCGGCAAGAAATTCTAACCGTTAATCCTCCCTGTCGCGCAGCGATGGGGAGGGGGACCGCCGCGAAGCGGTGGTGGAGGGGCCGCGGCCTCGCGCCAGCCTTTAACGGCGTCGGCCCCTCCGTCAGCGCTGCGCGCTGCCACCTCCCCATGGCTTCGCCACAGGGAGGATTATTTCGCCCAATCCTCCAGCAGATATCTCGCGATCGCCAGCGGCGGCGGCGCCATGAACGGCGCGCCCATGTCGCCCGCCAGCGCCGCGCGCACCTCGGCGCGGTCGACCCACATCGCCGCCTCGATCTCGGTCGTGTCGAGGGTCAGCGCCGGATCGTCCGTCACCGCGCGCGCGCCGATCATCAGCGACGAGGGGAAGGGCCAGGGCTGGCTCGCCACATAGGACACATCCGACACGCGGATCCCCGCCTCCTCGAACAATTCGCGCGCCACCGCTTCCTCTAGCGATTCGCCCGGCTCGACGAACCCCGCGAGCGCCGAAAAGAAGCCCGGCGGGAAGCCGCCCTGCCGCCCGACGAGCACCCGGTCCTCACATTCGGCGAGCATGATCACCACCGGGTCGACGCGCGGAAAATGTTCGGCGTTGCACGTCGCGCACTGGCGGCCCCAGCCGCCGCGGAACAACGCGCTCGGGTTCCCGCACACCGCGCAGAAGCGGTGCCGCGCATGCCAGTCGACCAGGCTGCGCGCGCCGCCATAAAGCGCCGCCTCCTCGCCCGACAGCAACGGCAACAGCCGCATCACGGTGCGCGAGCGCGCGTCGATCCGCTGGCTTGGCGCGGGTTCGCGCACGAAATGCGGCACCCCCGCCTCGTCGATCCCCAGCAGCATCGGCGCGCGATCGTCGGCGGGATCGAAGGCCTCCCAAAGCAGCCCCCCGCCCTCGCCGGGCACGAAGTCGATCCCATCGAGCACGAGGCACCGCGCGCGCGGATCGGCGACGACCGCCGCGAAGGCGGCGGCGTCGGTGCGAACCTGGTCGGCACGGTCGAGCCGCGCCCCGGTGAACCCCAGCGGCAGCGGCATCAGCCGAGGACGTCCTTGATCACGGTCTCGCCGAACTTCGCCTGGAACGAGACGGTTTCGGGCGGCATGATCTGGGTATAGCCGCCGACGCGATAGCCGAGCTTGCGGTGGACGAAGCCGATCGTTCCCGCCGCGCCCGCCCAGCCGAACAGCCCCTCGCCGCCCGGCGAGGTCGGCAGCGACACGCGGCCGCCGGCGCCGAACCCCTGCCCGTCGACAAAGGTCCCCTTGCGGTCGACCGCGTCGCTCAGCATGTTCGACATCGCGAGCCGCGCGGTCTCGGCCTTCATCACCCTTCTGCCACCGGTTTCGCCTTCCCCCAGCAGCATCGCGAGAAAACGGTCGTAATCGCGCGCGCTCGACACAAGACCCCCGCCGCCGAACGGATAGGGCGGCTTGTCGAGATAGATCGAACTCGTCGCCGGGTCGAAGGGGATCAGCGCTCCGGCGAACGCCGCATAATTGCTCGTGAAGCGCCCAACGTCCTTCGCCGCGACCATGAACCCGGTGCTCGTCATGCCGAGCGGATCGAACAGCCGCGCCTTCAAAAAGGCGTCGAAGCTCTGGCCCGACACCACCTCGATCAAGCGCCCCATCAGGTCGAGCCCGATCGAATAGCTCCATTTCGTCCCCGGCTCATAGACGAGCGGCAGCGCCGCGAGCCGGTCGGCCATCGCGGCAAGACTGGGCGCCGGGGTGACCGGCGGGAAGCCCGGCAGCGCCACCTTGCTCGCCTGCCCGCCGACGATGCCATTGTCGTCATAGGCCTTTTTGATCGGCCCCTTCTGGATGATGTTATAGCCGAGCCCCGCGGTGTGGGTCAGCAGGTGCCGCACCGTGATCATCGTCCTGGCGGGATGCACGGCGGTGATCGACCCGTCGGGGACATCCTGCACCTGCATCTTCGCAAAAGCGGGCAGGAAGTCGGCGATCGGCTGGTCGAGCGTCATCTTGCCGTCCTCGATCAGCAGCATCGCGGCGATGCCGGTGACCGGCTTGGTCATCGAATAGAGCCGCCACAAGGTGTCGGGACCGACCGGCACCCCATCGCTCAGCGACTGCACCCCGGCGCCGAAGAAGGTGGCGTCCTCTTGCCCCTTGCCGATCGCGGCGAGGGTGCCGGCGAGTTCGCGGCGGTCGACGAAGCCCTTGATGAATTCGTGCGTCGCGGGATAGAGCTGCGCCCCGCCTTCCTTCCACGCCCACGCCGCATGGGGGAGCAGCAGGCCGCCGCCGCCAAGCGCGAGGCCGCCGAGCATCGCGCGGCGCGAAACCATCATGTTCATGCATCTCTCTCCAGCATCTTGTCGGTCAGTTTGCGATAGAGCGTCGGCAGCCCCGCCGCGTCAAGCTCCGCGATCGGCCACCACAGGCCTTCCGCTGCGGCATCGCGCGATTCGGGCGGAGCTTCGCGGCGCACCAGCACCAGCGTCAGGTCGAAATGGGTGAAGCCATGGTCGACCGACACCAGTCCCGACTCGCCCGGTGGCGCATCGCTCCACTCCCCGCCGGGCAGCGCGCGCATCCCGCCGAGCATGCCCTTGTCGGGGCGCTTGACCAGCCAGACCTGCCCGTCGCGCTCGATCCACCAGGCGACGCCATGCCGCCACGGCTTGGCCTTCTTCGGCGGCTTGACCGGCAACCGGTCGATGTCGGCGCGGCCGCGCGCGCGGCAATCGGCCATCACCGGACAGATGCCGCACGCCGGGCTGCGCGGGGTGCAGATGGTCGCGCCGAGGTCCATCAGCGCCTGCGCGAAATCGCCCGGACGATCGCCGGGCACCAGCGGTGCGAGGTCGCGTTTGATTTCGCGCTTGGCGGCGGGGAGCGGGGTCTCGATCAGCCGGTGGCGCGCGATCACCCGTTCGATATTGGCATCGACCACCACCGCCGGCCGGCCGAAGGCGATCGCCGCGACCGCCGCCGCGGTATAGTCGCCGACCCCGGGCAGCGCGCGCAGCCCGGCCTCGCTGTCCGGAAAGACGCCGCCATGCCCGGCCACCACCGCCCGTGCGCAGGCGAGCAGATTGCGCGCCCGCGCATAATAGCCGAGCCCCGCCCACGCCGCCATGACGTCGGCGTCGTCCGCCGCGGCGAGGTCGGCAACGGTCGGCCAGCGCGCCGTGAAGCGCTCGAAATAGGCCGCCACCGCCGCGACGGTCGTCTGCTGCAGCATGATCTCGGCCATCCAGACGCGATAGGGATCGGGCACCGCATCGCTGCCCGGCGGCACCCGCCAGGGCAGCACCCGCGCCGACCGGTCGTACCAGCCGAGCAGGCGCGCCGCGAAGTCTGAAGTCTGGACGCTCACCCCCCGCCTATGGCATGGCGCTCCCGATGGCGAAAGACGCGAGCGAAGACGGCCCGGCCGCAAAGCCCAAGGCGAAGAAGGCGGCAAAACCCGCCAAGCCGAAGCCGCGCCCTTATGAACGCCCGCGCGGCGGCGAGGCGCGCTCGATTGCCGACCTCGTCCCCGAAATCGGCCGCACCGCCTTTCGCAAATTCGGCTTCATCCAAAGCTCGGTGGTCAGCCGCTGGCGCGAGATCGTCGGCGAAAAGCTCGCCGACGTGACACAGCCCGCGATGATCCGCTTTCCCGTCGGGCAAAAGGCCGGCGGCACGCTGCACCTGACGATCAGCGGCGCCCACGCCCCGATGCTCCAGCATGTCGCCCCCGACCTCATCGCCGCGGTCAACCGCTTCTTCGGCTATGCCGCGATCGCCCATGTCCGCATGGCGCACGGCCATGTCACCCCGGCGCCCGCCGTTCAGCAACCGGCAATGCTCAAGCCGGTACCCGCCGAACTGGGGGACAGTTTGCGCGACATCGGCGACCCCGAGCTTCGGACCGTCCTCGAACGGATGGCCGCCGGGCTCGGCGCCGCGCCCAAAATCCCCCGCATCAGTTGAGGAAGAACCAGGTCGCCATGCTTGCCGCCCGTCTGAAAACGCCCGTTGCGCTGGCCGCGCTCGGTATCGCCGCCTTCGCCCTCCAGCCGGCTATTTCAACGGCCAAGCCCGCCGCGAAGCCCGCGGCCAAGGCGGCCCCCGTCGGTCCGCGCTGGTCGGCGACGGTGACGACGAGTTCGATCGGCGCCTATCTCGTCGGCAACCCCGATGCGAAGGTGAAGCTGGTCGAATATTTCAGCTACACCTGCAGCCATTGCGCCGATTTCGCCACGCTGTCGGCGGTTCCGCTCAAGACGCTCTATGTCGACAAGGGGCTCGTCCTCTTCGAATATCGCAACCTCGTGCGCGACCCCGTCGACATGACCGCCGCGCTGCTCGCGCGCTGTGGCGGGAGCAAGGCGTTCGCGGGCAATCACCAGGCGATCTTCGCCGCCCAGCCGACCTGGCTCGGCAAGGTCGTCAAGGCGACCGACAAGCAGAAAACGAGCTGGTTCGAAGGCACCACCGGCGAGCGCGCGCGCAAGATCGCCGCCGACACCGGGCTCGCCGCGATCATGACCGCACGCGGCTATACGGCGGCGCAGCAGAATGCCTGCCTCGACGACGGGGTCGCGCAGGCCGAACTCACCGGCATGACCAACATCGGCCGCAATGCCGACCGCGTCGCGGGCACACCCACCTTCTACATCAACGGCCGCAATGCCGAAGTCACCACCTGGCCGGCGATCAAATCGCAACTCGACCTTGCGCTCAAACCTTCCTAAAAGCGCCGCATTCCCCGATTTGGAGAGACACAGACCATGATGCGTACCTTGCTCCTGACCTCGATGGCCGCGCTTGCCCTGGCCGCATGCGGCGACACCAAGACCGATCCGGCCAAGGAACAGGCGGCGATCGCCAAGGTCGCGGCGCCCGCGGGCAAGAGCTGGTCGCAGACCGTCGTCAAGACCCCCGAGGGCGGCTATCTGATGGGCAACCCCGACGCGCCGATCAAGCTCGTCGAATATGGCTCTTTGACCTGTTCGCACTGCGCCGATTTCTCGAACGAAAGCCATGAGGAACTGTCGCGCGACTTCGTCGACACCGGCCGCGTCAGCTTCGAAATGCGCAACTATGTCCGCGACGGCATCGACGCGACCGCCGCCGCCGTCATCCACTGCGCCCCGGCCGAACGCTATTTCCCGCTGTTGGAAAACACCTTCGCCGCGCAGGCCGAAATCTTCGCCAATGCGCAGGCCAATGAAGCCGGCTTCCAGGCCGCGATGCAGCTGGCGCCGAACCAGCGCTTCCCGGCACTCGCCAAGGCGATCAAGCTCGACCAGTTCTTCCAGGCGCGCGGCATGACCGCCGACCAGATCAACAGCTGCCTCGGCAACATCGCCAACATCGAAGCGCTCGAAAAGGGCGTCAACGCCGCCAACGAGAAATATAATATCGCGGGCACGCCGACCTTCCTCATCAACGGCGCGGTCGCCGAAGGCGTCGGCACCTGGCCGGTGCTGCGCGACCGCCTGAAGACGCTCGGCGCGCGCTGATCAACTTAATCCTCCCTGTGGCGAAGCCATGGGGAGGGGGACCGTTCGCGAAGCGAATGGTGGAGGGGCCAGCAACGCTGCGTTGCTGCCCCTCCGTCAGCGCTTCGCGCTGCCACCTCCCCATCGCTGCCCGAAGGGCAGCCTGTCCTGAGCGGCCGGCCCGCCGGCCAGCCGAAGGGCGACAGGGAGGATACCCCCAACCCCCTTGCGACTCCCCCGCCCGCGCGGCATGACGGACACCAAGGGGGATATGTGACACTTGGGTTGCATCATCTGCGATTCGGCCGACTGCACGGAATCCATCCGTGCAGATAAGACGCCTGCGCCTGACCGGTTTCAAAAGCTTCGTCGAACCCACCGAATTGCGCATCGAACCCGGGCTGACCGGGGTCGTCGGCCCCAATGGCTGCGGCAAGTCGAACCTGCTCGAGGCGATCCGCTGGGTGATGGGCGAATCCAGCCCCAAATCGATGCGCGGCGGCGGCATGGAGGATGTCATCTTCGCCGGCACGTCGCAGCGCCCGCCGCGCGACTTTGCCGAGGTCGCGATCCACTGCGATACCGAGGGCGACATCGTCGCCGGCCTGTCCGACGCCAGCGAAGGCCATGAGCTCGAGATCATCCGCCGCATCGAGCGCGGGGCGGGCAGCGCCTACCGCGCCAACGGCCGCGACGTGCGCGCCAAGGACGTCGCGCTGATCTTCGCCGATGCCGCCACCGGCGCGCACAGCCCGGCGCTGGTCAGCCAGGGCAAGATCGCCAACGTCATTTCGGCCAAGCCGACCGACCGCCGCGCCATGCTCGAAGAGGCGGCGGGCATCGCCGGGCTGCACGTGCGCCGCACGGACGCCGAGCAAAAGCTCCGCGCCACCGAAACCAACCTCACCCGCCTGTCCGAAATCGTCGCCGACATGGAGGTCCGCGCCAATGCGCTGCGCCGTCAGGCGCGCGCCGCCGAGCGCTACAAGGCGCTCACCGAGCAGATCCGCGTCGCCGAGGGGCGGCTGATCTACGCGCGCTGGCGCGATGCCGCCGCCGCCGCCGATCAGGCGAAGCGCGACTGCGATGCCGCCGAAGCCGCCGTGCGCGACGCGCAACAAAAGCTCGACACCGTCGCGCGCGCCCAGACCGAGGTCGCGACCCGCGTCGCCGAGGCGCGCAGCGCGGCGCAGGCGCAGCGCGACGCGCTGGCCGACGCGACCGCGACGCAGGTGCGGCTGGCGGGCGAAGAACGCGCCGCGCGCCAGCGGCTCGACGATCTCGCCGCGCAGCAGCGACGGATCGCCGACGACCGCAACCACGAAAGCAGCCTGGCGCGCGAGGCCCATGGCGCGCTCACCGATCTCGATGCCGAGACCAAGGCGCTGGCGCAGCAGCTCAGCGTCCACGAAGCCGGCAAGGCCGCGCTCGTCGAGGCCAGCCAGCAGGCGCAGGCGCTGCTCCGCGACGCCGAGGTCGCGCTCGCCCAGGCCCGCGCGCAGGCCGCGAGCGAAGCCGCCGACCGCCGCATCGCGGTCTCGGCACGCGACGCCGCGCAAACTTCGGTCCAGCGCCTCGCCGCCGACACCCGGCGCGTCGAGGCCGAGGTCGCGGCGCTCGGCGACAGCGCCGACTTCGCCCGACGCCAGGTCGAGGCCGCCGATACGGCCGTCGAGGCCGAAGGCGCGATCGCCACCGCCGAGCAGGCGCTGCAGGGTGCCGAAGCCGACCGCGAAGCCGCCGCCGCGAGCCTCGGCGAAATCGAATCGGGCCTCGCCGAAGCGCGCGCCGCCTTCGCCGCGCTCGAAGGCGAGGCGACCACCCTCGCCCGCGCGCTCGCCGCCGCGAAATCCGACGCCAATCCGGTGCTCGACCAACTCCGCGTCACCCCCGGCTACGAAGCTGCGCTCGCCGCCGCGCTCGGCGACGATCTCGACGCCGGCACCGACGCCGAGGCCGAGCGCAGCTGGCGCGGTGCCGACAGGCAAGCGAACGACCCCGCCCTCCCCGCCGGCACCACCCCGCTCGCCGACGTCGTCCAGGCCCCCGCCGCCTTACTCCGCCGCCTCGCCCAGGTCGCGGTCGCCGACAGCGACACCGGCCAGCCGCTCGCCGTCGGCCAGCGCCTCGTCACGCGTGACGGCGTCATGCGCCGCTGGGACGGCTTCGTCGCGCGCGGCGACGGCGCCACCGCGACCGAGCGCCTCGTCCGCCAGAACCGTCTCGAAGACCTCGCGGCGCAGCGCCCGCAGGTCGAACTCGGCGTCATGCAACTCGGCGACCGTCGCGACGCCGCCGCCGCGTCGCTCGCCGAGGCGACCGCCGCCGTGTCGGCGACCCGCCGCGCCCTCGCCGAAGCCGACGAACGCCGCCGCACCGCGCTCCGCGCCGCCGACCAGGCGCAGGCCGCGCTCGACCGCCACCGCGACGCCGCCAGCCTGTTCGACCGCCGCCGCGCCGAACTCGCCGCCGCCACGGCCGAGGCCACGAAAGAGCTCGCCGACCGCGAAGCGGCGCTCGCCGCCTTGCCCGACGACCGCATCGCCCGCGCCGCGCTCGACGCGCAGGAAGCCGCCGCCGAACGCGCGCGGACCGACGCCGCCGCCGCGCGCGACGCGCAGGCCGCGCACGACCGCGCCTTCGCGGCCTTGAGCGAACGCCAGGCGGTCGTCGCTGCCGAGATCAAGAGCTGGAAGGCGCGCGCCGGCGAGGCCGCGCGCCGCGTCACCGAGATGGACAAACGCGCCGAGGCGCTCGCCACCGAGGCCGCCAAGCTCACCGACCTCCCCGAAAAGCTCGCCGGACAGCGCGCCGAGGTCGAGGCGAAACAGGCGAGCCTGCGCGAACAGGTGACCGCCGCCGAGGCGCAGGAGCGCGCCGCCGAGGCCGCGCTGCGCGAGGCCGAGACCGCGCTCGGCCTGATCCGCGAAACCCTCGCCAGCGCGCGCGAAACCCGCGCCGGTGCCGTCGCGCGCTCCGAAAATGCCGAACTGCGCCGCATCGAAATGGGCCGGCTGTCGGGCGAACGCTTCGAATGCCCGCCGCCGCTGCTGCCGCAAAAGGCCGGCTTCGAAAGCGCCGGCGTCGGCGAGGCGAGCGCTGAATCGGCGCAGCACGACCGGCTGATCGCCGACCGCGAGCGGCTCGGCCCGGTCAACCTCGTCGCCGCCGACGAATTGCTCGAACTCGACACCGAACGCGACAAAAGCGCCGCCGAGATCGAGGAGCTGCAACAGGCGGTCAACCGCCTGCGCGGCTCGATCGGCAACCTCAACCGCGAGGGCCGCGTCCGCCTGCTCGCGGCGTTCGAGACGGTGAACGGCCATTTCCAGCGCCTCTTCACGACGCTGTTCAACGGCGGCCAGGCGCATCTCGAACTCGTCGATTCGGACGATCCGCTCGAAGCCGGGCTCGAAATCATGGCGCAGCCGCCGGGCAAGCGTCTCGGCACGCTGACCCTGCTGTCGGGCGGCGAACAGGCGCTGACCGCGGTGGCGCTGATCTTCGGCCTCTTCCTCACCAACCCGGCGCCGATCTGCGTCCTCGACGAGGTCGACGCGCCGCTCGACGACGCCAATATCGAACGCTTCTGCGACCTGCTCGACCGCATGACGCGCGAGACCAACACCCGCTACCTGATCGTCTCGCACAATGCGGTGACGATGGCGCGCATGCACCGCCTCTATGGCGTGACGATGGTCGAAAAGGGCGTCAGCCGCCTCGTCTCGGTCGACCTTGGCGGCGCGGAAGAATTGTTGGCGGCCGAATAATCCTCCCTGTCGCGAAGCGATGGGGAGGGGGACCGCCGCGAAGCGGGGGTGGAGGGGCCGCGACGGTGCGTCATCGCCCCTCCGTCAGCGGCTAAAGCCGCTGCCACCTCCCCATGCCTGCGGCACAGGGAGGATCAGCTCAGGGCGCATTCCCCACCACCAGCATCGCCGCGAACACCAGCAGCCCGGCAAAGCGGTTGCTGCGGAATTTCGCCAGCGCGTCGGCGCCGTTGTCGGGGTCGAGCGTCACCACCTGTCCGACCAGATGCAGCGCCGCGGGCACCAGCGCGACAAAGACCAGCGGGTCGGGCCGCACGCTCCACAGCGCTCCCGCCCAGCCGGCGAGCGCAAAACCATAGCAGAGCGCGACCCCGGCCTTCACATGCCGCCCCATCGCACGCGCGCTCGACTTGACCCCGACCAGCGCGTCGTCCTCGATATCCTGCAGCGCATAGATGGTGTCATAGCCGATCACCCACGCGATGCAGCCGGCATAGAGCAAGGGCAGCGCCAGGCCGGTCGGCTGCTCCCCCACCGCCGCCCAGCCGACGAGCGCGCCCCAGCTGAACACCAGCCCCAGCCACGCCTGCGGCCACCAGGTGATGCGCTTCATGAACGGGTAAGCCGCGACCAGCGCCAGGCTGAGCAGCGCGATCAGCTGCGCGCGCAGCGGCAGTTGCACCAGCACCAGCAGCCCGACGAGCGATAGAAAGACCGTCCACAACCAGGCGCCCCGCACCGACACCGCCCCGCTCGCCACCGGCCGCGACGCGGTGCGTGCGACCTGCGCGTCGAGGTCGCGGTCGACGATGTCGTTATAGACGCAGCCCGCGCCGCGCATGACGATCGCGCCGAGCAACAGCCACAGGAGCAACGGCCAATGGCTCGCCGCGCCGCCCGCGAGTGCCAGCCCAAAGGTGCACGGCCAATAGAGCAGCCACCAGCCGATCGGCCGGTCGAACCGCGCGAGCAGCGCATAGGGCCGCGCGGCGGCGGGAAGCAACGCGACGAAACCGCGAAGCTGGCTGTCGGGAGGCGGGGCGGCGATCATCGGCGTCCGCGCGATAGCAGCCGCCGCGTCCGCAACAAATGATTATTGCGACAGCCGCCGCGCGCCGGTCAGGTGCAGGCCGATTTGGTCGCCACCGGCGCGTCGTTATAAACGCCGTCGCTGTTCGGGGGCCCCTTCAGGTCGCGCGCTTCGCGGATGTTGAACGCCGCGGTCGAACGGATCGTCTTGGCGCCGAGCCACTTGCCATAGAGCATGGGCGTATAGCGATAGGTGATCTCGACGAACATGACCGCGGTGCCTTCGGATGCCGCGACCTGCCGGCCCGCCGGCCCCATGCCCGCCAGCGCGGTACCGGTCTTGCCGGCGCCCTGCACGCCAAAGCTCGACGGCGCGTTGAGGTTGCCATAGCAGCGCTGCCAGTGGATCCATTGCCCGCCGTCGGTGTTGCGTTCGAGGCTCGACAGGATGATGCGCCCGTTGGCCCGGAAATTCATCCCGCCCGCCTGCTCCTCGACCCCGGTGAACACCGAGTTGATGTCGAGTTCGCGCACGCGCGGCAGCGACAGATTATTGCCATAAGCGATGCGCGACGCATTGTCGGCGGCGCTCAGCGCGATCTGGCTGACTCGCGTGTTGGCGAGCGTCAGATTGGCGATCTCGAGCCCGGCAAAGCCGATCAGGATCAGGAAGGGGATGGTGAACGCCATTTCGACGATGATCGTCGCACGGCTGTCGCGCGCGAGCCGGACCAGCGCGCGGCGCATCTTGCGGAAAGCGGGAGCGATCATGTGCAGATGACCTTGTTCGTCGAGGTTGCGGCGGCATAGGGCTGGTTGCGCAGCACGGTGCTCGCCTTGATCGTCGTTTTCTGCGGCTGGCCCAGCATCGTCCAGACCGGTAGGATCCGGGTCACTTCCATCTTCGCCGAATAGACGACGACGTCCTCGGCGCCGCCATTGCCGGTCTGGCCGCGGTCGGCATCCCAATTGCCGTTGCCGTTGACGTCCTGGAAACACTCGCCGGTGTCGTAACGGCCATTATTGTTGCTGTCGGTGTAGTTTTCGGGATCGCCAATCTCGTCGTAGCTGTCATAGGCCTTGCGCGTGAAGGTCACATTGGCGTTCTTGAACACCTTTTTGACCTGCTTGCGCACCGCGGCGTCGAGCGCGGTCTGGCTGCTCGCATTACCCTCCAGCGTCGAGGCGCGCGCCGCCTGCGCCACCGAACCCGACAGCACCTGCTTCGCGTACATCTGCCACGAAAAATCGAAGATCCCCATGAGGATGAGCAGGAACAGCGGTGCCGTCAGCGCGAATTCGGTGATCGCGGTGCCGCGATTATCGCGCCGCAGGCTGCGGAGATGGGTCGGAAGACGGGTCATTGCGACAACCTCAACTTGGAAATCTGCCGTGCGATCGACTGGAAATTCTGGTTGAGCTGCGTCGCGTTCGCCGCCGAATAGGCTTTGTCAGCCGTCGCGCAGGTCGTCATTTGCGTGTTGAGCGCCAGGCCAAAGCTGACCACCCAGACGGTGATGTTCTTCGCCTTGGCCTTTTCGCACAATTGCAGGAAGCGATTGTTGTGCCGCGCCGTCAGCGTCGCGTCGTCGGTGCCGCCGACGCGCTTCATCGTCCACTCATAGCCCTGAAAGCCCAGGTTCCCCATGTTCGCCGACATGTCGCCATCCGTCATGAAGATGATATGGCGCGCGATCGGACGATTGTTGGGTGCGGTCGCATTCTCGTCGGCGAACATCCCGTCGGCCGACAGGAGGCGAATGCCCCACACCATGCCCGAGTCGTGATAGGTACCGCCGACCGGCTGCAGCGAGTTGATATAGGTGTTGAACGTGGCGCGATTGGCCGCCGTCTGCGTGGTCAGCTTCATCGCTGCCGCCGGGCAAACACCCCAGCCGCTGCCCCAATATTTCGAATAGCGCTGCCAGTTGCCCGAACTGCTGTCCTTGGTGACGTTCTTGTAATCGACCGTCACACCAGACGTCCCGGTCGATGACGGCGTACCGCTCGGACCGCTGGCCCGCGGGAAGGCAATCTCGGGGATGAGCAGCTTCCATTTGGTATTGTCGGCGCTGGTCGGCGCGGTATCGACATCCATGTCGAGCGCGGTCGACGGCGCCGTGGCATTGGCCGCGAAGGGCGAAGCAGGGCCGCGTTCGATCACGCAGCCGCCCCAGGTCGCCGAATAGGCTGCGCCGAAATCGCCGGTGGTGGTCGACAGCGCCGTCCCGGTCTTGGCCGCGGTCACGTCGAAGCTATAATCGTTATAGATATAGTTCTGCTGGCGTTCCTCGGTCGTCGTCTGCTTCTGCGTTTGGATATATTCCATCTGACGCCGCTGTTCGTTGCATTGGTTCGACGCCCAGACATATTTATATTCGTAATAGCGATAGGCCTGTTTGACGTCCTTTGTCGTCGTGCGATAGTCGTCGCCCGTCGTCTGGCCCGTCTCGGTCGTCGTCGACGATCCGCTTGTTGTCGTCGCCGAATTCGCCTTCGTCGCGTTCGAACAATTGCTGCTCGTCGCGGTTTTGTTGCCGACTTTCGTGATCGTCGTGCCGGTATTCGCCCAATCGACGACCATATAGGCCGTGCCGTTGGTCGCGGAACCATTGTTCACCGTCGATGCGTTGATCCAGGTCGGCGGCTGCACCTCTCGCGATGGCAGCGTCGTCGTGTTCGCGAGCCAGGCCGGGTTCTTGGCATATAGGATCGAGCCGACATTCGCGGTCGAGCTGTACGGCACGACGCCGAACCGAAGCCTTCCGTCGCCGGTCTCGGCGGTCGTCAGCGTGTCGAAGAACGACATGGTGGCATTTTTCAGTGCGGTGATGCGGTTCACCGAGTCGCCCGAATTGACCGTCGACATCGATCCGGTGACGTCGAGCACGAGCATGATATCGGCGTTCGAAATCTCCAGCTTCGCACTGCAATTCACCGACAGGTTGAAATTGTCGAACCCGAAAATCTGCATCAACGCGGTCGGCAGGTTTGCCGTGGCGGTGCCGTTGACGGTCGAGGTGCCCTGCGCCACCGAGTTAAAGGTGACGCCGCTGCTGCCATATTTGGTGCTAGGGTAGTTGAAGGTGAACATCTTGTTCGCCTCGGCCTGCGCGGCGGTGGTATAGGTCGTCCCCGCCATCGCGCGGCGGCCCGCGAGCACGCCGGCGTCGCACGCCTGCTGCAGGCGCAGTTCGGCCATATAGGCGCGCCCGATATCGACGCCCGAACCGACGATGCCGATGATCGGCACGACGGCGGCGGCGGTCAGGAACATGGTGTTGCCGCGCTGGTCGCGCAGCAGTTTCCGGACGCCGCGCCAGATATCGCGGATCAAGGTCCCTCGCATGGTCACAACCCCTCTTCGCCAGGCACGCCGCCCCAACAGATGCGTGGCTGGTATCCTTGCACCTAGGACGGGACTGCTTACCAAAACGCTAATCGCGGCTTGCGCCCGCCGCGACGCACCGCCGATTCTGACCCGAATCGAGACAGATCCGGCGACCGACGCCGCGGGATGTGCAAATTTCCGTCGTCTGCTATCGCGTGGGTCATGCCTGCTGTCCCCGCCTGGCCGCCCGCCAGCACCCCGCGCCTGTTCGTCGACACCCCGCTCAGCGCCGGGGCGAATCCGGTCATCGACGGCCCGGCGGCGCATTATCTGCTCAACGTGATGCGCGCGAAGGCCGGCGACCCGCTGCTGCTCTGCGACAATCGCAGCGGCGAATGGCTCGGCGTCGTCGCCGACACCGCCAAACGGTCGCTCACCGTCGCGATCGAGCGCCGGATGCGCCCGCTCGAGGCGGTGCCCGACCTCTGGCTCTGCTTCGCGCCGGTCAAGAAGGCGCGGCTCGACTGGATCGTCGAAAAGGCGACCGAACTCGGCGTCGCGCGGTTGCAGCCGGTGATCACCGAACGCACGATCGTCGACCGCATCAACCGCGACCGGGTCGAGGCGCAGATCGTCGAGGCGTGCGAACAATGCGGGCGCACGGCGCTGCCGACGCTCGCCGACGCGATCAAGCTGCCGCGCCTGATCGCCGACTGGCCGGCGAACCGCGCGCTGCTGTTCGCCGACGAGGAGGGCGGCATGCCGATGGCGACGCTCGCCGCGCCCGCGCCCGCCGCGATCCTGACCGGCCCCGAGGGCGGCTTCACGGCGCGCGAGCGCGACCTGTTGCTCGCCGCACCGGCAGTGAAACGCATGGCGCTCGGCCCGCGCATCCTGCGCGCCGAAACCGCCGCGATCGCCGCGACCGCGCTATGGATGGCGCAGCATGGCGACTGGAGCGGCGATTAATCCTCCCTGTCGCGAAGCGATGGGGAGGATCACCGAACCACCCCCCGATCCTGTCCCCATCCGACACAAATACGGTCGAAATTCACGATCCTTAACCCGCTGTTAGCCACAAGCGCGCCATAGCGGGCCGATGCAACGGCGGGACCAGAGCCGATTTTGCCAGGGTGGGGCCCGGCACGTGCAGCATATGCGGGCGTTGATGGCGCTCGTCTGGCTGGCGCTCGCGCTCGTCGCGAGCCCGGCGGGCGCGCAGACGACGACGACCTACAGCAACACGACCACCGGCAACATCAACAATGCCACCACCTGCACCAGCCCGCTGGTGCGCAACTTCACCGTCGCGACCAGCTATATCGTCGGCGATGTCGATATCGGCATTCTTGCGACCCACAGTTGGCGCGGCGACATCCGGATCACGCTCCAGTCGCCCGCGGGCACCCGCGTCCAGCTCGTCGACGGCGACACCGCCAATATCTCGGGCGACAATTTCAACGTCCGGCTCGACGACGGCGCCGCGACGACGGTCAACACCGACGGCAACACCGCCAATCATGCGACCAGCGCGCCGCCGTACCAGAACCAGTTCGCCCCCAATGCCGCGCTGTCGGCGTTCAACGGCCAGAATGCGCAGGGCAGCTGGCGGCTCGAGATCTGCGACCAATATCCCTCGGCCGACAATGGCAGCTTCACCCGCGCCGACCTCTATATCACCAGCCTGCCCGCCAACTACGCCGACCTGTCGCTGACCAAGACCGTCAGCAACGCCGCCCCCGCCGGCGGCGCGAGCATCAGCTATACGCTCAGCGTCACCAACGCGAGCGGCTCGCCGCAGACCGCGACCGGGGTGACGGTACAGGATGATTTGCCGGTCGGCTTCGCCTTCACCGGCGCCTCGGGCTTTGGCAGCTACAACAGCGGCACCGGCGTGTGGACCGTCGGCAGCATTCCCGCCGGGACCACCCGCACCCTGACGATCAGCGGCACGGTCGCCGCGACATCAGGCGCGACGATCGTCAACAGCGCCGAAATCAGCGCCTCCTCGGTCGCCGACAGCGATTCGACCCCGAACAACGGCGTCACCGGCGAAGACGATTATGCCGCCGTCAGCTTCACCGTATCGGGTTCGCGTGTCGCCGGCATCGCGCCGGCGCTCGTCTGCCCGGCGGGCATCACGGTCCACGACTGGGACAGCATCGCCTGGTCGGCCGGGCAGACCAGCGGCAGCTATGCGCTCGCCAATATCGGCACGATGAATTTCAGCATCGCGATCAGCGGCGGATCGTTCCTCAACAACGCGACCTATGGCGGCCAGTCGCCGACGCGGCAGAATGTCGTCACCGGCGGGCTCTCGCCCGCCCAATATTCGATCTTCGAGATCGTCGACATGTCTAGCCAGTCGGGCATCGCGACATCGACCATCGCGCTGCCCACGGCGGTTCCCGGCGCACAGTTCCGCCTGTTCGACATCGACTATGCCGCCGGCCAGTTCGCCGACCGCGTGACGGTGACCGGCAGCAACAATGGTGTGACCGTCCTGCCGACGCTGACCAACGGCGTCAGCAACTATGTCGTCGGCAACAGCGTCTATGGCGACACCGCCTCGGCCGACGCCAGCGCCAACGGCACCGTCGTGGTGACCTTTGCCGCACCGGTCGACACGATCACCATCGTCTATGGCAGCCACAGCCTCGCGCCGACCGATCCCGGCCAACAGGGGATGGCGATCCATGACATCAGCTTCTGCCGCCCGACCACCAGCCTCGCCTTCGCCAAGACGAGCAGCGTGGTCAGCGATCCGACGAACGGTACCACCAATCCCAAGGCGATCCCCGGCGCGGTCATGCGCTATTGCCTGCTCGTCACCAACACCGGCGGCGCCACCGCGACCGGCATCGCGATCGCCGACGCGATCCCCGCGACGCTGACTTACACCCCCGCCTCGCTGCGCAGCGGCACCAGCTGCGCCGGGGCGACGACGGTCGAGGACGACAATGCGACGGGCGCCGACGAAAGCGATCCCCATGGCGCGGCCTTCGCCGGCACCAGCGTGACCGCCACGACCGCGACGCTCGCCCCGGCGGCGGCGATGGCGATCGCCTTCACGGCGACGGTGAATTGACGATGCGGCCGATGCGTTTCCTTCCCGCCCTGCTCGCCGCGACGCTGGCGCTGACCGGCACCGCGCACGCGCAGCGCGTCATCGTCAATCCCTCGTTCGAAGCGAACGATCCCCAAGGGCCCGGCGCGGCCAATTACGAAGTCTACGCGAACGGCTCAGTCGCGGGCTGGGATTCGGTGTCGGGCGAGATCGAGCTGTGGGATACGAATTTCCTCGGCGTCCCCGCCTATGACGGCGCGGTCTTCGCCGAAATGAACGCCAATGTTCCCGGCGCGCTCTATCAGAATATCTGCATGGTCAATGGCGAGACGATCGGCTGGACCTTCGCGCACCGCGCGCGCTCGGGCGGCCCGGCGACCCAGACCGCGCGGTTCCAGATCGCGAACAGCGGCGGCACGCTGATCCAGCTGCTCGCGACGCAGGCATCGACCGTCAACAATGTCTGGAACGTCAACACCGGCACCGCGACTTACAGCGGCGCCTCGGGGGTCCAGCGCGTCCAGTTCATCACCACCGACGCGGGCAGCTACGGCAATCTCCTCGACGATATCCGGATCAGCCTCAACCCCTTCGTCGAGCTGTCGGCGGCGACCGGCGCGGGGGTCGAATCGATCCCCTCGGCGAACATCCCCGCGCTGCGGGTCAGCGGCACTTTGTTCACATCGCGCACCGTCAACGTCAGCATCACCGGCGGCACCGCGACGCGCGGCACCGACTATACGACGCCCGGCGGCGGCGCGACCTTCACCGTCACCATTCCTGCGGGCACCTATCAGAACACGACCGTGCCCCTCGGCATCAGCATCATCGACGACACCGCGACCGAGGGCAGCGAGACGATCCAGATCGCGCTCGCCGCCGGCACCGGCTACACCGTGTCGAGCACCGCGAGCTGCGGCGGCACCCCGATCACCGCTGCCACTTACACCATCACCGACAATGATTCGCCCGTCGTGCTGACCAAGGCGTGGACCAACGGCATCGCGGCCGACGCGGTCAGCCTCGCGATCACCGGCGGCCTGGTCCCCACCGCGGGCAGCTCGACCGTCGGCGGGACGACCACCAACGCCACCACGGTCGCGGTCGCGGGGTCGACGCTGACCCTCACCGAAGCCTTCACCACCGGCGCGGCGGCGAATTACACCAGCAGCCTCGAATGCCGCCGCAACAGCGACAACGCCGTCGTCGCGACCGCGGGCACCGGGCTCAGCCGCACCGTGACGATGCCCAGCGGCACCTCGCTCACCTGCACCTGGACCAACGCGCGCAAATCGGCGACGCTGGTGGTGCGCAAGACCTGGGTCAACGCGCAAACAACCAACGCGGTCACCGTCGCGACCAGCGGCCTCACCAACAATGCCAGCATCGCTTCGGTCGCCAACAGCGCGAACGAGACCGACACCAATGCCGCGGTCACCGTCTATGCCGCCGAAAGCGCGACGCTGGCCGAGACCTGGACCTCGGGCGACGGTGCCAATTATGCGCAGGCGCTCGCCTGCACGGGCAATGCCACCGCGCTCGCCGGCAGCCTTCTCACCGTGAACCCCGCCGACACCGCGATCGTCTGCACCTTCACCAACAGCCGCATCGCGCAGCAGCTCCGTCTCGCCAAGGCGTGGAGCGGCGCGACGACCGGACATACCGCGAGCGCCACGACCAGCGGCGGCACCGCCAATGCCAGCTTCGCGTCGACCGCGCCGACCGCGACCAATGGCGGCTATGTCAACGTCCGCGCCGGCGATGTCGTCACGCTGCCCGCCGAAAGCTACGGCGGCGGCGCGGTCGCCGCGCTCTACAACGCCAGCGTCGAATGCACCGGCGGCAGCCCGCTCGCCAGCGGCGCCACCGGTCGCGCGCTGACGATCCAGGGCAGCACGACCGCGACCACCTGCACCTACACCAACGCCTATGTCCTGCCGCTGACGCTCGCCAAGACGTCGGTCGCCTACAGCGATCCGCAGAACGGCACGACCAATGCCAAGCTCATCCCCGGCGGCTTCGCGACCTACAGCCTCACCGTCACCGCGCCCGCGGGGACGCAGGCGACGGCGGGCAGCGTGATCGTCACCGACGCGCTGCCGACCAACCTCGCCTTGTTCGTCGGCACCTATGCCCCCGGCCCCGGCCCGATCGCCTTTGCTGCGGGATCGAGCGGCCTGACCTACAGCTTCACCAGCCTCGCCAGCACGTCGGACGATCTCAGCTTCTCGAACAACAATGGCGCCAGTTTCACCTACACGCCGGTCGCCGATGCCAATGGCGTCGACACCAATGTCACGCACATCCGCATCAATCCCAAGGGCGGCATGGCGCCCGGATCGAGCTTCACGATCAACCTCCGCGCGATGGTCGAATAGCGGGTCGCCGGGGGCATTCAGCCCCGATTGCATTCTATACCGAATAGTCTAGATGGCGCGACATGAGCACGCGCACCGCCTCGGACAGCAACGATCCCATCGTCGAAAACCGCGACCAGCTCGCGGTCCCCATGATCAAGGGCGAGAAGCCCAAGGATCGCTGGCGCATCGGCACCGAGCACGAGAAGTTCGTCTATCGCACCGCCGATCATCGCGCGCCCTCCTATGACGAACCCGGCGGCATCCACGACCTGCTCATGGCGCTCACCCGCTTCGGCTGGGAACCGGTAATCGAGGGCGGCAAGGTGATCGCGCTCGCGGGCAGCGACGGCACCGTCAGCCTCGAACCCGCAGGCCAATTGGAACTGTCAGGCGCGCCGCTCGAAAATCTCCACCAGACCTGCGCCGAAACCGGCCGCCACCTCAAGCAAGTGAAAGAGGTCGGCGCCGAACTCGGACTCGGCTTCCTCGGGGTCGGCATGTGGCCCGACAAGACCCGCGCCGAGCTGCCGATCATGCCCAAGGGCCGCTACAAGATCATGCTCGACCATATGCCCCGCGTCGGCACCATGGGGCTCGACATGATGCTGCGCACCTGCACCATCCAGACCAACCTCGACTATTCGTCCGAGGCCGACATGGTGCAGAAATTCCGGGTTTCGCTCGCGCTGCAACCGCTCGCCACCGCGCTCTTCGCTTCCTCGCCCTTCACCGAGGGCAAGCCCAACGGCTATATGTCGTACCGCAGCCATATCTGGACCGACACCGACCCCGCACGCACCGGCATGCTGCCCTTCGTGTTCGAGGACGGCTTCGGCTATGAGCGCTATGTCGACTATATGCTCGACGTGCCGATGTATTTCGTCTTCCGCGACGGCAAATATATCAACGCCGCGGGGCTCAGTTTCCGCGACTTCATGAAGGGCGAGCTCGCAGTCCTCCCCGGCGAACTGCCGCGCCTCAGCGACTGGAACGACCATCTCTCGACCGCCTTCCCCGAGGTGCGGCTCAAGAGCTTCCTCGAAATGCGCGGCGCCGACGGCGGTCCGTGGAACCGCATCTGCGCGCTCCCCGCCTTGTGGGTCGGGCTGCTCTACGACCAGGGCGCACTCGACGCCGCGTGGGATCTCGTCAAAAACTGGAGCATCGCGGAGCAACAGGCGCTGCGCGACGCGGTCCCCAGCGAAGGTCTCGACGCCCCCGCGCCCGGCGGCGGCACCGTCGGCGAATTGGCGCACCGCGTCCTCGACATCGCGGCGGCGGGGCTGGCGGCACGCGGTGAGGTCAATTCGATGGGCGACAACGAGGTCGGCTTCCTCGAACCGCTGCGCCGCATTGCCAAGAGCGGCAAGTCGCCCGCGCACGATCTGCTCGACCGCTACGAAGGCTCCTGGGGCCACGACCTGTCGAAAATCTACGACGAACTCAGCTTTTAATGCCGCGCGGACAGCCATTTGGCGTCCGCCACCTTTCATGATAGCATCGCCCTCCGATCCCGATCGAAGGAGAGTGACGATGGTTCATGGCAAGCTTATCCTCGCGGCGGCGATCCTCGCCACCGGCACCACCGCCGCGTCGGCGACCGACATCAACTCGGCCGCCACCATCGGTTCCAACGCCATGGCCGCGCACGTCAGCGCCTTTCCCGCCAGCCGCAACTACGATCCCGATCAGGTGCTCAAACAGCTGAACCGCGTCTGCGCCAGCGACACCGCCTTCGACCGCAAGCGCTGCGCCAGGGCCTGGCGCATCATCGACGACGCCCACGCCAAACTCCAGGCCAAACGCGCCGCCGAAGCCGCGGCGGCCGGCACCGCCGAGTAATTCCTCTCTCACAAGCGCAGACGCGAAGATCCTCCCTGTGGCGAAGCCATGGGGAGGGGGACCGTCCCCGCGAAAGCGGGGATGGTGGAGGGGCCAGCAACGTCGCGCCAAAGCCCCTCCGTCAGCGCTTCGCGCTGCCACCTCCCCATGGCTACGCCACAGGGAGGATTTGCGGTCCCTGGCCTCGCCGACAAAATAGGATCGCCCCCTTGCAAAAAACGCTTTCCTAAAATGTACCGATATGGTTCGTTCAGTCAGTTTCACTGACCAAAAGGACGAATCACATGACCGACGACAGCGAAAACGACACCCCCGCTCCCGCCAGCTACCACTGGACCCCGGCGCTCCAGCGCGCCTTTCTCGATCATCTCGCGGCCACCGGATCGGTGCGCATCGCCGCGGGCCGCGTCGCGATGTCGCCCGGCGCCGCCTACCAGCTCAAGCAGCGCCCCGAGGGCGCGGCGTTCCGGCTCGGCTGGAGCGCGGCGCTGCTCATCGCGCGCGACCGCCTCGCCGATGAGCTGCTCGACCGCGCCATCTATGGCATCGAGGAAGTCACCGAGCGCTTCACCGAGGAGGAAAAGCTCAAGAGCCTGACCAAGCGCCGCCGCCACGTCCCCAGCCTCGGCCTCGCGATGCTCGCGCGACTCGACCGCGCGGTCGAAACCCGCGCCCGGGCCGGCGAGGCGATGCTGGCGCAGATCATCGCGGGCGACTGGGCGGGCTTCCTCGCGCTCTTCGACCTCGCGCTGCCCGATGGCGACGAAAGCCGTCGCGGCGCCGCGCTCGCCTGCTGGCTCGCGGGCCGCGACAACCGCACCAATCCGCTCGCGATGCTGTGGAAAGACACGGCGATCGCGAATGAAGTTGCGCAGTTTTCCGCCGATTCCGACCTCGAGCCCGAACCCGACCTGACCCCCGAGGAAGAGGCCGCCACGCTCTCGGTCTGGCACGACGACGGCGAATGGCGCACCAATTTCCCGCCGCCCGAAGACTTCCTCGGCATCGAGGAAGGGGTGTTCGGCGACGAGGATTATGAACGCACGCTCGAACCCGACGAGGAAGCGGCCGCAGAGGCCGCCCACAACGCCGCCGTCGCCCCGCTACGCCGCGCCGCCGAAGCCGCGCGGCGCGCCTGGTTCGGGCTGCCCAATCCGGCGAACGACCCCGCCAGCGATGCAAAACCCCGCCACGCCAGCGGCTGAGCGATCCTCCCTGTCGCGAAGCGATGGGGAGGATCGGAACCCGCCGACCCCCGTCCCGGCTGTCACAAACTGCAGCAATTGCGCAACACTGCTGACACGAACGTCAGCGGCACGCGCTTCGGCGATTGATCGCGGGCGCATCGAAAGCCAAAGAGCGATGGTTTTCCGCCTCTCCCATCGTCACTCTGTTTCAGGAAGCTTGCCATGCGCCACTTTCCTTCCGCCACCGCTATAGCTCTCGTACTCGTTGCCGCCGCCGGCTTCGCCGCCCCCGCCGCCGCGCAGGACACCGCCCCCGTCGCCGACGAAGGCGGCCTCACCGACATCGTCGTCACCGCGCAGCGCCGCGAGGAAAGCCTGCAGGACGTGCCGGTTGCCGTCTCGGTGCTGTCGGGCGACACACTCGGCGCGATCACCTCGACCGGTTCGGACGTCCGCGCGCTCGCCGGCCGCGTCCCCAGCCTCAACATCGAAAGCTCGTTCGGCCGCACCTTCCCGCGTTTCTACATCCGCGGCCTCGGCAACACCGATTTCGACCTCAACGCCTCGCAGCCGGTCAGCGTCGTCTATGACGACGTCGTCCTCGAAAACCCGATCCTCAAGGGCTTCCCGATCTTCGACCTCGACCGCGTCGAAGTGCTACGCGGGCCGCAGGGCACCTTGTTCGGCCGCAACACCCCGGCCGGCATCGTCAAGTTCGACACCGTTAAGCCCGGCAAGACCGGCGGCTATGCGCGCGTCAGCTATGGCCGCTATGGCACGTCGCAAGTCGAAGTCGCGGCGGGCGCCGCCGACGACAATGGCTTCTCGGTCCGCCTGTCGACTTTGTTCCAGCACCGCGACGACTGGGTCGACAATGTCGCCACCACCGCGAAGAAGGACCTCGGCGGCTACGACGACATCGCCGCGCGCCTCCAGCTGCAATATGAAAACGGCCCGTTCACCGCGCGCGCGATCGGCCAGGTCCGCATCTATGACGGTTCGGCGATCATCTTCCGCGCCAACACCCAGCTTCCGGGCAGCAACAAACTCGTCGGCCTCGGCGGCGCGGGCACCGAATTCGAGCGCGACAAGGTCTATCAGGACGGGCTGAACTTCCAGAAGCTCAACACCTATAATGCCGGGCTCAACCTCGAATATGATTTCGGGCCGGTGACGCTCTACTCGATCACCTCCTATTGGAACGCCAATTTCCGCAGCCGCGGCGACATCGACGGCGGCTTCGGCGCGGTGTTCCTGCCGGTGTCGGGTCCGGGCCTGATCCCCTTCCAGGCGCAGAGCCAGGACAATGTCCCCAGCCTCGACCAGTTCACCCAGGAGGTCCGCGTCGCGTCGAACAATTCGACGGGCCTCGGCTACCAATTCGGTGCCTTCTACTTCGACGAAAAGCTCGACATCTCCAGCTTCGAATTCGGCGGCCCGACCGACGCGATGCCCTCGGCGATCGCGGTGCAGCGTCAGGACAGCGAGGCCTACGGCATCTTCGGTTCGGTCAACTACGCCTTCGACAACGGCCTGAAGCTTCAGGCCGGCGCGCGCTACAACCATGACACGCGCGATTTCGTCGCGTCGCGTCCGGTCGAGACGCGCCCGATCTTCGTCGTCAATCCCAACACCCCGGTTCCGCCGCAGGCGGCGAGCGTCAAGGGCAAGCTGCTGACCTGGGACGCCAGCGCGACCTATGAGGCGTCGGACGATATCACCGTCTATGCCCGCGTCGCGCGCGGCTATCGCGCCCCGTCGGTGCAGGGCCGCCTGACCTTCTCGCGCACCATCTCGACCGCCGACCAGGAAGAGACGATGTCCTATGAAGCGGGGATCAAGACGTCGTTCCTCGACAACCGCGTCCGCTTCAACCTGACCGGCTATTATTTCGATACCAAGGACCTCCAGCTCACCGCCGTCGGCGGCACCGCCAACGTCGCGAGCCTGCTCAACGTCGATGCCAAGGGCCATGGCATCGAGGCCGAGCTGCAGGCGGCGCCGGCGAAGGGCCTGACCTTCTCGGTCGGCGGCGCCTGGAACGTCGCCGAGATCGACGACGCCAACGCCTTCGTCGCCGGCTGCGGTTCGGCGACGCCGTGCACCGTCCTCGACCCGGTCCGCCCGGGCAGCCCGGGCATCTTCTCGATCGACGGCAACCAGCTGCCGCAGTCGCCGAAATGGACCGCGAACTGGACCGCTGGGTATGAATTCCCGGTCGGCGACGGCGCCATCTATGCCTTCACCGATTGGTATTACCGCTCGAAGGTGCAGTTCTTCCTCTATCAGTCGGTCGAATTCTCGGACGACAAGATGCTCGAGGGCGGCCTGCGCGTCGGCTACAAGACCGATCGCTTCGATGTCGCGGGCTTCGTGCGCAACATCACCGGCGACAAGTCGGCGACCGGCGGCATCGATTTCAACAACCTCACCAGCTACGTCAACGAACCCCGCATCTGGGGCGTCGAGGCGGGGGTGAAGTTCTAGGACCGGCTCGATCCTCCCTGCGGCGACGCCGCGGGGAGGAGACCGGTTCGGGGTGATTTCCCGACCGCCCTCTATTTCCGTTCGTGTCGAGCGAAGTCGAGACACCCCGAAGTCGTGCGCTGCCGATGGGTGTCTCGACTTCGCTCGACACGAACGGGATTTGCGGTGTGTTTCCGTCCAAAACCGGTCGAAATCCGACGTCGCCACGGGCAAAACCATCGCCTGGCCCGAAAAACCGCTTTCCTAATTTGTACCCATATGGTTCACTGTTCCCGAATCAACGATCCGGAACGGGAATCCGATGCCAGGCTTATGCCACCGGCCCGATCCGCTCATCGGGCTCCAGCCGGATCAACGGACGCTTGCGCCCCGACAGCCGCGCGAACAGCCGCGGCACGACCGCATTCTCCTGCGCCCAGGTCCAATACGCCTGATACGCCGGATCGGCGAGCAAATGCTTTTCCTCGGTCTTGGCGCGCCAGTAGTAGACGCTGCTCACGAGACCCAGCAGGACCGTGTTGCGCAGCCCCTCGGTCCAGCCGCCATCGGTGACGAGGAAGGGCAGCGCACCGACCCACCAGCTGAGGTTCTTCGACAGATAGGCCGGGTGGCGCGTATATTTATACGGCCCGTGGGTCATCACGCCGCGATGCGTCAGGTTCGAAAAGCGGATGCCGAACGCCATCGTCGCCCAGCTGTAGATCGCGGTCAGCCCGACGAGCACGATCCCCCAGACGATCATCACATTGTCGTGACCCTCGAGCCAATAGCCCCAGTCGGACCCGTTCACCTGATAATCAAGCGGGCCGCCGTTCATCAGGATGAAGGGCGGGTAGCAGATCAGCGCCGCGACCCACGCCATGCCATAGGGGTTCGCGGTGCGGATATGCGAATCGAGCGGCCGCGCGGTCAGGATATAGCCGACCGTCGCGATATGGACGTCGACCAGATAGAGCAGGTTGATCGCCCACAGCCCGGTCATATACGGGTTGCGCAGAACCTCACCCATGTCGACGGTGACGAGGCTCGAAAAATTGCCCGGCACAATCGACAGCATGAACGCGGTGAAGAACCCCTTCACCCCCCAGGCGCGGAAATGATGCCCGATCGCGCGCCCATCGACCGGTTGTCCGGGCGCAACCAACCAGCGGCCGAACTGGTAACAGCCGTCGCGCGGCTCGACCAGCCGGCGGTCGAGCCACAGCATGTACGGCACCGAAATCAGCAGCAGCCAGGGCGCGACCCGCTCGAGCAGCTCCATCGAGAATTCATACTGGCCTTCCCAATAATAGCGCATCGTCGCATAGGTCAGCGCGATCAGGCCCCAGGTCGCCCACAGCCCCGCCAGCTTGGTCAGGCTGATGTCGACCGTCTCGCGCCAGGACCGCCGCTGCGCCCAGTCGATCCCGGTCGACGGATTGCGGTGGACCTTGTCGACGAACACCGACCACAGCACCATCGGGATGGCGCAGGCGAGGACGCTGGCGATCGCCGAGTTCGGCCCGCTCATCGGCCCGCGATTGCCCCAGTCGATGCCAAGGAAGGCGGCGATCTCGGGCGTGTAGCGCGCGATCAGCAGATAGGACATCAGGCCGATCAGGCCGACGATTCCGACCCCCGCGCTGACCGCCGAACGCGGCCTTGCGGCACGCTTCGCAGCGGTTTCCGGCGCCGTGTCGGCGCCCGCGGGCAGGGTCATGTCTGGCAAATGGGTCACGGCATCGGACCTAACCGAAAATGGTAAGCAAGCCGTCAATGATGGCGGACGATTCGGCGCTATTTCCTGCCAGAATGGCAGCGTTGCCGCGCTTTGACACCGTTCACCGCGTCCCGCTTTCGACTCGGCGCGAGTCGCCCGTTCAGGATTCGCGAGTCGCTGACACTGCTGTTAAGGCGCGCATCATTCGGGGCGGAGGGCTCCACATAATAACAAGATGGGGTCGCCACTTGTCATCGAAATCGACGGGCCTGCGCCATTGGCGCCAGCGCTTCAACGCGCTGTTTCAGGACCATGAAATCTTCGTTCGAACGCACGGCCATGTGCGTTTTCTTCGGATCAGCGCCACCTGGCAAAAGCGAGTCGCGCTGATTGCCGCCGCCGTGCTGCTCGCCTGGGCCGGCGTCACGCTCGCCATCCTCGTCAACCAGCTGCTCGGCGCCGACGAGCGTGCCGCGGTCGCCCAGCAACAGGCCGCCGCCAGCGCCGCCGAGCAACGCATCGCCCGCTACCGCGACCGCGTCGCCGAAACCGCCGCCGACCTCGAAGAGCGCCAGGTGCAGCTCGAGGAATGGTCGAAGGAAAGCTTCGGCGCCGAACCCGCCGCGGTCACCGACGAAGCCGGTGCCGAAGCCGCGCCCGCCGCCGCCGCGCCGCTCAAGACCAGCGCGATCGACCCGAACCTGCCCCCCGAGGCGCAGGCGCTGGCCCGGCTCGAAGCGCGGCAGGAAGCCTTTGCCAGCCGCCTGCTCGCCGCGGTCAACGACCGCGCCGCCAAGGCCGAAACCGCCGTCGCCGCGCTCGGGCTCGACCCCAGGGGCCTCGTCCGCAACGCCGCGGCCGGCCGTGGTGGTCCCTTCATCCCCTATCGCGGCAAGATGGGCAAAGCCAAGGCGCTCGGCGCGTCGTTCGCCGCCTTGGAAGGCGCGCTGTTCCGCATGGAAGTGCTCGAACGCACCCTCGTCGCAGTGCCGTCGGGCAACCCCGCCAATGTGCTGATGATGTCGTCGGGCTTCGGCTATCGCAGCGACCCCTTCACCGGCGGCGGCGCGATGCACGCGGGCCTCGATTTCCGCGGCCCCATCGGCACCCCGATCCTCGCCGCCGCCCCCGGCCGCGTCAGCTTCGTCGGTCAGAAGTCGGGTTATGGCAATGTCGTCGAGGTCGATCATGGTCAGGGTATCTTAACCCGCTATGCCCACTTGTCGGGCTTCACCGCGACGGTGGGCCAACAGGTCACGGCAGGGGAGCAGATCGCCAGGATGGGTTCGACCGGCCGTTCGACCGGCAGCCACCTGCATTTTGAAGTTCGTTTGAACGGCGTGGCGGTCAACCCGCGCCGCTTCCTGGAGGCCAAAGCCGATGTTCTCGAAGTCAAAGCCGATGCCCGACAGCGCGTCGGTTCCGTCGCCCGCGGTGCCCGCTAAGATGGCGACCGGCGCCCGTCATACGACCTTCTCGATCCTCGGATCGGACGTCGTCGTCACCGGCAATGTCGCGGCCAGCGTCGACCTGCACGTCGACGGCAAGATCGACGGCGACCTCAAATGCGCCAACCTCGTCCAGGGCGAGGCGAGCGAAATCAAGGGCGCGGTCGTCGCCGAAACCGCGAAGATCGCGGGGCTGGTCGACGGGTCGATCGAGGCCAAGACGCTGATCGTCCACGCGACCGCGCGGATCACCGGCGACGTCGTCTACGAGACGATCACGATCGAGAATGGCGGCAAGGTCGACGGCAAGCTGAGCCACCGCCGCCATGGCGCGGCTGCAGCCAAGCCGCCGCTCGAGGTGGTCGAGAACAAGTCGGCGTCGCTCGGCATCTGACCGGAAAAGCGACAGCCTGCGGTCAGCGCGACAGCATCGCTTCGCGGCTCGATCGATCGTCGGAGGGACCGGCGCCGTCGCTGCGGCGCTGGACGACCACCCGGTCGCGTCCGCCGCGCTTCGCATCATAAAGCGCCTCGTCGGCGAGCCGGTAGAGTTGCTGGAAATCGCTCGCGGGGCGGACTTCGGCGACCCCGACGCTGGCGGTGACCGTTCGCGCGCCGATCGCCGCGCGGTGGTCGCACGCCGCGATCCCCAGCCGGACGCTTTCGGCGAAGCGGCTGAGAACGATGCCATCCATGCCCACCGTCAGCAGGCCGAACTCCTCGCCGCCAAGCCGCGCGACGGTACACATCGGCCCTTCCCAGCGCGCGATCCGCCGGGCGACTTCGCACAGCACCGCGTCGCCGGCATCATGACCGTGAACGTCGTTGATCGACTTGAACCGGTCGATATCGACGAGCAGCAATGCCGCCGGCAGGTCGTCGGCGCGGGCGCGTTCGAGCAGCGGCGTCACGCTGCCGACGAAGCCGCGCCGGTTGGGCAGCCCGGTCAGCGGATCGCGCCGCGCCAGTTGCTGGGCCAGCGCCTCCGACGCCCGCGCGCTGTCGCGCTCGATACGCAGTCGGGCGAGCCGGCGCGTCGCCGACGCCGACAGCCACAAAGCCTGCCAGGTCGCCGCCGCCAGCACGAGCAACTGCGAGCCGCCGCCCCACACACGGTCGTCGACATCGACGATATGAATGAAGGCGAGCACCGCCATCGGCAGGCACCAGGCGGCAAGGAAGTCGCGCGCCTCGACCGATCCCCGGCGCCACGCCCAGCCGAGATAGGCGGCGACCGCCAGCAGGTCGGCAACGATGACGAGCCCCAGCAGGTCGGCCCATTGCGTCAGGCTTTCGCTGCGGATCAGCGCCAGCGGAACCCCGACGACCCCGACGATGGTACCGAGCGCCAGCGCGGTGCCGCGAAGCCGCGCCGACACGGCGCCGCGATCGACCGCCAGCACCGCGCTGAACGTCGCGATCGCGATCGCCAGGCAGGCGAGGAACGTCGCGATCTGCGCCGACACAGTACCGGCCAGACCGGGGAAGATCCCGAGATGAGCCTGCGACCAGATAAAGCCCCAGAGCAGCATGGTCGCCGACCAGCCCGCCTGCCAGGCCAGATATTGGCGGCGCACCGCGAACGCGAGCGACAGGCTGTAGATGCCGCTGACCAACAGCAGCGTGAGCGCGGCACCGATCGCCACCGCCATGCCGGTCGACTGCACCACCGCGTCGGCTTTCGGCAACAGCCGCGCGCGGATCAGGCCGGCGCTCGCCAGCCGGTCGAAACGCATCGTCACCGATGCCAGCGGCACCCCGCGCTCGGGCGCCTCGAACAAGATCTGCCCGCCCGCGCGCCAGTGCGATCCATAATCGCCCTGGCGCACCTGTTGCCAGCGGGTGACGCCGTCGGTGTAGGTGAAGGCGACCGCGAGCCGGTCGAACCGGCTTTGGTGAACCATGAGCGCGAGGTCGCTGCGCGCGAGATGGACCTGCGCGGGATCGGTCCGCAGCCAGAGACTGGCGCGATGATAGCCCGTCGGCAGTCCACCGCACGAAAAGCGGCGCGCCGCAAGGGCGGCGTCGGACGTGTCCAACCCGCTCGCCGCGTGACAAAGCCCATGCTCGACCGCCAGCGCCTCGGCGCTTGCCGGCGCCGGCGAAAAGGTGAAAGCGAGCAGGGTCAGAGCCAGCGCGAGCCTGCCATACAGCTTCATCAAGGGGTTGCCCGCCGCCGTCATGACCGCCGTATCGCACCAATATGTTCGAAAATCTTTACCACGACCTCAGCCCTGGCCTGGCCGCCCGACCCGCATTGCCACACGCACCCGGTCGCCAAGCCCGATCGCCTCGGCTTTTTGGACCGCAACCTTGACCGGCAGCAGATAGGTACCGGCGCGCGGAAACAGCGACGTCGCGAATTCGGTGGCGCCGATCTTTGCGACCACCGGCACGACTCCCCAGCCATAGCTTTCCGACAGCGCCGCATAACGTATGTCGCCGACAAGGGTCTCGGGAATGACCGCGAACAGATAGGGCGGCGGTCCGCGCCACTCGATGATCTCGGCGTCGAACCGCATATCCGGCATCAGCTGCGCGGCGCCTGCCGCCGATAGCTCAGCGCTTCGGCAAGGTGGATGCGGCCGATGCTTTCGGCTCCCGCCAGATCGGCGATCGTCCGCGCCACCCGCAAGATCCGCGTATAGCCGCGCGCCGACAGCCGCATCGCCTCGGCCGCCTGCGCGAGCAACTTGCGCCCCGGCTCGTCGGGAGTCGCGACCGCTTCGAGCAATTCGCCGTCGATCTCGGCATTGGTCCGCGTCTTGTGATCGGCATAGCGCGCCGTCTGCACCGCCCGCGCCGCGGCGACACGCGCCGCGACCTCGGCGCTGCCTTCGGCCGGCGGCGGCAACACGAGGTCGGCGGCGCTCACCGCCTGCACCTCGACATGCAGGTCGATGCGGTCGAGCAGCGGCCCCGACACCTTCGCCTGATAGTCGGCGGCGCAGCGCGGCGCGCGGCTGCACGCCAGCGCCGGGTCGCCGAGGTGACCGCAGCGGCACGGGTTCATCGCCGCGACCATCTGCACCCGCGCCGGAAAGGTGACATGGGCGTTGGCGCGCGCGACGCTGACCTCGCCGGTTTCGAGCGGCTGGCGCAGGCTGTCGAGCACGGTGCGCTGGAATTCGGGCAGTTCGTCGAGGAACAGCACGCCGAGATGCGCGAGGCTGACCTCGCCCGGACGGACGCGCAAGCCCCCGCCGACGAGCGCCGGCATCGACGCGCTATGGTGCGGGCTGCGGAACGGACGCGCGCGAACGAGGCGCCCGCCTTCGAGCTGCCCGGCGACCGACGCGATCATCGACACTTCGAGCGCTTCGCCCGGATCGAGATCGGGAAGGATGCCGGGCAGGCACGCCGCCATCAGCGACTTGCCCGCCCCCGGCGGCCCGACCATCAGCAAATTATGGCCCCCCGCCGCCGCGATTTCGAGCGCGCGCTTGGCGACCTCCTGCCCCTTCACCTGCGCGAGGTCGGCCATGCGGCGCGGCTCCTCGACTTCGCCGGGGCGCGGCGGGGCGAGCAGCGCGCTGCCCCGGAAATGATTGAGCAGCGCGAGCAGATCGGGCGCCGCAAGCACCTCGACATTGCCCGCCCATGCCGCCTCGGGACCCTGCGCCACGGGGCAGACGAGACCACGCTCCTGGCTGCCCGCATGGAGCGCCGCGAGCAGCACCCCCGGCGAAGCGGCGACGCGGCCGTCGAGGCCGAGTTCGCCGACGACGACATAGGCACTCAGCGTCTCGGCATCGATGACGCCCATCGCGCCGAGCAGCGCGAGTGCGATCGGCAGATCATAATGCGAGCCTTCCTTCGGCAGGTCGGCGGGCGACAGGTTGACGGTGATGACCTTGGGCGGGAGCGAGAGGCCAATCGCGGCGATCGCGGCGCGGACCCGCTCGCGGCTTTCGCCGACCGCCTTGTCGGGCAGGCCGACGACGACGAAGCGCGGGACACCGGGGGTGATCTGGCACTGCACCTCGACCCCGCGCGCTTCGAGCCCGAGATAGGCGACGGTGGATACGATCGCGACCATGGACGCCCCCCTCGAACAATATGTGCTTGCTTTGTTCTCATATTCGTGGCAGGAAAGTGCCGCGCGGTCGAGTCTTTTCGAACAGGCGCGCCGCGACACGAACGCCGCGAAAACTCCGCCCGGCGACCTTGTTTTTTGCACAGGGCTGGCGGGGATATCGCACCCAGAGCCCACGCGGCGAATCCCACCATGACCGGGCGACAAGATCGAAGGGTCTTTTGGCGGCGCTTGACACCATACCAACTGGTCGGTATGTTGATTCGCATGACGAGCAACCAACCCCCTTCCGGCCCCGCCCCATCGCCGCGTGCACCGCGCGGCAGCGCCCGTGCGGCGCTGATCGCGGCAGCGCACAGCACGGTACGCAAGCAGGGCTATGCCGCGACCAGCGTCGACGAAATCTGTGCGGCGGCAGGGGTCACCAAGGGCGCCTTCTTCCACCATTTCGCGTCGAAGGAAGCGCTGGGGGTCGCCGCCGCCGAGGGCTGGACCGAGCGCGCGCGGCCGATGTTCGAGATGGCGCCGCACAACCGGCTGGACGACCCGCTCGACCGCCTGCTCGGCCATATCGACTTCCGGCTGGCGATGCTCGACGGCCCGACCGAGGATTATACCTGCTTCGTCGGCACGATGGTGCAGGAAGCCTATGCGACCAGCGACCGCATCCGCGCCGCGTGCGAGGCGAGCATCAACGCCTATTGCCAGGCGCTCGCCCCCGACATCCAGGCCGCGATCGACCTGTATGGCGCCCCCGACGACGTCACCGCGATCGGACTCGCCCAGCATGTCCAGTCGGTGCTGCAGGGCGCCTTCGTCCTGGCGAAAACCACGAACGACCCGGCGATTGCCCGCGGCACCGTCACCCATTTGAAGCGTTATGTCCGGATGCTGTTCGCTCCGGACTGAAGCGAGAGGAACCCCCGATGTCCGATTCCCCGAAGATGATTTTCGTGAACCTGCCTGTCGCCGACCTCGCAAAGTCGAAAGCCTTTTACGAGGCGCTGGGCTTCACCAACGAACCGCGCTTCTCCGACGATACCGGCGCCGCGATGGTGTGGTCGGAAACGATTTTCGTGATGATCCTCTCCCACGAAAAATGGAAGGGCTTCACCGACCGGCCGATCGCCCCGGCGACGTCGAGCGAGGTGTCGCTGGCGCTGGCGCTCGGCAGCCGCGAGGCGGTCGATGCGATGGTCGAAGCGGCCGCCGCCGCGGGTGGTACCGCCGACATCAACCCGGTGCAGGATCATGGCTTCATGTACGGCCGCGACATCCTCGACCCCGACGGCCATGTCTGGGGTCCGTTCTGGATGGACCCCGCCGTCGCCAATGGCGAGGCGCCTGTCCCCGAAACCAGCCTCTGAAAATGGTCCCACATCCCCAAGGAGAGAGAAAATGCCCCAGATGATTTTTGTGAACCTGCCAGTCACCGACCTCGACAAGTCGAAGGCCTTTTACGAAGCGGTCGGCGCGGCGAACAACCCCGCATTCACCGACGACACCGCCGCGTGCATGGTGATCGAGGAAGGGTCGATCCACGTCATGCTGCTCACCCACGCAAAATGGGCGACCTTCACCGCGAAGACGATCCCCGACGCGCATACGACCGCGCAGGTCCTGCTCTGCGTCTCGGCCGACAGCCGCGAAGCGGTCGACGGACAGGTCGACAAGGCGGTCGGCGCGGGCGGCAAGGCCGATCCGACCCCGACGCAGGATTTCGGCTTCATGTACGGCCGCAGCTTCGAGGATCCCGATGGCCATATCTGGGAAGTGATGTGGATGGACCCCACCGCGATCCCCGCCGGCGAACCCGCCGAAGCATCGGCCTGACCTGAGTTTCGGGAGGAGGAAGCGATGACCGATGCAGTCCCCACCAAGGGTCAGTCGATCGCCGGCCACGTTTTGAGCGGCTTGGTGATCCTCTTCCTCCTCTTCGATGCCGGCTTAAAGCTGGTCTCACCGGAGACCGCGATCAAATATAGCCCGCCCGACCTCGGCTGGCCGCTCGACGTCCCGACGATGACCATGCTCGGCACGCTGCTCCTCATCCCGACCCTGCTCTATATCTGGCCGCGCACCGCGATCCTCGGCGCAATCCTGGTCACCGGCTATCTCGGCGGCGCGATCGCCACCCATGTCCGGATCGGCAGCCCGCTGTTCAGCCACTGCCTGTTCGGCGTCTACCTCGGCCTGATGCTGTGGGGCGGCCTGTGGCTGCGCGACCCGCGCGTCCGGGCGCTGATCCCGCTGTCGAAAGGGACCATGGCATGAGTTTTCAATCATATCTCGACAATGTCGAAACGAAGACCGGCCAATCGGCCGAAGCGTTGAAGACCCTCGCGATCGGCAAGGGCCTGGCCGACGACAACGGCCTCGCCCCCGGCATCAAGGCCACCGCGATCATCGACTGGCTCAAGCACGACTTCCACCTTGGCCACGGCCACGCGATGTCGATCGTTGCCTATATCAAAGGGAAGAGGGACTGATCATGTCCGCCGCGACCGCCCCCCTGCCCGAAATCACCGCCTATCGATCGGTACCGGACTTCGCCCGCGGCCGGATCAAAGACATCCGCGCCCGCTGGGCGCTCGACGAAATCGGCCAGCCCTATCGCACGCGGCTGATCGGCGGCATTTTCGAGGACAAGGCACCGGCCTATCTTGCCGATCAACCGTTCGGGCAGGTTCCGGTCTACAAGGACGGCGATCTGACCCTGTTCGAAACGGGGTCGATCCTGATCCACATCGGGGAAGCCGACGCGCGTCTGTTGCCGCGCGATGCGAAAGGGCGCGGGCGCGCGATCAGCTGGATGATCGCCGCGCTCAACAGCGTCGAACCGATGATCCAGACGCTGGTCGTGCTGACTGTCAAGGGACAGGGTACCGACTGGCTCGTCGGTGCCATCGAAGCGGCGAAACCCTTTGCCGAGCAGCGGCTGTCCCGATTGTCGCAGGCGCTCGGCGACCGCGACTGGCTGGAAGATCGTTTTTCGATCGGCGACATCGTGATGGTCGATGTGCCCCGCAACGCAAATCTGGAGTTGCTGGCGCCGCATCCCAATCTGAGCGCCTATGTCGCACGCGGCAAAGCCCGCCCGGCCTTTCAAAGCGCCATGGCGGCGCACCTCGCCGACTGCACTATCGGCGAACCCCTGCCCGCCTGAAACCCCGCAATCGAGGAGACATCGCATGCCCGTGAACCCCGACAGCAAGCTGGAAGTCACCGCCTTCGACTGGGTGCCCGATTTCGCCCGCGGCTTCGTCCGCGACCTGCGGCCGCGCTGGGCATGCGAGGAAATCGGGCTCGATTATGCCGAGCATCTGATCAGCGCGGTGAACCGCCCCGCCGACCATTTCCTGTTCCAGCCGTGGGGGCAGGTGCCGGTGCTCAACGACGGCGGCATCCGCCTGTTCGAAAGCGGCGCGATCCTGCTCCATCTCGCCGAAAAGGATGCGCGGCTGATGCCGCGCGATCCGCAAGCCCGCGCCAACACGCTCGCCTGGCTGTTCGCCGCCTATAACAGTGTCGAGCCGATGCTGTTCGAACTCGGCAATGTCGATATTTTCTCGACCGGCGAGGAATGGGCGAAGCTGCGCCGTCCAAGCCTGATCGAATTCATTCAGGGCCGGCTCGGCCGCCTCAACGACGCGATCGGCGACAAAGACTATCTGACCGGCGAATTCACCGTCGCCGACATCGCGATGGCGACGGTGCTGCGCGAGGCGGTCGAAGCCGGACTGATCGCCGAGCAGCCGCGGTTGCAGGCCTATCTCGACCGTTGCCTCGCCCGCCCCGCCTTCCAGCGCGCGATGGACGCGCAGCTGGCCGCCTTCAGCGAAGAAGCGGGTCCACCCGCCGCCTGAAGCCCCCTCCCACCCCCAAGGAGAGACAAGATGACCTATGTAGAAGGATTTGTGGTCGCGGTGCCGACCGCCAACAAGGAAGCCTATCGCAAGCATGCCGCCGACGCCGCGCCCTTGTTCAAGGAGTTCGGCGTCGCGCGCATGGTCGAATGCTGGGGCGACGATGTGCCCGACGGCAAGGTCAACGACTTCAAGGGCGCCGTCCAGGCCAAGCCCGACGAGACCGTCGTGTTCAGCTGGTTCGAATATCCCGACAAGGCGACCCGCGACGCCGCGACCGAAAAGATGATGAACGACCCCCGCATGGCGGCGATGGGCGGCGACATGCCGTTCGACGGCAAGCGGATGATCGTCGCCGGCTTCGACTCGCTGCTCGACGACAGCGCCGAAGGCGGCTTCGGTTACGCCGACGGCTATGTCGTTCCGGTCCCCGACGCGAACAAGGAAGCCTATCGCAATATGGCAATCAAGGCGTCCGAAGTCTTCCGCGACCATGGCGCGACGCGCGTCGTCGAGGCGTGGGGCGACGATGTGTCCGACGGCAAGGTCACCGACTTCAACCGCGCCGCGCACAAGCAGGACGGCGAGAGCGTCGTATTCAGCTGGGTCGAATGGCCCGACAAGGCAACGCGCATGGCGGGCTGGGACAAGGTGATGAAGGATGAGCGGATGCAGCATGATCCGAACGACCAGACCTTCGACGGCAAGCGCATGATCTACGGGGGCTTCGCGCCGATCGTCGAGGCGTGATCGATTTCCTCCCTGTGGCGAAGCCATGGGGAGGTGGCAGCCCGAAGGGCTGACGGAGGGGCTATGACGCACCGTTGCTGCCCCACCACCACCGCTTCGCGGCGGTCCCCCGCCCCATCGCTTCGCGACAGGGTGGATGAAGAGGAGACACCCGATGGCCGGCACGCAAGAGAAAGAAACGCGCATCGCGTCATGCCCCTGCGGCGCGGTGACACTGCAGCTGGTCGGCAAACCGATCGTCGCGGCGACCTGCTATTGCCATAGCTGCCAGCAAGCCGGGCAGGCGTTCGGCGCCCTGCCCGATGCGCCCGGCGTGGTCGATGCCGATGGCGGCACCCCCTATCTGCTGGTGCGCAAGGACCGCATCGCGTGGAAGACGGGCACCGACCGGCTCGAGGCGCACCGGCTGACCGCCGATTCGCCGACCCGGCGCTTCGTCGCGCGATGCTGCAACGCGCCGATCGCGTTGGAATTCACCAAGGGCCATTGGCTGAGCGTCTATGCGGGGCGCATCGCCGGGGAGGAGCGGCCGCCGCCCGCGATGCGGACGATGACCCAGGACCGTCCCGACGGGATCGAGTTCAGCGACGCCATACCCAGTTACGCGACCCATTCGGGCAAGTTCATGTGGAAGCTGCTGTCGGCCTGGGCGGCGATGGGATTTCGCGCACCGCCGGTCGAAAAGACGCCGGGCTGGGCGCCGGGGGGATGAAGGAGAGCGACATGCACCACATCAGCTATCCCAACGAGAGCGCCGATTACCGGACCGCGCGCAACGCGCTGCTAGATGCCGAGATCGCGCTGCGGCGCCAGATCGAGGCGGTCGCGGCCCAGCGGCGTGCGCTGCCGCCCGGCGGCGCAATCGCCGAGGACTATGTCTTCGAGCGGATCGGCGCCTATCAGCGGCCCGAGACGGTGAGGCTGTCCGAGCTGTTCGGCGATAAACCGACAATCATCCTCTACAGCTTCATGTGGAATGCCGAGCGCGACACGCCCTGCCCCGGCTGCACCCATATGCTCGATTCGGTCGATGGCGGCGCGCGCTATATCGACGACCGCGCCCCGCTCTATATCGTCGCCAAGTCGCCGATCGCCCGGCTGACCCAATGGGCGCGCATGCGCGGCTGGCCGCACGTCACCTTCCTGTCCGACGTCACCACCCGCTATTCGGCCGATTATTTCGGCGACACCCGCAAATTCCCGGCCGCGATGCGCGACGAGCGGAAATTGAAGCCCGGCGAGGAGTGGGACGAAACGATCTTCAACGTCTTTCGCAGGGACGGCGACACCGTCCACCACCACTGGGGCAGCGAGATGGCGTTCGCGCCGTCCGACCCCGGCCAGCACCACCGCGCCGGCGACCTCGTCGATTCGCTGTGGGGCCTGCTCGACATGACCCCCGAAGGTCGCGGGGATTATTTTCCGACCGTCGAAGGAGCCAAAAGATGACCGATGCCCCCAACTTCATCTGGTACGAACTGATGACCCCCGATCCTGAAGCCGCGAAAGCCTTTTACGACCAGGTCGTCGGCTGGACGCTGTCGACCGGGCACGGCGACAACAGCGATTACGGCTTCATCACCCGCAGTGACGGCGGAATGAATGGCGGGGTGCTGCGGCTGTCGTCCGACATGGCGGCGCACGGCGCGCATCCCTGCTGGCTGGGCTATCTTCACGCCGCCGACGTCGATGCCGAAATCGAAGCGATCAAGGCGTCGGGCGGCACGCTGTTGATGCCCGCGCG
This sequence comes from Sphingopyxis sp. EU05-FHT14B03, assembly GCF_058790875.1. Lineage (NCBI taxonomy): Bacteria > Pseudomonadati > Pseudomonadota > Alphaproteobacteria > Sphingomonadales > Sphingopyxidaceae > Sphingopyxis > Sphingopyxis sp. EU05-FHT14B03. The sequence continues at coordinate 1,408,068 of NZ_JBYTDC010000001.1, forward strand.
CGACGTCGAGATGGCGGGCCGCATCGCCATGCTCGCCGATCCGCAGGGCGCACCCTTCTATATCATGGCGCCGACCCCGCCGCCGGGGATGGAGGGCATGGAGAGCGACGTTTTTTCGGTCACCGAGCCGCAGCATGTGCGGTGGAACGAACTGGCGACGAACGATCCCGACGGCGCGATCGCCTTTTACACCCGCCACTTCGGCTGGGGGCAGGAGGGCGAAATGGATATGGGCGAGATGGGGGCCTATCGCTTCATCCAGCGCCGCGAGGTCGGGCTGGGCGCCGTGATGCCGCTGATGCCCGGCATGCCGGCACCGATGTGGACCTATTATATCGGGGTCGACGATATCGACCGGGCGCTGGCCGCGGTAAAAACCCATGGCGGCACGGTGACCAACGAACCGATGGAAATCCCCGGCGGCGAATTTGCGATGAACGCGATCGACCCGCAGGGTGCCGCCTTTGGACTGGTCGGGCCGCGCAAATCATAAATCGCCTCCCCTGAAGGGGAGCAAGCAAGAGGAAGAGGAGAGAGGTGATGACGAATCCCGACCAGAGCCCCACGAGCGGGCTGACCCCGCATATCGCGATCGCCGACAAGCGTGCCGGAGAAGCGATCGATTTTTATGCGAAGGCGTTCGGCGCGACCGAGCGGATGCGCATGCCGGCGCAGGATGGCGTGCGATTGATGCACGCGCACCTGCTGGTCAACGGCGCCTCGCTGATGATGCACGATGACTTCCCCGAATATAGCGGCGGGCCGATGGCACCGCCCACGGGGGTGACGATGCACCTGCACGTCGACGACACCGACGCTTGGTACCATCGCGCGATCGCGGCGGGCGCGACGTCGCAACTCGAGCCGCATGATGCTTTCTGGGGGGACCGTTATGCCCAGGTGAAGGATCCGTTCGGACACCTGTGGTCGATTGGTGCACCCATCAAAGGAGAGAAATGATGTCCAATAAAGCAACCCTGTGCCTGTGGTACGACAAGGATGCCGAGGAGGCAGCGAATTTCTATGCCGCGACCTTCCCCGACAGCAAGGTCGGCGGCGTCCACCGTGCGCCTACCGACAACCCGAGCAGCAAGGAAGGCGATGTGCTGACCGTCGATTTCACCGTCCTCGGTTTTCCCTGCATCGGCCTGAATGGCGGACCGGCGTTCAAGCATAGCGAAGCCTTTTCCTTCCAGATCCATACCGACACGCAGGAAGAGACCGACCGGCTGTGGAATGCGATCGTCGGCAATGGCGGCGCCGAAAGCATGTGCGGATGGTGCAAGGACAAATGGGGTCTCAACTGGCAGATCACCCCGCGCGTATTGACCGATGTGATGACGAGCGGCGACACCGCGGCCGCCAAGCGCGCGTTCGAGGCGATGATGACGATGAAGAAGATCGACGTCGCCACCATCGAAGCCGCGATAAAGGGCGAAGCGGTTGGCGCGGCGTAGTCCCGCGCTCTTCGCCTGGCTGCTCTGCGGCACGCTCGACATCGTCTATGCGGCGATGTCGAGCGTCGTGCAGGGCGGCACCGTCTCGTCGATGCTGCACGCCGTCGCCAGCGGGCCGTTCGGTGACGGCGCGCGCTCATGGGGGATCGGCGGCGATATCGCGGGACTTGCGACCCATTATGCGATCATGGCGGCAATGGTCGCGACGTGGTTCTTCGTCGCGCGGCGCTGGACGGCGCTGACGACATGGCCGTGGTGGCTCACCGGCACGATCTATGGCCTGATCCTCTACGTCATCATGAACGGAATCGTGCTGCCGCTGCGCTTCGGATCGCCCTTCCCGCCGACCGACCTCGTCAAGGGCGCGATCGCGCTCTTCCCGCACATCTTCTTTATCGGCTGGCCGCTCGCCTGGCTGACCCGCAAGGATGCTCGCTGATGCTCATTTTCTATGGCCACCCTTTCTCCTCCTACAGCTGGAAGGCGCAGATCGCGCTCTACGAAAAGGGCATCGATTTCGACTATCGATCGGTCGATCCCGAATTTCCCGACCATGGCCCGGAACTGCGGGCCTATTGGCCGATCGGCAAATTCCCGCTGATCGTCCACGACGGCCAGCCCATTTTCGAGGCGTCGATCATCATCGAATATCTCGACCATCTGGTGCCCGAACCACGGCTGATCCCCGCGGATTTCGACGCCGCGCTAAAGGCCCGGCTGCTCGACCGCATCTTCGACAACCATGTCATGGGCCAGATGCAGGAGGTGGTGAACGACGCGATCCGTGGCCTCGACGGCCATGTGCCATCGATCGTCGATGCCGCGAAGGCGAAACTCGACACCATTTATGCCTGGCTCGACAAGGAATTGGCGGGCGGCGGCTGGGCGACACCCGATGGCTTCACCCTCGCCGATTGCGCCGCGGCGCCGTCGCTCTTCTACGCCGACTGGGTGCATCCGATCCCCGCGGCCTATGAGAATCTGCGCGCCTATCGCGCCCGCCTACTCGCGCACCCCTCGGTCGCGCGCGCGGTCGATGGCGGACGGCCCTATCGTCATTATTTCCCACTCGGCGCGCCCGACCGCGATTAACCTCTCGCGGCGTACCGTCCCGAAACGGCACAGGACGGCCCATAGGGTTAACGGGGCGCTGACATTGCCGCTTTGCCATTTGGCAAGCGCCCGCGCGCGAAAGCGGTGGCATGGTTTCGACCTCCGCCCTGCTCCGCACGCTGATCGTCGCCTGCCTCGCGGCGGTGCTGGCGTTCGCGCCGGCGCAGGCCCAGCAGGTCGTGACCACCACGACGGTCACCTGGACCTATGCGACGAGCGACGATGAAGGGGATGTCCTCGACGAGGATGCCGCACTGCTCGGCGACGAGGCCGTCGCGAGCGATGCGGATCTGGGGGCGACGCGGCGCTATGCCCCATCGAGCCAACTCGCGGCGCTCGGCCGGGCGAAGGCGGTCTATGGCCCCTTCTCGGTGATCGACGCGACCACCGTCCGCATGGCAGGCGATGTCGATGGTACAACGCCGCGCCAGTTCGCGGCGATGCTTGCGGCCTATCCGACGCTCAAGCGGATCGAGATGGTCGATTGCCCCGGCAGCCTCGACGAAGCCGCGAACCTGATCCTCGCCCGCGCGATCCGCCGTCAGGGCATGGAGACGGTGGTGCCCGCAGGCGGGTCGGTGCGATCGGGCGCGGTCGAATTGTGGATGGCGGGGGTCCGGCGCAGCGCCGCCCCCGATGCCGAATTCGGGGTGCACAGCTGGGCCGACGAATATGGTCGCGAGGCGCGCGACTATCCCGCCAGCGACCCGGTGCACGCCGAATATCTGGGTTATTATCGCGAAATGGGACTCGACGACGCCAAGGCGCACGCCTTTTACGCGATGACCAACGCGACGCCGTTCGACGATGTGACCTACCTGACGCGCGACGACATGGCGCGCTACGTCACCCTCAACTGATCTAGCCTTGTAACACGCTGGCGGCTACCCCACATCGCGGGGCATGGCAAAGCGCAGCCTTTACCAGCGATTGCGGTCGACGGCGCAGGTACGCCTCGCCCTGTTCCTGCTCGGCTGCCTGCTGATGTTGCTCGCGCCTTTGCTCGGCCCGCTGCCCGGGCCCGGCTTCATCATCCTCTTCCCGCTCGGCCTCGCGCTCGCGCTGCAGAACAGCGCCTGGGCGAAACGCCTCTATGTGCGGTTCAAGCGGAGGCACCCGCTCTATGCCGGCTGGACCGATCGCATCATGCGGCGGGCGAGCGCGGCGCGGCGGCGCGAGCGCGGGGTGCTTTCGGGAAGCATCGACGCCAATGCTGCCGATCGCCGTCCCAATGGCGATTGATCGCCAAATGCGTTCGGGGACAATTGACTTTCGCCCGAATCCTGCTTATTCGCGCCCCCATCAGTGGCCGCCCACGTTTGGCGGCCCTTTTCTGTTAAAGCCTTTGACGAGAATTAGGGACAACCGCGATGAAGCGTACCTTTCAACCGAGCAACCTCGTGCGCGCCCGTCGCCACGGTTTCCGCGCCCGCAAGGCGACGGTTGGCGGCCGCAAGATTCTCGCCAACCGCCGTGCCCAGGGCCGCAAGAAGCTGTCGGCCTAATCGCCGACGCTGCGCCAGCTACGCTGGTGCGAACCTTAAGTAAACGCAGCGAATTCCTGGCCGCCAACCGCGGCCTTCGCTTTCCTATGCCCGGATTCGTCCTGCTCGTGCTTCCGCGCGGCGACGAAGATGCTGGCATCGGAATCGGCTATACCGTCAGCAAGAAGGTCGGCAACGCCGTCACCCGCAACCGGATGAAGCGCCGGCTGCGGGCGCTGTGCCGCGCCGCACTGCCCGAATCGGGAATCGCGGGGGCCAATCATGTGCTGATCGGCCGGCCCGGCGGCAACGACATCGTCTTTGCCGATCTGGACGAGCAACTGACGACCGCACTGGGCCGCGCCGCGAAGAAGCTGGCGAAATGAAGCCTTCGGCGTCCGTTCGTCCCTGTCGTGACCCCGGACTTGATCCGGGGTCCCGCTTTTCGACGCTGCTGAGCGGGGCCCCGGATCAAGTCCGGGGTCACGAAGAGGAAAAAGCGCGATTTGCGAATGAAGTTGCGCAGTTTTCCGGGCTTTCCGCATGATCGCCAAACTGCTCATCCTGATCGCGCGCGGCTGGCAACTCGGCCCGTCGCGAATCCTGCCCCCAACCTGCCGCTATGCCCCGTCGTGCAGCGCCTATGCGATCGATGCGCTGCAGAAATATGGCGCGATCAAGGGTGGCTGGATCGCGACAAAGCGGCTATTGCGCTGCCATCCTTGGGGCGGCCACGGCTATGACCCCGTACCATAATCCCTGATTAGACACGAAGAGAGACCAACCGGCGTGGACGACAAGCGTAACTGGATCACGGCATTGTTGCTGTCGGCAGCCATCCTGCTGGGGTGGAACTTCGTCTCCGAGAAATTCTTTCCGACCCCCGACAAGCCCGATGTGACCAAGACGGTCGCCGGGACGACGGCCGCAGTCGGCCCCGCGACGGCGGACCCCGCGCTGCCGGGCCAGCCTGCTACCGCTCCGGGCGTCCCGGCCGCGCCCGCGATGCAGGTGCTGCGCCCGATCGAAACGGTGCTGGCCGAAGGTCAACGCATTCCGATCGAAACGCCGAAGCTGGCGGGGTCGATCAACCTGGTCGGCGCGCGCATCGACGACATCACGCTGACCAAATATCGCCAGACGATCAAGAAGGATTCGCCGCCGGTGCGCCTGTTTGCGCCCGGCGGCACCAAGGCCGCCTATTTCGCCAGCATCGGCTGGTCAGCGCAAGGCGTCGCGGTTCCGGGTCCGACCACTGTCTGGACCGCGAGCGGTACCAGATTGACCCCGACGACGCCCGTCACACTGAGCTGGAACAACGGCGCCGGGCAGAATTTCCGTATCGAATACAGCGTCGACAAAGATTATCTGATCACCGCCAAACAGACCATCGCAAACACCGGCGCGGCGCCGGTGACGGCCAGCAGCTTTGCGCTGATCGATCGCCTCGGCAAGCCGACCGACCCGCATGAGCAGACGAGCTGGACCAATCACATCGGCCCGACTGGTTTCGTCGACGACAAGTCGGAATTCGACGTCGACTACAAGGATATCGATAAGGGCGAAGCGTTTAAATATGGGTCGGCCGCGTGGCTGGGCTTTACCGACAAATATTGGCTCGCCGCAGTCATTCCAGCCAAGGGCGAACGTGTCACCGCGTCACTTGCCGCGACCGCCGCGGACAATTACCGGGCCCTTTTTGCACGCCCCTATACGCAGATCGCTCCCGGCAAGCAGAGCAGCACGACCAGCCGGATCTTCGCCGGTGCGAAGGAAGTGAGCGTGCTCGAGAATTACACCGACAAGGAGGGGATTACCCGCCTGTCGCATGCGATCGACTGGGGCTGGTTCGACTTCTTCGAAATCCCGATCTTCAAACTGCTCGACTGGCTGTTCAAGCAGGTTGGCAATTTCGGCGTCGCGATCATGGCGCTGACGCTGATCATCCGCTTGCTGATGTTCCCGATCGCACAGCGGCAATTCCATTCGATGGCGCAGATGCGCCTCGTCCAGCCGAAGATGAAGGCGCTGCAAGAAAAACATAAGGACGACAAGCAGAAGCAGCAGCAGGAGCTGATGAAGCTCTATAAGGACGAAAAGATCAATCCGCTCGCGGGCTGCCTGCCGATCGTCATCCAGATCCCGATCTTCTACGCACTGTACAAGGTGCTGATGCTGACGATCGAAATGCGTCACCAGCCCTTTGTGCTGTGGATCAAGGATCTGTCGGCCCCCGATCCAGCGCATATCCTGAACCTGTTCGGCCTGTTGCCCTTCACCCCGCCGTCGCTGCTGAGCATCGGCGTGCTGGCGGTGATCCTGGGCATCACAATGTGGCTGCAGTTCCGCCTGAACCCCGCCCCGGCCGACCCGGTACAGGCGCAGGTGTTCAAGATCATGCCGTGGATGTTCATGTTCATCATGGCGCCCTTCGCGGCGGGCCTGTTGGTCTACTGGATCACCAACAACATCCTGTCGATCGCGCAGCAGCAATATATGTACAGCAAGTTCCCGGCGCTGAGGACGGCGGTCGCGAAGTGAGCGACGAGCAACCCGCACCCGGGACGGATCCCGAACGCCCCGAACGCGCGCGCAAGCTGTTTTCGGGGCCGATCGCCTTTTTGAAATCGGCGCCGGCGCTCGAACATCTGCCCGCGCCGTCGATGCCCGAGATCGCCTTTGCCGGCCGCTCGAACGTCGGCAAATCGTCGCTGCTCAACGCGCTGACCAACCGCAACAATCTGGCGCGCACCTCGGTAACGCCGGGGCGGACGCAGGAGCTCAATTATTTCGACGTCGGCGAGCCGCTGATTTTCCGGCTGGTCGATATGCCCGGCTATGGCTTTGCCAAGGCGCCGAAGGATGTCGTCAGGAAATGGCGCTTCCTGATCAACGACTATCTTCGCGGGCGCGCAGTGCTGAAACGCACGCTGGTGCTGATCGACAGCCGCCACGGGATTAAGGAGGTCGACCGCGACGTGCTCGAGATGCTCGACACCGCAGCGGTGAGCTACCGGATCGTGCTGACCAAGGCCGACAAGGTGAAGGCGACCGAACTCGCTGCGGTGCTGGCGGCGACCGAGGTTGAAGCGCGCAAGCACCCGGCGGCGCACCCGCAAGTGATCGTGACGAGCAGCGAAAAGGGCATGGGCATCGCCGAGCTGCGCACCGCGGTGCTGGAGGCGGTGGAGGTTTGACTTTCGCTCCGCTCCCCTTGAGGGAGAGGAAAAGAGGGAGACCCCATGAAACTGTTCATCGGCAATAAGGCCTATTCGAGCTGGAGCCTTCGCGGCTGGCTGGCGGCCAAGCATAGCGGGCTGCCGTTCGAAGAAGTCACCGTCCCGCTGTACGACGAGGACTGGTCGAACCGGCGCGAGGGCGACGAGTTCGCGCCGTCGGGAGGCAAGGTGCCGATCCTGTGGGACGGCGAGGATATCGTCGTCTGGGACAGCCTGGCGATCGTCGATTATCTCGACGAAAAGACCGGCGGCGAACGCGGCTATTGGCCGACCGATATCGCGGCGCGCGCGATGGCGCGGTCGATGGCGGCCGAGATGCATTCGAGCTTCGCCGCGCTGCGCCGCAACCACAGCATGAATATCCGCCGTATCTATCCGGCGGGTGACCTGCTGCCCGAGGTGCAGGCCGACGTGGTCCGCATCATCCAGATCTGGGCTGAAGCGCGCGCGCGTTTCGGCGGCGAAGGGGACTTTCTTTTCGGCGGCTGGTCGGCGGCGGACATGATGTTCGCGCCGGTGGTGACGCGCTTCATCACTTATTCGATTCCCTTGCCACGCTTTGCCCTCCCCTATTGCCAGGCAGTGATCAGCCATCCGCACATGCAGGAATGGATCGGCGGCGCGCAGGCCGAGGATTGGGTGATCGAGAAGTTCGAAGGGCCGGCGGAGGGCTGAGGTTTCAACACGATGAACGCGAGGTTCAGCGCAGGGTGCCGGACATACGCTAGAACTCTGTCCATGAAACGCACGCTTATCGCTTCCGTCCTTGCGCTCAGCGCGGCCGTTGTCACCGCCGCCGCCCCCACTGCATCGGAGTGGGAAATCGGCCCGATCATTCGCGGGAAAAACTATTCGGTTGGCATGCCCCTGGCGCCGAAACCCGAGCGCGACGGCTGGTCGTTCGACTTCCCCGTCGGGAGCAAGGCGGCCGGGCATGTCCATTATGTGACCTTCCGCCCCGGATCGCTGGTGGGCAAATCGCGGATCGTCGTGCGTTACCGCATCGACGCGAAGCCCGGCACGCGCTTCGTACCGCAGGCGAACCCCGACCGCGTGGGGACGGTGTCGCTCTATCTCCAGCGGCGGGGCGACAATTGGAACGCCAAGGGGCATTATCAATATTATCGCTGGTACGCGCCATCGGCGACGGTGCGCGAGCTGACGCCGGGGGTGGGTGAAATCAGCGTAGCGCTCGACGATCCGCAATGGATTTCGGTGCTGGGGCAGCCGTCGGCGAACAATCCGGGCGCGATGCAGGACGCGCTCGCCGACATCGAGCGGATCGGGCTGGTGTTCGGGTCGTCGAATGCGCGCGGACACGGCGTCTATGCGACCGCGCCGTCGACCTTCGTGATGACGGGGTTCCGGGTCGACTAGGGAATCCGCTTGGCCGGATAGGGCGTGCCGTCCTTGTGGAAATAACCGTCGGGACCGAACAGCATGTCGATATCCGAATAGCCCCCGCCGGTATCATATTTCTTGCCGCCGCCGAGCGCGACGAGGATGCAGTCGCTTTCGCTCTCGTTGACGAGATGATGGCCGTTGGTGCTGCCCTTGGGCCAGACCGCGATGTCGCCGGGGCGCATCGGCCAGCGGCCGTCGTCCTCGACGAGTATCGCTTCGCCCGCGATCATGATGACCATCTCGTCCTCGCCGTCGTGCCAGTGGCGCTGCGACGACATCGCGCCGGGCTTGAGCACGACATGGCTGGCGGCGAAATCGTCGATTCCGGTGACGGGCGCGAGGCGGCGGTACCAGCGGCCCTGCACCGCCGCATCATAGGGCGCGGGATAGCCGGTCGCGTTGGTTTGCGGGATGGCGTCGAGATCAAGCTTGGGCATGGGTCCTCCGCTTCCCTTCTGCCGTTGGCATCGAGCGAAGTCGAGATGCGCCCGCGCCAACGTGTCTCGACTTCGCTCGACACGAACGGGTAAGGGAGCGCCATGACCCATAGCATCGACCCCGTGGACCTCGCCCAGGCGCTGATCGCCGCCCCTTCCGTCACCCCGGCCACTGGCACGGTGTTCGATGTGCTCGAGGCGGCGCTCACCCCGCTGGGGTTCGCGGTCGAGCGCTTCATCGACGGGATCGAGCCCGACGGGCCGGTCGAGAATCTGCTGGCGGTGCGCAAAGGCAAGGGGCCGCGGCATTTCGGCTTTGCCGGGCATCTCGACGTCGTGCCGCCGGGGGTGGGCTGGACCGGCGATGCGTTCGCGCCCGAGGTGCGCGGCGAGCTGCTCTACGGGCGCGGCGCGGTCGACATGAAGGGATCGATCGCGGCCTTCGTAGCGGCGGCGGCGGCGACGCCGGTCGAGGCGGGGACGATCAGCCTGATCATCACCGGCGACGAGGAAGGCCCCGCGATCTTCGGCACCCGCGCGCTGATGGAGCATATGGCGGGACGCGGGGTGACGCCCGACATGATCGTCGTCGGCGAGCCGACCTCGGTGAACAAGCTGGGCGACATGGTGAAGATCGGGCGGCGCGGGTCGGTCAATATCTGGATCGACGTGCCGGGGACGCAGGGGCATGTCGCTTACCCGCACCTCGCCGACAATCCGATCTCCAAGCTGGTCCGGATCATGGCGGCGATTGACGCGGTGGTGCTCGACGAAGGCAACGACTGGTTCCAGCCGTCGAACATCGAATTCACCGACATCGAGGTCGGCAATGGCGCGACCAATGTCATCCCGGCGTCGGCACGAGCGCGGCTGTCGATCCGCTTCAACGACGCGCACAAGGGCGCCGAACTGATCGCGATGATCGAGCGGATCGCACAGGGCGTCGAACCGAAGGCGAAGGTGCTGGGGAAGGTGTCGGGCGAGGCGTTCCTGACCCCGCCGGGCGATCTGTCGGGACTGGTCGCCGAGGCGATCCATGCCGAGACCGATGTCGTGGCGGAGATGTCGACGACGGGCGGCACGTCCGATGCGCGGTTCTTGCATGCGCTGTGCCCGGTGGTCGAATTCGGGCTGACCAATGCGACGATGCACAAGCTCGACGAGGCCGTCGCGGTGGCGGACCTGCACAAGCTCACCGCCATCTATCGCGGCATATTGATGCGCGCCTTTGCCTAGTCGTCGCGGCTGCGGCGCAGGATGACATAGACCGCGCCCGCGCCGCCGTGGCTGATATGCGCGGGGCGGAGCGCGACGATCTGGTCGGCGTGGGGCGAATAAGCGAGCCAGTCGGGGAGCGAGGCGCGAATCGCACCGCGCGGGCGCGGGTCGCCGTGCATCTGCGGCAGACGGTCGGCGCCGGGGCGGAGGCGGCCCGCGACCACAAGCAGCACGCGCACGCCGCGGATCAGCGCGCGGTGGATGATGTCGTCGAGCAGCGCCTGTGCCGACGCCAGCGTATGGCCGTGGAGGTCGATGCTGATGTCGGGCCGGACAAGCCCCTTGCGCAGGCGCCGGTCCCAATGGCCATCGAGCGTCGCCGCCTGATGCGTGCGGCGCGGCGGCGGGAGCGGCGCCGGTGGGCGCGCGGCAGGCGGCGCAGTCATGCGCGGCTGGGGCTTGGGCGGGCGCACGGTCGGCGGCGCGGGGGCCAGTGGCAGCGACGGCGTCGGAGCCTTGGCGATCGGTTTCACCGTCGCCGCGACCTTTTTCCAGAGGGCCGACTCGTCGGGGGCGAGCCGCCGCGCCACCCGCTTAGCGCCGGATGAGCCGCGCGATGCTGGTGCGCGGGAGGAGAAGCAGCGCCGAACCGCGTCCCGACATGCCGCCGGCGATCGCGCGCGCATCATTGCCCGCGCCCCAGAAGCTGTCGAAGCGGTTGGCGCCGCGGATCGCGCCGCCGGTGTCCTGTGCGATCCACAGCCCGTTCGGTTCGGCGCGATCGAGCGAGAGGAAGACGGGGGCGCCCAGCGGCACATATTTCGGATCGGTCGCGACGCTGGCACGGCCCGTCACCGGCACCCCGAGCGCACCCAGCGGGCCGGGACCGACGATCTCGCGGAAAAAGACCCAGCTCGGATTCTCGTTCATTACCGCAGCGCCGCGCACCGGGTCGGCGCGTAGATAGTCGAGGATGCCCTGCATCGAGGTCTGGCCCGACTTGAGTTCGCCGCGATCGGCGAGCAGCTTGCCGATGCCGACATAGTCGCGGCCGTTCTGCGTGTCGTAGCCGATGCGCATGACCTCGCCGTCGGGAAGGCGCAGGCGGCCCGAGCCCTGGATCTGCAGGAAGAAAAATTCGGCGGCGTCCGCAGCCCAGGCGATTTCGAGTCCGCGGCCTTCGAGGGCGCCGCGCTCGATCGCCCCGCGGTCGTAATAGCGCACGAAATTGCTGCCCTCCACCCGGCCGCGAATCTTCTTGCCCTTGAGGTCGTCCGAGAATTGGCCGAGATCGACATCGATCAGGTCGGCGGGGCGGCGATAGATGGGGATGTCGTAGCCCGTGCGCTTGGTGCGCGATCCGGCGATTTCGGGCTCGTAATAGCCGGTGACGAAGGCGGTGCCGGCGCCGACCTGTACGGTGCCGAAATAGCGGGTGAAAAAGGCCGCAGCGTCGCTGTCGCGCCAGTCTTTCGCAGCGTTACAGCTGTCATTCCAATCGGCGTTCTGAGTCAGGCCGCTGACGTCGGCGCGGCGCATGACCGAGGGGCAACTGAGGCGGAAGGCCGCAAGCGCCGCACTCGCCTGCGACGCAGAGATGCCGAGATCGGCATATTCGGGACCGGCGATCACCCCGGCTTCGGCGGCGGTGGTCGCGCTCGCGGGCACGGGCGGCGCGGCAAGCGTGGCCCGGGGCGTCGCGGGAATCGGTTTCGCCGCGACCGTGCCGCTTTCCGAAGGGCGCGGGGTGTAGGGGCGTGTGGAGCCCGTCGGCGTGGGCGCAGGCGACGGGGTTGGCGCAGGCGCGGGGCGCGGCGTGGTTTCGACGCGGCCGCCGCCCGCATCGGGAATCACCGACGAACAGGCCGACAGCGCGGGCGCGATGGCGAGAAGGGCGAATCCCAGCGCCCGGATGGTGACGGGGCCGGGCATCGCGATCAGGCGGTTTCGGCTTCGTCGAGCAGCCAGTTGGGATCGTTGCTGCCGATCGCGCGGCGGAAGGTCCAATGGTCGTTGGTCTCGCGCGCATCGATCATCGAGCCGGCGATCATATTGCCCTCGGCATCGCGGGTGATCGCGCTGATGTCGGCGCGATAGTGGACGGTGACGCGTGCCTCGCCGCCCGACAGTTCGACCGCCGTGATCTTTGCCGAATCTATACCGACAAGGCGGTTGTCGAGCCGTTCGCCACGCGCCTCGCGCGCCGCGATCGCTTCGACGAAGCCTTCGTAGCTGTCCTGATCGCACAGGTCACGCAGCGTGTCGCGATCGCCGGTCCAGAAAGCCTCGAGGATCATGCGATAGGCCGCCTCGGCTCCCTCCATGAAACGGCCGGCGTCGAAGCTGCGGTCGGTCGCGAGCAAGGCACGCAGCCCGGCTTCGGCGGCGGGTTCGTAGACGAGGCCAGCGGTGTCGGCGGCGCCCTGCGGCGCCGGGGGCGCTTCGGGATCGTCGAGGCGCACCGGTGCGGGAGCGGCACGGTCGTCGCGGCGCGGCAGCACGGGTTCCTGTTCGTGGCCCGTACGCTTGCCGAGCACCGAATAGAGCCGCATGCCGAGAAAGGCGGCAATCATGGCGAGCAGGACGATCGAAATGGCTGTCACGGGCTGAAGTCCAATATGAATATCAAAAAGTCGAACCGTTACATAGGCTATCGGCGGCCATGTTTCAAATGTCCATGGCCGCCGCCATGCGGGAGGTCAACGCCTGCCACGCCGAAGCGGTTGCGGGGCACGCCCCCCGGGGCTCCCTATGGGCGCCCATTGTGCTGGCGGTCCGCCACTGCTAAGCGGCGCCGCAATCGCCCGTGCCGCCGGATCGACCGATTATGGCGCCGCGGGAGCCAGATGAAGACGACAGGGAAAGCAAGACCGACATGGCCGACGACACCACGCCCGAATTCACCCCCGAAACCCTTTCGAACGGCGAAGACAATTTGCCTGCGATCGGCCTGATCTCGCAATATGTGAAGGATCTGTCGTTCGAGAATCCGAATGCGCCCGCGATCTATCAGGTGCAGGACGCGCCTCAGGTCGACGTCCAGTTCAACATCGGTGCCGACAATGTCGGCGACAATCTGTTCGAAGTGTCGCTGAAGATCGATATCACCTCGAAGAATGCCGAGCTGGTCGGCTTCGTCGTCGAGCTGAAATATGCGGGGCTGTTCGGCGTGCGCAACGTGCCCGACGACCAGCTCCAGCCTTTCTTCCTTGCCGAAGCGCCGCGCATCCTGTTCCCCTTCGCACGCCGGGTCGTCGCGGACGTCGTGCGCGACGGCGGCTTCCCCCCGCTGCTTCTCGAACCCATCGATTTCCACGGCCTGTTCCAGCAGCAGGCGCAGCAGATCGCGGCCGAACAGGCCGGCGAAGCGCCGGTCGGGCAGGCCTGATCGCGCTGAACAACCATCGTCATTGCGAGGGCCGACTGCCCGCGGCAATCCAGTGCGGCCCAAAACCGCTCTGGATTGCTTAGCTTTGCTCGCAATGAGGCAGTCTATGGATCGCAGATCCACGCTCGCCGGGCGCGCCGCATGAGCAGCCTGGTCAAGAGCGTCGGGACGATCGGCGGGCTGACGATGGTCAGCCGGTTGTTCGGCTTCGCGCGCGACATGCTGCTCGCGCGGGTGCTCGGGGCGGGACTCGCGGCCGACGCCTTCCAGCTCGCCTTCACCCTGCCCAATACCTTTCGCCGGCTGTTCGCCGAGGGCGCCTTTTCGGTCGCCTTCGTGCCGATGTACAGCCGCGCGCTGCACGGAGAGGGCGGCGAGGAAGCGGCGGCGAAATTTGCCGACGATGTGCTCGCGCTGTTCCTGTGGGTGCTGCTGATCTTCTCCGCCGTCGCGATGATCGTGATGCCGGGGATCGTCTGGCTGCTCGCGCGCGAATATCAGACGGTGCCCGGCAAGTTCGAACTCGCCGTCTTCCTGAGCCGCATCACCTTTCCCTATCTCGGGCTGATCAGCCTCGTCGCGATGCTGTCGGGGCTGCTCAACGCGCGTTCACGCTTCGCACCCGGCGCGGCGGCGCCGGTGCTGCTCAACATCGTCTTGATCGCAGGGATTTTGATCGGTGCCGAGTTCCGCGGACCGGGCGGCGACGACCGTATCGTCGCGCTCGCGCTCGCGATATCGGTTGCACTCGCGGGGGTCGCCCAGCTCGCCTATCTCTGGTGGTCGGTGCGGCGCGCGGGGCTGAAACTCCACATCCGCCTGCCCAGGGTCACCCCTGAGGTAAAGAAGCTGGGCATGCTGATCCTGCCCGCGACCTTTGGCGCCGGAATCTACCAGATCAGCCAGTTCGTCGACACCTTCTTCGCGACCAGCCTGCCGCAGGGGTCGCTGACCCTGCTCAAGCTCGCCGACCGGCTGAACCAGCTGCCGCTCGGCATCGTCGGCATCGCGCTGGGCACGGCGATCCTGCCGATGCTGGCGCGCCATATCCACAGCGACGACGGCGCCGAGGCCCAAAGGCTGCAGGCCAATGCGTTCGAGATCGCAACGCTGCTCACGCTGCCCGCCGCCGCTGCATTGGCAATCTGTGCCCCGGCCTTTACCGCCGCCTTTTTCGTCGGGGGCAAGTTCACCGCCGCCGATGGCGCGCTAATGGCGAATATCGTCGTCGCGCTGGTCGCTGGCCTGCCCGCCTATGTCATCGTCAAGATTCTGAACCCCGGCTTCTTCGCGCGCGAGGATACGCGCACCCCAGTATGGACCGCGCTGGCGTCGCTGATCGTCAATATCGCGATCAACCTCTATGTCGTCGAACGCTATGGCATCGTCGGCCTCGCCGGGGCGACCGCGGTGTCGGCCTCCATCAACTGCCTGTTACTCTATATCATCCTGCACCGACGCGGCTGGTTCCACTTCACCGCACGGCTGGGCGGGCGCATCCTGCGCCAGCTGGTCGCGGTCGCGGGGATGGCGGCGGCGCTGTTGTGGCTGATGCCGCAGCTTCAGGCCTATTATGCCGGGTCGGTAATCGAGCGGATCGGATCGCTCGGTGCACTGTGCGCGGTCGGTGGCGTGACCTTCTTTGCCGCCGCTTTCCTGGTCGGCGCGCTTGACAAGGATCTGATCGCCATGCTGACGCGGCGGCGCGCCAAACCGGTGCTTACAGAGGAATAGATCATGCGGACCTTGTCGGGCATCCAGCCCACCGGAAATTTGCACCTGGGCAATTATCTGGGTGCGATCCGCAACTGGGTGCGCATGCAGGACGAGATGGAAGGCGAGAAGCTCTATTTCCTCGCCGACCTGCACGCGATCACCGTCTATAACGACCCCGCCGCGCTGACCGCGAACACGCGCGAGATGGCAGCGGCGCTGATCGCGGCGGGGATCGACCCCGCCAAGGCCATCCTGTTCAACCAGGCGCGCGTGCCCGCGCATGCCGAGCTCGGCTGGCTGCTGTTCTGCACCGCGCGGATCGGCTGGCTGAACCGGATGACCCAGTTCAAGGAAAAGTCGGGCAAGAACCGCGAGGGCGCGAGCGTCGGCCTTTACGCCTATCCGGTGCTGCAGGCCGCCGACGTGCTGCTGTACCAGACCACGCACGTCCCCGTCGGCGACGACCAGAAGCAGCATCTGGAACTCGCGCGCGACGTCGCGACCAAGTTCAACCTCGACACCGGGACCGAGACCTTCACCTTGCCCGATGCGACGATCCCGCCAGCGGCAGCGCGGATCATGAGCCTGCGCGACGGGTCGGCGAAGATGTCGAAGTCGGATCCGAGCGACGCGAGCCGGATCAACCTGGTCGACGATGCCGAGACGATCATGGCGAAGATCCGCAAGGCGAAGACCGATACCGAGCCGCTGCCGTCAGAGGCGGCGGGGCTGGACGGACGACCCGAGGCGAAAAACCTCGTGTCGATCTATGCCGCAATGGCCGACGAGAGCGTCGATTCGGTGCTGGCGCGTTTTGGCGGGCAGGGTTTCGGCGCGTTCAAGCCGGCGCTCGGCGAACTGCTGGTCGAAACCCTGACCCCGATCGCGACGCGGCTGAACGCGCTGAAAGCCGACACGGCGGCGATCGATGCGGCGCTGGAGGATGGCGCGGCAAGGGCGAAAGCGCTGGCACAGCCGACGCTCGACGCGGCCTATGCCGCGCTGGGGCTGTGCCGCTGAGCTTTGATGCCCGGTCCCGCTTGACGTCCGCGATGTGCCTGCCAATAGGGAGGGCGGGAGCGACAGGGGGACGGGGTTTGCAATCATATTATTGGGCAAGGCGATCAATGGCGGCCGGCGTGTTGCTGCTCGCCGCCATACCGGGATCGGCCGCGGCGCAAGCCTGGATCGGATTGATGGTCGGCGACATGATGTCGCGCCAGCAGGCGGCGTTGCAGGAACGGGCGTGCATGTCGGGCACGCCGATGCCCGAAGCCGAAATCGCCGAGGCGCGGCAACCGGCAACCCTGGTGATGCAAGCCTATTGGGCCAGCGTGGCGGCGGGGGAACCCGCCAATGTCGGCGTGCAGTTTCATCTCGACAAGAAGAGCCGCTGGACCGCCGCCGGCCAAGCCCCGCGCGGAATGGCCGAGCTGTCCGCTCTTCGCGACCCGTTCGCGGGGCCAGACCGCCGCCTCGAAGACATATCGTTCGTTCGCGCTGGCGACGGCAGTTCGGCGCGTGGCCAATGGCGGCTCCGCGACATCGGCGGTCGGCTGGTCGGAACCTATGTCGCGACCTTCGGCCGCAAATTGGGCGAATGGCGCCTGTCCGAACTGACGCTGGTCCCGCGCGAGACGTTCGTCGAACCGCTGGCACAATATTGCCATAAGCTGGGCGACGTGATGCCTTATCGCCTGTCGTCGACCGAGGCGATCCGGGCCGGATTGGAAAAGCGGGCGGTCAAGGCCGATGCAAAGGCGAAAAGCGCCGAAACCGCGGCAGCGAAGGATAGCAGCTCCAAAGCCAGGGATAAGGCGACGAAGGCGGCCGAAGCCGCCGCGCTGCGCCGCGAGGAACTGGCCCAGGCCATTTCGGAGGCGGAGAGGGCCAAGGCGGATGCCGAAAGCGCGCGCGAAGCCGAAGCCGCCGCCCGCGCCGCGCACCAGGCGATGCTCGACGCCGAAAAGACGGGTTGAGGGCATGGGTCGCGGGACCGAGCGCCGCCCATGCCGCGCCGGAACTGTCCCACTGAATCTTTGCGCGAGCGGCCTGTTCGGGCAGCAAAATCCTTGTTTTCGATAGAACTGGCCCCATATCGCGAATTGAACCGTCGTGCGATGAAGCGAGTTCAATCAAGGTTAAGCCGCCTCTGCATAGTCATGGTATAAAGAGCGGCCTTTGCGTGCACCGACTCACGGAGCCAAGACGATGATGAACAAGATGAATTTCCGCCGATTGAGCCTCGCAGCGCTGACCGCGGCGACGCTGGCGATCGCCGGCTGCGCGACGCCCTTCAAGGCCGACGTCGCGCGCTTCCAGACCCAGCTTCCCGCGCCGCAGGGTCAGAGCTTCATCGTTGAGGCGGGCAACCCCGCGCTCGCTGGCGGGATCGAGTTCGGCCAGTACGCCAACCTCGTGGCGGGCGAGCTGACGCGCTTCGGCTATCGCCCCGCCGCGCCGGGTGAACGCCCCGATATGGTCGTGCGCATGGGTTACGACATCGACAAGGGCCGCGAACGGGTGCGCAGCACGCCGGGTTTTGGCGACCCCTGGTACGGCGGCTATGGCCGCGGCTTCTATCGTCCGGTGGTGGTTACCGGCCGCGGCGGGCGCCGTTTCGTCTATGGCTATCGCGACCCGTTCCTGTGGGGCGGCTTCGGGCCGGGCTTCGGCTATAACGACGTCGAGAGCTTCACCGTCTATACCAGCGGGCTCGACCTGCAGATCAGCCGCGCGTCAGACGGCTATCGCCTGTTCGAGGGCCGCGCCGAAGCGCAGTCGCGCGATAATAATCTGCAGGCGATCGTCCCGAACCTGGTCGAGGCGATGTTCACCGGCTTTCCCGGCAATTCGGGCGAGAAGGTGCGGATCACGGTGGCACCGCCCGAAAAGAGCTGAGCCCGTCGGTCAACGGTCAAAAAAGGCCCGCCTTCCATCCGGACGGCGGGCCTTTTGTTTGTGGGCAATCCCGGGGACAAGTCCGGGATATGTCTGTGGATCAGCTGTTGAGGCTGCGCCGGATCGCGGCGATTTCGGCGTCGAGTTCGCTGTCGCTGACGCGCAGCGCCTCGACCGTGCGGACCGCGTGAATCACCGTGCTATGGTCGCGCCCGCCGAAGCGGCGCCCGATCTCGGGATAGGAGCGCGGCGTCAGTTCCTTGGCCAGATACATGGCAACCTGCCGCGGGCGGGCGATCGCGCGAACACGGCGCTTCGATGACATTTCGGATTTGTCGAGCCGGTAGTGGGCACAGACCGCGCGCTGGATCTCGTCGATCGTGATGCGCGGGCGCGCGCTGCGGACATTTTCCGCCAGCCGGTCCTCGGCGAGCGCGAGGTCGAGCCGTGCGCCGGTGAGCGCGGCATAAGCGAGCAATTTGTTGAGCGCGCCTTCGAGTTCGCGGATGTTGCGCGTGAAATGCTTGACCAGATAGGCGACGACGTCGTCGGGCACCTCGACCATCGGCATCGCGGCGAGCCGCTGACGGATGATGCGGTCGCGCAGGTCGTCCTCGGGCGCCTCGATATCGGCGACGAGCCCGCCCGACAACCGCGACAACAGCCGCGCTTCGACCCCGTCGAGCATAGCCGGCGGGCGATCGGCGGTGACCACCAGGCGTTTGCCCGCAGTCATCAGATCGTCGATCGTGTGGAGCAGTTCCTCCTGCGTCGAATTCTTGCCGATCACGAACTGCAGATCGTCAAGCAGCAGCAAGTCGGCAGCGCGCAGCCGCGCCTTGAACGCCATCATGTCGCCGCCGCGCATCGCGCCGACGAATTCAAGCATGAACTTCTCGGCCGACATCAGGATGATGGTCGCGGTCGGGTGCGCCGCGGCATAATCCTGCGCGATCGCCTGGATCAGGTGGGTCTTGCCTTGGCCGGTGCCCGAGCAGAGGTAGAGCGGGTTGAACTGCGGCGCCTCGACCATCGCCATGCGGCGCGCGGCGTTGGCGGCGAGGATGTTCGAGCGCGCGACAACGAAGCGGTCGAACGACAGGCGCGGGTCGAAACCGAGCAGCGCCGGATTCGCGGCCGGGGCGGGATTCTCGAACGTCGGGAGCGGCGGCTGGGCAAGGATCGCGGCGCGCTCGGCGCCCGCGCTGGCGCCGCGCACAGTAACGCTGCGTACGACAGGCAGATGCTGGCGCCACGCGAGTTCGAGCCGGTCGCCGAAACGTTCGTTGATCCAGTTGGCCGAGAAGCGGCTCGCCGCCTCAAGCGTCACGACGCCCGACAGGGCGCAATAGTCGGCAAAACGCACCGGCTTCAGCCAATGGTCGAAGGTGCGCACGCCGAGGTCGCGGCGGAGCCCTTCGGCCACGCGCGGCCACAGCGTCGCGGCATCGCCGCTCATCGCCGTTTGTCCGCCGCCTTGGCCATAGCTCTCCCCGTCTGAAATCACACCTGTCCCCCAATCGCATCGCGCCATCGCCGTGCCCCCCGGCAGCCACGCCGCGACCGCGCGCACCGATCCCCAAGCACCCGTACGCAGGGCGCAGACTTCCTATCCGCGCGAGCAGCGAAGGAAGGCGAATCATGTGATGTGGCGGCCAGCGGCGAAGGCCGATGACGTCCCTGTCTAGGCAGGCGAGGCGGAGTCTATCAAGAGCGCGGCATGTAAAAATACTGAAATAAAAATCTTGACTCGCCCGAGGTCGCGGAATCGCGCGAAACGCCAATTTTATTGTTTATTTTCAATTTCTTAATTGTGACATTTGTGTCAACAGAGAACGAATCGCGGTAAATCCGCCACTTACCGCATTGCAACACTAATGCCATCGCCCTGTCACAAAGTGGCGACAAAGGACCGCCCCGAAACGGACACAAAAAAGGACCCGCGGGCTTACGCCGGCGGGTCCTTTTTTCAACCTGGTCCGGCACGGGGCCGAATCACGCGCCCATTCAGGCGATGGCGTTGACGCTCTTGGTCAGGCGCGAATATTTGCGCGCGACGGTGTTCTTGTGGAGCACGCCCTTGGCGACGCCGCGCGCCATTTCGGGCTGCGCAGCCTTGAGAGCCGCAGCGGCGCCATCCTTGTCACCGGCGGCGACGGCGTTCTCGACCTTCTTCACCAAGGTGCGAATGCGCGAAACACGATTCTTGTTCACGATGGTGCGCGCGGTGTTGCGACGGATGCGCTTTTTTGCCTGGGGCGTATTGGCCATAAATTCCTCAGTTTTCAAACGGTCTAGTACGGTCGGAGCACAGCGTCACCGGAGCAGCCGAATCGCGCGAAACGTGCGAATCAATGTCCGGATACGGCCGGTTCCGGACGACCGGACCCTGCTCGAAGGGTGCGCCCATAGCCAGCGAGGGGCCTTTGGTCAATGGTCTTGCGGGAAAAATCCCGCATCAGCGCTGGCATTTCGGGCAGTAAAAGGTCGAGCGGCCCGACTGGACGATGCGGACGATCGTGCCGCCGCATTCGCAGGCCTCGCCCTCGCGGCCATAGACGCGCCACTCCTTCGCGAAGTAGCCGAGGTCGCCCTCGGGACTCAGAAAATCGCGCAAGGTCGAGCCGCCCGCGGCGATGGCGGCGGTGAGCACGTCCTTGATCGCGGGGACGAGCAGCGCGAGCTTGGCCTTCGACACGTCGGCGGCGGCCTTGGCGGGGTGGATGCGCGCCATGTTGAGCGCCTCGCACACATAGATGTTGCCGAGCCCAGCGACGATCGTCTGGTCGAGCAGCATCGCCTTGATCGGCGCGCGGCGCCCGGCGAACGCCCGCGCGAGACAGGCCGGGTCGAAGGCGTCCGATAAAGGCTCGGGGCCGAGGGTGACGAAAGCGGGAAAGCCGGTGAGCGGGTCGCCCGCGATCAGGGCGACCGAGCCGAAGCGGCGCGGGTCGTGGAGGAACAGCCGGTGCCCCGCCCCGGTTTCGAGCAGCAGATGGTCGTGCTTGCCCGCCTCGCCGCCCTCGGTCCGCCAGCGCCCCGACATGCCGAGGTGAAAGATCATATGATCGTCGCGGTCGGTCGACACGATGCCATATTTGGCGCGGCGCGACAGGCTGGTGACGGTGGCGCCGGTGAGCCGCTGCGCGAGGTCGGCGGGGAAGGCGCGGCGGAGGTCTGGACGGAAGGTGATGACCGACGCCAGACGCTGCCCCTCGAGAAAGGGCGCGAGGCCGCGGACAGTGGTTTCGACTTCGGGAAGTTCGGGCATATCGCTGCTTGGGCTACGCGCCATTTGCCTGCACGACAAGGCCCCGCTAAAGGCCGGTTCGACTTCGTTTCTCCCCGCAAAGGCGCTTTTCCCATGACGACCCCCGACACCGTCAGCTTCGGCTATGAACAGGTCCCCGCGGGCGAGAAGACCGCGATGGTGGGCGAAGTGTTCAGCCGCGTCGCGCGCAAATACGACATCATGAACGACGCGATGTCGGGCGGCATGCACCGGTTGTGGAAGGACCGCTTCGTCCGCCGCGTGAAGCCGCGCGAAGGCGAGGCGATCCTCGACATGGCGGGGGGCACCGGCGACATCGCCTTTCGCATGGAGCCGTTGGGCGCAAGCGTCACCGTTGCCGACATCAACACCGACATGTTGGGCGTCGGGGTCGAGCGCGCCGCCGAACGCGGCATCGACAGCCTGGTATGGAGCGAACAGAATGCCGAGAAACTGTCATTTCCCGACCAGTTTTTCGATGCCTATACGATCGCCTTCGGCATCCGCAACGTCACCGACATCCCCGCTGCGCTGAAGGAAGCGCACCGTGTGCTGCGTTATGGCGGGCGCTTCTTCTGCCTCGAATTTTCGACCAACGAATGGCCGGGCTTTGCGCAGGCCTATGATGTTTACTCGCATCGCGTGGTTCCCAAGCTCGGCAAGCTGATCGCGCAGGACGAGGACAGCTATCGCTACCTGATCGAATCGATCCGCCGCTTCCCGCCGATGCCCGCGTTCGCGCAATTGATCCGCGAGGCGGGCTTCACATCGGTGAAGGTCGAGCCGATCATGGGCGGGCTGGTCGCCATCCACAGCGGGTGGAAAGCTTGACCCGTCCCGCCACGCATATCCTGCGCCTGCTGAAATGGGGCCGCATCCTCGCGCGCCATGGGGCGCTGCGCGGGATAGAAAGCGCGCCGACGACCCCGCCGGGTGTGAAGCGCCTGTGCCGGATCGCGCGCTTCGGCACGGTTCAACCGAAAATTCCCGATTATGCCGCGGCCTTTCAGGCGATCGGCCCCGCTGCGGTCAAGCTCGGCCAGACGCTCGCGACGCGGCCCGACATCGTCGGCGAGGAGGCGGCGCGCAATTTGCTGACGCTGCAGGACGCGCTGGCACCCGTGGCATTCGAAAAGATCCGCGAAGAGATCGAGCGCGCGTTCGAAGCCCCGCTCAACACGCTCTACGCCGAGTTCGACCCCGTCCCCGTCGGGTCGGCGTCGATCGCCCAGGTCCACCGCGCGGTCACCACCGAAGGCCGCCGGGTCGCGGTCAAGGTCCGCCGGCCGGGCATCGACAAGCAGTTCGCGCGCGACATCGACACCTATGAATGGGCGGCGGCGCATCTCGAAGCGCTCGGCGGCGAAGCGACACGGCTTCGCCCGCGCGAGGTGATCGCCAACTTCCGCCGCTGGACGCTGCGCGAACTCGACCTCAGGCGCGAGGCCGCATCGGCTTCGGAGCTCGCCGACGCGATGGTCGGGGTGCCGACCTATGAGGTGCCGGCAATCGACTGGGACCGCACGACGAGCCGCGTGATGACGCTCGACTGGATCGACGGCATCAAGATCTCGCATCGCGACGCGCTAATCGCCGCCGGGCACGACATGGAGAAACTGTCGGCGAACCTGGTCAACGCCTTCCTGCGCCAGGCGATCGCCGAAGGTTTCTTCCACGCCGACATGCACCAGGGCAATTTGTTCGTGAAGGCCGACGGCACGATCGCCGCCGTGGACTTTGGCATCATGGGGCGGATCAACCGGCAGGCGCGCTACTGGCTCGCCGAAATCCTCTACGGCCTGACCACAGGCAATTACCGCCGCGTCGCCGAAATCCATTTCGAGGCGCAATACGTCCCCGACTATCATAATGTCGAGGAGTTCGCGACGGCGCTCCGCGCGGTGGGCGAGCCGATGCGCGGCAAGCCAGTGAGCGATCTCAGCGTCGGCCAGATGCTCGATGGACTGTTCGCGATTACCCGCGACTTCGACATGCAGACCCAGCCGCACCTGCTGCTGCTGCAAAAGACGATGGTGATGGTCGAGGGTGTCGCGACGATGCTCAATCCGAAGATCAATATGTGGGACGTGTCGGGACCGTTCGTGCAGGAATGGATTCGCGACGAGCTCGGCCCAGAAGCAGCGCTCGCCGACGGCATCCGCGAACAAGGCAAGACGCTGGCGCTGATCCCCGACATCATCCGGCGGCTCGACGCGCAATTGCCGCGCAAGGGCGCCGCCCCGCCAGCCCCGCCCTTGCCGGAAGTGCCATTGATGTGGGCGAAAGGCGAGAAACGGCGCTGGTGGCGCTATGCGCTGACCGCGCTGGTCGGGGCAGCGGCAGGCGCCGGATTGCAGAACTGGATCGGCTGAGCCTCTCGCCCCGCGCGCTTTGCGGCGTTAGTTACCGATCATTTACCCTGTTTCCCTAGAGCAGACCTCGACCAACCCCGGGCCACCTTTTCGGGCAAAATCGAGATTTCATGCGCTACGACACGATCACCGCCGACCCGATTCTGCCCGTGGATACGCTGCCGCTCGAGGTCGCGGTTGTCGTCCCGACGCTCAATGAAGCCGCCAATGTCGAACGGCTGATCGAAAAACTGTCGATCGTGCTGGCCGGGCGCGGCTGGGAAATACTCTTCGTCGACGACAATTCGTCCGACGGGACAAGCGATCTGGTGCGCCGGATCGGCCGCACGTCGCGCCATGTTCGCATCGTCCAGCGTGTCGGACGGCGCGGACTGTCATCGGCGGTCATCGAAGGCATGCTTGCCACCGCCGCGCCGGTAATCGCGGTGATGGACGGCGACCTTCAGCACGATGAAAGCACATTGCCTCGGCTGATCGATGCGTTGATGACGGGCGACACCGATATCGCCGTTGGCACCCGTTATGTCGCGGGCGGTGGAACGGGCGATTGGGACAAGGGTCGGGTCCGCATGAGCCGGCTGGCCACGCGCGCCGGGCAGATCGCGCTCGGCACCGACGTCAGCGATCCGATGAGCGGATTTTTCGCGGTCCGCCGTGACGCCTTCGAACGCGCGCTGCCGCGATTGTCGGGCATCGGTTTCAAGATATTGATCGATATTCTCGCCTCGTCGCCGACGGCGCTGCGCGTTGCCGAAATACCGTACCATTTCCGCACTCGCGAAGCAGGCGAAAGCAAGATCGGCATGCGCGTCATCGCCGAATATGCCGAACTGATCGCCGACAAAACGGTCGGGCGTTTCGTGCCGGTGCGCCTGATCAAATTCCTGATGGTCGGCGGGCTGGGCGTGTTCGTCCACCTTGCGATCCTCGGCGCGCTGCTCAGCACGGGCAATGCCTTTATCACAGCACAGACGGGCGCGGTGATGACCGCGATCGCCTTCAACTTCTTCCTCAACAACAGCTTCACCTATGCCGACCGCAAGCTCAAGGGCTGGGCGATACTGGGCGGACTCGCCAGCTTTTATGCGATTTCGGCGCTTGGCGCCGTCGCCAATATCGGCATCGGCACCTGGATGGCGGGGCAGGACGAGCGTTGGTGGATCGCCGGGGTCGCGGGGGTGCTGGTCGGCGCGATCTGGAACTTCGCCATGTCGTCGGCGCTGACGTGGCGCAAATGACGGTCGCAGCGCCGCCCTCGCGGGATTGGAACCGATTTTCCGGCGCCTCGCGGCCGCTGGCGGCGGCGGTGCTCGCGCTTCTCGCTTTCCTGATGCTGTACGGCGTGGCGAGCGGGGCGGGCAATGACCGGATCGAGCCCGCGGGTAAGAACGCAATGCAAGCCGACGGGCTGGTCGGCGACCATGCGCTTTATTCACGCATCTTCGAGCGCGTCGCCGATGGTGAGTCCTATTATGCCGCCGCCGCGGCGGAGCATCGCGCCAATCATTATCCAACCAAGCCTTTCTTCACCGTGCGCCTGCCCACGCTGGCGTGGATTTTTGCCGCCCTGGGCGGACAGGGCGGGGTGATCTTCGTCTCGGCGATTGGCTTCGCGGCGGTGATCGCGTGGCGAAAACGGCTGATCGCCGACCCCGACCTGCCCGGTTATGCACGCATCGCTCCCATTTTCATCCTCGCCAATATTTCCTATCTCGTCGTGCTGGAATGGACGCTGATCCACGAGGCCGCCGCTGGCGTGCTGATCGCGCTGGCCCTCGCGCTGTACCAACCCGCGCGCCCATGGGCAGCGATGGCGGTTCTCGCAGTCGCGGTCGCGATTCGCGAAACCGCGCTGCCGGTGGCGATATTGTTCGGATGCTTTGCCCTGTCCGACCGCGACTGGCGTGCGGTCGCGGCGTGGCTGGCGGCCGGCCTGGTCTTCCTTCTCATTCTGGTGTTGCACATGTTTGCGGTGAGTGCCGTCGCGAATCCGGGCGACATCGCCAGCCCGGGCTGGAACGGCTTCGGTGGCTGGGCGTCCTATCTGTCCTTCGTCCACCTCATGTCCGGCTTTCGCTTTTTTCCGGCGTGGACCACCGCATTGCTGGTGCCGCTCGCGCTGCTCGGCTGGGCGGCTTGGCGTTCGCGGCTCGCGCTGGCGGTGCTCGGCGTACAGCTGATCTACGCGCTGCTGCTCATGCTGTTCGCGCGCTCGAACAATTTCTATTGGGCGATGCTGGTGGTGCCGACGATCTATATCGGGCTGGTCTTTGCACCCGCCGCGCTCGCCGCGCTGGGGCGCTCCCTGCTGCGATCCGGACTTTCCGCGCCGCGCGCCATGACCTAGGGCGGTTCCGGAGGCTCGCTTGAACTGACGGGCCGATGGGCATATCTGGGGACAATGGAAAAAGCGATGACGGCTTCCCGTATTCTCCTGATCATCGGCGGCGGCATCGCAGCCTATAAATCGATCGAACTCGTCCGCTTGCTCCGCAAGGCCGGCTTGACCGTACGCTGCGTCATCACGCGCGCGGGCGAGCAGTTCGTGACGCCGCTGACGCTCGCGGCACTCAGCGAGAACAAGGTCTATACCAGCCTCTTCGACCTGAAGGACGAGGTCGAAATGGGGCATATCCAGCTGAGCCGCGAAGCCGATCTGGTCGTCGTCGCGCCCGCGACCGCCGACCTGATGGCGAAGATGGCGGCCGGAATCGCCGACGATCTGGCGACCACCTTGCTGCTCGCGACCGACAAGCCGGTGCTCGCGGCGCCCGCGATGAATGTGCGGATGTGGCTGCATGCGGCGACGCAGCGCAATGTCGCAACGCTGCGCCGCGACGGCGTCACGGTGATGGAGCCCGACGAGGGCGCGATGGCGTGCGGCGAATATGGGCCGGGGCGGCTGCCCGAACCGGCGGCGATCTTTGCAGCGATCGAGACCGCGCTAGCCAATGCGCCTGCGGTGGCCTCGCTCACCGGCCAACCCGATTTCGCGCCCGCCAATCACCGCCCGCTCCACGGGCGCCGCATCCTGATCACCGCCGGGCCGACGCACGAACCGATCGATCCCGTCCGCTATATCGCCAACCGGTCGAGCGGGAAGCAGGGTTTTGCGATCGCCGCCGCCGCCGCCGAAGCCGGCGCCGACGTGTTGCTGGTCGCCGGACCGGTCGAACTACCGACCCCGCCCGGGGTGATCCGCGTCGATGTCGAGACCGCGCGTGAGATGGCGGTCGAGGTGCAGGACGGACTGCCGGTCGATGCCGCGATCATGGTCGCCGCAGTCGCCGACTGGCGCGCCGCCGACACGTCGGCACAGAAGATCAAGAAGGATGGCAGCGGCGCGGTGCCGCCTCTAGCCCTCGCAGAGAATCCGGACATATTGGCGGGCGTCGGGAAGAGTCCGCTGCGCCCGCCTTTGCTGATCGGCTTTGCCGCCGAGACCAATGACGTGCTCGCGCATGCCGAGGCGAAACTGGCGAAGAAAGGTTGCGACTGGATCGTCGCCAACGATGTCTCCGCCGACCCGATGGGAGGCGAGACGAATCGGGTGCATATCGTTAGCAAAGACGGCGTAGAAAGTTGGGACCGGCTGCCCAAGGCGGCCGTCGCCCGCAAATTGATGGAAAAGATCGCCGATGAGCTCGATGCGCGTGTCCCCCGCCAGCCCGATTGAAATCCGGATCCAGCGCCTGCCCAATGGCGGCGGCCTGCCCCTGCCCGCCTATGCGTCCGACGGCGCGGCCGGCATGGACGTCGTCGCGGCCGAATCGCTGACGATCCGCCCCGGCACGCGCCATGCCGTCGCGACGGGTTTCGCGATGGCGATCCCCGCAGGCTATGAGGTGCAGGTGCGGCCGCGTTCGGGGCTGGCGCTCAAGCATGGCATCACCTGCCTCAACACGCCCGGCACGATCGACAGCGACTATCGCGGCGAGGTGAAGGTGATCCTGGCGAACCTCGGCGACGAGAATTTCGACGTGAAACGCGGCGACCGCATCGCGCAGCTGGTGCCCGCGCCGGTGCAGCGCGCGAGCTTTGCCGAGGTCGAGAGCCTCGACGAGACCGCGCGCGGCGCGGGCGGGTTTGGATCGACCGGCGTGGCGAGCGAGAACGCCGCGAGCGACGACGAGCCGGTCGACGACAATATCCCCGACAATGTCGGATCGCTGTCGGGAATCAAGCTGCGGCGGCCGGGGGAGTAATTGCTCTCCGACGCCGAACTCGATCGCTATGCCCGCCAGATCATCCTGCCGCAGTTCGGCGGGGCGGGTCAGGCGAAGCTGAAGGCTGCCCATATCGCGGTGATTGGCGCGGGCGGGATCGGCTGTCCGGCAATCACCTATCTGGCGGCGGCGGGGGTCGGCAGGCTGACGATCATCGATCATGATATCGTCGAGCTGTCGAATTTGCAGCGGCAGCCTTTGTTTACCGACGCCGATATCGGTTCGTCCAAGGCCGAGGTCGCCGTGGCGGCCGCGCGGCGGATCAATCCGCATGTCGAGGCGGTGCCGGCCGTGCTGAGGCTCGAGGACGGCAATGCCGAAGCGCTGCTCGCGGGGGCGAGCCTGACCCTCGACGGTTGCGACAATTTCGACACGCGGCTCGCGGTCAATCGCGCAGCCGTGACGCTGCAGGTCCCGTTGCTGTCGGCGGCGATCGGGGCGTTCGAGGGGCAGGTCGCGCTCTACGAGGGGTGGCGTGCGGATGCGCCCTGCTACCAATGCCTCGTCGGCGCCGACCCCGACCGCGAGGGGATCAATTGCGCCGAAACCGGGGTGATGGGCGCGCTCGCGGGCATGGTCGGGACGATGGCGGCGCTCGAAGCGGTGCGTGCGCTGACCGGCTGGGGATCCAGCCTGACGGGAAGGCTGGCGATCCTCGACATGCTCGAGCGGCGCTGGCGCGAGGTCGGGGTCGCCAAGGACCCGGGGTGCCCGACGTGCCGGGGCTGAGCATCATCGTCGCGGGGGGTGACGATCAGCGGTTTTATGGTGCGCTCGAAACCGCAATGGCCGCGACGGCGCTGGGATCGCCCACCCGGATTTTCCTGCAGGGCGAAGCGGTCGCCTTGCTCCGCGAACGCGTGTCGGCCACTGGCGACGCCCCGCGGGAGGCGGCCGGGATGCCAGGTCTCGCGCCGATGATCGAGGAAGCAGCGGCGATGGAGATCGAGTTGTTCGTCTGCCAGTCGGGGATGGCGCTGGTCGGCCTGACAGCCGAGGAGATGGTGCCGCAGGCCAAGGCGGCGGGGTTGGTCAGCTTTCTGCGCGAAGTAGGGGCGGGCGACCGGTTGGTGGTATATTGATCGTCGTCACGGATTCTCGCACACCTTGATATCTTCGGGCGCTGGCCGCTTGCCGTCGGGGACGAAGCGGGCGAGATAGCCGCCTGCATGCTGCTTGTCGTCGTAGGACAGCAGCTTGTAACCCACCGCCTCGAATTCGCAGACGAGCAGGCGGAACGGCGTGCCATGGTCGGCGATCGGGCGGTCGCCATCGACGACGAGCACCTGTCCGCCCGCACGCAGCGCCGGGCGCAGCCGCCAGAGGAAGGCGTAGGGCTCGCCGATCTCGTGATACATATGGACCATGAAGACGCGGTCGAAGCTGGCGGCGGGGAGGCGCGGATCGTCGACCGCGCCGAGCTTGATCGAGACATTTTCGAGCCGTTCGCGCGCGATACGATCGGCGAGGCGCTCGATCACCTCGGGCATGATGTCCTGCGCCAGCACGCGCCCGCCGGCACCGACGCGCTGGGCGAGGCGGACGGTGTAATAGCCGTCGCCGGCGCCGATGTCGGCGACGGTCATGCCGGGACGAACGTCGGCCGAATCCATCACATCCTCAGCCTCGTTGAGCCGGTCGCGTGCCTCTTCAGTCGACCATTTGGTCGAAACGGTCGGCGCGACCGGGCGGTCGGCGGGCGGGAAGTCGCGGGCGGTCTCGGTGCGGTCGCTATCGCCCTCCCACGGCGCGTCGCAGCTGCCGAGCAGCGGCAGCACCACCAGCGCGGCGAGCAGGGCGGCGCCGCGGATCATCAATCGATATCCTCGACCTCGACCTTTTCGCCGGTCACCTTCTGCGACAGGGCGGCGGCCATGAACGGGTCGAGCGCGCCGTCGAGCACGTCGCCGGGGGCGGTCGATGTGACGCCGGTGCGGAGGTCCTTCACCAGCTGATAGGGCTGGAGGACGTAAGAGCGGATCTGGTGGCCCCAGCCGATTTCGGTCTTGGCTTGATATTCGCCGGACGCCGCGGCTTCGCGCTTCTGCAGTTCGGCCTCGTACATGCGCGCCTTGAGCATGCCCATCGCGGTCGCGCGGTTCTTGTGCTGCGAACGGTCGTTCTGCGACGCGACGACGATACCGGTCGGGATGTGGGTGATGCGCACCGCAGAGTCGGTGGTGTTGACGTGCTGGCCGCCCGCACCCGAAGCGCGATAGGTGTCGATCTTGAGGTCGCCCTCGTTGATCTCGATGTCGATATTGTCGTCGATCACCGGATAGACCCACACCGACGAGAAACTGGTGTGGCGCCGCGCCGAGCTGTCGTAGGGCGAGATGCGGACGAGGCGGTGGACGCCGCTTTCGGTCTTCGAATAGCCATAGGCATTCTCGCCCTTGACCAGCATCGTCGCCGATTTGATGCCGGCCTGTTCGCCCGCCTGATATTCGACGAGTTCGACCTTGAACCCGCGCTTTTCGGCCCAGCGGCTGTACATGCGCTGGAGCATTTCGGCCCAGTCCTGGCTCTCGGTGCCGCCGGCGCCGGCGTGAACCTCGATATAGGCGTCGTTGGCGTCGGCTTCGCCCGCGAGTAGTGCCCGAATCTTGTCTTCCTCGGCGCGCGCGGCGAGCGTCGCAAGGCTCGCGACCGCCTCGTCGACCATCGCCTCATCGCCCTCCATTTCGGCGAGTTCGATCAGTTCGGCGGTGTCGGCGCATTCGGTCTCGATCGCGCGCGTCGCGGTGATCGCCTCGTCGAGGCGGCGGCGTTCGCGCATCACGTCCTGCGCGGCACGCGAATCGTTCCACAAGGTCGGGTCCTCGACCTTGGCGTTGAGCTCGTCGAGCCGCCGCACCGCGCGATCCCAGTCGAGAAAGCGGCGCAGCAACGCCAAGGCGGCGCCGATCTTGTCGATATGATCCTGCGCTTCGGCGCGCATGTCCTTGCTCCTGAAAATATGTTGGTCACGCCCTTACGGCCTGTCGAGCCGAAGGGGAAGAAGGCGCGGCGCGTCAGATGATGCCGCCGCGATCCTCCAGGAAGTCACTGTCGCTGCGCCCGCCCCTGCCCTCGCTGACCGGCGCATCCTGTCGCTTGGCGGCCTTGGCAGGCTTGATTTCCTCTTCGCGGATCGTCCGCCGCGGTTCGCTTTCAGGCTTGAAAGCCTCCCAGATGATCGACGCCTTGGGGTCAGTGCCCGGCCAGCTGCCATATACGCGGCGGCCCGACTGGCGGTCGATGCGCACCATGCGGATGCCCCTGGGCGCGGTGAAGGGGATCGGTTGGCGGTCGTCGAGCGCGACGAGCGCGAAATCCTTGAAGATCGGCGCGGCGAGGCTACCGCCCTGGGCATAGCCGCCCATGTCGCGCGGCTGGTCGTAGCCGATATAGACGCCGGCGATGACGTCGGGCGACCCGCCGACGAACCAAACGTCCTTGGGGCCAGAGGTCGTGCCGGTCTTGCCGAACAGGGGCACGCCGAGGTCGCGCAGGCGCACCGCGGTGCCGCGCTGGACGACGCCTTCGAGCATATGGACGACCTGATAGGCGGTAAGCGGATCCATCAGCTGCTTGCCCGACTTGGCGAAGCGCGGCATCGGACGGCCGTCCCAGTCCTTTTTGTTGCAGCCCTCGCACGCCTTCCAATTGGTGGGGAAGATCACCTTGCCGCGGCGGTCCTGGACATAGTCGATCACGCGCGGCTTGAGTTCGCGACCGTGGTTGGCGAGCATCGCATAGGCGTTGGTGATCTTTTCGACCGTCGTCGAGCCGGCGCCGAGCGCGGTCGAGAGATAGGGTTCGTGCTCGCCGATACCCATGGTGCGGATCGTGTCCACGATCGGTTCCATACCGACCTGGCTCGCGGTGCGCACCGTCATCAGGTTACGCGACTGTTCGAGGCCCCAGCGCATCGTATGCTCGCCCGAACCACCCGCGCCGCCGAAGTTGCGGAAGCATTTGTTGCCGAAGCGCGCGCCCTGATAGACACAAAAAGACCCATCGACGATCATCGTCGCAGGGGTCATGCCATTGTCGAGCGCGGCGGCGTAGACGAAGGGCTTGATCGTCGAGCCCGGCTGGCGTTCGGCCTGCGTCGCGCGGTTGAACGGCGAAAGGCGGACGTCGAAGCCGCCCTGCATCGCATAGATGCGGCCCGAATGCGGGCTTTCGACGATCATCCCGCCCGATACTTCGGGAATGTTGCGCAGGCCGTAGACGCCATTGCCCGTTGCCTTGACCGCGATCATGTCGCCTGGGCGCATCGCCGAGAAGGCGCTGCCGCCGGTCTTGCGATAACCGAGGGCCGCAGCGCCCGCCGGCAGGGTGCCCGTCGTGCCGTCGGCGAAACCGATGCGTGCTGCGGCAGCGCTTTTCGAGAGCACCGCGGCGATGCGCCAGCCGTCGTAATCGATGCCAATGAAGCTGGAGGCGAGGCGGCTTTGCCACTGGTCGTCGGCCTCGATCGTCGCGATCGGTCCCGACCAGCCCTTGCCCGCGTCGTAGCGAATCAGGCCCTTGCGCAGCGCGCTGGTCGCCGCCGCCTGCATCTTGCCGTTATAGGCGGTGCGCACCCAGAGGCCGCCGGCATAGACGCTGTGCGGCCCATCCTCGGCGGTCTCGCCGAATTGGGCCATCAACTGACGCCGGGTTTCTTCCATATAATAGCCGCCGACCTGCGCGATCGCACGGTTGCCCGTTTCGCTGAGACCCAGCGGCATCGCGCGCGCGGCGTCGCGCTGCGCGGCGGTAATCCATTCGTTGCGGAACATTTCGCCGAGCACGAAATTGCGCCGCGCCAGCCCCTCGGCGGCGAAGCGCGACCGGCCGTATTTTTCGGGCGCCTTGGGCAGAATGGCGAGGAAGGCCATTTCGTGGAGCGCGAGCTGATCGACATCCTTGTCGAAATAGGCGCGCGCCGCCGCCTGGACACCAAAGCTGCGGCGGCCGAGCGGGATTTCATTGAGATAGAGTTCGAGAATCTGTTCCTTGCTCAGCGCACCCTCGATGCGGCGCGCGAGGATCAGTTCGCGAATCTTGCGCCGATAGCTGAGCTCGTTGCTCAAGAGCAGGTTCTTGGCGACCTGCTGAGTGATCGTCGAAGCGCCGACCGGCCGACCGCTGTTCGTCATGTTGGTGACGATCGCGGTAGCGATGCCCGGATAGTCGATGCCGCCATGGCTGAAGAAGGTCCGGTCCTCGGCGGCGAGAAAGGCGCGCACGAGAAGCTGCGGATATTCGCTATAGTCGAGTTGGACGCGGCGTTCGCGGGCATAGCTGTGCACCGGCGCGCCTTCGGCATCGCGGACCATCGTCGGCAGCGGGGGTTCGTAATCGCGCAGCTGGTCGACCGAGGGCAGGTCGCGCGCGAAAATCAGCCAGATGAGGAAGAGCCCGAGCAGGCCGACACACGCCAGATAGCCGAGCCAGCGGAACCAGCGGCGCGCCCACATGGTACGAAACCAGCCGAAAACGGCATTGCTGTCGCGGCGCAGGCGCAGGCGGAAATTGGGCGGACTGTCGGCGACCATCGTGAGCAGCCTCTAAAGCGTGTCCGGGCGAAAGGGAAGTATGGTTGCGGTGGGGTGCATGTTACCCGGCCGACCCGCGGTAGGGCCGGTCATGTCACCGCGCCCTGCCCCTTGCGCTCACCGGCCAGGTCGCGACCAGAGTCTCGTTCTCGACGACATGATAATGGTCGTAGAGATTCACCGTAGGATCGCAGTGCGGCACGGTGAGCGTGACCGGAGCGCCGGGCGCAAGCGCTTCGCCGATGCCGGGTGCGATCAGCGCGGCATGTTCATCGCCCATGAAGGCGAAAAAAGCGGTTTCCGCCGCGCCGCGCCGGACCACCGCAACACCGCTGTCAGTGGACAAGGCTTTATAACCGGCGTCGATGGTGACGAGTCCCGGATGATTGGCGCTGACGACGCGGGCGTCGACACCCAGCGACGTTTTGAAGGGGACGGCGCCGTCGCCGGTGAGGTCGCAGTCGAGATATTGCTTGTCCATGAAGACATAGCTGCCGGCCTGCAATTCGGTGAAGATCGCACGATCGAGGTCGATGCGATGGGTCCCCGTGCCCGATCCGGTGACGATTTCGGGCGCGAAGCCAGCGTCAGCCAGCGTGGCGATGACGGTTCGCAGGTAAGCGGTGCGCTCCTCGATCGCGGCGCGGCGGTCGGCAAAGCCTTCGATATGCTGCTGGGACCCGCAGTAATATTGGACGCCGCGGTAGCGCAGGTTCGGGAGGGCCGCGATCGCTTCGGCGAGCGCCACCGCTGCCCTGGGGCGAAGCGACGCCGGTGCGCGCGATGCCGGGGTCGATGTCGATGACGACATCGAGCCTGGTAGCGAGCGCCGCATCGATCCGGCCCGCGACGGCGGGGTGATCGACGACCGCCATCAGCCCCGTCGCGCTCTTCGCCAGTGCCGCGAGCCGTTCGATCGCGCGCGGTGCCGCGACGGGCGAGGTGATGAACAGGCCCGTAATGCCGCCCGCGGCGAGCACCTCGGCCTCGCCGATCTTGGCGCAGCAGACGCCGGCCGCGCCCGCTGCGAGCTGGCGCTTGGCGATATCGACGCTTTTGTGCGTCTTGGCGTGGGGACGGAGGCCGACGCCATGCGACGCAGCCAGGCTGGCCATCGCGGCGATATTGCGGTCGAGCGCGTCGAGCCCGGCGGCGCGTGGCATTTCATATTCCATCTCCTCGAAGCGGAGCGCGCGGTCCGACGGGAAGATACTGTGCGCCGGGCCGCGACGGCGGGCCTCGAAGCCGGTCTTCATCATCCCGCGCTGGAGCCAAGGGGTGAGGAAAGGCACGCGCGCCGCCACATCGAGCACGCGGCGGAATGCGGTCTCCTCCATGTCGGTGGTGCGCGGCGGCGGGTCGCAGGGATCGCAGGGGTCAAGCGTCTTGAGGATCACATGGTCGGCGTGAGGGAAGAACCAGAACTCGATATGACGGTGCTGCGCCGCGAGGTCGTCATAGCTTTCGCGCACCTCGTCCCAGCGACGCTTCTCGATGCGTTCGGCCAAGTGGAAGGCGGGGACGACGGCGGCCTCGATTTCGGTCGCGATGCCGAACATCCCGAGCGACAGGCGCTGCGCTTGGAACAGGTCGGCGTCGGCGCCGGCATCGCACCAGCGCGCTTCGCCGTCGGCGCCGATCAGGCGGAAACCGCGCGCCATCGTCGACAGATTGCCGAGATCGACCCCGGTGCCGTGGGTGCCGGTCGCCATCGCGCCCGCGAGCGACTGCGGATTGACGTCGCCCTGGTTGGCGAGCGCGAGACCCTCGTCCCACAGCGCGGCGGTCAGCCGCTTGATACTCCAGCCGGCGGGGATGCGCGCGGTCTGGCGGTCGGGGGCGATGGTGATCCGGCCCGGGAGCGCATCGAGATTGAGGATCAGTCCGTCGCTTGCGCAGAGCGGCATGAAGCTGTGGCCGGCGCCGGTGGCGCGGACCTTCGTGGCGGTGCGGTCAAGACTTGCGAGTTCGTCCTCGCTTTGCGGGCGGGTGACCGCGACGGGCCCGGCGACGCTGCCCGACCAGTTGCTCCAGCCCATATTTCTCTCCCCTCAGCTTGCGGCGAAGCTGTCGGGGCGGGGGATGATGGTCAAATGAAATTTACGGGAGCAGTGACGCGATCTGCCGCGCGAAGTGGACCTGCACCGCGTCGCGGACGCCGCGCGCGACCTTTTTCTGGCCCGCCGCCGAGCCGAGGAATTCGGCGTCGCCCTCGTTCGAGATGAAGCCGGTTTCGAACAGGACCGACGG
The DNA here is from genome assembly GCF_058790875.1 of Sphingopyxis sp. EU05-FHT14B03. NCBI lineage: Bacteria > Pseudomonadati > Pseudomonadota > Alphaproteobacteria > Sphingomonadales > Sphingopyxidaceae > Sphingopyxis > Sphingopyxis sp. EU05-FHT14B03. The sequence goes on from NZ_JBYTDC010000001.1 coordinate 1,444,075, forward strand.
CGTGTCGGGCGCCTTCAGCACGACGAACGACGCGAAGCGATGCGCGGTGGTGCGAAACTTGACGTCGTCCGACGCCTCGCGTTGGAGCAGGCGGGCGAAGTCCGACGCGACGTTCATCGTCTCACGCTGCGTCAGGTCCAGCAGGATCGACGACACGTCGCTGCTGTGCGCGCCAAGATCGACGCCGTTGATGATGTTCGCCTTGTTCTCGCGCGCCGCGAGCCGCGCCGCTTCGCGGTCGGAGGCGACTTCGGAGAGGGTGTAGATCGACGCGCCGCTCGCCTGCTGGTTTTCGGCGGCGTCGGCATGGACCGAAATGAACAGGTCGGCCTTCAGTCGACGCGCGATGCCATAACGTTCCTCGAGCACCAGATAGCGGTCGTCCGAACGGGTGAGCGCGACGCGAACGCGGCCCGAGGCGATCAGGTCGTCGCGGATCGCGCGCGCGATGCCGAGAGTGATGTCCTTTTCGCGCTTGCCGCTGTGCGGGCTGATCGCGCCCGGATCGTGCCCGCCATGCCCCGCGTCGATGACGACGAGCGGCAGGCGCAGATTGTTCGGTCCCTCAATCTTCGGTAGCGCAACCGCGGGCTTCGCCTTGCCGATCGGCACGGTCACCGAATAGCGTTTTTCGGGCGGTTTGGCGCGGAACTGCGCCGGCGGCTGAAGCCGGACGCGGGGCGCGCGCGAAGCGCGCTGGAACTCGTCCGCCGAGACAGGACTCAGCTGGAACGAGAGACTGCGCCCGTCGGCGGCGAAGCGCGCGTTCGAGACGAGGGCCGGCCGGTCGAGGTCGAGCACGACGCGCGCGGTGTCGGGGCCTTGCTGGCCCTGGCGGACGGTGCGCACGAACCCCGCCCCCTGCGGCGAACGCCCCGCCTGCGCACCCGCGATGTCGAGCGCAATGCGGTCGGGACCCGCGAGCAGCAAAGTCGACGCGCTGGCGACAAAATCGTCGAAACGTACCGTCACCTCGCCGCCCGTGATCTCGATCGCGCCGATATTGCCCGCCAGCACCGCCGGCGTGGCCATCAGCGACGAGAGGAAGAGCGACGCGAGAAGCATGGGGCGATTATGCCGCCGGGCAGGACGATTGGTCCAGTATTTATCTGAAAGCATCCAAGGCCACCTGCGGGTCATCACGATGAACCGGTCATTAGGGATGGCGCGTCAAGTCAGGGTGAAAGGGCAGGGTTAACCAGCGGTTTAGCATGATCGGGCTGACGGCACGCCTTGCCGCGGGCTTTACCATGCCCATATTTTTCCGGTGCTTGGCTGTTGCCGTTCGATGACGCCGATGCTAGCACCCCGAACGCTGACGGTGTCATTGCCTGACCCGTCGGGCCTTATGCGGGGAACGCGCCCAATCGGTACCGGATCACGGACCGGACGGCGGCTCTCCCCCGGTGCCCGACAATCCAGGCCTGGCAACCTGCCGTCGGCCCACCCGGATGCCCGGGCAGCGAAGGAAGATCAGCCGCTGGTCGATTCGCGCTGGCCGGTCATCCGCTAAACAGGTTGATGCCGCATGAGGCTTGCCATGCCCTCTTTCACCCGCGACGCAGGCGCTTTCGCGCTTGCCGTCGCTCGGGCGGAAGACCGCATGCGCGTCCACGACCGGACGCGGGCCGCACAAGGCAATAACGTCTTTTTTCCATTGAACCCTTTTGACCGCAGTCATCCCGTACGGATGGCCGCGGCCTTTTTTGTTGGCGCGCCGCGGCGCGCCTGGAGTGATAATAATGACCACGCGCATGTTGATCGACGCGCGGCACCGGGAAGAAACCCGTGTCGCCGTCACCAAGGGAAACCGCATCGAGGAGTTTGATTTCGAGTCCGCCGAGCACAAGCAGCTCAAGGGCAATATCTATCTGGCCAAGGTAACCCGTGTCGAACCGTCGCTGCAGGCGGCGTTCGTCGAATATGGCGGCAATCGCCACGGTTTCCTCGCGTTCAGCGAAATCCACCCCGACTATTACCAGATTCCGAAGGAAGATCGCGAAGCGCTGCTCCGCGAAGAGGCTGAGCATGCCGCCGAGGCCGCGATGCGCGCCGAGGAAGACCTCGACGAGCTGGAAGGCGATGTCGCCGACGTCGAATATCATGACGACGAAAATGGCGATGCCCCGGCCCCCGAAACCGTCGGCGAAGACCATGACGGCGACGAAGGCGATGACGAAAATGGCGACGCCGAGGGCGAGGCCGAAGAGGGCGCCGAAGAAAACAAAGACGGCCGCGGCGACCGCAAGGGCCGTGGGCGCGGGCGCGACGGTCGCAAGGGCGGCCGGGGCCGCGGCCGCCGCCGCGACGAGGACGAGGACGGCGAAAGCCGCATGTCGCTGCGTCGCCGCTACAAGATCCAGGACGTCATCCGCCGCCGTCAGGTGATGCTGGTCCAGGTCGTCAAGGAAGAACGCGGCAACAAGGGCGCTGCCCTCACCACCTATCTATCGCTCGCCGGCCGCTATTGCGTGCTGATGCCGAACACGATGCACGGCGGCGGGATCAGCCGCAAGATTTCGAATGGCGCCGACCGCCGCAAACTCAAAGCCATGGTCGACGAGCTTAACCTGCCGCCGACGATGGGCTGCATCGTGCGCACCGCCGGGATGAGCCGCACCAAGGTCGAGATCAAGCGCGACTTCGACTATCTGGCGCGCGTCTGGGACGAGATTCGGGAAAAGACCCTGGGGTCCAGCGCGCCGGCGCTGATCCATTCGGACAGCGACCTGGTCAAGCGCGCGATCCGCGACATCTATCACAAGGATATCGAGGAAGTACTCGTCGAGGGCGAGGACGGGTATCGTGCCGCCAAGCAGTTCATGAAATTGCTGATGCCGAGCCACGCGCGCCGCGTGCAGCAATATGCCGACCCGGTATCGCTCTATCAGCGCTATGGCGTCGAGGACCAGCTCGCCGGGATGCTCAATCCCGTCGTCCAGTTGAAATCGGGCGGTTACCTCGTGATCAACCCGACCGAGGCGTTGGTGTCGATCGACATCAACTCGGGCCGGTCGACGCGCGAGCATAATATCGAGCAGACCGCGGTCAGCACCAATTTGGAAGCCGCGCACGAGATCGCGCGCCAGCTGCGTCTGCGCGACATGGCCGGGCTGATCGTGATCGACTTCATCGACATGGATCATGGTTCGAACGTCCGCAAGGTCGAGCGCGCGATGAAGGACGCGCTGAAGAACGACCGCGCGCGCATCCAGATCGGCCGCATCTCAGGCTTTGGGCTGATGGAGATGAGCCGCCAGCGCCTGCGCACCGGCGTGCTCGAGGCCTCGACCCGCCCCTGCCCGCATTGCGAAGGCACCGGCCTCGTCCGCACCGCGTCGTCGGCGGGCCTCAGCGCGCTGCGCATGATCGAAGAGGAAGCCGCACGCGGCAAGGGGAGCAAGATCATCCTGCGCGCGAGCCAGGAAGCGACCTTCTACCTGCTCAACGAAAAGCGCCGCGAACTGCGCGAGATCGAGGACCTGTACGGCGTCAGCGTCGAAATCCTGCCCGACGGCGAGACCGAGGGCGCGCGCATGGCAATCGAGGTAGGCGGCCCGCCGCCAGTCGCGCGCCGTAGCTTCGCCCCGATCGCCCCGATCGAGGACGATGACGACGACGAGGAATATTTCGACGAGGAAGAAGAGGCCGAGGCGGAAGCCGAGGCGGAAAAGACCGAGCGCCCCGCCCGCCGCGAACGCGAAGAAGGCGACGCCGACACCGATGGCGAAGGCCGCAAGCGCCGTCGCCGTCGCCGTCGTGGCCGCCGTGGCCGCCGTGACGATGAGGGCAATGAGATCGGTGAAGGCGCCGAAGGCGAAGACCGCGAAGGCGACGCGCCCGAGGATGACGACGCCGGCGACGCGGTGACCGAAGCGGTCGCCGAAGTTCCCGTCGAGGCCGAAGGCGAAACCGCAGCCAAGCCGCGCCGCCGCCGCGGCGGTCGTGGCCGCAAGCCGCGTGATGAGGGAGCCGAAGAGGCCGAGGCCGCAGAAGCCGAAGCCCCGATCGAGGCCGAAGTCGCCGCCGAGCCGGTGATCGAGGAAGCGCCCGTCGCTGAAAAACCGAAGCGCAAGCCGCGCCGGACCAAGGCGCAGATCGCCGCCGAAGAGGCCGAAGCCGCAGCAGCGGCCGAAGCGCCCGCACCCGCCGAAGCCGTCGCCGAGGAAACGACCGAAACCGTCGCCGCAGCCGAAGCCGAGGGCGAACCCGCCAAGCCCGCGCCCAAGAAGCGCGCGCCGCGCAAGACCAAGGCCGCAGCGGCCGCCGCAGCCGAAGAGGCCGCGACCGCATCGACCGAGGTCGCGGCGCAGGACGGCGAACCCGTCCCCGCTGGCAGCGACGAAGCCCCCGACGGCGAACCCCGCCGTGGCTGGTGGCAGCGCACCTTTGGCAACTGATCGGTGGACCCCGATTGGCGGCAATTGATCGCATCCTTGCGATCGCAGCCTTGCCACCGAGCGTCCTGAACCCCACAAGGCCTTCATGGCTTCAGTTGAGGTTCAGGCGCTCGGCGCAAGGACGCACCCGATGAGTTTTTCCCTGCCGCAGCTCGCAAATCGGGCCAATGCCTGGCGTTCGCTGGTTCGGTTGCTGGTGACGGTCGTCGTCTTGCTCGCGGTAGCGGTGCGCCCGGTGGCGGCGCAGTCGATCCTGCGCGACGCCGAAACCGAAGCGCTGCTCCAGGACATGATGGACCCGCTGCTCGTCGCGGCGGGGCTGCAGCCGGGGCAGGTGCGTGTCCATTTGCTCGGCGAGCGCAGCATCAACGCCTTTGTCGCGGGCAGCCAGGACATCTATGTCTTTGCGGGACTGATCGACGCTGCCGACAGCGCCGAAGAGGTGCAGGGTGTGCTTGCGCACGAGCTGGGCCATGTCATGGGCGGCCACGCGATCCGCATCAACGACGGCGCCAAGGCGGCGACGAGCATTTCGCTGCTCAGCCTGTTGCTCGGCGCGGCGGCGATCGCGGCAGGCGGGGGCGAAGCCGGCATGGGGATCATGATGGCGGGACAGCAGGCCGCGCTCGGCAAGTTCCTCGCGTTCAGCCGTATCCAGGAATCGACCGCCGATGCCGCCGGCGCGCAATATCTGTCGAAGGCTGGGATCAGCGGACGCGGCAGCCTGGCCTTTTTCAAGAAGCTCCAGAATCTCGAATTCCGCTATGGCGTCAAGCAGGACGACGACCAGGCCTATGGCCGCACCCACCCGATGTCGGGCGACCGCATCCAGTCGCTGCGCGAAGTCTATGTCGTCGATGCGGCTTGGGCAAAGCCCGCCGACCCGGCGATCGAACAACGGTTCCAGCGGATAAAGGCGAAGCTGCAGGGCTTCATTTCCGAACCCGAACGCACGCTGCGCAAATATCCCGAAAGCAACACCAGCGTGCCGGCCCGCTATGCGCGCGCCTATGCCTGGCACAAGAGCGCCTATCCTCAAAAGGCGCTTGCCGAAGTCGAAGGCCTGCTCGCCACCGCGCCCGAGGACCCCTATTTCCTCGAGCTCGAAGGCCAGGTTCTGCTCGAATCGGGGCGCCCAAAGGAAGCGATCCCGCCGCTGCGCAAGGCGGTCACCAATTCGCGCTCGCAGCCGCTGATCGCCGCCTTGCTCGGCCACGCCCTGATCGCGACCGAGGAGCCGGCCAATTTCCCCGAGGCCGAAGAGGTGCTGAAGACCGCGATCGCGCTCGACAACCAGAACCCCTTTGCCTGGTACCAGCTCGGCATCGTCTATGCGAACAAGGGCGACCAGCCGCGCGCCGCGCTCGCCTCGGCGGAACGCTACCAGCTCGAGGGTAGACAGGCGATGCTCGCGCTGCGTAACGCCGACCTCGCGATGCAGGGCCTGCCCGAGGGGTCGCCCGACTGGATTCGTGCACAGGATATTTCGCTGGTCGCGCGCGCCGAGGTGGAACGCGAACGCAAACGGCGCTAGATTCGAACGCACGAAGCGGGGACGCATCGTCCATATCGATGCGCAAGGGCAACAAGTGACTGATAGAAAAGATGATTATTACCAGCCGTGGCTGCGTGACCCGGCGCCCGCCGACGATGGCGCACGCGCCGCATCGACCGAAGCACGCGACGATGGTGGCTTGGCCAAGCCACGCGAGGTGCCGCCGATCGGACTTGACGTGTCGCGCTATCCGGCCGAGACGCACGCCCCACGCAAACCCGCAGTCGATGGCGAGCGGCTGAAGGCCGGCGCACACGGGCTGTGGCGGGCGATCCGCGACGGCAGCAGCGCCTTTGCCGACTGGACGATCCGCGTCGGCGAAAGGGCCGATGTTCCCGCTCGGGTCGAGGCGATGGAAATTCCGCGCCGCTCGCGTAAACTCGCCGGACGTACAGCCGATGCCACCGCGCGGACTGCCAAGGCTCTCGGCCGTGGAACCGCGCGCGGCAGCGCCGCCGCCGCCGCCGCGAGCGCCAAGGCGTGGGACAAGATAGCGCTCGGCGAAAAGGTCGGCAAATTGTCGAGCGACGCACAACGCGGGCTGGGCGATGTCGCGGGCAAGGCCGGCGAAGCGCTGGGCCAGGCCGCCAAGGCGAGCAAGGAAAGTCTGGGCGAGGCGGCGACAAAACTGCGCCCCGCGCCGCGGATCGAAGCCGGACCGCCGCCATCGGGGCTTGAACAATTGCTCGCACGCGAGGCGCAGGAAGCGGCGGCCGCAACCGCCGCGACCAAGCCGGCCGCGCCCGACCTGCCGCTGTTCGCGAGCGAACCGGGCATCGAACTCGCGGCACCCAAAACGACGCCGGCCAAGCCTGCCAAAGCGGCATCGGCGACGCCGCCGCCATCGGTCTCCACGCCGGCGCCCGATGATCGGACGCCGCAACGCCCGCAGCCGCCGCGCGGCGGAGCGAGCGGCGTCGCCCTGCCCGCGCCCGGCTGGGTAATCGCGCTCGGCGGACTGCTGTTGCTCGGCGCGACCTTTTGGCTCGGCGGCCGTTTCGGCGGTGGCCTGTCCAAGAGCGAGGTCGAGACCGTCGTCGCCGACTATATCAAGGCCAATCCGCAGCTCATTCCCGAGGCGCTGACCGCGCAGCGCGACCGCGAGATGGCGAAGGCGATCGACGCGATCCGCCCGGCGCTCGAAAAACCCTATGCCGGCGCGTGGGCGGGCAATGCCGACGGCGACGTGACGCTCACGGTCTTCACCGATTATGCCTGCGGCTATTGCCGCGCCAGCCTGCCCGACCTCGACCGGTTGATTCGCAGCGATCGTCGGCTGAAAGTGGTGTTCCGCGAACTGCCGATCATCGCGCCGCAGAGCCGTGATGCTGCGCTGATGGCGCTCGCCGCCGCGCGGCAGGGCAAATATGACGCGTTCCACCATGCGATGTTCCAGGCATCGTCGCTCGATCGAGGGGCGATCCTCGCGGCCGCCGAAAAGGCCGGCGTCGTCACCGACGGCACCGCCGATGCGACCGCAAATGAAGCTTTGTTCCAGCGCGAACTCGACTCCAACCTCGCCATCGCAAGCCAGTTGCAGCTGAACGCAACCCCGACCTGGGTCGTCGGCAACCAGTTGCTGCAGGGGCAGATCGGTTACGACGGCCTGCGCGCGGCGGTCACCAAAGCGCGGACCAAGGGTTGAGGCGATGACATCGGGCGCCGCGCATAGCTCGATCAGCCGGGCGATCCGCGACCCCGAATTGATGGAGGCCGCGCTCGCGCTGTTCGAGGGGCGGCTGCACGACGCCGAACCGGTGCTCAAGGCGCATCTGAAGCGCGATCCGTTCGACGTCGCGGCGATCCGCATGCTCGCCGAGCTGGCGGCGCGGATCGAACGTTATCGCGATGCCGAGGCGCTGCTGCGCCGTGCGCTCGACCTCGCGCCCGAATTTCTCGCCGCGCGCTCGAACCTCGCCACCGTCCTCCATCGCCAGGGCCGTTCGGGCGAGGCGGTCGAAGAGCTGGACAAGCTGCAAAGGATCGATCCCGACAATCTGACCAACGCCAACCTGAAGGCGGCGGCGCTGGGCCGCGTCGGCGAGTTCGACGAGGCGCTCGAGCTGTACGAACAGGTGCTCAAGGGCTTCGGGAAGCAGCCGAAGATCTGGATGTCCTATGGGCATATGCTCAAGACGGTGGGGCGGCAGGCCGACGCGATTACCGCCTATCGCAAGGCGCTCGCCCTGTCGCCGACGCTCGGCGAGGTGTGGTGGAGCCTCGCTAATCTCAAGACGCTGAAGTTCGACGAGAACGACATCGCGGCGATGCGCGACGCGCTCGACACCGACGCCATCGCCGCCGAGGACCGCTTCCATCTCCATTTCGCGCTGGGCAAGGCGCAGGAGGACCGGGGACAGGCGGCCGAGGCCTTCGATCATTACGCGACTGGCAACGCCCTGCGCAAAAGACTGCTGCCCTATGACGCCGACCAGACGCGCGCCGCGGTCGATCATGCCGTGTCGCTGTATACCCCCGAATTTTTCGAAGCGCAGCGCGGCCATGGCGCCGCCGCGCCCGACCCGATCTTCATCGTCGGCATGCCGCGCGCGGGATCGACGCTGATCGAGCAGATATTGTCGAGCCATTCGATGGTCGAGGGCACGATGGAATTGCCAGACATCCCCAAGCTTTACGCCAAGGCGCGGGGTATGGGGGGCATCGCCAAGCTGTCGGCGGCGGACGCACGCGAACTGGGCGAGCAATATCTGCACGACACGCTGGTCCAGCGAAAGAGCGACAAGCCCTTCTATATCGACAAGCTACCGAACAACTGGCTGCATACCGGCTTCATCCGGCTGATCCTTCCTCATGCGAAAATCATCGACGCACGGCGCCACCCGATGGATTGCTGTTTCTCCAATTATAAGCAGCATTTTGCCCGCGGGCAGGCATTCAGTTACGACCTCGCCGACATGGGGCGCTATTATGCTGACTATGTCGAGTTGATGGACCATTTCGACCGGGCCATGCCGGGGCGAATCCACCGCGTATTCCACGAAAGGCTGATCGACGACCTCGAGGGCGAAGTGCGCGCGTTGCTGGACTATCTCGGCGTGCCGTTCGAACGGGCGTGCCTCGACTTCCACACCAACGAGCGCGCGGTGCGGACCGCGAGTTCGGAACAGGTGCGACGGCCGATCAATCGCGACGGCGTCGGCCAGTGGCGCGCCATGGAAGAATGGCTGGAACCGCTCGTCGAGGCGCTGGGCCCGGCGCTGACGCAATATCCCGCCACCGCCTGACACGATTGTTGCAATTTTGTCATAGTGCCGACGAAACGGTGGTCGGCACTCCCCGTTTGGCGGCGGCGTGATTGACGACGCCGTGAAACTGTTCAAGCTTCCCTTTCCGCCGCAGCAACGGCGATCGCACATATTAGGGGGGTCTCTTATGCGGGTCCAATTTTCGCGCCGCGCGCTGCTTCTGGCTTCGCTGTCGGGCGCGGTGCTTTCCTCGACGCCTGCGCTGGCGCAGGAAGCCGACACCAAGGGCTATGACGACGAAATCATTGTCACCGCGCAGAAGCGCGAAGAAAATCTCCAGAATGTCCCGATCAGCATCCAGGCACTGGGCACCCGCAAGCTCGACCAGCTGAACGTTGGCAATTTCGAGGATTTCTCGAAACTGCTGCCAAGCGTGTCCTTCCAGTCGAGCCAGCCCGGCGTGACGACCGTCTATATGCGCGGCGTCGCCAGCGGCGGCGACGGCAACCATTCGGGTTCACTGCCCAGCGTCGGCGTCTATCTCGACGAACAGCCGGTGACGACGATCGGCGGCACGCTCGACGTCCATGTCTATGACATCGCGCGCATCGAATCGCTCGCGGGACCGCAGGGCACATTGTACGGCGCCTCGTCGCAGGCCGGGACGATCCGCATCATCACCAACAAACCCGACACCAGCGGCTTCGAAGGCCGCGTCGACGGCGAGCTCAACAGCGTCAAGAGCGGTGGCATGGGCGGCAAGATCGAGGGCATGATCAACGCCCCGATCAGCGAGATGGCGGCGGTGCGCCTGGTCGGCTGGTATCAGCGCGACGCGGGCTATATCGACAATGTGCCCGGCACGCGGACCTTCTGCGGCACGCCCACCCGCGACGGGAACGGCGATATCGATGGCTGTATCCGCGATGGCATCTCGGTCAACAACGCCGGGTTCGTGAAGAAGAATTTCAACGATGCCGAAATCTATGGCGGTCGCGCCGCACTGAAGGTCGACCTCGACGACAACTGGACGGTGACACCGACCCTGCTGTACCAGAAGCAGACGAGCAGCGGCACCTTTGCACAGGACCCGCGTGTCGGCGACCTGCAGGTCCAGCGCTTTTACCCCGACGAACGTAGCGACAAATTCATCCAGGCGGCGCTGACAATCGAGGGCAAGCTGGGCAATTTCGACATCACCTATGCCGGGGCCTATCTCGACCGCAAAGCGTATCAGATCAACGACTACACCGACTATGCCGAGGCCTATGACGCACTCTACGAACCGGTCGGCGGTCTTGCCAATTATTTCTATTTTTCGGACAATGCCGGCAACACCATCGACCCGCGCCAGTTCATCATCGGGACCGACCATTTCCGCAAGATGAGCCAGGAACTGCGCGTCTCGTCGCCGCAGGACGAACGCTTCCGCGTTGTCGCCGGGCTGTTCTACCAGCGCCAGAGCAACCAGATCCACCAAGACTATAAGGTTCCCGGCCTTGCCGACGCCTTGTCGGTCAACGGCCTGCCCGGCACGCTATGGCTGACCGAGCAGAAGCGCGTCGACAAGGATTATGCGGCATTCGGCGAAGCGAGCTTCGATATCACCCCAACGCTGACACTGACCGGCGGCGGCCGCTATTATAAATATGATAACAGCCTGATCGGCTTCTTCGGATTTGGCCGCAACCCGAACGGCCCTCCGTTCAACGGCGCGGGCAGTTCACGTACCGGCGTCGCGGGCTGTTACACGACGACGGGCGCGATCCTGCGCGACAATCCGGGCGGCACCTTATTGCCCGCAGCGGTACCGGGTGGTCCCTGCACCAACCTCGCCGATTTCGTCGGCGGCGAACTGGTACCGAAACGTACCAAGGACACGGGGTTCACGCACCGCGTGAACCTGACCTGGAAGCCCAGCGAGGATGTGATGACCTATGCGACCTGGTCGCGCGGTTTCCGTCCCGGCGGCATCAACCGGCGCGGCACGATTCCACCCTATGCCGCCGACTTCCTCACCAATTATGAGCTGGGGATCAAGACGACATTGGCGGACGGCATGGTCCGGCTCAACGCGGCGGTGTATATGCAGGACTGGAAGCGCTTCCAGTTCTCGTTCCTGGGAGAGAACAGCTTTACCGAGATTCACAATGGTCCGAACGCGCGGATCAAGGGGATCGAGGCCGATATCAACATCCGACCGACTCAGGGCCTCACCATCACGGCGGCGGCATCCTATACCGACGCCAAGACGCGCAACAATCTGTGCACATTCGACGATCCGACCTATGTCTGTGCCACCGACGATCCGACCGATCCGGACAAGTTCATCGCCGCGAAGAAAGGCACGCGCCTGCCCGTGACGCCGAAGTTCAACGGCAATGCGACGGTGCGATACCAGTTCCCGGTCGGACCGGGGGAGATGCATTTCCAGTCGGTGATCGCGCATCGCGGATCCGCGACGCCTGACATCCGCGTCGACACCGCGACCGCGCTGGGCCGGGTCAAGGGGTCGACGACGGTCGATTTCGCCGCCGGCTTCGAATGGAGTTCGTACAGTTTCGAACTGTTCCTGCAGAATGCATTCGACGAGCGCGCGCAGCTGGCGCGTTATTCGAACTGCGGCCAGTGCGACGACCGTGTGCAGATTTTGGTGAACCAGCCCCGGACGATCGGGGCGCGGCTGGGCGCCAAGTTCTGATCGGGTGACGGTCACGCAAACCAACGACGAAAGGCCGGGCCAAAAGCTCGGCCTTTTGATGTGCGTCGCGCTCGGCATGGGAAACATGATCGGGTCGGGCGTCTTCCTGCTGCCGCGCGACCTCGCCCCGCTCGGCTGGAACGCGGTCATCGGCTGGGGCGTGTCGATCGCCGGGACCCTGTGCCTTGCGGTCGCTTTCGCGCGGCTGGCGAAGCGGCTCCCGACGGGCTGCGCGACCTACACCTATGCCGCCGCGGCCTTCGGCCCCGGGACCGGCTTCATCGTGGCCTGGAGCTACTGGATCAGTTGCTGGACCGTCGTCGCGACGCTCGCGGTCGCAGCGATCAGCAATTTGTCGATCCTTGTGCCGGCGCTCGCGGATGGCGGCGCGAGTACCGCGCTGATCGCGATCGGCTTCATCTGGTTCTTCACCCTCGTTAATTTGATGGGCGTGCGCCGTGCCGGCGGGGCGCAATTGCTCACTCTCGGCCTCAAGTTGATCCCTGTCGTCGGCGCGGTGCTGGTGGCGCTGTGGCTATGGGGGACCGGCGATGCGCCGACGCCGACCATGGCGGGCACCCAGCCGGTGAGTCTCGACAATATCGGCAGCGCCGCGACGCTGACCCTGTTCGCGCTGCTCGGCTTCGAAAGCGCCTGCGTCGTCGGCGACCGGGTGCGCGACCCAGAGCGGACGATCCCGCGCGCGACGATTATCGCCGCCGCAACGACCGGACTGCTTTATCTGCTGTCCTGCACGACAGTCACATTGCTGTTGCCGCTCGAAACGCTCGAAGCCTCGAACGCCGCCTATGCGACCTTCTTCGGCACGCTCGTCGGCCCTTCGGCAGGGCAGGCCGTCGCGCTGTTCGCCGCGATCGCTGCGCTCGGCGCGCTCAACGGCTTCGTCCTCTTGCAGGGCGAAATCCCGCGCGACCTGGCGCATCGCGGGCTGTTGCCGCCGATCTTCGCGCGCGATAACCGCTTCGCCGTGCCCTGGTTCACCCAGATCGTGTCGAGCGCGCTCGCCAGTTTCGTCGTCTATGCAAACTATGCCCGCGGGCTGGCCGAATTGTTCAAATTCATGGTGCTGGTGACGACCTCGACCGCGATCATCTTCTACATCGTCGGCGCGCTCGCTGCGCTGAAGCTCGAGCGCAGCGGCGCAATCAAGGCCTCGCCGGGGTTCGTCGCCCTGACGCTGCTCGGTTTTCTCTACAGCTGCTGGGCCTTTTATGGCGCCGGCTGGGAAGCCAGCCTGTGGAGCCTCGGGCTGACCGCCGCCGGGCTGCCGATATATCTCGCGATGCGTCGCGCCCGGCCCGCGGCTGCCTGAAACTTGCCTGCAAGCGGGAAATCGCTTATCGGCGAAATCCCGTTGGCCCGGATTCGGGCTTTTTTGGAGACGTGACGTGTCGGACCGCCGAACAAACCAGGGTTTGAAACCCTGCGGCATCCGCCCGCTGTCGTAGCGCGTTTTTCCTGACGCGGTGCGCCCGGGCGCTGCCGCAATTTCCAACCCGCCAACATCAACTCAGCCGTCGGGCGCCGTGCGTCCGCCGGCCGCAGGCAGGTATTTATGTTGCACGACAGCCATTGGGCTCGCGCGCTTGCGCGGGCCGTCGCCACGGATCATCCGGGCAAGACCAAGACCGGCCGGGTCCTGCTCGGCTGGGCCCGCGCGCGCGCCGCCGCGCTCGGGTTCGACGAAAAGACCATCGCGCGCGCCGCGCTGCTATGGGCTCACACCCCGGCCCCGGACGCACGCGAGGATGAAAGCCTGTTGCAGGCGAACCGGCTGGCCGACGCGCTCGACCTCGCCGCCGAAGAGCGTGCGCTGCTGCTGCTCGTCACCGCGATGGAACGCGGGCCGCTGACGCGCAGCCTCGTCAAGCTGGTCGAGGCCGAGGCGCTCGACATGGAGGCTTTGGTCGGAACGCTCACTGGGCTTGCCCCGCATGCCATTCGCACCGCCGAAGTGGTGCGGCTCGACCTCGTCGGTCGCTGGACGAGCAAGGAGGGCAAGGTCGAGTTCGGCCTGTGCTGGTCGTTCGAGCGGCTGCTCGACGCCAAGACAGGGCAGCATGACAGTCTGATCGACGGCCTGCTCGGTCGCCGCCAGACCGCGCGCCATGCGATGGCCGACTTTCCCGCGCAGCAGCGCGAAGCCGATCTGGCGCTTGCGCTGCTGCGCGGAGCGACGGCTGGCGGCGCGCGGGGGATCAACATTCTGATCCACGGCCCGCCGGGAACGTGGAAGACCGAGCTGGCGCGGACACTCGCGGCGTCGCTCGGCGAGCCGCTGCATGCGGTGGGCGAAGCCGACAGCGACGGCGACGAACCGAGTCGTTTCGACCGCGTCGCCGCGCTGCGTCTGGCGCTGCGGACGCTTGAGAAGCGCGGGCGTGCGCTGTTGCTGTTCGACGAAATGGAAGACCTGCTCGGCAATGCGCAAATCGAGCAGGATGGCCGCATCCGCAACCGGTCGGGGTCGAAGCTGTTCGTCAACCGGCTGCTCGAGGAGAATGTCGTCCCGGTCATCTGGACATCGAACTGCATCGCCGATGTCGATCCGGCGATCCTGCGCCGGTTCAGCCTGTCGATCCGCATGGACTTTCCGAGCATCGCGCACAGCCCGAGCATGCTCGACCGGGTCAGCAGCGAGGAAAAGGTCGCGGTCGATCCGGCGCTCGTCGCGCTCGCCGCGCGTGCGCCCGAAACCGCATCGCTGTTCCGCGTCGCGGCCCGCGCGGCCGCGCTGGCGGGCGACGCCGACAGCGCGAGCCGCTTCGCAGGCTCCATTCTGGGCGCAATGCGCGGCGAGACGATCGAACCGCGCACGCCGCGTGATTTCGACGAGATGCTGCTCGCCGCCGACACCGACCTTCCGGCGCTGTTCGCCAGCCTGGCGTGCGAGGGCGGCCCCGCCGATTTCTCGCTGCTGCTCACCGGGCCTCCCGGAACGGGGAAGACCGAGGCGGTGCAGGCGCTGGCGCGGCGGCTGGGGCGGCCGTTGCATATCAAGCGCGCGTCGGACCTGATGTCCAAATGGGTCGGCGAGACCGAGAAAGCGATCGCGGGGGCCTTCGCCGAGGCCCGGCGGCAGGGGGCGATGCTCTTCTTCGATGAGGTCGATTCGCTGCTCGCCGACCGGCAGGGGGCGGCGCACAGCTGGGAGGTGAGTCGGGTCAACGAACTGCTGACCTGGATGGAGGATCATTCGCTGCCCTTCGCCGCGGCAACGAACCATGCGGCGAAGCTCGACCCCGCGTCAGCACGCCGCTTTGTGTTCAAGGTCGAAATGCGCGCGCTCGACGAGGTGCGGGCGCGGCGGGCGTTCGCACACTTCTTCGCGCGCGGAGCGCCGGCGACGCTCGACCGGCTCGGCGGGTTGACGCTCGGAGACTTCGCCGTCGTCGCGCGGCAGATGCGTTTTACCGGCGCGATCGACGATGCAGCGCTGGTCGATCGGCTGCGGCGCGAGCGCGCCGCGCGCCCCGCGATACCGCAGCCGATGGGGTTCGGATCAGACGCGCCACTTCGGCGCGAAGAAACCCCGGTCGCGTAGCACCACTTCGGCGGCATTATGCCCCGGCGCGCCGGTGACGCCGCCGCCGGGGTGGGCGCCCGCGCCGCACATGTAGAGATTCCTGACCGGGCCGCGATAGCCGCCGTTGCCGAGCACCGGGCGCGCGGCCCACAGCTGGTCGAGCGTCATATTGCCGTGCATGATGTCGCCGCCGATCAGCCCGAATTTGCGCTCGAGGCCCTTGGGGCTGAGGCGCGTCTGGCCAACGATGCTGGCGCGGAAGCCCGGCGCATGTGCCTCGACGGTATCGATGATCGCGTTGGCGGCAGCGCCTTCCTCATCGTCCCAGTCGCGACCATCGGGCAGCTCGGGCGCGAACTGCTGACAAAAGAGGCTGGCGACATGCTGACCGGGAGGCGCGAGACTGTCGTCGACGGTCGAGGGAATCAGCATTTCGACGATCGGCTTCTTCGACCAGCCGAACTGTTTCGCGTCGAGGAAGGCGCGGTCCATATAGTCGAGTGTCGGCGCGAGGATGATCCCCGACTGGTGATGTTCGCCGGGTTCGGGCAGGCAGGTGAACTTGGGGAGTTCCGACAGCGCGACATTCATGCGGAAGGTGCCGCTGCCCGCCTTGAAACCGCGGATACGGCGCTGGAAATCGCCCGGCAGGTCGGACGCGTCCATCAGGCGTTCGTAGAGCAGTTTCGGCCCGACATTGGCGATGACGCGCGCGGCGGCGATTTCCTCGCCGCCGGCGAGCTTCACCCCGACCGCCTTGTCGCCGTCGACCAGCACCTTCTCGACCGGGCTTTCGAGGCTGATCTCGACGCCAAGGTCGCGGCAGACCTTCGCCATGATCTCGGTGATCTTGCCCATGCCGCCGACGCTGTGGCCCCAGGCGCCCTTCTTGCCGTTCACTTCGCCGAAGACGTGGTGGAGCAGGACATAGGCGCTGCCCGGCGTGTCGGGGCTGGCGTAATTGCCGACGACCGCGTCGAAGCCGAAGGCGGCCTTGACCGCTTCGCTCTCGAACCAGCTGTCGAGCATCGTGCGCGCCGACTTGGTGAAGAGGTCGAGCACGTCGCGCTGCTGTTCGAGGCTGAGCCCCGCGAAGCGGCGCCCCTGCCGCGCGCCGTCGATCAGGGTGCGGAAGCCTTCGCCGACATTGGGCGGCACGCGCAGCGCGAGGTCGCGGAGCAGTTCGGCGACATTTTCGAGCGCGTCATAATATTGCGGTAGCACCTCGGCGTCGTGGTTCGAGAATTTGCGGAATTCGGCCTGGGTGCGCTCGAGTCCGCCGCCGAGCTTGAGGTAACCGCCATCCTCCTGCGGCAGGAAATTGCTGATCGGCCGCTCGATGACGCGGTAGCCATGATCGGCGAGCTTCATGTCGGCGATCACCTTGGGCTGGAGCAGACTGACCGTGTAGCTTGCGACCGAATTCCTAAAGCCCGGCGCGAATTCCTCGGTCACCGCGGCGCCGCCGACAACGCCGCGCGCCTCGACGATGCGGACCTTGAGCCCCGCCTTCGCGAGATAGAAGGCGCAAACGAGGCCGTTGTGGCCGGCGCCGATAATCAGGGCGTCATAGGCTTTGGTCATGGGAAGTCTTTCGCAAGCGGGGATTGGACATGCTGGCGGCCGAAGCCGAGGCCGAGGACACGGCCGGGGATGCGGCGCAGCAGCGGGATTTTATCGAGCAGGCGCACCGCAAGAGGCACGCTGGTAATTTCGCCGCGCAGCATCGGTTCGATGACGCGCTGATGCGCGAAACGCTGGATCGCCTGCATGCGCGTGGTGGGTGTCCAGCGGCGGTCCTGGACCTTGGCGAGCAGCGGATCGGGGTCGGCGCCTGCGGCGAGCGGGGCGGCGAGGATATTGGCCGCTGCGACGGCGTCCTGCACCGCAAGGTTGATGCCGACCCCGCCGACGGGCGACATCGCGTGGGCCGCGTCACCGATCGCGAGCAGGCCGGGGCGCGACCAGCGCGTGAGCCGGTCGAGCGCGACCGAGAGCAATTTCACATCGTCGAAGCTCTGGATCGCGTCGATCCCGGCGGCGAGGCCGGGGGCGATGGCAACGATTTCGTTACGGAAGGCCGCGATGCCGCGCGCCTCGAACGGCGTGAAGCCGCCCTTTTCGATGACCCGCGCGCATTGCCAATAATCGCCGCGCGGGATCGCGACGACCATGCCGCGCGTGTCGATCGAGCCGAGCGCGACCTCGGACATATCCATGCCCGCGGGCACGGGCACGCGGAACCACAGCACGTCTATCGGCGCGCCGAGATCCTCCAGCGGCAGTTCGGCCGCATCGCGCAGTACCGAACGGCGTCCGTCGGCGGCGATGACGAGCCGCGCGGGCAGCGTCTCGCCGCTCGCGAGCGTCACGCCGCTGACGCGGTTCGCGGCATCGTAAGAGAGTCCGCTCGCCTCGGTCGACATGCGCAGGTCGAAGGTCGGATATTTGCGCCCGTGTCTCGCGATGAAATCGAGCAGGTCCCATTGTGGCATCATCGCGACGAAGCGCGCCGCGACGGGCAAATGCTTCATCGTCGCGATCGTGTAGCGCTGCCCAAGCAGGTTGAGCGTCATCGTGTCGATCACCGCGTGCGGTTCCTTGAGCAGTTCCTCCAGCAGGCCGATCTCGTGGAACAGTTCGAGGGTCGAGGGATGCACGGTGTCGCCGCGGAAATCGCGGAGGAAATCGGCGTGCTTCTCAAGGACGGTCACCAGGACCCCGGCGCGCGCGAGGAGCAACCCCGCGACCATGCCGGCGGGGCCGCCGCCGACGATCACCACGGGCGCGTCGACGCTCAACGGCGGCTCCAGCCTGCAGCGGGCGGCTGTTCGAGTCGCGCCTCGGGGATGATATCGCGCATCCGCGCGCAGAAATGCTTGAGGCAGACTTCCTTGTCGCTGAGCGGACCCATGGTGAAGCTCTTCGACTGCATGCCCATCTGCACCCGCGTGATCAGCTCGGTATCCTCGGCATTGACCTGGCGATTGATGCGCCAGTTGAGGTAACGCGCGGCCTTCATTTCGCGGCGGTCGTCAGGCAGAACGTAGCTGATTTCGCGGATCAGGCAGGTCGTCGGGCCGGTCGGCAGCCATTGCATGAAATCGACCTGGTCGGGATAGATGTCGAACGCGACATTGGGCCAGAGCTTGAAATAGAGCCAGTGGCGCTGGCTCGCTTGTGGCAGATGCGGGACCGGCGGCAGCAGGCGCTGGTACATGCGTTCGGACCAGTTGGCCGACGGGCGGTCGATCAGGTCGCCCCACATGCGGTCGACATTATCCTCGGCCTCGACGCCATAGCTTTTGCCGAACAGGCGGGTGAGGCCGGGGTGCGCGACGGGGATGTGGAGACCGTCCGAATAATTGTCGCCGACATTCTTCCAGTTCACATCACGCGGGCGCAGCGTGACGCGGCCGAGCGCGCCGAGTTCCTCGAAGCGATAGGGTGCGACCTGTGCCTCATAGGGCGCCATCATCGATGCAACCGAGGGACCGCCATCGTCGGTCAGGCGGACGAACCAGAAGCCGCGCCATTGTTCGAGGCCGACGGGGACGAGCCCCGCCTTGCTCCGGTCGAGTGTCGGGTAGCTCGCGCTGTCGGGTACGCCGGTCAGCCGACCGTCGAGGTCGTAGGTCCAGGCGTGGTAGGGGCAGACGAGTTTTTTGGCGCAGCCCACCGCGCCATCGACGAGGCGCGAGCCGCGGTGGCGGCAGACGTTGGTGAAGGCGCGCACAACGCGGTCGGCCCCGCGCACGACGATGACGCTTTCGCCGCAATAGTCGATACTGTGCCAGTCGCCAACGTTTGGAATGTCGCTGTCGTGGCAGACGACCTGCCAGCTCGGGCGGAAGATGCGGTCAATTTCGGCGGCGTGGAAGTCGGGGTCGCTGTATGTCCAGGCGGGGAGCGACCAGCCGTCGAGGGGATCGATGTTGGTGAAAGTGTCGCGCAGCGTTGCCATGAGTCGATCCTTGTTGTACATATGTATAACAATATGCAGCCCGCTCGCCAAGCCTTTACGCGCGAAAGCGCCGATGCCCGCCGGACGGGCCTGATCGAGGCGACGGCGGCGGTGCTGGCCGAGCAGGGGCTGGCGGGAACGAACGTCCGGGCGATCTGCGCGAAAGCGGGGGTGTCACCCGGGCTTTTGCGGCATTATTTCGCAGGAATCGACGATCTGGTTGCCGCCACCTACCGCGCGACGAGCGACCGGATGGACGCGATTTTTGCCGCTGCCGTCGAAGGCGCGGGACCCGATCCGCGGGCGCGGCTGAACGCCTATCTGACCGCGAGTTTCCGCCCGCCGGTGACCGATCCCGAACTGCTGGGGGCGTGGACGGCGTTCTGGGCGCTGGCCCGCAGCGACGCACGGATGGTGAAGATCCACGCGGAAAGTTACGCCGGTTATCGCGCACGGCTGGGCGACTTGCTGATCGCGTGCGGCGTGACGCCGGCCGAGGCCGCAAAACTGGCGGTTTTGCTGACCGCGATGGTCGACGGGCTATGGCTCGAACTGTCGCTCGACGCCGAAAGCTTCGGCGCCGAGGCGGCAGTGGCGATGGTCGAGCGCGCGGTCGCGGCGCTCGTCTGACTCTTATTTCGACAGGTCGCGCAGCAGGCTGTCCCAGTGCGCGAGCGCGGGGGCGATCGCGTCGACGGGGACGCGTTCGTTGAGGCCGTGGGCGTAGCTGTCGCTGGCTTTCGAGAAGAGGCCCGCGACGCCGTAGCTCGGCACGCCCTGAATGCGGAAATGATAGGAGTCGGTCGCCCCCGCGCTCATCGAGGGGATGATCGGCAGGCCCGGCGCGCGCGCATGCACCGCCTTGGTCACCGCCACCACGACGTCGGGGCGCAGCGGCGAGGCGTCGCTGGCGCTGGCGTCGGGATCGGTGTTCACCTTGACCCCGGGGTCGGCGATCACCTTTTCCAGCTCGGCGCGCACCGTTTCGACCGGCACGCCGGGGAAGATGCGACAGTTGATGTTCGCGGTGGCGCGCTGCGGCAGCGCATTTTCGGCATGACCGCCCTTGACCAACGTCGGTACGCAGGTGGTGCCGATCTGACCGACATATTCGGGGTCAGCGCGGATCGCGGCGATGGCATTGGAGTCGGCGGGGTTCGCCGCAAAGGCCTTGAGCGCCGCGCCAATGTCGCCGCCGACCTGATCGGCGACGATCGGCATGCCGACCTTGGTCAGCTCATTCTGCTGCGGCGTGAAACGGTAGGCGCCGACCTTCGCCAGCGCGTTCGAGAGCTGGACGATGGCGTTGGTGGCCGAGGGGCGCGAGCTGTGACCGCCGGGGTTGGTGACCTCCAGCACGAAATCGGCATAGGTTTTTTCGCCCGCCTGTAGCCCGTAATATTTGGGCTTGCCGTCCTCGCCGATCAGCCCGCCGCCGCCATCGCCGTTGAGCGCAAATTCGGCGCCCTTGTACTTGGCGGCGAGCGCGCGGGTGGTGAGCATCGAGGTTTCCTCGTCGCCCGAGAGCAGCAGGATGATCGAGCGCTTGGGCTTGAAACCGTCCTTCTTGAGCTGCGCCATCGTCGCGACCATCATCGAGACGTCGAACTTATTGTCCTCCGACCCGCGGCCGAAGATATAGCCCTGCTCCTCGACCGGCACGAAGGGATCGCGCGTCCAGTCCTTCGCGTCGGCCTCGACCACGTCCATATGGCCGAGCAGCACGATCGGCTTGCCCTTGCCCGTGCCCTGGAGCGTCGCGGCGAAGGTCGCGGTTTCGCCGATCGGCGTGATTTCGATATCGGCGTCGGTGTAACCCGCGGCCTTGAGAACGCCGGCGTAATAGGCGGCGAGTTCTGGCACCTTGCCGCGGCCCTCGACGGTCGGGATCGCGATGCTGTCGATCAGGATTTTCTTCGCCGTGTCGGTGTCGGCGGGTTTGGCGTGGGCGGGCGCGGCGGCGATCAGGGCGGCGGCGAGGGCGAGCGGGGCGGTAAGGTTGCGCATGGCAACGGGTTATGGCGGGTGCGGCGGGTTCGCAAGCGATATGGTGACGGAAAGCAATCCGTCATCCCGGGCTTGACCCGGGACCCGCCTTTTTTGCCTTCAAGACAAGGCAGGCCCCGGGTCAAGCCCGGGGTGACGATAGGAAATCAAGCCGCGATCTTCTTCGCCTTCGGCGCCGGGGTCTTCGGCTTGAACCGGCACAAATCATCGACCGGGCAGCGCCAGCATTCGGGGGTGCGCGCCTTGCAGATGTAGCGGCCGTGGAGGATCAGCCAGTGGTGGGCGCCGACGCGGAAGGGCTGCGGCGTGTCCTTCTCCAGCTTTTTTTCGACCGCGAGCACGGTTTTTCCCGGCGCCAGGCCAGTGCGGTTGCCGACGCGAAAGATATGCGTGTCGACCGCGAAGGTTTCCGCGCCGAACGCGCAGTTCATCACGACATTGGCGGTCTTGCGCCCGACGCCGGGCAGTTCGACGAGCGTGTCGCGGTCGGCGGGCACCTCGCCGCCGAAGTCGCGGACGAGGATTTCGCTGAGTGCGATGACATTCTTCGCCTTGGCGTTGAACAGCCCGATCGTCTTGATGTGCTGCTTCAGCCCCTCTTCGCCGAGATCGACCATCTGCCGCGGGGTCTTCACCTCCTGAAACAGCAGGCGCGTCGCCTTGTTCACCCCGACGTCGGTCGCCTGCGCCGACAGCACCACCGCGACGAGCAACTGATAGGTGTTGCCGAACTGAAGCTCGGTCTCGGGACTGGGGTTCAGTTCGGCGAGGCGGCGGTAGAATTCGAAGATATCGGCCTTTTTCATTCGGCCTTCGGCGGATGCGCCGCCTTCCACTCCATCGCGGCGCGGACGCGGCGTTCGACCGAGGGGTGCGAATAGAAGAGGAACTCCTCGACCGCGTTCGGGCGCGGGTTGCGATATTCGGCGGTCTTGACCAACGCGCTGGCCATCGCGTCGGGCAGGTTGACCGTCTGCACCGAGTACAGATCGGCCTCAGTCTCACCCTTGCGAACCACCCAATTCTGCACCGGCTGCGCGAGCAGGCCAAAGAGCGAGACGATGAACATGAGCACCGGGAAACCGCGCGCGTCGCCGATGGTCGCATCGCTGCCGAAGAGGCGCGCGAAGCGAGGGAAGAGGCGGTCGGCGAGGAAAAAGAGCAGGATCGCGAGCAGCGAAAAGACGGCGATCATCCACCAGATCTGGCCGAGAACATAATGGCCGATTTCGTGCCCCGTCACCGCCCGAACCTCGTCGAGCGAGGCGCCTTTCAGCGCGACGTCCGAAATGGCGATGCGCGCCGAATGGCCGAGGCCCGAGACATTGGCGGTGAAATTGTTCGACTGGCGCGAGCCGTCGAAAACGAAGATGCGGTCGGGTTCAATGCCCGCTTCCTTTGCCTGCACTTCGAGCGCGTCGCGGACTGCGCCGGCAGTAAGCGGCTTGTAATCGTTGAACAGGGGTTCGACGACGATCGGCGAGACGAGCAGGATGGCGAGGATCGCGGTCGCGGCGAGGCCGCCCGACCAGATCCACCAGCGCTTTCCGGCGCGGCGGATCAGCGCATAGATGCCGAGGAAGAAGAGCGCGCCGAACAGCGTACCGATGACGAGCGAGATCGCCGACTGCGCAAGATAGTCGCCGAGCGGCTGGCTGGTGCGGCCATAGGCGCTTTCGCGGAAAAAATTGGTGTAAAGGTCCCACGGCAGGGTGAGCAGCGCCGAGAGCAGCAGGAAGGCGGCGCATATCAGGAAAGTGCGGACGGCCCAGCCGCGCCGTTCGAGTTTCGCCGAAACGCGGTCGAGGATGCGGAACCGCACGAAGAGGAAGGTGACGACAGCGGCGACGACGAGGTTCCACAGGAGCAGCCATTCGCTGCCGACGGTATAGGCCGCCGCCTTGGCGAGCGCGGCGGGGCCGAGGCCGTCGATATAGGCGGCGGTAGCGATAGCGGGATCGAAGCTCATGGCGTCACTCCAGGATCGAAAGGTCAGCGCAGCCAGCGGCTGAGCACGGGAAAGGCGGGCAGTCCTTCGGCGAGCGCGGTGCGCAGGTCGGCGGTCATGCCGTACAGGCCGAGCATCGGCGCGCCGATATAGCGGCCGGTGGCGTAGCTGGTGATCAGCGCCGCGCTGTCGCCGCGATAGCCGCCGTCGTGGAACAGCTGGCGCAGCGGCAGCTCGCACGGCAGGGACGCGGCATAGGACCAGGCGATCGCGACCATCTCGTCGGTCGGATCGGCGACGAGCGGGCCGAGCGTCGCGCGGTCTTCGGGCGCAACGGCGGCGATATGCCCCGCCTCGTGGAGCAGGTCGCCCGGCCAGACGGGGGTGTCGGGGTCGATCAGCAAACGGCCCTCGACGATCGCGAGGCCTTCGAGCAATTGTTCCTTCTGGTCGCCGATCCAGTCGACCTCGATCCCCACCTCTTCGAGGAAGGGCAGGATACGCGCCGCCGCCGCCTCGCCGCCGCCTTCCTCGCGCCATGTGCAGGCCGATGCGGTTACCTTGTCCATGTCGGTCATCCTAATGGCAGTCCCAGGAGAAAGCGACGCGCGAGAAATCACGCGCGGCAAGATCGGCGTGGCGGATCAGGAACACCGCCTCGCCGACGTCGCCCCAGCCGATATGCGCGTCCGAAGTGAGGCGGAGCAGCGTGCGGTCATAATCTTCATAATGGCCGGCCTCGCGAAAATCGGACTGAGTGAAGGAAGGGTAGCCGCCGACGTGGTGGACGATCGGTTCGCGGCGATCGGGGCCGAAATACCAGTCCTCGACCGTCTTGATATTGGGACGGTTCCACAGTCCGTCGAGCAGGCCGCGCGTGCTGTAGTCCCCGATCGGCGGTTCGTGCCGCGCCGCCGATGCGACCAGCATGACACCGCGCGCTCGGGTCCGATCATGGAGAGGCCCCATCGGCTCGGGCGGGGGCGGTGCATCGACGAGCCGGCCCGCAGGCAGGCCCGCTGGATGCCAGACCAGCCGGATCGCCGAATTGGCGGGCTCGTCGAAATCGGCGCCCATGATGTCCTCACAGGGGAGGAAGAATTGCAGCACGCCGCGGCTCGGAAAACCGTCGAGCGGCGGCAGGTCGACGAAGTCGATCTGTGCGACGAAATCCATCGGCCGGGCTGCGGCGTCGAGCGGCCAGTCGGCTCCGTCGGCGACCCATGCGGGGCCGCCAAGGCGGCAACCGTCGGGGCGGATGGGCTGGTCGGGATCGGGCTTGAGTTCGGCGGCCGGCAGCGCGTGCGCGGGGAACCACGCCCTGATCGCGGCGATCTCCGCATCGGTGATCGGCGGTCCCGGCGGATTGCGCCGCTCGTCTTCGGCCTTCCTTGCCCCGAGGTCCTTGCGCCAGGTCTTCAGGTTCGCGCGCTCGGCCAGCCAGCGGCGGGCCGGGCCGACAAGGACCAGGGCGACGACGATCGCGGCGCAGAGAAGGCCGAACAGTTCGGCGGTCACGAAAGCCCCAGCACCTGCGGCATCGTATAGCGTCCAGCCTTTTGGTGGATCAGCCAGAGCGCGGCGCGCACAGCGCCGCGCGCAAAGATCATGCGGTTTTCGGCGCGGTGCGACAGGGTGATCATTTCCTCGTTCCCCGCGAAGATGACATCATGATCGCCCGCGACGGTGCCGCCGCGGACGCTGGCGAAACCGATCTTGCCATGGCCGCGCGCGCCGGTGAGGCCGTCGCGGCCGCGTTCGGAGCAGGTGGCGAGGTCGATGTTGCGCCCGTCGGCGGCGGCCTGGCCGAGCAGCAGCGCGGTGCCGCTGGGGGCGTCGACCTTCATCCTGTGGTGCATTTCGACGACCTCGATGTCCCAGTCGGGGCCAAGGCGCGCCGCGGCCTCCTGCACCAGATGCGCGAGCAGGGTGACGCCGAGCGAGGTGTTGCCGGTCTGGAGCACCGCAATGTCCTGTGCCGCGTCGTCGATCAGATAATGATGCCGCTCCTCAAGCCCGGTGGTGCCGATGACGATCGGGGTCTTTGCAGCAACGCAGGCGTCGAGCGTGGCTTCGAGCGCGGCGGGCGAGGAGAAATCGACGAGCACGTCGGCGTCCCCGGCAAGCTTCGCGATATCGCCGCCCTTGTCGATGCCGCAATGCCGCGCCCCGGCCTCCGCCGCGGCGGCCGCGAGCACGAGGCCCATGCGGCCCTGGCTGCCGACGATGCCGATGCTGGTCATAATGCGTCCCCTGATATGCAGCCTCCCTTTAACCGCTGGCGTCGAGCGAAGTCGAGACACGTTGGCGCCGCGCCTAGCCTGTCTCGACTTCCACCCTTGGTGGAAGTTTATCCTGAGCGCCTGCTAAAGGCAGGCGAAGGGCTCGACACGAACGGATAAGAGGGACGCATGAAAGAGATTCAAAACATCGTCATCCTGACCGGCGCGGGCGTGTCGGCCGAGAGCGGCATCGACACGTTTCGCGACGGCGGCGGATTGTGGGAACAGCACCGCGTCGAGGATGTCGCGACCCCCGAAGCCTTTGTCCGCGACCCCGACCTCGTCCACCGTTTCTATGACGCGCGGCGCGAAGCGATCCAGACGAAGGTGCCGAACGCGGCGCATGACGCGCTGGCGCGGCTCGATGCGGCCTGGCCGGGCGAATTGCTGATCGTGACGCAGAATGTTGACGACTTGCACGAGCGCGCGGGGGCGAAAAGGCTGATCCATATGCACGGCGAACATCTGAACGCCTGGTGCACCGGATGCGACACGCGCAGCTGCTGGACCGGCCCGCTGATCGAGCGGCCGGCCTGTCCCGCGTGCGGTGTCGCGGGGCTGTTGCGTCCCGACGTCGTGTGGTTCGGCGAGATGCCCTATCATATGGACGCGATCTATCACGCGCTGAACCGCGCCGACCTGTTCGTGTCGATCGGCACCTCGGGGGCGGTCTATCCGGCGGCGGGCTTCGTGCGCGAAGCGCGGGCAGGCGGGGCGCGGACGCTGGAGCTCAACATGGAGCCGAGCCAGGGGTCGCACTGGTTCGGCGACGCGCGGCACGGACCGGCGAGTGTGCTGGTGCCGGCTTGGGTGGAGGAAATGCTGGGCGCCTAGCGCCGCGCCGCGAAGAAATCCCGGAGCAGGGCCGCCGCTTCGCCCGCCCCGATGCCATCGTAGATTTCGGGGCGGTGGTGGATCGTCGGCTGGCTGAACACGCGCGGGCCGTGGACGACGGCGCCGCCCTTGGGATCGTCGGCGCCATAATAGAGGCGCGCGATGCGGGCGTGGGCGATCGCGCCGGCGCACATCGCGCAGGGTTCGAGCGTGACATAGAGATCGCAGCCGTCGAGGCGGTCGTTGCCGAGTCTGGCGGCGGCGGCGCGAATCGCGACGATTTCGGCGTGGGCGGTCGGGTCGTGCGATTCGCGGGGGCGGTTGTGGCCTTCGGCGATGATGGCGCCGTCCTTGACGATCACCGCGCCGACCGGCACTTCGCCCGCTTCGGCCGCCGCTTTCGCAAGGTTGAGCGCGGCGCGCATCGGTTCGGGCAGGGGAAATCGCGGCATCGCTTTTCCCGCTAGTCCCTTGACGAATCTGCGGCAAGCCGATAAGCGCGCGCCTTTCCCGGCTCACTCCGGTCCTGCAGTCCCCGATTTATCGGGAAGCGCCCGGACGCCGAACCGAAATTTTTTGTACGAGGACAGATATCATGTCGCGCATCTGCGAACTGACCGGCAAGGGTCGTATGGTCGGCAACAATGTCAGCCACGCCAACAACAAGACCAAGCGCACCTTCCTGCCCAACCTGCAGAATGTGACCTTGCTGTCGGACGCCCTCGGCAAGGGTTTCAAGCTGCGCGTGTCGACGCACGGCCTGCGCACCGTCGAGCATAATGGCGGCCTCGACAACTGGCTGATCAAGGCCGGCGACGACCAGCTGTCGGCTTCGGCGCGCAAGCTGAAGAAGGACGTGGTGAAGAAGCTGGCCGAAAAGGCCGCTTAAGCTTCCCAAGCTTTCGAATCGCATGGAGGCCGCCGGTTTACCGCGCGGCCTTTTTGCTGTCCGGCAGGTCGACGAGTTCGAATTTCAGCAGCAGGCTGCGCTGCCAGCTGTTGAAATTGTCGTCGGCGACGAGCCAGACGAAGGTGCGGCCGTCCTCGACCGCCACCGCGGTGCCCTCGTAATTTTCGCGCAAGGGTTCGGGCACCTGCCCGATCGCCAGCGACCTCACCACCCGGCCCTTGCCGATGTCGGCGGGATCGACGATCGCCAGCGTGGTCGTGAACAGAGGGTTGAGTCCGAGCTTGCGGTGGACGAGCAGGATGCGCCCGTCGGGCAGCGGCGCGGCGTCGCTGACCTGGCCCTTGCCCTCGGCGTCATAGTAGAAAAGCAGCGGCGGCTTGCCCGGCACCGCGGGGTCGTCGGTGTAGACGAGCGCTTCGGTCCCGAAATCGTTGCGGTCCTCGCCCTCCGAAAAGAGGATGGTGCGGCCGTCCTTGAGCCGCACCATCGCCTCGGGCCCGCGATTCGCCGGCCAGCAGTAGAGCGCGGGCGAGCGGCGGCGCGATTCGACGCGGGTCAGCCCGGCGTCGATGCGCCAGACCTGGTTGATCCCCTCGAGCGCGATCCACAGCTTGCCGGTGACAGGGTCGCGTACCATCGCCTCGGCATCGGTGAACGCCTTGCGCTGCGGACTGCGCGGCGGGGTCGGCAGCGCGGCGATCGTCACGTCGGACACCGCGCCGTCGGCACCGAGCGTCAGCCGCGTCGCCTGCCCATTGTCGCCGATCAGCAGGAAGCGCCTGTCGCCGCGCAGCGCCAGCGCCGAAAAGCCACCGAACATGCTGTTCGAACTGGTCAGCCGCCAGCCCTCGACAAAACGCAAGGTGCCGCCGGTCGCGGCGGGATAGAGGAGCGGCCGGACGCTCGCCGCCTGGCTCCGGTCGATCACCGGATAGCGAAAGCCGGTCCATGGCACCGGCCCGAGCGTCAGGAAGATCAGGGCAGCGGGGAGGAGGCGGCGCATCGCCCGGGGCCTAGAGCGATCGGCGGACAAAGGAAAGCGCGGCAAAGCGTCGCCGAAGATGAACCGCGGGCAACGCAGCCTGAACGCCAGCCAACAATGATGTTCAGGCTAAGCTCAATGCGAATCACCTAGAACCTCTTTCATCGACCACCGCCCCAAAGGGCCGAAGACGAAAGAAGGAGACAGAAAATGAAAAAGATGGTGACCCTCTCGATCGCCGCCCTGATGTCCACCGCGACGCTGGGCCTGGCAGCCACTCCCGCCGCGGCGCAGAACGGTTATTACAACCGCGACGGCTATTCGAGCTATGACGCCCGCTATGGCCGCGACGACCGCCGCTATGACCGCCGCGACAATCGCAATTACGACCGCCGCGATTACCGCAACGACCGCCGTTACGACCAGCGCCGCTACAACAACCGCAACTATCGCCAGTGCGACAACGGCACCGGCGGCACGGTGATCGGCGCGATCGCCGGTGGCCTGGCCGGCCATGAAATCGCCGGCCGCGGTGACCGCACGCTCGGCGTCATCCTCGGCGGTGCCGTCGGCGCCATCGCCGGCCGCGCCATCGACAAGGGGAATGACGGCTGCCGTTAAGGGCTGACCCGACCTCCAATAATCTCTTCTACCCTGTTCCCCCGTCCGGTTTCGTACCGGGCGGGGTTTTCTTTTTTTGGGAGGGGTGGAGCGGTCAGGTGCGAACACAGGATCCTCCCTGTGGCGCAGCCATGGGGAGGTGGCAGCGCGAAGCGCTGACGGAGGGGCATTGGCGCGACGTTGCGGCCCCTCCACCATCCGCTACACGGATGGTCCCCCTCCCCATCGCTGCGCGACAGGGAGGATTTTGACCTCCAACGTTCCGCACCCCACCCCCCAAGCCGCCGGGGTTGCCATCGCGTGCCCCCGCGCCTAGTCTTGCCCCCAAGTGCACGTCCGGTCTTCGGGCGCGTGAGAAACAGGTAAGAATAGCCATGCGGCAAATGGCAGCGCCCCAGGGGCGGTCGCCGCGGCCCGGGGCGGCGGCGGCGCAGAACAGGGAAAGCCCGAATCGGCAGGCGCCGAACGGCAATCCCCGTCCGGTGCCCTTCACGCGGCCCAAAAGCTATGCCGCGATCGACCTTGGCACCAACAATTGCCGGCTGCTGATCGCGCGTCCGCAGGACGGCGAGCTTGTCGTCATCGACGCCTTTTCGCGCATCGTCCGGCTCGGCGAAGGATTGCACGGCAGCGGGCGGATCAGCGATGCCGCGATGGACCGCGCGGTCGCCGCGCTCGCCGTCTGTGCCGACAAATTGCGCCGCCGCCACGTCAGCCTGTCGCGCGCGGTCGCGACCGAGGCGTGCCGCCGCGCGAGCAACGGACAGGAACTGGCCGACCGGGTGAAGCGCGAAACCGGCATCGTGCTCGACATCATCGCCCCCGCCGAGGAGGCGCGGCTGGCGGTGCTCGGTTGCCACAATCTGATGGAACCCGGCGACGGCCCGGCGCTGATCTTCGACATCGGCGGCGGATCGACCGAGTTGATGCACGTCGAGGGCGACGGCCATGACGTCGCGATTCGCGACTGGGTCAGCGTGCCGTGGGGCGTCGTGTCGTTGACCGAACATGCGTCGGCCGAGGGTGCGACGATGGCCGACCGCCAGGCCGGCTATGCGCAGATGCGCCGAGTCACCCGCGACGCCTTTGCCGCCTTCGCCGCGCGCGCCGAACGCTATTCGGGCCAACCGCTGCGCCTGCTCGGCACCAGCGGCACGGTGACGACGCTCGCCAGCGTCTTCCTCGACCTGCCGCGCTACGACCGGCGTGCCGTCGACGGGCTGGTCGTGCCCTGTGATGCGATGCGCGACATCAGCCGCCGCCTGGCCGAGGCGAGCATCGCCGACCGCGCCGAAATCGGCTGCATCGGGCGCGAACGCGCCGATCTGGTCGTCGCGGGCTGCGCGATCCTGGAGAGCATCATCGACCTGTGGCCCGCCGCGCGCGTCGGGGTCGCCGACCGCGGCATCCGCGAAGGCATATTGCGCACGCTGGCAATGCAGGGCCGCGACGTGCCGGTCACCCGCCGCGAGTATCGCAAATGAGTCAGGGCAAGGGCGGCGGCGCTAAGGGTGGACGGGGCGGACTCCATGTCCGCGTCAAGACCGCGAAGAAGCGCAGCACATCGTCGACGCGCTGGCTGTCGCGGCAATTGAACGACCCCTATGTGCGCCGCGCACAGGCCGAAGGCTATCGCTCGCGCGCCGCGTACAAGCTGATCGAACTCGACGAGAAATTCAGCTTCGTCAAAAAAGCGCGCGCCGTCGTCGACCTGGGGATCGCGCCGGGCGGCTGGTCACAGGTGGTGCGCAAGACCAACCCGCGCGCGAAGATCGCCGGCATCGACCTGCTCGAATGCGAACCGATCGAAGGGGTCGAGATCCTGCAGATGGATTTCATGGACGATGCCGCACCCGACGCGCTGATCGAGGCGCTGGGTTCCGCCCCCGACCTGGTCCTGTCGGACATGGCGGCGAACACCGTCGGCCATCCGCAGACCGACCATCTGCGCACGATCGGGCTCGCCGAAACCGCCGCCGATTTCGCGGTCCGCACGCTGCAGCCCGGCGGCAGCTTTGTCACCAAGGTGTTCGCGGGCGGTGCCGATCATAGCCTGCTGACGCTGCTCAAGCAGAATTTCGCCACGGTGAAGCACGCCAAGCCGCCGTCGAGCCGCAAGGGGTCGCCCGAGATGTTCGTGGTGGCGCAGGGGTTCAAGGGCCGCAAGCAAGAGGGTTAGCGGACGGCAGCAGGCGACCGAAAGGGGCCGTACCCCGGCGAAGGCCGGGGCCCAGGGCGTGGGAGAGCAGGCGTTTGCTGGTTACGCTCTGGACCCCGGCCTTCGCCGGGGAACAGGAGTTACGGCCAAGGTCCGCTTTCCACCCAAAAGCCGTCATTCATTTCATCGCACCCTATGATCCATATCATTGCCGAGCGATTCCAACACCGATACACAGCCATGGTCGCAGCCATGCTATCGCTCGCCGCGTCTGCGCCACGATCAACCGGGGAATGACAATGCGCCGAATCGCTGGAAAATCCATCGCCTTGCTGACGATGTCGGCCTTTGTCCTCGCGAGTTGCGGTGGCGGGGGCGGTGGTGGAACCGCACCGCCGCCGGTGACGGTCACACCGACGCCGACCCCTACCCCGACGCCCACCGCGAGTTGCGGCCTGTCGGCGCGGCAGGATTTCGCCAAGGCGGTGATCGACGAATGGTATCTGTTCCCCAGCGACGTCGCGACCGGGGTCAACAAGGCGAGCCACAGCAGCGTCCAATCCTATATCGACGCGCTCGTCGCGCCGGCGCGCGCGGCGAACAAGGACCGTTTTTTCACCTACATCACCTCGATCGCCGAGGAGAATGCCTTTTTCTCGAGCGGCGCCAGCGCGGGTTTCGGCGTCCGGCTGACCTATAATCCGTCGACCCAGCGCGTCGTCATCGCCGAAGCCTATGAAAGCGCGCCGGCGTTCGCCGCGGGGATCGACCGCGGCGCCCAGATCACCGCAATCGGGACGAGCGCGGCGAACCTGCGCAGCATCGGCGACATCGTCGCCGCGAGCGGCACGGGCGGGATCACCGATGCCCTAGGCCCGAGCACCGTGGGCACCACGCGGGTGCTGCGAATCCTCGATGCGGGTGGCGGCAACCAGCGCGACGTCACCGTGACCAAGGCAGATTTCGAGATCGACCCGATTTCGGACCGCTATGGCGCCAAGATCATCAGCGAGGGCGGGAAGAATTACGGCTATATCAACCTGCGCACCTTCATCAGTTCGGCGAACCCGCAGTTGCGCGCGGCCTTTCTGAATTTCCGCAACCAGGGGGTGACCGACATCGTCATCGACTTCCGCTACAATGGCGGCGGGCTGGTGAGCACGGCCGAGTTGATGGGCGATCTGCTGGGGCGCAACCGCAATGCCAGCGAGCTGTTTTCGCGCACCGATTTCCGCCCGTCGAAAGCGGCCGAGAACGACCGGCATTTCTTCACCAGCCAGCCCGAATCGATCGCGCCGACACGGATCGCCTTCATCGGCACCGGGTCGACGGCGTCGGCGAGCGAACTGGTGATCAACGGCATGCTGCCCTATCTGGGTACCAGCATGACTCTCGTCGGCAGCAACACCTTTGGCAAGCCGGTCGGCCAGATCGCGCTCGACAAGGCCGAATGCGACGATCGGATGCGCGTCATCGCCTTCGCCACCGGCAATGCATCGGGGGCGAGCGACTATTTTACCGGTCTTGCGCCCAAGATCCCCAACAGCTGCGCGGCGGCGGACAATCTGTCGGTCCAGCTCGGCGATCCCAACGAAGCGTCGCTGCGGTCGGCGATCGATTTCCTGGCCGGGCGGAGTTGCGGAGCGCGGATCACAAGCGCCGACAGCCGGGTCGCATCGGCCGAGCGCATCGCGCCCGGACTGGCACCCGCGCCCGCGATGCTGGAAAGCGAAACGCCGAGCGCCGCCCAGCGCGAGATGCCCGGGCTGTTCTGACCGCGCACCGTGCCGGGCAAAGCCGAGCGCGCTTGCCCCGGTCCGCCGCGTCATGATAGCGTGTCGCCACAACCCAAAATCGTGAAGGGCGGCAACGCATCGCCCCGTCCGGCATAATATCGTCGAGGCTCCGCGGGGACTGCATGTCCGCGAGCGATAGAAATCATCGGGGACATGGCATGGTTACACCGCAAGAGTTTCCCATTTCGCGGCGCGGGCTAATCGCCGGTGGTGCCGCCTCGGTCGCCGCGGTCACCGTGGCGCCGCCCCTTGCAGCCGAAGCGACAGCCGGCAAGGCCGCCGCCCCGCCGCCGACGGCGCGCGTCGCGTTCGAGGTCAACGGCACGCCGCACGACCTGGAACTCGACACGCGCACCACCCTGCTCGACGCGCTGCGCGAGCATCTGCGCCTGACCGGGACCAAGAAGGGCTGCGACCACGGGCAATGCGGGGCCTGCACCGTCATCGTCGACGGGCGGCGGATCAACAGCTGCCTGTCGCTCGCCGTCCAGCACGATGGCGACAAGATCACGACGATCGAAGGAGTGGGCCTGCCCGGCACGCTGCACAAGATGCAGGAGGCCTTCATCGTCCATGACGGGTATCAATGCGGTTATTGCACCCCTGGCCAGATCTGTTCGGCGGTCGCGGTGCTGGGCGAGATCGCGGCGGGCGTTCCGAGCCATGTCACCGCCGACCTGACCGATGCACCTCAAGTGACCGCGCGCGAACTGCGCGAGCGGATGAGCGGCAATATCTGCCGCTGCGGCGCCTATTCGAACATCGTCGACGCGATCGCCGATGTCGCGGGGGTGAAGGCATGAAAAGCTTCACCTATGAGCGGGCCGCGACGCCCGCCGCCGCCACCGCCGCCTTTGCCAAGACCAAGGGCGCGCGCTTCATCGCGGGGGGCACCAATTTGCTCGACCTGATGAAGCTGGAGATCGAGACCCCGGCGCATCTGATCGACGTCAGCCGGCTGTCGCTCGACAAAATCGAGCCGACACGCGAGGGCGGGCTGCGGATCGGGGCGATGGTGCGCAATACCGACCTGGCCGCCGACGCGCGGATACGGCGCGACTATGGCCTCGTTTCGCGCGCGCTGGTCGCGGGCGCGTCGGGGCAATTGCGCAACAAGGCGACGACCGCGGGCAATCTGCTCCAGCGCACGCGCTGCCCCTATTTTTACGACACCAACCAGCCGTGCAACAAGCGGAGGCCCGGCAGCGGTTGCGCCGCGATTGGCGGTTTCAGCCGGCTGCATGCGGTGGTCGGGGCGAGCGACGCGTGCATCGCCACCCATCCGAGCGACATGGCGGTCGCGATGCAGGCATTGGATGCCGTCGTCGAGACGGTCGACGCGGCGGGCAAGGCCCGCGCGGTTCGGCTCGCCGATTTCTATCGCGCACCGCTCGACACGCCGCATCTCGAAACAATGCTGGCGCCGGGCGAATTGATCACCGCGGTGACCCTGCCCAAGCCCGTCGGCGGCACGCATATCTATCACAAGGTCCGCGACCGTGCCTCCTATGCCTTTGCCCTGATCTCGGTCGGGGTCGTGGTCCAGAAGGACGGCAGCGGCCGGGTCGCGCTCGGCGGGGTGGGGTACAAGCCCTGGCGCGCGGCGGCGGCCGATGCCGAAATGCCGCGCGGCGCGAAGGCGGTCACCGCGGCGCTGCTCGCCGGCGCGAAGACGAGCCACGAAAACGCGTATAAGCTGCCGCTGGTCGAGCGCACGCTCGCCGCGGTGCTGGCGCAAGCGAAGGGTTGAGCCATGAAGTTCGACACGCCCGCCACCGACAATCCGATCGACCGGCTGAAGGTCGTCGGCAAGCCGACCGACCGGATCGAGGGACCGCTCAAGACCAGCGGCACCGCAGCCTATGCCTATGAGCGGCATGATGTGGCGCCGAACCAGGCCTATGGCGTCATCGTCGGCGCGGCGATCGCCAAGGGGCGGATATCGTCGATGGACCTTGCCGCGGCGAAGGCGGCGCCGGGGGTGCTGACGGTCGTCACCGCCGCGAGCGCCGGGATGCTCGCCAAGGGCGATTTCAACACCGCGAAGCTGCTCGGCGGGCCCGAGATCGAGCATTATCATCAGGCGATCGCGCTCGTCGTCGCCGACAGCTTCGAACAGGCGCGCGCCGCCGCGGCGCTCGTCCGCGTCGACTATGCGCGCGCCAAGGGCCAGTTCGACCTCGCCAAATCGCTGAACGGCGCGATCAAGCCGCCGGCCTCGTTCGGCACCGAGGCCGACAGCCGCTTCGGCGATTTCGATGCGGCCTTTGCCAGCGCGCCGGTCAAGCTCGACGCGCGCTACACGACGCCCGATCACAGCCATGCGATGATGGAGCCGCACGCGTCGATCGCGAACTGGGACGGCGACAGGCTGACCCTGTGGACGTCGAACCAGATGATCGACTGGTCGGTCGGCGACGTCGCGAAGACCTTGGGCATCCCCAAGGAGAAGGTCCGGCTCGTCTCGCCCTATATCGGCGGCGGGTTCGGCGGCAAATTGTTCGTCCGCGCCGATGCGATCCTCGCCGCGCTCGGCGCCAAGGCGGTGGGGCGGCCGGTCAAGGTCGCACTGCAGCGCCCGCTGATCATCAACAACACCACGCACCGCCCCGCGACGATCCAGCGCATCCGGCTGGGTGCAACGACCGACGGCAAGCTGACCGCGATCGGCCACGAAAGCTGGTCGGGCGACCTCAAGGGCGGCGGCCCCGAAACCGCGGTCGGGCAGACGCGCCTGCTCTATGCGGCGCCGCACCGGATGACCGCGATGCGGCTGTCGGTGCTCGACCTGCCCGAAGGCAATGCGATGCGCGCGCCGGGCGAGGCTCCCGGGCTGATGGCGCTGGAAATCGCGATCGACGAGATGGCCGAGAAGCTGGGCATCGATCCCGTGGCGCTGCGCATCCTCAACGACACGCAGGTCGACCCCGAAAAGCCCGAACGGCGCTTTTCGCAGCGGCGGCTCAACGAATGCCTGACGCTCGGCGCCGAAAAATTCGGGTGGAAGGACCGCAATCCCAAGCCGGGGCAGACCCGCGACGGGCGCTGGCTGGTCGGGACCGGGGTCGCGGCGGCGTTCCGCAACAATCTCAACGGCAATTCGGCGGCGCGGGTGCGGCTCGAGCGGTCGGGCAAGATCGTCGTCGAGACCGACATGACCGACATCGGCACCGGCAGCTATACGATCATCGCGCAGACCGCGGCCGAGATGATGGGCGTGCCGATCGACCAGGTCGAGGTGCGGCTCGGCGATTCGCTGTTTCCCGTCTCGGCGGGGTCGGGCGGGCAATGGGGCGCGAACAGCTCGACGGCGGGGGTTTACGCCGCCTGCGACAAGCTGCGCGGGATTGTCGTGCAGAAGCTGGGTCTCGATCCCGCCGACGCGGTGTTCGACAAGGGCAAGGTCCGGTCGGGCGGCAAGAGCGTCGCGCTGACCAAGGCCAGCGTCGATGGCGATCTGGTCGCCGAGGATATGATCGAATTCGGCGATCTCGGCGAAAAGGAACAGCAATCGACCTTCGGCGCGCATTTCGTCGAGGCCGCGGTCGACAGCTATACCGGCGAAATCCGCATCCGGCGCATGCTCGCGGTGTGCGCGGCGGGCCGCATCCTCAATCCCAAGGCGGCGCGCAGCCAGGTCATCGGCGCGATGACGATGGGTGCGGGCGCGGCGCTGATGGAGGAACTGGCGGTCGACAAGAGGTTCGGATTCTTCGTGAACCACGACCTCGCTGGCTATGAGGTGCCGGTCCACGCCGACATCCCGCATCAGGAGGTGATCTTCCTCGACGAGGTCGACCCGACGACGTCGCCGATGAAGGCGAAGGGCGTCGGCGAACTCGGCATCTGCGGCGTCGCGGCGGCGGTCGCCAACGCCGTCTATCATGCGACGGGCATCCGCGTGCGCGACTATCCGGTCACGCTCGACAAGCTGATCGATCGTTTGCCGGAGATCGCATGACGCCGGAAGGCGGCGATCAGGCGCGCGGCAGGTCGGTCGGTCGATCGATATCGTTCAGCTGCCCGGCGGGTGCCGCGACAAGCTGGGCCGAGGCCAGCATGGAGCGGCCCCCCTGGTCGCCGCTTGCCTCCTCAAGCGCCGCGAACCGCGATCGCGCGAACAGCGCGGGCGGCATCGGCACGCCGTCGCGGCCCGACGCGACGACGGGCGCGCTATCGGGATCGAAGCGGGCGAGCAGCGCCGCGAGATGGCCGGCGCTTACGAACGGCATGTCGGCGAGGCACAAGAGCGCGGCGCGCTCCGTCCCCGGCAATACCGCACCGATGCCCAGCCGCAGCGATTGCGACAGCCCGCGTTCGGGACAGGGATTGGCGACGATGTCGAACCCCCGGTCCGCAAGCAGCGCCGCGACCGGGCCGTTCCGGTCGGGGCAGACCGCGATCCGGCGCGCGGGCGCAAGATCGACGATCGCCTGCGCGGCGTGGAGCAGCAGCGACATGCCGTCCAGCGGCGCCAGCAATTTGTCGTCGGCTCCGAAGCGGGTCGAGCGCCCCGCGGCGAGGAAGATCGCGGCCACCGCATCCCGATCGATCATCATCTCGCCTCCCGCCGCGCGCCGGACATCCTGTCCCGCATAATGACCCCGCTGGCAATCACCCCCGCCGACATTCTCCGCTTCGCGCACGACCACAGCGCGCGGGGCGTCGTGCTGGTGACCCTGACCGGAATCGCCGGATCGTCGCCGCGCGCGATCGGCGCGCAGATGGCGGTGGCGTCCGACGGCGGCTATCGCGGTTCATTCTCCGGCGGCTGCATCGAGGCGGCGATCGTCGGCGAGGCGCTGTCGGTCCTCGCGGCGGGCAAAAGCCGCCTTGTCCGCTTCGGCGCGGGGTCGCCCTATATCGACATTCGCCTGCCGTGCGGCGGCGGCATCGACCTGTTGTTCACACCGCGCCCCGACCCGCACATAGTCGATGATATTCTGGCGCGGCTCGACGCCCGCGAACCGGCGGGCTTGGGAATAAAGGGCGACGGCATCGCGATCGCGGAACCGGGAGCGGTGCCGGCGTGGGGTTCGGACGACGTCTTTTGTGTGCGCTATGTGCCGCGCCTGCGCATCGCCGCGATCGGCCATGGCGAGACGCTGGTCGCGACCGCGCGGCTGGCCCGTTTTTTCGGGGCCGAAACGCTCGCCTTTTCGCCGCTGGCGGACGACGTCGCGGCGGCATCGGGCGACGAGATCGCGGCGGCGCTGCTCGAAACCCGGACCAGCCCCCCGGCGCTGGCCGCCGATCCATGGACGGCGTTCGCCTTTCTGTTCCACGATCATGAGTGGGAAGATGCGCTGCTGCCATGGGCGCTTCGCGGCCCGCATCTGTTCGTCGGCGCGATCGGCGGATGGCAGAGCCGCGCCAACCGCCGCGACATGCTGCGCCGCGAGGGCTTCGACGACGCCATTCTACGCCGGTTCGAGGACCCCGCCGGGCTGATTCCCGCGACGCGCGACCCGGCGACGCTGGCGCTGTCGCTCGTCGCCGAGATCGTCGCCGCCTATCAGGAACGATATGGCGGCGGCGCCCGCGAGGGCTGAGCCGCCGGACCATCGACATTACCCAAATGCACCGCCGCTTACCTGCCGCCGGTCTGGCGATACCACCGCCGGGATGTTCTGGTCACCGACAGAGCGAGGACGACAGGGAGGCGGCGCGTGGCGGATGAGGAAGAACCGGGCCGGTCGACAGCCTCCCCCATGTTGCTGCCCCGGCGCAGCGTCCTGGGTTCGCTGGCGGTGGCAGGCGTGGCAAGCGGCCTCGCCAGCGCCGCGCCCGCGATCGCCGCGCAAGGCGCGCGGGCGGATTTCATCGTGGTCGGTGCCGGGGTGTTCGGCTCCTGGACGGCGTGGAACCTGCAACGCCGCGGCAACCGGGTGCTGCTGCTCGATGCGTGGGGCGCCGCGCACAACCGGTCGTCGTCGGGCGGCGAGACGCGGCTGATCCGGACAGAATATGCCGGCAACGAACTTTACACGCGCTGGGCATGGGCGTCGCTCGCCGAATGGCAGGCGCTGTCGCGCCGGCATGAATCGCCGATATTCCACCCGACCGGCGCGCTCTACATCTATCCCGAGGACGGCGCGAAGATCGACGAAAGCATCGCGCTGCAACGCGGCCTCGGCATCCCGATCGACAAGCTGACGCGCGTCCAGTTGGACCAGCGGTGGCCGCAGGTCGATTTCGACGGCATCGCGGTGGGCGTCATGCAGCCAACGATGGGGGCGCTGATGGCGCGCCGGAGCGTCCAGAACCTGGTCGCGGAATTTATCGCGGCGGGAGGGACCTATCGCAAACTCGCGGTCGATCCGCCGCGATCGGACGCATCGACGCTGGCGTCGATCGGCGGCGGGGGGGAGACATTGAGCGCCGACCGCTTCGTCTTCGCCTGCGGCCCCTGGCTTCCCAAGCTGTTCCCCGAAGTCGTCGGCGGCCGCATCGTCCCGACACGGCAGGATGTCTTTTTCTTCGCACCCGGCGCGGGCGACACCCGTTTCGAGGCGCCGCATTTCCCCGCTTGGGTCGATGTCAGCAGCAAGGACCTGCACTATGGCTTTCCCGACATCGAATCGCGCGGGTTCAAGATCGCGCTCGATGGCCATGGCCCCAAATATGATCCCGACACCGGCGACCGCCGGATATCGGACGCGGCACTCGCCGATGTCCGCGCCTATCTGGCGCGGCGCTTTCCCGTCCTCGCGCAGCGGCCGCTCGCCGAAGCGCGGGTTTGCCAGTATGAGAATAGCGACAACGGCCATTTGCTGATCGACCGGCATCCGCAATGGGCGAACTGCTGGATCGTCGGCGGGGGCAGCGGGCATGGGTTCAAGCACGGACCGATGGTGGGCCGCCATGTCGCCGATCTGGTGCTCGGCACCGGCAGGGCGGAACCCGATTTCGCGCTGGCGGCGCACAAGGTCCATGGTTGAAGCGAGGGGGACAGGGATGAGCAGAACCGGCAAGGCCTTTGCATCGAGCGTCGCGGCGCTGTTGCTCGTCGCGGGATCGGGGGGTGTTTCGGCACAGCCCGCCGCCGAGCCTATCGCGACGCCTTACGCGATGCCGTCGACGCAGATGTGGGACATGACGTCGGACGTCGGCCGCAAATACCGTATCTTCGTCTCCTACCCCGGTCAGGGCGAACCGCCAGCAGGCGGCTATCCGGTGCTCTATATCCTCGACGGCAATGCGAGCTTCGCCAGCTTTGCCGAGGCGCGGCGGATCCAGGAATATGACGCGATCGGCAAGGTGATCGTCGTCGGCGTCGGCTATCAGACCGACATGCCCTATGCCGAGGAGCGCAACGAGGATTTCATCGTCATGGACGACCCGCCGCCCGGAAAGCGGCTGGGCCGCAGCAAGGGCAAAAGCGGCCGCGACGAGTTTCTCGATTTCCTGACCGGCAAGCTGCGCACCGAGATCGGCAGCCGGTTCA
The DNA here is from genome assembly GCF_058790875.1 of Sphingopyxis sp. EU05-FHT14B03. NCBI lineage: Bacteria > Pseudomonadati > Pseudomonadota > Alphaproteobacteria > Sphingomonadales > Sphingopyxidaceae > Sphingopyxis > Sphingopyxis sp. EU05-FHT14B03. Next base: position 1,484,433 of record NZ_JBYTDC010000001.1, read on the forward strand.
AGATCGATCCCGATCGCCAGGCGCTGTTCGGCCATTCGTTCGGCGGCCTGTTCGCGCTCCATACGCTCTATAGCAAGCCGCAGGCGTTTCATTCGATCGTCGTCGCCAGCCCTTCGCTCGAACTCGACGCGGGGGTGCTGCGCGACGAGCGCGATTTCGTCGGCCGACTGGAGGCGGGCAAGGTCGGCAAGACGAGCCGGGTGATGGTCGTCGTCGGCGGACGCGACATCGACGACGATCCCGAACCGGCGCGCGCGATGGCCGACCGGTTCGATCGCCTGTCGGGCCATGGCCTGCGCGTGCGGTTCAAGCGCTATGAGGAGGAAGGGCATATGACGGTGCCCGCGCGCGCGGTGACCGACGTGCTGCGGTTCGCCTTTGCCATGCGTTGAACCGGGGGCCGGTCAGGCCGGCATCAGATTCTTGTGGATGACCCCATCCTTGACGATCAGCAGCAGGTTGCGCGCATAATCCTCGAGCAGGCGCAGATCGTCGAGCGGATTGCCGCGCACCAGCAGCATATCGGCCCAGGCGCCCTCGCGGATCACCCCGAGCGGCGCCTGCCGATAGGGGTTGCGGCGGCCGCTGCGCGCGAAGAGCTCGCAATTGCCCGACGTCGCAATGCGCAGCACCTCGGCATTCGAATAGATCGCCCCGAAGCGCGGGAGCATGGCGTTTTCGGTGCGCGAGGTGCGGGTGCGCAAAAAGAGGTCGGTGCCGAACGCGACCTTCACCCCATGTTTCTTCGCGAGCCGCACCCCCGCCTGCCAGCCCGCGCCGCCGAGCGATTCGGCCGCCTTCGCCTGTTGTTCGTCGGTGAGGATATTGTCGCCTTGCTCGAACGGCTGGATCGAGAGCCACGCGCCCTTCGCGGCGATCAGCGCCGCGGTCGGGTCGTCGATGGCATGGCCGTGCTCGATCGAGATCACACCGGCGTCGAGGCAGCGGCGTACCCCCGCCGGGGTATAGGCATGGGCGCAGGCATAGGTGTCCCAGTCGGTCGCCGCCTGAACGATCGCCCGCATCTCCTCGAGCGTATATTGCACCGTGTCGATCGGATCATGGTCCGACGTGACGCCGCCACCCGCCATGATCTTGATCTGCGAGGCGCCGCGCTTGAGCTGTTCGCGCGTCGCGGCGAGCACCTCGGGGACGCCGTTGGCGACCGCGGTCATGCCCTTTTGCTGGCGCGGCGACGGCTGGCCTCCGAGCGCGGTCGGAAGTTCGCCGACCGGTTCGGGATCGCCATGCCCCGACGTCTGCGAGATCGCGGCGCCGCTGGGATAGCAGCGCGGTCCGGGCATGATGCCGCGATCGATCGCGTTCTTGATCCCGAAGACCGCGCCGGCGGTGTCGCGCACGGTGGTGAAGCCGCGCATCAGCTGAAACTCGGCATCCTTGAAGATCATCGCGATGTGGGTGGCGTCGTCCGACCCCATCCACGGGACGCCGCGGACCGCCGCCATGTGCCAATGCGCGTCGGTCAGCCCCGGCATCAGCGTCTGCCCGGCGCCGTCGATCAGCGTCGCGCCGGGCGGGACGGGAATGTCGCCCGCCGAGACTGCGTCGATGCGATTGCCGGTGACGCGTATGTTGCGCGGCTGGCGGCCGCTGCCGGTGCCGTCGAACAGCTGGACGTTGCGGATCAGGATCGTCGAAGGGGGCTCGTCGGCCGCCGAGGCGGCGGCGAGCGGCGCCAGGCCCAGACCGGCGAGCACGGCGCGGCGTGTCGGGTGAAAAGTCATCGGTCCTCCGCCATCGGCGCATCGTGGTGTGCGGGCGACCCCGCCGCAACGGCCAGATCGTGCAGCCCGGGGGGACCAGCTATTTGCCGCGTTTCCGGTCGGCACGTTCGCGGTCGATCTGCGCCACCCACTGCTCGGCGGTCAGCGGCCCGGTACCTTCGAAATGGACATGGTCGGCCATCTTCTCGCGCACATCGACATAATAGAGCGCGCCGGTCGGCAGGCCCATTTGCTTCGCCTTCGCCGCCATCGCGGCCTCCTGTTCGGGCGTCGGTTTCGGGCGCGCGGGTTTGTAGAGGAGGACGTCCCAGCCTTCGCCGCCGGCATGGAGGAACAGCTGGGTCGGCGGCTGGCCGCCGGCGATGCTGACCTGGTCCCATTTCGCCATGTCGCGGATGAACTCCTCGGTCTTGCCGGGCACCAGGCGGAACATCTCGAACACCGGCGCGGTCATCTCGACCGCGGCGGGATCGGCGGCCTTTTCCTTCGCCGCGACCGGCGCGGCGAGGCTGAGCGCGAACAGGGCAAAAGTCAGGCTACGCAGCATCGGGTCCCTCCATCTGTGATGCGCCAGCCTGCCGCGCCCTGTGAGGCGCGGCAAGGCCCGAGGCGGGTGGCGCATTCGACAAACGGGTAAGGCCGATCTTCGATCTTACCCTTATCGGACCCGATTACCCGTCTACGGCCGTTCCGCGCCCAATCCGGCCCCTTTAGATTGTCGCGAGAACCCCGGTTGCGAACCTTGGCAAAAAGGCGAAGACGATGGACGATATCAGCCGCCGCGCGCTTCTCGCCGTTGCCGCCATGGGTGCGGTGGTCGCACCAGCCGCTGCCGCCGCCGGCTCATCGCGATTCAGGCTCGAACGCGCATCGGAGGGCTTCAACAAATTCAAGGCGGTGCACGAAGGGCTGGGCGAACTCGGCGTCCGCCTGTTCGATTTCGGCGGGGCATCGGCGCCCGCGCACTTCATGATCTATGACATTCCCCCCGGCGCCAGCGAGGGGGTGCATTTGCACAATCTCAGCGATCCGGCGCTCGGGCCCTATGAGGAATATTACTATATCGTATCGGGGCGGGGGACGATGACCGTCGACGGCGATGCCTTTCCCGTCACGGCGGGCGACCATGTCTTTGCACCGCTCGACAGCTGGCGCGGCATCGCCAACAGCGACGCGAAGGACAATCTCAAGGTCTTCCTGACCTATATCGACCGGTCGGCCTAGTTCGCCGGAACCGCGGGCAGGCGCAGCGGACGGATCCAGACCTGGCGGTCGCCGACATGCACCGGCTGCGCGGTCGCCGGGCGCTTCGCCGCCAGCGTCCGGCCGGCCGCGTCCAGCCCATAGCGCGTTCGCCGCCAGCTGATCTCGGGGAGCTTTGCCTTGGCCGCCAGTTCGAACTGGACCTCGAGCCGGCGGCAGGTGCGGCCGGTGCAGCCGATATAGACGGGCTTGCCCCGGATCGCCGGGCGGGCGCCATTGACGCGGATGTTCCGCATCGCATCGCCATCCTTGATCAGCAATTCCTGCCGGTCGGCCGAGGGTGCGACCAGGGCGAGGCGGATGGTGCGGCGGTTGCCGGCGACGGTATCGGAGAGGATTTCGATGCTGCCATCGTCGGCGATCCCGGGTGCGGAGGCGCGCCAATAGCCCTTGTCGTCGGGCTTGGCCGCGAACTTCGCGTGCGCGGCGATGGCCGCCGGGACCGGTCCATTGTCGTCGATCAGGAAGGTCGCCTTTCCGACATCATCCTCGTGCACGATGGTCAGGTGGCGCGGCGCCTCGCGCGTATAGGCCGGGACCATGAGGGCGGCGACGAACGCGCCCAGCATGATCGCCGCAAAGATCGCCGGTGCCGGGCGCGCCGCCCGGCCCGCGCCGGGCAGGCAGAAGAGGAACAGGAAGACGAGCAGAAGCGTCGCCGGCGCCGCATGCTCGACGAACAGCCCTTCCTCCAGCCCGCCGCCGAGCGGCAGGGCGATAAGCAGATAGACGATCGCCGCGCCGACGAGCAGCCAGGGCACCGCCCGCCGCGCCGCCGGGATGAATGCCGCAGCCGCCGCCGCGATCACGAACGGCATCGACCATGCGGCGAGGATCGTCAGGCCGGGGACAAAGGCGAAGTCGGCGAGGATGAGGATGGCGAGCCAGCCCCAGGCCGCCGCCGCCCCGCGCACCGGATTCTCCTCGCGCGACAGGGCCAGCACGGCGGAGGCGCCGGTAAGCGCCGCGGCAGCATAAAGCAGGCGGAACACGGCCGGATGGGCGGTGCCGAAGGCGGCTTCGGGGCGCAGCGCCGCGACGAGCATCGCGACGCCGATCGCCAGGCCGGTGCCGGCGACGAGCGCCAGCAACGGGATGAAGGCGCTGCGGACGCGGCGCGCGGTCCCGCCGCGCCGGTAAAGGACAATCGCCGCGATCAGCCCCAGCCCCACGACGACCACCGCGACGATCTGCGGCAGTTCGAGCAAAAATTTCCGCGCAACGTCGGTGTACACGCGTTGGCCCTCGGCGCCCTCCCCGCGCTCGGACGCAAAACGCTCGACCGCCGACAGCGTCGTCGCGCCCATATGGCGTACCGAATTGCGGTCGAGATGCGCGAGATTGTCGAGCGGGGTGTGGTAACGCTTGCCGCCGCCGATGATCGAATAATTGCCGGCATCGATGCCGAGCGGCAGCAGCATCGTGAGGTCGGTATCGTTGGGCAGCAGTTCGTAGAAATCGGTCGCGAGCGAATTGGCCGACGGGAGCGGACTGCCGCCGATCGCCGCAGCGTCGCGCGCGTTCGGGCCGCTCGTCTGGAACATGTTGACGCCGCCGGTCGTGCCGCGCGCCTCCATATTGGCCACCGCGCCGACGCGCTTCGCCAGCGGATCATGCGCGGCAAAGGCGGCGGCGCCGACGAGGCCCGCTTCCTCGGCATCGGTCAGGACGACGAGCACAGGACGCGTCAGCTTCCGCCCCTTGAGTTGGTGGGCAATCTCCAGCGCGACCGCGACGCCGATGCCGTCGTCGGCGGCGCCCGGCCCGGCGGGGACCGAGTCATAATGGGCGGCGATCATCACCGCATCCTTGCCGGGCGGCGTCACCCAGAAGGCGATGTTGCGCGGGCGGGCGCAGATCGCCGCGCCCTCGCGAATGTCGTTGCAGTGGAAGCGCTCGTCGATCTGCGGGGAGAATCCTTCCTTGCGGATTTCGGCGAGCAGCCGCGCCTCGACCGCGTCATTGGCGTCGCTGTCGGTCGGATGCGCGCGCTCGTCGCCGAGGATCGTGGTCAGGCGCGCGACCGCGCGGTCGGCGTCGAAGGGCGTTTCGACCGAGGCGGGCGCATCGACGCCGAAGGGGCGCAGCGTCCATAGCGCGAGCAAGATCAGCCCGACGATGATGCCGCGCCATGTGCCGCTCTTGCCTAGCTCCGCCATTCTGCCCCCCCAAAGTCACCCGCTAACCGATGTTTGCCGAAGTTTCGCGCGGCAGCAACAGGATCATCGTCGCGGCCAGCAAACCACCCAGCCCCATCACCAGCGAAACGAGGAGCAGGCTGCCTCCGCTGGCGAAGAGCGCGCCCGCGACGACCGGTCCCAGCGCCGACCCGCCGCGACCGATGCCGATCACGAAACCCGTCCCGCTCGCGCGCAAGGCGGCGGGATAGGCCTGTGCGAGCAGCGGGTACATGCCGACGACACCCGCGTTGATGAAGAAGGCGGCGATCGCGACGGTGATCGACAGCCGCGTCAGGTCGGCGCCCGCCACGCCGAACAGGCCGATCGCCACGAACCCTGCGAGCATCGCCCCCGCCACCAGCGGACGGAGCGCGAAACGCTGGCTGGCGAGTCCGATCAGGACGGCCCCGGCCAGATTGCCGACATTCGCAGCGACCAGCACGCCGCCCGCCTGAGCGGCATCGAAGCCCATGTCGACGACGATCTTGGGCACCCATTTCTGGATATAATAGAAGAAGAGAATCTGGGCGAAATAGGCGACCGTCAGCAGGATGGTGATCCGCGCGAATCCCGATCCGAACAGCGTCGCGATCGAGGGTTTGAGCGCCTGGGCGGGCGGCGGCGGCAGTGCCTCTACCGGGGCATGGCCGATACGGACCAGCGTACGGTTCACGCCGTCGATCGCCCCCGCCGGACGCCTTGCGATCAGCGATTCGATCGATTCGGGCAGGAAGAAATAGGCGAGCGGGATCATCGCCGCCGACGCGATCGCGCCGAGCATGAAGACCGATCGCCAGTCGCCCGTTTCCGCTAGCAGGCGCGACGCCAGCAGCCCGCCGAGGATCGCCCCGGTCGAATAGCCCGCGATGTTGAGCGCGACATTGAGACCGCGCCGCTTATCGTTCGAGAATTCCGCGACCATCGCACTGGTCGACGACAGCATGCCGCCGATGCCGATGCCGGTCAGGAAGCGCACGACCGACAGGCTCGTCACGCCCTGCGCATGCATCGCGGCATACATGCCGAGCGCCATGACGACGAGGCAGCAGAGGATCGTCGGACGCCGCCCGACGCGGTCGGCGACATTGCCGATCAGCACCGATCCCGCCGCCATGCCAAACAATTCCATCGACAACACGATGCCGAGCGTCGCCTTGTCGACCCCCCATTCGTCCGCGATCCCCGGTGCGGCGAAGCTGATCGCGAGCACATCGAAGCCATCGAGCGCGTTGAGCGCGATGCACAGCGCGACGACGACGATCTGGAGCGTGCGCATCGGCGCCGCGGCGATCGTCGCCCTGGGATCTTCGTTCATACCATGACTCTCCCGCCGGCGGCGCGCCTTGCGGCGGCCCCGGTCCATCTGCGGTTCTGGTTCTGGGTTATTTCAGTTTGGCGAGATGCTTGGCGGCGATCGCCGCCATCTCGGGCCGCCGCTCGAGACAGCGCGACACCGGCCCGACCACGACCACCGACAACAGCCGATCGCCGCCGGGCAGCGGCAGCGCGATGCCGGCGAGATCGGGGGTATATTCGGTGTTGCTCTGATGCCAGCCGATCGCCGACGCCTCGTCGAGCCGCGCCTCGACCGTCGCGGCGGTCACGGGCGTGGTCGGCGAATAGCGGACAAAATCGATCTTGCGATACAATCGCGCGCGCTCGTCGCGGGGCATCTGCGCCAGCAGCGCACGCCCCGCCGATGTCGCGTGGATCGGTACCCGGTCGCCGACCTGCGCGAAATAGCGCACCGGCTGCGGCGATTCGGCGACGTCGACGAAGGTCGCGAAGGTTCCGGCCGGCGCGGCGATGGCGACCGTCTCGCCCGTCGCCTGCATCAGGTCGCGCGCCAGCCGCTGGACCCGATCGGGCAGCGGCTCGGCCCGCGTCACCGCATCGGCCAGCACCAGCCAGCGCGGGCTGGGGTAATAGCCGCCGCGCCCGCGCGGTTCGTAGAGGTAGCCCTTCGACGCCAGCGTCGCGACGAGCTTGAAGGTGCTCGACCGCGGCCAGCCAAGGTCCTCCGCCATTTCGGCGGCGGTCGCGGGCCGCAGCCGTTTCGCGAAATATTCGAGGATTTCGAGCACATTCGCGGCCTGCCGCACGATCATGATGATATTCGCCTGAAAAGGGTCGTGACATCCCATATGGCCGAAGTCCGGCGCCCCGAAAAGCCGTGAGCATTTCCGGGTGCCCACCCATCGTCAGCGCGCCGTAAAGCCGCCGTCGACGGGCAGCGCGACGCCGGTGACGAAACTCGCCTCGTCCGACACCATCCACAGCACCGCATCGGCGACCTCGCCCGCCTGGACGAGCCGCCCCATCGGCACATTGGCCATCAGCTTCGCTTCGTTCGCCGCCGCCTCCGCCGGGTCGCCGCTGCGCCCGGTGAAGCCGATCTTCATCGGCGTGTCGGCGAGGCCGGGGCAGACGACGTTGACGCGGATCTTGTCGCCGGCGAGCGCGAGCGCGAGGCTCTTGGCCAGCCCGACCACACCCCATTTGGCGGCCGAATAGATCGGGCTCATCATCGAGCCGACAAGCCCCGACACCGATGCGGTGAAGATGATCGCGCCGCCGCCGCGCTGGCGCATATGCGGCGCGACCTGCCCGGCGCCGAGCGCCGCCGCGGTGACGTTGAGCGCGATCGCCTTGTCATAGGCGGCCATGTCGAGATTTTCGACCGATGCCGGTCCGGGCATGCCGGCGTGCGCCCACAGTATGTCCGCGCCGCCGAGCGCCGCGACCGCTTCGTCGATGCTGCCCGTCGCGCCGGCGGGGGTCGACAGGTCGGCGACGATGCCGGTGACCCTGTCGGCGCCGAAATCGGCGACGAGCGCATCGAGCGCATCCGCGCTGATGTCGATCGCGGCGACGCGCGCGCCTTCGCGCACGAAGCGTTCGACCCCCGCGCGGCCCATGCCCGATGCGGCGGCGGTGACGATGGCGAGTTTGCCGTTGAGGCGCATGATGTCTTCCTTACGCGGCGAAGGGATCGGCGAATTTGCCGGTGGTCGAAATGATCGTGGTCTTGGTTTCGAGGAAGGGATCGAGCCCCTCGATGCCGTTCTCGCGGCCCCAGCCACTGGCCTTGACCCCGCCATAGGGGGTCGACCAGCGGATGTAGCGATAGGTGTTGACCCACACCATGCCCGCCTCGATCCGCGCCGCGACACGGTGAGCGCGGCCGGTATCGCCCGACCACAGCCCCGCGGCGAGACCGTAGGGCGTCGAATTGGCGATTCCGATCGCTTCCTCTTCGCCGTCGAAGGGGATGAGCGCCGCGACTGGCCCGAAAATCTCTTCCTGCGCGATCCGCATGCCGGAACCGACCCCGGCGAAGACGGTCGGCTCGACGAAATAGCCGTTCGCGAGGTCGTCGCGCTCGATGCGGTGACCACCGGTGATCAGTTCGGCGCCTTCGGACTGTCCGATCGCGACATAGGAGAGAGTCTTGTCGAGCTGTTCGCGGTGCGCCTGCGGTCCCATGTGGGTTGCGGGGTCGAGCGGCATGCCGACCCGCACCCGGCCCGCGCACGCGCCAAACGCCTCGACGACGCGGTCATAGACCGGCCGTTCGACGAGGACGCGGCTGCCGAGCGCGCAGCTCTGCCCGCACAGCGCCCAGGCCGAACCCGTCGCGGCGTTCAGCGCATTGTCCAGATCGGCATCGGCGAAGATGATGTGCGGCGCCTTGCCGCCCAGTTCGAAGGTGCAGCGGGTGAGCGTGTCGGCGCCCGCCTTCAGGATCGTCTTCGCGGTCTCGCCTTCGCCGGTGAAGCTGATCTTTGCCACGTCGGGATGCTCGACCAGCGCCGCACCGGCAACCGGACCATCACCCGGCACAACATTGACTACCCCGGGCGGAAAGCCCGCTTCCTCGAACAGCTTCGCGAGCGCCAGCGACGAGGCCGGGGTCTGCTCGGCGGGTTTCAGCACCACGGTGCAGCCCGCGGCGAGCGCCGCGCCCAGCTTCCACGCCGCCGCCATCATCGGCACGTTCCACGGCGTGATCGCGCCGACGACCCCGACCGGATGACGCGTGGTAAAGGCGTGCACGCTGTCGTCCATCGGGATCGTCCGCCCGCCGAGCTTGTCGGCGAGCGAGGCGAACCAGTGATAATATTGCGCGTGCAGCCCGATGTCGCCGCGCGATTCGCGCACCGCGCGGCCATTGTCGCGCGTCTCGATTTCGGCGAGCGCATCGACCTGCGTCGCGTAAAGATCCGCGAATTTGCGCAGCAGCGCGGCGCGTTCCCACGGCGGCATCTTGCGCCACGGCCCTTCGAACGCCGCCTTCGCCGCCGCCACCGCACGGTCGATGTCGGCGCGTCCGCCATAGGCGACGTCGCCCCATGGTTCGCCCGTCGAAGGATCGATGCTGGGACGCACCCCGCCATCAATCGGCGCGACCCACGCGCCGCCGATGAACAAACGATCAAATCGGAATTCGCCCATCACCCTCTTCCATCATATTTCTTATACTGGACATATTTGTCCCTATATAGAGATATATGTCAACAAGGCGAAACGGGTAAGGCGCCGCGGCGACGCGCCGCGGCTTGACCAGGAACAAAAGGGCGACTCGCTGTTACATCCCGGCGGGGATGAGGCCGCGTTCGGCGGAAATCCGGACCGCATCGCGGCGCTTGCTCACCCCGATCTTGCGGAACACCGACTTCAGCCGGTATTTCACCGTGTCGGGCGACATGCCGATCAGCCGGGCGATTTCCTTGTTCGAATGGCCCTGGCTCAGATAAAGCAGCACCTCGGCCTCGGCTTCGCTGAACACGCCGAGCACCGTGACATTGTTGCGATAGACGGCGAGCGACTTCGCCAGCGACTTCATGAACTGCGCCCGGAAGCGGTCGACCTGGCCGTCGGTTTCGAGCGCGTCGTCGAGGCAGGCCTGGACGAACTGCCGCGCCTCGACAAAGGGACGGACGATGTTCTGGAACATCGCGATCCCGACCGCCTCGTCGAAACAGGCGCGCGACGATGCGGTATCGCCCCGCATGCGGAGGCCGGCGGCGGCGAGGATGTTGACGTCGACCAGCAGGCGCCCCGCGCCATGTTGCTCGGCCCATTCGCGAAGTTTGCGCAGTTCCTCGAGTGCCGGCTCGACCTCGCCGATCAACAGCCGCAGCCGGGTCCGGCACAGGCTGGCGGCGATCGCGACTGGCCGATAGGGCGGCGATTGTTCGTGCATCATGTCGGCCATCGGATCGAGCCCGACGACCGCCGCCGCCGCGAGCACGGCATGCGTCGGCGCGCCCTGCGAGATCTGCAGTTCGATGCTGCAAATGTCGGCGAGCATTTCGAGCTGGCGCAGCCGCCGCCGCGCCGCGACCCGCCGAGCGCGGGCGATGATGTCGCACGCTTCCTCGAACGCGCCTTCGCCGGCGAGCGCCCGCGCCTCGGTCAGATAGGCGGCGGCATAGACATCGACCCAGCCGTCCGACTGTTCCATGTGCGGCAGCGCCCAGACCAGCAGCTCGCGCGCCTCGGCGACCAGATCCTGTTCGAACAGCAGTTCGGCCTTGAAGGCCGCGCAATTGGCGGCGAGGTCGGACCGGTCGCCATAATTGGCGGTGATGTCGGCGCAGGCCGATTGCAGGATCGCCTCCGCCTCGCGCGAACGCCCCTGCGCGCGCTTGATGCGCGCTTCGAGGAAGCGGGTGAAGAGATCGCTGTAGAGCGACCCGATCGCCAGATAATGATCGCGCGCCGCGAGCGTCGGCTGCAGCGCGCGCTCGAGCCAGCCGCCCTCGAAATATTTGGCGCCCAGCGTCTCGCTGATGTTGGCAAGCACCAGATGGTCGTTCGCGGGAAGCTTGCGCAGCAGCGCCTCGCGCGCGAGCAGGTCGTCAAAGGTCACCGGCTGGTTTTCATAATCGGTGAGCGTATCGCCGACGACGCGAACCTCGGTCTTGAGATCGACCGAGAGATCGGCGCCCTCGACCTGCGCGAGGAAGCGGTCGAATTCGGCGCGGGCGGAGCCGAGTTCGCCGAGCTTAATCTGCAGATAGACCTGCGCGAGCGCGAGCCGCGGCCGCGCCCGGATCAGCGCGACCGGCAGCTTGGCGAGGCCGCGCACGACGACGCCCTGCAACCCCTGCGGGATCAGGCGCCAGCCGCCGGCGTCCTCGAGGATCGCGGCCATGAGCAGGTCGTCGCCCGACAATATGGCATGGTCGATCGCCTCGGCGACCTGTCCGCGCTCGGCGAGCCAGCTCGCGATCCGCCGCTGGAGCGCGGCGAATTGCGCGCGGTCCGAACGCTCGAAGCGATCGCGCAGATATTCGGCGAACAGCTGGTGATAGCGATATTCGCGCCGTTCCCAGCTGACCGGCGACAGGAACACGCCCTGCTGCTCCAGCCGTTCGAGCACCATCCAACCATCCTGCCGGTCGCACAGCAGGTCGACCATTTCGCCGGTCAGCCGGTCGACCAGCGCGGTGCGCGCCACAATATCGCGCGTTTCCTGCGGCAGCGTCATCAGCACCTGTTCGGACAGATAGCGCGCAAGGTCGCTGCTGGTGCCGCAATATTCGTCGATGACGCGCTCGGCGCCCATCCCGCGCTTGATCGACAGCGACGCGAGCTGGACGGCGATCGGCCACCCCTCGGTCCGGTCGAGCAGCGTGTCGATGTCGAGCGTTTCGAGCGGCCGGTCGGTCCGCGTCAGCAGGCATTCGGTTTCCTGCGCCGAAAAACGCAGGTCGGCCGGACCGATTTCGAGCAACTGTTCCTCGGCAGCGAGGATCGATTGGCCGACCCAGGGATAGTCGCGCGAGGAGAAGAGGAAATGGCAATCGGGCGGCGCGAGGCGGACCAGCGATTCGAGGAACTGGCCGACGGGTTCGCTGAAAGCATGGTGCAGGTCGTCGAGGATCAACACCACCGGGACCGCCGCATCGCCGAGTTCATTGACGATCGCCGACAGCGCCGCGCGCGGCGGGATGTCGCTCGGCGCGCCCCTGGCCTCGCCGTCGCCGCGATCCTGCCGAAGCGCGAGAAGCAGATATTTGACGAAACGCTTGAGGTCGCGGTCGTCGCGATCGAGCGTGAGCCAGACGACATGCGCCGTCCCCGCGTCGATGCTGTCGCGCCACTGCGACAGCAGGCTGGTCTTGCCATAGCCGGCGGGGGCATGAACGAGGGTCAGGCGGTGACGCAGGACGCCCTGCAGCCTGCCGAGGAGCGCGTCCCGGCGGATCTGGTCGCCCATCCACATCGGCGGGTCGAACTTGGCGGCTATCAAGTCCTGCATTCGGTATAACCTCGCACGCATCGTCGTCGGTTTCCGGACCGGCAGGTTACGGATCGATGACAGGCCTGACAACCGCCCGTAAAGCCTTACCCGTCTTCGCCGAAGCGCTTACCCGTTCGCGGCCCCGAAGCACCCGTTTTACGCGTTGCGCGCCCCCATGCCCTCCAGTGTAATCGGCCCCGCAAGAGGTTGCGGGAGGATGCGTCAGTGCGAATTGGTGTCGATGTCGGGGGAACCAACACCGACGCGGTCCTGATCGCGGGCCGCCGCGTGGTCGCATCGACCAAGCAGCCGACCAGCGCCGATGTCAGTTCGGGCGTGACCGCCGCGATCCGCGCCATCCTCGCCGACGCGGGCGTTCCCGCCGCCGATGTGAGCGCGGTGATGGTCGGCACCACCCATTTCACCAACGCGCTGGTCGAACGCGAGCGCCTCGACCGCGTCGGCATCATCCGGCTCGCCAGCCCGTCGGGCGAAGCGCTGCCGCCGCTCACCGGCTGGCCCGAGGCGCTTGCGGGCCAGCTCGGCGGGAGCATCTTCCTGCTTCCCGGCGGTTACGAGGTCGACGGACGCGAAATCGCGCCGCTCGACGAAGCCGCCGTCCGCGCCGCCGCACGCGACTGCCGCGACCGGGGCATCGACAGCATCGCGATCAGCTGCGCCTTCGCGCCGATCAATGCCGCGATGGAAGACCGCGCGGGGGCGATCGTCGCCGACACCTGTCCCGACGCGAATATCAGCCTGTCGCACAATATCGGCCGGCTGGGCCTGATCGAGCGCGAAAACGGGACGATCCTGAACGCCGCGCTTGCCAGCCTCGCCCGGCATGTCGTGGCCTCGCTCGAGCGCGCACTCGCGGACCTCGGCATCGCCGCACCGCTCTATATTTCGCAGAACGACGGAACGCTGATTTCGGCCGCCGATGCCGCGCGCTACCCGGTGCTGACCATCGGGTCGGGACCGACGAACAGCATGCGCGGCGCGGCTTTCCTGACCGGCGTCGACAATGGTATCGTGATGGATGTCGGCGGCACGACCTGCGACATCGGGGTGCTTGCGGGCGGCTATCCCCGCGAATCCTCGATCGCGGTCGATATCGGCGGGGTCCGCACCAATTTCCGCATGCCCGACATCCTCGCGATCGGGCTGGGCGGCGGCACGCGGATTCATCTGCCCCCAGAGGGCGCAGCGACGGACGATTTCGCTATCGGCCCGGACTCGGTCGGCTTCCGTCTGACCGAGGATGCCTGGCTGTTCGGCGGATCGACGCTGACCGCCAGCGACATCGCCGTCGCGGCGGGCAAAGCGAGTTTCGGCGACGCGAGCCGGATTCCCACACTCACCCCCGCGCTCCACAGGGCGATCCTTGACAAGATGGCGGCGATGCTGGCCGACGGGATCGACCGGATGAAGACCCAGCCCGGCGACGCGACGATCATCGCGGTCGGCGGCGGCCATTTCCTGATCGACGACAATCTCAAGGGCGCAGCGCGCGTCGTTCGCCCCGACCATGCCGCGGTAGCCAATGCCGTCGGCGCCGCGATCGCACAGGTCGGCGCGCAGGCCGAACGCATCGTCGATTATGACGCCGAACCCCGCGCCGCCGCGATCGAGGCGATGCGCGCGGACCTGCTCGCGCACGTTATCGCCGCCGGCGCCACCCCCGAAAGCGTAGAGATTGTCGATATGGACGAGGTGTTTCTGTCTTACCTGCCCGGTCGTTCGGCGCAGCTGCGGATGAAGGCGGTCGGCAGCCTCGCCGACGAAGCGGGCGCCGTCGCCCTGCCGGTCGCGGAGGCGCGTCATGCGCATTGAACGCGCGGCACAACTCGTCGATCTGGCCGGCGGCGCCGCCTTTCTGGGTTCGGGCGGCGGCGGCGACCCCTATTACAGCCTGCTGCTTGCCGAGGCGGCGCTGACCCGTTGCGGCGGCTTCGACCTCATGCCGCTCGCCGAGGTTGCCGACGACGCGCTGCTCGCGCCCTGCGGATGGATCGGCGCGCCCACCGTGTCGGTCGAAAAGCTGCCCAACGGCGGCGAAGCGGTGGCCGGGCTGCGCCGGCTCGAAGAGATCATGGGGCGGCGCATCGATGCCGTTCTGCCGATCGAGATCGGCGGCGGCAACGGCCTCGCACCCTTCATCGCGGCGGCCGAACTCGGCATTCCGGTGGTCGATTGCGACGGCATGGGGCGCGCCTTTCCCGAATCGCAGATGGCGATCTTCAACATCCGCGGCCTGTCGGCCTGCCCGTCGGTGCTCACCGCCGCCGACGGTTCGCTGAGCGTCATCGAGACCGAGGACAATGTCACCCACGAACGCATCGCGCGCGCGCTGGCGGTATCGCTCGGCGGGATCGCGCATATGGTCGAATATCCGCTCAGCGGCGCCGAGGCCAAGGCGCATGCGATACCCGGCAGCATCAGCGCGGCGATCGCCGTCGGTCGCGCGATCCGCGAGGCGCGGGCGGCCGGCGCCGATCCCTTCGATGCGCTGGCAGAGGCGCTGGAGGCGACCGGACTCTACCCGCATTGCCTGACGCTGTTCGACGGGAAGATCGTCGATGTCGAGCGCGAGACGCGCGGCGGCTTTTCGGTCGGCAAGGTGACGATCGACGGTTTCGCGGCGAGCGGGCGGATGGAAATCGCGTTCCAGAACGAGAATCTCGTCGCGACCAGCGGCGGAAAAATTCTGGCGATGGTCCCCGACATCATTACGGTGATGGACCGCGACACGGCCGACACGATCACCACCGAGAAGCTCAAATATGGACAGCGGATCAAGGTGATCGCCGCAGCCGCGCCAGACATTTTGCGCGACGACCATGCGCTGTCCTTTGTAGGGCCGCGCGCCTTCGGTATGGGCCATGACTTTGCCCCGGTGGAACAGTTGAACGAGACGGAGACGGCATGAGCGCAGAGGCAGGCGGGAACTATGCGAGCGGGCGCCTGCCCGAAGAGCTGACGGTCCCCGGCTGGCGCGTCGCGCTGATCATTGCGAGCTTCACCTTTTCGTTGCCGGGATTCCTCAACAACGCCCAGGCCGGCATGGCGCTCGGGCTGCACCAGGCGGTGCTGGCTTCCCTGCTCGCCGGGCTGATCCTGTGCGCCGGCGCATGCCTGACCTCGGTGGTCAGCGTGCGCACCCGCCTCACCACCTATGTGCTCGTCCAGCGCTCGTTCGGCATCTGGGGCGCCGCGCTCGTCAATATCGTCATCGCGATCGTCCATTTCTGCTGGTTCGGGGTCAATGTGTCGTTCTTCGGCGACGCGATGGTCGCCGCCGCGCGGCAGGGATATGGGATTCCCGGAAATTTCAACCTCTTCGTCGTCGCCGGGAGCATCATCATCACGCTGTCGACGATCTGGGGCTTTCGCACCCTCGACCGGCTGGCGATGATCGCGGTGCCCTTTGTCGGGGTGATCCTGATCGCGGTCTGCGTCTCGGCGCTCGGCAGCAATCCAGCTCCCGATCTCGGCCCGGTCGCGCAGCCGCCGGTTCCGATGAGTTTCGGCATCGCACTCTCGTCGCTCGTCGGCGGCAACCTGCTGACCGTCGCGGCGATGCCCGACCTGTCGCGGTTCATCCGCACCGAGCGCGGCGCGGTGATGGGTATGCTGCTCTCCTTTCCCTTCTGCGCGCCGGTGATCATGCTCGTCTCGGCGCTGATCGCGCTAGCGACCGGGCAGACCGACATCATGCAACTCGTCGTCGCGATGGGCTTCGGCATCCCGGCGCTGGCGATGCTCGTGCTGTCGGTGTGGACGATCAACGCGCTCAACCTCTATTCGGCGGGGCTGTCGATGGCGGCGACCTTTCCCCGCCTCAGGCAAGGAACGATCATCGTCATCGGCGGCGCGATCGGATGTCTTTTCGCGCTCCTCGGCATCATCAACAGCTTCATTCCCTTCCTGATTGCACTCGGCCTGATCATCCCGCCGATCGCGGCGATCTATGTCATCGATGCCTTCCTGACCTTTCGCGACCGCGACGAGGGCGCGGCGGTGACGGTGGCGGTTCGTTGGGAAGCGATCGGCGTGTGGCTCGGCAGCCTCGCGATCACCCTTCCCGCGATGCATTTCGGCTGGTCGCTGACGACAGTGCCGGCGCTCGACGCCACAATCCTCGCCGCGGGGGTCTATCTCGCGGTGCTGCGCCTGCGCCGCTGAACGCCCCGCAGGGCTCGAAGGGGATCGACATGAAAGCCATCGCCGCCGGTCTCGCGCTCGCGCTTACCCCCGCGTCGCTCGCCACCGCGCAGCCGCCCGCCGCACCCTATGCCATGCCCGAAACCGAGACATGGGACATGGTCTCGGCCACCGGCCGAACCTACCGCATCTTCGTCTCGCGCCCTGCGGGTCCGGCGCCCGAGGGCGGCTATCCGGTCCTCTATGTCCTCGACGGCAATGCGATGTTCGCGGGCTTCGCCGAGACGCGGCGCGTCCAGGGCTTCGGCGGCCGCGGCCTCGACAAGATGATCGTCGTCGGGGTCGGCCATCCCGGCGACCAGATTTACGATCCGCGCCGGATGCAGGACTTCACCGCGCCGATCGCAACCCCGGCGCTGAAGCAGCTGTACGCGGCCTATCCGTCGGGCGGTCGCGACGCCTTTCGCGCCTTCCTGCTTGGCGAGCTCAAACCCGCGATCGAACGGCGCTTTGCCGTGCATCCCGGGCGCCAGACGCTGTTCGGCCATTCGCTGGGCGGACTGTTCGCGCTCCACCTCTTTTACACCCACCCCGGCGCCTTCAACACCATCGTCGCCGCGAGCCCGTCGATCTGGTGGGACGATCAGGCGATCCTCGCCGAGGAAGCCGCCTGGCGGGAGCGGGCGGGCAAGGACGGCGCGCTGGCGCGGCGCACGCACCTGCTGCTCATCGCCGGCGTGCTCGAGAGCGACGCCTTGATCGCGCAGGACACATCCGCACTCGCCGCGCGCCTCGCCCCGCTGTCGGGCGAAGGGCTGCGCAGCGAACTGCTGATGCTCGAGGACGAAACGCACATCAGCGTGCCACACCGGTCGATCACCGCGGTGATGCGCGCGGCGATGCGCTGGCCCTGACCGCGCGGTCCCGCGCCCTAGCGGGCGGCGGGACTTGCCGCGTCGGTCCAGTCGCCGAATACCGGCTTGCCCTCGAAAAGGGTGACCAGCACCTTCGTCTTCGAGATTTCATAGGCCGGCAGGTTGAAAATGTCCTTGTCAAGCACGACAAGGTCGGCGCTCTTACCGGTCTTGATCGACCCGGTGACGGCGTCGAAGCCATTGACATAAGCGACGTTGATCGTGTGGCTGGCGATGGCTTCCTTCAGGCTGACGCCTTCGTCGGGCAGAAGCGGTTTGGCGTTCGGGTCGCCCGCGGTGCGGCGGGTCATCGCGACCTCGATGCCTTCGAGCGGGTTGGCGCCGCCGACCGGCCAGTCGGCCCCATAAGCGAGCTTGCCGCCGGCGCGGACGATGCTGCCGGCGGGGTAGATATAGGTCGCGCGCTTCGGCCCGATCGCGGCCACGGTCAGCTCCATATAGTCGTACCAGGACGCCCAGGTCGGCTGGAACTGCGCGAAGGTCGACAGCTTGCCGAAGCGCGGCTGGTCGGCGGGATCGACGACATTCATATGGGTGATCATATGGTGCGTCGGCCTGGCGCCGTTCGCCTTGCGCGCCGCCTCGATCGCGTCGAGCGAGATATGCACCCCGCCGTCGCCGATCGCGTGGAGGAAGGCGTGCATGCCCTTGCCATCGACGGCGGTGACCGCCTGTTTCAGGAGGTCGGGCGCGATCTGCGGCGTGCCGCGCTCGTCGCCGCTATTCTCATAGGGCGCGAGCATGAAGGCGGTCTTTTGCGGGATCACGCCGTCGACGTAGAATTTGACCGTATGCGTTGAAATGCCGAGGCGGTTCGCGCGCTCGGCGGCGCGCAGCAGGCCGGGCAATTGTTCCATGCCCTGTTCATTCTTCCACTTGAGCGACACCGCGACATGGCTGGTCAGTTTCCCCGCGTCGAGCACCGCCTTATAGGCGTCGACCATCGCGCTGCCGCCATCGGCATCATATTCGACCCCGGCGTCGTTCCAGCTGACGATGCCGAGGCTGTTGAAATGGTCGGCGACATAAAGGATCGAATTCTGGATTTCGGCCGCCGACGGCGGGGGGATCATATGTTTGACCAGATCCATCGCCGCTTCCTGGAGGCTGCCGACGGGTTCGCCGGTGGCGGGGTCGCGGTCGATCGTCCCGTTTGCCGGATCCTTGGTATCGCGGGTGATCCCGGCGACCGCGAGCGCTTTCGAATTGAGCCAATAGGTATGGCCGCCCGTCGATTCGAAGATCAGCGGGCGTGTCGTCGACACCGCGTCGAGCAGGGCCTTGTTCGGAATGCCGCTCGGTGGAAACAGCGCGTCGCTCCAGCCGATGCCATAGATCGCCCCGTCGCCCGGCACCGCCGCGACGCATTGGGCGATCAGTGCCTGATAATCGGCGATCGTCTTGCCGTCCTGGAGCGGGCAGCGCGAGCGGCTGAGCGCGCCGAACAGCGGGTGGACATGCGCGTCGCCGAAGGCGGGCAGGACCAGCTTGCCGCCAAGGTCGACGGTGCGCGTCGCCGCGCCGCGCAGCTTGCCGACCGCGGTCGCGCTGCCGACCGCGACGATCTTGCCGTCCCGGATCGCCACGGCCTCCGCCCAGGGCTGCTTGTCCTCGACCGTGTAGACCCGTGCATTCGTCAGGATCAGGTCGGCCGGCGCCTTGTCGCGGGCGGCGGCGGTGCCGGCGGACAGGGCCAGCGCGAGGGCGAGAGCGGCGGAGACGGCAGGTTTCGACATGTTCACTCCCGAGGACGCTGGATGGACCTTGTTGCAGGTCCGGCTTTCGATGGACATAAATTTGCGCGTGCGACGCGGCGCGGCGCTTCGACGATATGACCAGCAAGCCGTCTGCGGATCGAATCCAAATCCGGGGTAGTCGCGGGCGAAGACGGGTAAGCCTTTGCCGCCCCGCGGCGCCCCTTCCCCAATATTGACCGGCCTTACCCGTCGCGTCGCTTTCGCGGTCCCGCCGCGCACCGGATAGTGGCCGCTCGGCACAGCGGGCGGAGGAAGCAATGCTGCAAAACTGGCACGTCGGCCTGCGCGACCGCATCGACCGCAGGCGTCGCGAGGCGCTCCATTGCCAGATCGCGAGCGCGATCATCCACGACATCGAGGCCGGACGGCTGATGCCGGGCGCCTGGCTGCCGAGCAGCCGCTATTTGGCGGAGACCCTGGGCCTCAACCGGAAAACGGTGGTGTCGGCCTATGCATATCTGATTGCGCAGGGTTGGCTTGCGAGCCTCGGCACCAGCGGCACGGCGGTTGCAGCGGGGCTGCCCCGGGTATCGGCGACGACGCCACCGCCCGATGCGGGCACCTGCGGGGTCGGCTATCGCTTTCGCAAGCCTCGACGAGACCGGGCAGCTTTCCGGCTTGCGTCCGCTGCGCCCGGCGCTTCCTTAGAGCCTCAAAAGAAAGACCAGGGATGACCGATATTTTGCCGGCCAGCGGAACGACACGCCGGACCCTAGTGAAATTGCACCGCTGGCTGGGGCTTGCCGCCGCCGCGATCTGGCTTGTCCAGGCGGTGACGGGAATCCTGCTGACCTTTCACTTTGAGGCCGAGGACGCGATGCTGTCGACACGGCACGTGCCCACCGATCCGGCGGCGATCGAGCGGCGGATCGAGACGCTGGCGGAGGCGGGCGGCAAGGCGAGGGTCGACTGGATCTGGACGACCGCCGGGCTGTCCGATCGCTATATCATCCTGCACGACGATTCGGCGGGCGTCAGCCGCAAGGCCTATATCGACGGCGCCGGGACGATGCTGCGCAATGCGCCGGCCGACGATTACAGCTTCCTCGGGCTGATGCGCGAGGTCCATCTGACGCTCGTCGCCGGGACCGCCGGTCATTGGATTCTCGCGGTCAGCGGGGTGTTGCTGCTGACCAACCTGATCTTCGGGCTGGTCGTCGCCTGGCCGAAACGCGGCCAATGGCGCCATGCGCTGCGCCCGCGCGGGCGGCGGGGTTCGGCCGCGGGCTATTATAGCTGGCACAAGGCGCTGGGCCTGTGGGCCGGTATTCCCGCCCTGATCATCATAGCGTCCGGCACGCTGGTGATGTTCGAGGAACAGGTGCGCGGCCTCGTCGGCGCCGAGGAGGTCAGCCTGCCCCCCAATCGCGCCACCGGCCAAGCGGTCGGTTTCGCCGCCGCGTCGCGCGCGGCGGTCGCCGCGATCCCGGGCAGCCGCTTCGTCGGCACCACCATGCCCTCGGCCGGGGACGCCAGCTATCATGCCTGGGTGCGGGCACCGGGCGAACTGTATCGCGGCGGCTATGGCGGCAGCCTGGTCATCGTCGATGCCAATGACGGCAGCATCCGCGGCGCCTGGCCGATCACCGACGCGAGTATGAGCCAGATCGTCGTCGCTTCCTTCTATCCGCTCCACACCGGAGAAGGCCTCGGCCTCGCCGGCCGTATCCTGTCGCTCGCGACCGGGCTGTGGCTGGCGGTCACCATCGTCCTCGGCGTGCTGCTCTGGTGGCGCCGGCGCGCACGCGGCTGACCCATTACCCTTCGAACCCCCCGCTTACCCAAAGACCCTGCTGACCACCCCGTCCCGATGTGCTGAGTTCGCAAAGGGCGGATTCGGCGCATCGGGCGCCGGCTGGGTCGTCGATAGGGAGGTCTTTGACATGCAGAAGTTCACGATGAAGCTATGGACGGTGGCGGCGGGCGCCGCGGCCGCGACGACGATGGCGGTGCCGGCGACGGCGGCCGATCCCAACGCGCCGCAGGCACCGCAGCCAAGCGAGCTGGTCTATCCGACCGGTTTCGACAAGGCGCTGTCGCTGATGCTGGCCGGCGAGGGCGGCGAGAATGGCATCGGCTCGCACCGCGTCTGGCCGACTTTGTCCTTTCCGGCGCTGACCACCGAGCAGATCGGCAAGGCGCTGACCGGCAACACCCTCGCCATCCCCTATCATTATGCGCACCAGTACAGCGCCAACGGCAAGGTGGGCGGCTACAACATCCGTTACGATGCGGTCGATGTGAAGAAATGCCCCAAGACGGAAATCCCCGGCGACGGCCTGCTCCTGTACGAGGGCGTGTGCAGTGCACAGGTCAACGAGCCGGTAACCGGCAGCTGGAAGGCCGAGGACAACAAGCTGTGCGTCGATATCGCCTGGGCCGGCAAGACCCAGATCACGGGCTGCTATACAATGTTCTTCGTGATGGATAGCGTCGCGATGGTGAAGCCCGACGGCACCGTTTCGGGCAAGGCGCACGCGCTGAAGAAAGGCGCCGCGCCCGACATGTAGGGAACGGCATCTTGCTGATTTGCATCCCCGATATCCTGACTGGCGACCAGCTGAACAAGCTGGTCGCCATGATGGACAGGCAGCGCTTCATCGACGGACGCGAAACCGCCGGCTGGGCTGCGTCGGGGGTGAAGGAAAACAAGCAGGTCGCGGGCGATTCGAAGGACTATGCCGCGATGCAGGCGATGGTCACCGAAGCGCTGGCGGCCAATCGTTTCTTCGCGATGGCGGCGATGCCGCGCACGATGCGCCCGATCCTGTTCAGCCGCTATACCGAGGGCATGGGTTATGGCGCACATGTCGACAACGCCCTGATGGGCGAAGCGCCGCAAACGCGCATCGATCTCGCCTATACGCTCTTCCTCTCCGATCCCGAAAGCTATGAGGGGGGCGAGCTTGAGATCGACGAGCCCGCCGGTACGCGATCGTTCAAGCTGCCCGCCGGAGCCGCGATCCTCTATCCCGCCAATTCGGTGCACCAGGTCGCCAAGGTGACGTCCGGGCAGCGCGACGTCGCGGTCGGCTGGATCCAGAGCCTGGTGCGCGAGGCCGACAAGCGGCGCGTGCTGTTCGAACTGGAGAATCTGCGCGCCACCATGTTCGCCGAGAGCGGCAAGAGCGCGGCGTTCGACACGCTGACGCGCAACACCAGCGACCTGTGGCGGATGTGGGCCGAAACCTGAGTCCTAGAGCATGTCCATGATCTGCCCCGCCGCGCGATACGCCTCGTGCATCGCGTGCGCCATCGCCATTTCGCCGAGCAGTTCGGAGTGCGCGAAGACGATCCGGCCGTGCGGCTTGCGGATCACGTCCGAAGGCGGCGGCGCGCCGTCGCGGCCGAAATAAAACCCCGGCTGCGGCGCGACATACGCGTGGCCCCAGCGGTTGAGAATGATCCCCGCGATGTCGCGCTTCGCATCGAAACCCGCGGCGGCGAAGCCCGCGGTCAATTGCTCGCGCAGCTGGCGTTCGAAGTCGGCATAGCTGGTCGCGAACAGCCGCGCGCGCGCCGCCGGCCCCTGCTGCGGGCCGGGCAGATCGGGATGCAGGAAGGGGATGTAGAAGGTCAGCACCGTCGGGCTGTCGGGGGTGAAGGTTTGCGCCCCGCCCATATCGACATTGCGCCGGATCGATGTCTGCCAGCCGAGCGCATCGAACCAGCGCGTGTTGGTGAAGCCGAGCTTGTCGAAAAAGCGCCAGTTGCGGAGCGCGACATTGGCGACCATCACCGGCCCATATTGGAATTCGCCATAGGCCTTGCGGTGGCCCTCGGGCATGTCGGAAACGATATTGCGGTTCACCCAGCCGCCCGACGCCATGACGACCGCCCTGGCACGAACGCGGCGAACCTTGCCATCGCGCACATAGCTGACGATCGCATGATCGGCCTTGGCCGGATCGCCGGGATGGCGCACGTCGATCGCGGTCGAGCCCGACCGGATGCGGATCTTGTTGCCCGCGCGGTCGAGCTTCGCAGGGTCGATCGTGCCGCCGACCGGGGCCAGCGGCCCTTGTTCCTGCGTCCGGATCGCACCGGGAATCATCCGTTGCAGCATGATCCGCATGAAGGCGGTGTTGCCGCCCGGAAAGGAGACGAGGCCGATGTCGGACGAGGAAATCACCTTGTCCTTGATCGTCGTGCCGGGGAGCCGCAACCGGTGCGCCGCGAAGGCCGAAATGCCGCTGCCGCAGACGCCGTAATTGCCGACCGCGATGCCGGGATCGATATAATTGCGGACCTCGGTGCCATAGCCGAGCTTGTCGAGCAGCTGGTAATAGGTGAGCGTATCGAGCCAGGCTTCCGGATTCGCCACCCCTGACAGGACATCGCGGCGGTCGGCGACGAAATCGTCGAGCTGCTTCTGCGCCGATGCCGGCCAGGGCGTCTTTGCAAAGCCATCGGTCGTCGGATTGGCGACCCAGCCGGTGCCCGGGAAATGATAGCCGGTGGCGTAAGCCTTCTCCCACGCCGGGGCCATCGGACCGAAATGATAGTCGGTCAGTTCATATTTCTCGGCGCCGCCGCCGAGCGGTTCGAGGTCATATTTCGTCGGCAGGCCGAACTCGCGATAATAGTCGGTGAAGATGTCGTACGTGCCTTCGCCAAAGCTGCCGCGCACATAATTGTCGTGCGGAACGATCGCGCCGTTCGATCCCTGCGGCGCGACCAGGCGGTGGCCATCGACGTCGAATTCATTCTGCTTCGCCTCGCCGCCGACCACCGGATGATTGTCGAGGAGCAGGCAGGTCACGCCCTCGCCGGCGCGCTTTGAAAATTCATAGGCTGCGGTCATGCCGGAGAAGCCGCCGCCGACGATCACCAGATCGAAATCCTCGTCGATCGGCTTCGTCGCGGGATCGGGGTAAAGGCGATCGCGGATGCCGTGCGCGGCATCGACCACTGCCTGCGTATTGCCGTTCGACCAGGCATAGTCGCCGACCCCGCCATAGCCGGTCCAGGACGAACCCGAGGGCGCCCATGGGCCGTCGGCGGCGGCGCCCTGTCCGCCACCGCAACCCGCAACCAGCGCCGCGCCGCTCGCCACCATCGCGCCGTTGAAGAAATCGCGCCGCGTGATGCGGCTGCCCATGCCCAGCAATTCGTCCGACCTTTGTCCGCTCATCGTCTTGCCTCTCCTCGGCGTCACGTCCGCCCCAAGAAAAACGGCGGCCGGGGATGCCCCGGCCGCCGCCCCATGAAGACCTTGGCTATGCTCGGTTCAGAACCGGAAGCTCAGCGTCCCCTGCACCGTGCGCGGTTCGCCATTGGCGCACGACCCGAAGGCCGAGCAGCTCGGATAATAGACGTCGTCGAACAGGTTGATCGCGTTGAACTGCAGCGTCCAAGCCTTGTAGTCGAAGGCGACCAGCGCATCGACCAGCGTGTAGCTGGGCGTTTCGACGACGAAGGCGCCACCGAAGGGGTCCGACGTCTGCTTGCCCTGATAGCGCACGCCGCCACCAAGGCGCATGTCGATGTCGCCGGTGAGTTCGACCGTCTTGGTGCCGAAGATGCTGGCGAGATATTTCGGGGTATCGTCGCGTTGACGCCCCTCACCCGAAAGCCGGACCTTGCCATAGGAGAAGGCCGCGGTGAGCGAAAAGTCGTCGGCGACATTGTGGTTGGCCTGAAACTCAACGCCCTTCGACTTGACCGAGCCGGTCTGGATCTGATTCAGCGGATTGGCCGGATCGGTGCGGAGCGCATTGTTTTCCTTCAGATCGTATAGCGACACGCGCAGCATCGTTGTGCGGAGCGGCTGCCACTTGATCCCGATTTCCTTCTGCTTGCCCGACAGCGGCTGGTAGGTGCTACCGAACTGGTTGAGGCCCGAGATCGGCAGGAAGGATTCCGAATAGCTGATATAGGGCGCCAGCGTCGACGTGGCATTGATGGTCAAGCCGGCACGCTTGGTCGTCTTTTTGGTGATTTCCACCGGCTGACCAACATCCACCTTCGAGTAGCGGTCGCGCCGGATGCCGAGGACGAGCGACGCCACTTCACCGAAATCCACCTGGTCCTGCAGATAGAAGCCGGTCTGCTTCAGAATCTGGGTGTTGAAGAAGTTGAAGACCGGCGTGGGGGCGTTGCCATAAACCGGATTATAGACGTCGATCGCGCCGGCGTTCTCGATGAACGCCTGTCCCGATACCTGCTTGAAGTATGAATAGTCGACGCCGGCGAGCAGCTGGTGAGAGACCGGACCGGTGTCGAACTTGAACGCCACGCCATTGTCGGTGTTGAACGTCCGATATTTGATGTTGATCGCGAACAGGTTGCGCGGAACCATCGTGGTGCCGGGAAGGAAGGGGTCCAATGGGCCACCCGGGCTGAGATAGGTGGCCAGATAATATTCGGCCTGCTTGGTATTGGCCCAGGTATAGCGGCTCGAGCTGCGGAAGCTGAACGCATCCGAAAATTCGTGGGTCGCGAGCAGCGAGACCGCGGTATATTCCTTGTCACCGCGGTTGATTCCCGGCTCGCCGAAGAAACTCGAGTTCCGGATGCGCTGTCCCGGAAGCGCGAAAAGCGATCCGACGATCGGCATGACATTATAGTTCGGCGGGTTGTGATCTTCCTGATAGATGCCGATCGCGGTGATGTCGGTGCGGTCGCCCGGCCGCCAGGTCAGCGCGCCCTGCGCGACGATGCGGTCGTTGCGCGTGAAGTCCATGCGTGAGTCCGAATCGCGCACCACGCCGACGAAGCGCGCGGCGAGCGTATCGCTCAGCGGCCCGGTGACGTCGACGGTCGCTTCCTTGCGATCGAACGTGCCATAGCTGACGCTGGCGCTGCCGCCGAAGTCGAACTGCGGACGCTTGCTCTGCATGTTGGTGAGGCCGCCCGAGCTGCCCGCGCCATAAAGCACCGAGGCCGGGCCGACGAGGACCTCGACGCGTTCGAGCGTCGCGATTTCGGGGCGCGGCATATAGACGAAGCCATAGTTGCGTTTCAGCCCGTCGACATAGAGCACCGATTCAAAGCCGCGGACGATGTTGAAATCGCCGCGCGAATCGTCGCCGCCGTTGTAGACGCCCGCCGTGTACTTCAGCGCTTCGCGAATATTCTGCGCACCGCGGTCCTGCATCTCCTCGACCGTCACGACCTCGATCGCCTGCGGAATGCGCAATATGGGGGTGTCGGTCTTGGTCGCCGTGGACGCGGTCGCGGTCACCACGATATCGGATTCATCGACCGGTTCGGACTGGGCATAGGCCGGCTGCGCGCAGGCCAGCGCCAGCAATGACACCCCGAACGATCCCCGCATCACAGCCATACGATCTAGACAAACGCGCATCTTACGCCCCTTTTCTTTCTGTCGGTCTAAGCCAAAAATTCCCCGGTCGTCTTGAATTTGTCACGCCAGTGTAGATCGCCTGAAATTCTGTGGTTGTCCGGATTCGGGTAAAAGCCGACTTTGATGGGTGGATTTTGCTTCCCGATACGCGCTTACCCGCGGCTAACTGCGGATAATGCGGCGGTCATCGCGACCTGAACGCCCCCGGAACCGGGTAGCACATATTGCCAGAAGGCAAGATTTTATCTCTATTTGTGATAATTTTAGTCTCTATATGGGAACAAAATCGCCAAGGGAGAGAGACATGCTGCCGCTGTTGCAAGGGGTCCGGATCATCGAGGTCGGCGCGGTCGTGCTCGGCCCCTATGCCGGCCAGATCCTCGCCGACCTTGGCGCCGAGGTGATCAAGGTCGAAGCTCTCGAGGGCGACATCGCGCGCCACGCCCATCCCGCCGGTCCCGGCGGCGGCGCCCTGTTCCTCAACAACAACCGCAACAAGCGGATGCTCGCGATCGACCTCAAGAAACCCGAAGGCAAAGCCGCTCTCGACCGGCTGATCGGCATCGCCGACGTCCTTTTCCACAATATGCGCGTCGATGCCGCCGAGCGGCTGGGACTCGGTTTCGATGTGGTCGCGGCGATCAACCCCGGCATCATCCATTGCGCCGCGATCGGTTTCGGGCAGCGCGGGCCCTATCGCGACCGGCCGGCGTTCGACGACATCATCCAGGCGGCAAGCGGGCTGGCGGGACTCGAAGCCGCAACCGGCGCCGATCCGCGCTTCGTGCCGACGGTGCTCGCCGACAAGGTCGCGGCGCTGCATGCCGTTTATGGCATCATGGCGGCGCTGGTGGCGCGCGCGAACGGGCGGAGCGGCGCGATCAAGGTCGAGGTTCCGATGTTCGAGGCGCTCGCCGCCTTCCTGCTCAACGAGCATCTCGCGGGCGCGACCTTCGCGGCCGACGGCGAACCCGGCTATCCGCGCATCCTGTCGCCCAATCGCCGGCCATTCCGCACGGCGGACGGCTGGATCGCGGTGCTGCCCTATACCGACCGGCAGTGGCGGTCCTTCCTGATCGAGGTCGGCCGCGACGACGTCATCGCGCAGCCGTGGTTCGCCGACCCGCGCCAACGCCCCGCGCATATCGACACCCTCTATGCGATCGTCGCTGAGAGCCTGCCGGCGCGGACGACCGCCGCATGGCTCGACGCGCTTACGGCGCGCGACATTCCCTGCTCGCGTGTCCCCGACCTGCCCGGCATGCTCGACGACCCGCATCTGGCCGAGATCGGCTTTTTCGACGTGCCGGCGGACTATCCCGACGGCATCCGGCGCACGCTGCCGCAACCGGTGCTGTTCGACGGCGTCGCGCCGCTTCCCGACGTCGCGCCGCGCGCGCTGGGCGCCGACAGCCGTGCGATCCTGCGCGAGGCGGGGCTCGACGAAGGCGAGATCGACACGCTCATCGACAGCGGCGTCGTCGGCGCGGCCTGATCAGCCGAACCGGCGGCGGATGAAGGCGGCACCGTCGCGGATCGCGCGGCGCGCGACCTCGGCGATCGACATCGCCTCCAGAAAGCTGTGCGTCGCCCCGGCATAGATGCGCGCCTCGGTATCGACGCCCGCGGCTTCGAGCCGCGCTTCCATCGCGATCGACTGCTCGGTCAGCAGGTCGCATTCGGGGATCACCAGCAGCACGGGCGGCAGGCCGGCGAGTTCGGCGTGGATCGGACAGGCGAAGGGATCTTGCGCGCCCGCCGCGCTGTCGACGAGATAATTGGCATAATAGCCCTGCGCCTCAGCGCGGTCCATGATCGACCCCGGCCCGCCGAAAAGTGCCTCGGCACGGTCGGAGACCGCGGGCGTGAAATAGCCATAGTTGGAAAGGATCGCACGGACGAGGCCGCCCTCGCCTCGCGCGCGCAGCCGCAGCGCGGTCGCGAAGCAGAGATTGGCGCCCGCCGAATCGCCGCCCATCGCGATCCGCGCCGGATCGATCCCTAGCGTCGCGCCATGCGCCACGAGCCACAGCATCAGCGCCTCGATCCGGTCGAGCGCGACCGGATATTTATGTTCGGGCGACAGCGGATAATCGACGCCGATCACCACGAAGCCGCCCGCCGCGGCATATTCGCGCATCAGCCGGTCGTGCGTGTCGATCGAGAACAGGGTGAAGCCGCCGCCGTGGAGATAGACGAGCGCCGGCGCGGGCACCGCCGCCCCTTCGGGCCGGTAGACGCGGACGCGCAATTCCCCCGCGCCGGCGTCGAAGCGGCGTTCGAACGTCTCCGCCATGACCGGACCGCCCGCCGTCCAATGCGCGCGCACCGCCTCCGACACCGCGCGCTGTTCGGGGAAGTCGAGCGTGTCGAACGGCGGATGCGCCGCCCAGCGCTGCTTCATGATCGCCAGAAATTCCGCGATTTCGGGGTCGATCGTCATTTCACCGGCAGCCATTGCGCGTCCTTCTCGGCGTCGATGTAGGGCGACGCGGGCATCTTGCGCGCGGTCGGCCACAGTTCGTCGAGCGTCGCGGCGTCGAACAATTGCCCGCCGCGCATCACCAGTTTGATCGACATCGTCTTGCGGATATCGGTCAGCGGGTCTTCGTCGAACACCACGAGGTCGGCATATTTGCCCGGTTCGATGGTGCCCATGTCGGCGAGCCGTCCGATCGTCTCCGCCGCCCCGGCAGTCGCCGCATGCAGCACCGCCATCGGCTTCATCCCACCGAGCGCATGGCCCTCCATTTCGTAGTGAAAGCCGATCCCCGGCTCGTCGCCGTGCGATCCCATGCCGACGAGCGCGCCGCTTTCGGCGAGCTTGGCCGCATCGGCGGCCAGCGCGGGCATGCGCGACGCCGCGAGCGAACCCCAGGGCCGGAAACCGAGCTTGTGCGCGATCGCCGACGGCGACCAGAAATGCCGCAC
This sequence comes from Sphingopyxis sp. EU05-FHT14B03, assembly GCF_058790875.1. Taxonomy (NCBI): domain Bacteria; kingdom Pseudomonadati; phylum Pseudomonadota; class Alphaproteobacteria; order Sphingomonadales; family Sphingopyxidaceae; genus Sphingopyxis; species Sphingopyxis sp. EU05-FHT14B03. Next base: position 1,513,969 of record NZ_JBYTDC010000001.1, read on the forward strand.
CTTGGGATCGAGCGCGGGATCGTGCATCGACACATAATAATGCCGCCCCGACGGACCGCTGGTGTTGATGAGCAGCGTCGCAACATAGCTGGTGCGCATGCGCTGATAGAGGCCGACGACATCCTCGCCGAACGGCGTGATCGGCAACGCATGTTCGTTGCCGGCATAGCCGTCGATGATCTGGGTCAGCATCAGCTTGGGATTATGGCTGCCCTCGGTCGTCGGGACGATGCCCTGTTCGCGCGCCGCCATCGCGATCCATTGCCGCACGGTTCGGCTCTCTCCGCGATATTGCTTGATGTTGCGCAGCCCCCAGGCGTCGCGATAGCGGCGCAGCACGTCGCGCACCTGGTCGAGCGAGGTGAAACGCTCCTTGGAAAAGAGCGCCGGGCCGGTCGAGCGGAGCCGCGGCCCGATCACCAGCCCCGCATCGATCAGATCCTGATAGGCGATCTGGTCGATGCCCAAGGTCGAGGGATCGAAGGACGTGGTGACGCCGAACGCAAGCCGTGCCGGCAGGTCCCATTCGTCGTAACCGATGACGTTGCGGCGCACCCCGCCGATATGGTCATGATCGTCGATGAAGCCCGGGACGACGGTCTTGCCGCCGAGTTCACGCTCGGGCGTGCCGCTCGGCACCGCAAGGCTGCCACGCGGCCCGACGGCCACGATCCGGTCGCCGCCGATCAAAATGTCGGCATCGTCGACGATCTTGTCGCCGCCCGCCATCGTCAGCGCCCGCGCACCGCGCAGCAAGAGGCTGCCCGCCGGCCGGGCGCGCGGCATTTCGGCGACGAGTTCGACATGTTTCGCGGGCGGGGTCGCCTTGGCGTCAGGCAGGACCTGCAAATAGTTGCCAACCGTCCAGATCAGGCTGCCGTCGGCGCGCCAGTCGAAGAAGTCGGCGCCCATGCGCGTGACCTTCCGCCCCGTCGTGTCGGCGGCGGTCAGGTCGACCGCCACCTTGGGATCGGCGGGCACGGGCAGCACATACAGCTGTTCGCTCGTCTGCGCCGCGATCCATTGGCCGTCGGGACTGATCCGCAAGTCGTCGGCGTCGGCGAGCCGCTCGGTAAAATAGTAGTCCTGCGCCTTCACCGACGCGACGACACGCTGCGTCCCGCGCGCCAGATCGATGGCGACCAGCCCGTCGCTGCCGAGCAGATAGGCCGTACCGGGTTCGCCCCGCACGAAATGCGGCCGCTGGCCGAGCGTGCCGCTGGTAACGACCCGCGCCGGCCCACCCGCCGCAGGCAATGCCACGAGGTCGGCGGGGCGCACCGTGCCGAATTCGAAGCTGGTCTGTTGCCGCGCCGCCGCCGGCGAGCGGACCGCGAGGATATTCGCACCATCGGGCGTGAAGGCGGGATGGGTGTAGAAGGCCGAAACATCGCTGACCTTCACCGGCGTGCCGGAGCCGTCGGCGGCGATGCTCCACACCGCGCCGCCCGCGCGCTCGCTCCAGGTGACATAGGCGATGCGCGACCCGTCCGGGCTCCAACCCGGCAGCGAGGCGGGGTCGCCGCTGATCGGCAGGCGCAGCGCCTTGCCGCCATCGACCGGCTGGACATAGACGCTGCCGAGCGCGGCATAGGCGACGCGCTGGCCGTCAGGCGACGGCGACGTCCCCTGCAACAATTTGGCGCGTACCGGGCCGGTGTCCTCTCGAAAACCGATCCGCGTGCTCGGCCCGACCGCCAGCTTCAGCCGCGCGGTGAAAGGCACCGGCGTCGTCGCCGACCCGTCGATCGGCCGCCGCTCGATCCGCCCCTGCCAGGCGATCAAGATCGCCTGGCCGTCGGGTGTGAAGGCGTAGCGCGGGATCAGGTCGAGCGAGGCTGCGCCGTTCATCAGGTCGGCGGGCGCGGGTCCCAGATCGCGGTCGTCGCCGGTCGCGAGGTCGCGCAACCGCAGCCGCGTCTCCGCTAACCGCCGCGTCGCATAGGCGAGTTTTCTGCCGTCGGGCGAAATCGCAGGTCGGAAGAAAGTCTCCTTCCCCGCCTCGCGCCCGCCCGAATTGCCGACGACGGTCTGTTCGGCGCCGGTGGCCAGATCGCGGCGGACGATCGTCCATGCCACCGGTTCGGCAAAATCATTGTCACCGACGCGGCGGGCGAAATAGAGATATTTGCCGTCGCGCGACGCTGCGGCGCCAAGCGTGCTTTGCCAGGCATCGCGCGGTGCATCGGCGGACGGCTTGGCCGGCGCAACCAGTTCGCCCGGCCCGCCATCGACCGGATGGCGCCACAATTCATAGCGATCGATGCGGATACGGTGGCGGCTGACATAGATCGACTTTCCGTCGGCACTCCATTCGGGCGAGGTGCGCACCGCGCCCTCGTCTTCGTCGCTGATCCGCCGCGCGCCGCTGCCATCGGTGCGCGCGATCCAGACATTATCGCCGCCCGAGCGATCGCTGACATAGGCGATCCATTGCCCGTCGGGCGAAAAGGTCGGCTGCACCTCGAACGCCATGCCCGTCGCGATCGGCACCGCCTTGCCGCCGGCAGCGGGCAACGCATAGATTTCGCCGAGCATGTCGAAGAGGATCGTCTTGCCGTCGGGCGAGATCGCCAGCGACATGAAGGTGCCGCTCGACACCTGATAGTCGAGCGTTCTTGCGGGCTTCATCGGCAGCGCGGTTTCGTCGGCGGCGAAGGTCGCCACCGGCATCGCCAGCGCCCATGCCGATACCAGTCCCCATATCGCGCGTTTCATATCGCTGCCCCCTTCAATTTGGTTGCCATGTCTCGACCCGGAAGCTGTCGGGATGGTAGCGCGTCACTTCTTCGCCGCCATCCTTGCCGGGAAAATCGGTCGAGTCCGCATTGACCAGATAGAGACGGCCGGTGCGATGATCGATGTCCATCATGCGGGCGCCGAACGCGGTGCGGATCGTGGCGACGACACGCAGGCTGTCGGGCCCGTCGCGCTGGATGACCGTCATCGACCCTTCGTAATTGCTGCTGACGATCCGCTCGCGCTCTTCGTCATAGGCGAGCGCGTCGAGCCCCTTGCCGATCGGCACGCGCGACAGGATGGCGCCGCTTGCCGGATCCATCAGGAACACCGCGGGTTTGTCGCCGCCGCACGCACCGAGCAGGCGGTCGGTCGCGGCGAGATATTTCATCTTCGACACATTGCAGCCGACGTCCCAGCGCGCCTGTTCCTTGAGCGTCGCCGAATCGAGCCGGAGGACGAGGCCGTCGAGCCGGGCGGGCGCATAGAGATGGCCTTTGCCGTCAGCGGCGGGATCGTCCATCTTGCGAAAGGGAAAGCGCGTCGTCCGCAGCAGCTTGCCCGTCGCGGCGTCGAGGCTGAACCAGGTCGCCTCGCTGGGCCGGGTGCCGGTGATGATATGAAGCTGCCCCGTCGCGGGATCGAGCGAGCCGCTGTTGAGCCCGCCGTCGCCGGCGAGCGGCGTCCGCGCGATGAGTTTCAGCGTCTTGAGATCGAAGCTCAGCAGCGAGCCGTCGGCCATCGCAACATAGCCGCGATTATATTTCGGAAGCAGGATCGGGCCGTTGGCGCCGACCGAATTTTCGATCGTCGCGACGGCTTGCCCGCAATCGACGTCATAGACGGTCAGCCCATCCTTCAGCCGCGCCATGAACAACCGCGAGGTGCCGGGTTCGAACTTCACATAATCCCAGCCCGTATCGCCGCTCGGCAGCGTCACGCTGTTCGTCATCGCATAAGGCAGATCGGGCGCCGCGTCCTGCGCGAGGGCCGGGGCGCCGCACAGCAGCGCGGCGGCCCAGAGAAGCGAGATCGGTTTCATCGGGAGAACTCCGGTTTCGAGGAATGGATCAATGAAGATGGCCGTGCGCGCGCGGTTCGCGCATGCGCAGCGCGACGACGAACGCGACCGCGCAGACCGCCGAGACATACCAGGCGAAGACCTGTTCGTGCCCCATCTGCTTGAGCGTCAGCGCCGCATATTCGGCGGTACCGCCGAAAATCGCCGACGCGATCGCATGGCCGAGCCCGACGCCGAGGGCGCGAACATTGGCGGGGAACAGCTCGGCTTTGAACAGCCCCGAGACCGAGGTGTAGAAACTCATGATCGCGAGCGCCGCGAATATCAGCAGCAGCGCGCTGCCCATCGTCTGCGCCTTGCCGATCGCACCGAGCAGCGGCACCGCGAACAGGGCCATCCCGCCGCTGAAGATCAGGAGGTTGGTTCGCCGCCCGATCCGGTCCGACAACAGACCGAGCAGCGGCTGGAGCAGCAGGAAGGCGAAGGTGACGATCAGCATCGTCCGGCTCGCGATCGTCACGTCCATGCCCGCAGTGTTGACCAGATATTTCTGCATATAGGTGGTGAAGGTGTAGAGCGTCACCGCCCCCGCCGCGCTGAGCGCCATCACCGTCAGCATCGCGCGCGGATGCTGCATCAGCGTCCGGAGCGATCCCGCCTCGTCGCCCTTGCCCGCTGGTTCCGCCGTCTCGTGCATCGCATCGCGGAACAGGATGAACACGCCGGCCAGCACCGCGCCGAGGAAGAAGGGAATGCGCCAGCCCCATTCGCGGATCGCCACGTCGCTCATCGCCGTCTGGAGCAGGAAGACCGTAAGCAGCGCGAACAATTGTCCGCCGATCAGCGTCACGAACTGGAACGAGGCGTAAAAGCCGCGCTTGCCCGGCTCGGCGATCTCGCTGAGATAGGTCGCCGCCGCGCCATATTGGCCGCCGGTCGAAAAGCCCTGCATCAATCGCGCCACCAGCAGCAGCGCGGGCGCCGCGGCGCCGATCGTCGCATAGGTCGGCAGGATCGCGACGAGCAGCGAGCCCGCGCCCATCAGCAGTACCGAGGCGATCATCGCGGCGCGGCGCCCGTGGCGGTCGGCATAGCGCCCGAAATACCAGCCCCCGAGCGGACGGATCAGGAACCCCGCCGCATAGATGGCGGCGACATTGATCAACTGCGCGGTGCGGTCGCCTTCGGGAAAGAAAGCAGAGGCGAAATAGAGCGCAGTGTAGGCATAGGCGTAAAAATCATACCATTCGATCAGATTGCCCGCCGACCCGGCCACCGCCGCGCGCGCGCGCGTCCGGCGATCGAGCGCGTCCGGCGCCGCCGGGCGCGGGGCGGGCGCGGCGTCGGGATCGGCCGTTACGCCGGCCAGGCCGGACCTATCGGACATCATCGTCTCCCTGCCGGCATCGGCGCCGGTCCGTTCGGGTCAATCGGCAAGCGCGCGCGAACGCGCCGCCGCGGCCCCGACCACCGCCGCGGCGAGCCGGTCGATCGCATCGTCGCGGTCCATCTCGCCAAGCCCCGCCGCCGTGGTGCCGCCGGGGCTCGTCACCTGGCGCCGAAGCTCTGCCAGTTCAGCGGCGTCCTGTTCGGCCAGCGCGGCGGCGCCGGTAAAGGTCGTGCGAGCGAGTTGCATCGCGAGCGGCGGCGGCAGGCCCGCTTTTTCGCCCGCCAGCGCCAGCGCCTCGGTAAAACGGAAAAAATAGGCCGGGCCGCTCCCCGACAGCGCGGTCACCGCGTCCATCTGCGCCTCGTCGTCGAGCCAGAGCAGCGCGCCGGTCGGGGCGAGCAGGGTTTCGACGCGGGCGCGGTCTGTGGCGTCGATCGCTTCGCCCGCAGCGGCGGCGGTGATACCGCGGCCGATCGCGGCGGGGGTGTTGGGCATCGCGCGAACGATCCGCCGCGAACCCGAAAGCGCGCCGCTCAGTCCTGCCAGCGTGATCCCCGCCATGATCGAGACGAACAGCGCGCCGCCGGCGGCAAGCGGCCCGAGCGACGGCGCCAGCGATGCGAAGACCTGCGGCTTGACCGCGAGCACGACCACGAGATCGGCGGGCGCGATCGTGTCGAGCCGGTCGACGCGCGTGGCGCCATCGGGGAGCGCTTCGGCGAGCGGATCGTGGACGAATATCGCTTCGCTGCCCGCCCAGCCGCGCGCCATCGCGCCGCCCATGCGTCCGCAACCGACGAGAAACACAGGCATCAGCGCGCGTCCCTGTAGCGTTCGGCCAGCCTGTCCTGCCGCGAGCGGCTCTCGGTCTCGCGGCCTTCGACGATGACATGCAGCGCGATAGAGGAGGGTTCGAGCGGATCGCCGTCCCAGACGACGAGGTCGGCATCGGCGCCGGGCACCAGCGTCCCGCCGCCGCGGCCCCAGATCGCCAGCGGATTGATCGTCACCGCGCGCAGCGCGTCGATATAGGGCAGGCCGTTGGCGACCGCGAGACCGGCGCCTTCGCGCAGCCCCATGCCCGCATTATAGGTCGCGTGGATCGCGCCGCCCGCCTGTCCGACCGCGACGCGCACGCCGGCCTTGGTCAGGATCGCGGCATTATCCTGCCGCGAGCCGAGCTGGTCGAAACTGAACGGCAGGTTCGCGACCGGATCGAGGATCACGTCGACCTTGGCCGCGGCAAGAACGTCGGCTGCGCGCCATGCCTCGGCCCCGCCGACGACGATCACCCGGATCCCGAAATCCGATGCCAGCGCCGCCGCCTGCCGGATATCGGATTCGCGGTTGGTCTGGATCGCCAGCGGCATCTGGCTCTGCAGAACGCCACGAATCAGGTCCTCGCCGGGCCGGGCGCCGGGCGGGCCGCCCGCCGGGGCGCCACCCTTGCGGTCCTTCTTTTTGTCGGCCGGAGGCGGCGGTGCGAGGCCGCGCTTGCCCTCGTCGAGCGCCTTGCGCAGCGCCGCCCATTGCACGCCGCGCGAACCGAGCCGGTCCCACGCGCCGCCGCCGATGACGGCGTAGACGCCGACATTGGGTTTATCGAGAATGTCGACCCCGTCGCGCAACCGAGCGAGCGCCGGCTCGCCGCTGAAAGGGGCGTGACGCGAGGGCGAAGGGAAGATCAGTGCGCGCGTGATCCCGTCGGCGCGCGCGAGGCCGACGAGCGTCGAATTGCCGTTGAGCGCCCGGCTGACGTCATTGCCCGGATTGCGTTCGTCGGCCGAGCCGGTGTCACTGGTATCGGGCGACCCCGCTATCTCGACGAGGCCGATCTGGGTCGCGCCGTTGACGAGGCCCGGCGTCACGGGCTTGCCGCGCGCGTCGATGATCGTTGCGCCGTCGGGCACGCCTCCGCCCGCCGCGACCGAGGTGATGCGCCCGTTGTCGATGACGATCGTCGCGTCGCGGACCGGCGTATCGGCGTCCATCGTCCAGGCGTCGGCGTGGATCACCGCGATCGTCTGCGCCGCAGCGGGGGTGGCGAGCGCGAGCGCGAGCAGGCTGACGAGCGTTCTCACTGGCCGATCCCTCCGCGCCCGAGTTCGAAATCGGATATCGGCTCCGTGCGCGGCTTCGACCGGTCCCAGGCGATCGCGCCGCCGATGAGGACAAGGTCCGCGCGGCTGTAGATGCTGAACGGATCGCCCGACCAGAGGACGATATCGGCCTCGAAACCCGGGGCCAGCGTGCCGATGCGTTTCTCGAGCCCGAGCAGCTTCGCCGGGTTGCTCGTCGTCCATTTGATCATCGTCTCGGCGGGCGTGTCGATGCCGATCCGGCGCCCCGCCGCCGCCGCCTTCGCCGCCGCGATATTGAGCCGCTGGCCGTCGTTCGCCGAATCCGAATGCATCATCACGCACACCCCGGCGCGTTCGAGCAACGGCGCCTCGGCGCGGATCGCGTCCTGCGCCTCGACCTTGAAGCCCCACCAATCGGCCCACACCGCGGCGCAGGTCCCCGCCTCGCGCAGCAGGCCGGGAATCTTGTACGCCTCGGTCGCGTGATGGATCGCGCCGATGCGGAAACCGAACTCCTTCGCGATCGACAACACCGCCGCGATATCGCCCGCGCGGTAGCAGTGGAGATTGACGCGGACATCACCCGCGAGGATGCCGGCGACCGCTTCCAGCTTCAGGTCGCGCGGCGGCATGGTGCCTGCCCCGGCGCGCGCCTGTTCGACTGCGCGCTTGTAGCGCTGCGCGTCGAGGAATTCCTGCCGCATATAGCTGATCACGCCCTGCCGGCTCGTCGGGCCTTCATTGTCGTCGTCGGCGCCCCAGCTCTTGGGATTTTCGCCGCACGCCATCTTGAAGCCCTGCACCCCGCCGGTCACCTTCATATCCCACACGGTCGCGCCGCGAACCGGTTTCACCACCACCGAGCGGCCCGCGAAGATCGGAGTCGAGCCGGGCAATATCTGGGTCGTGGTCACGCCGTTCGCGAGCGCCCGGTCGAACGCCATGTCCTGCGCGTTGACCGCGGTTTCGATCCAGGTGTCGGCCGCATTGGGGGTGCTGACCTCCGACACGTCGGAGGCTTCGCGGTCGATCGCGGTGAGCGGCAGCACGAAGGTGCCGTTGTGCGTGTGGACGTCGATCACCCCGGGGGTGATCCAGCGCCCGCGCGCATCGACCTCGCGGACGCCGGGGTTCGCGAGATTCCGGCCCAGCGCGACGATCTTGCCGCCGCGAAGGAGGATGTCCCCGCCCTCGATCCGCCCGCCGACACCGTCGAGGATGGTCGCGCCGCGCAGCAGCATGTCGTCCGCCGGAGGCGCGTGATAGCGGCTCGGGAAAGGGTCCTGCTGCCACGGCCATGAAGCCTGGCGCTGCGCCCCCGCCGGGCCGGCCGTGCACAGGATCGCGCCGATCGCGGCAAGCAGTCCGATCCGCTTCATGCTCATGATCGCCCCCCGTTGAACCGCCGCATCCAGTCCGTCATCGCCGCGTCGGGAAGCGTCCCGAGGATCGATGCCAGCGCCTCCTTGCTTTCGTCCTGCCCGAGCTTGAACTTACCCGTCAGCCCGGTGACCGTCGCACGAAATCCGATGATGCGGCCGAGCATGCCATGGTAGCGCTCGCCAAGCTCTTCCTTCGACCAGGGCTGGAGCCGCCCCTTTTCCATCGCGTCGATGAGCAGGTCGAGCGAGGGTTCGGTCAAGGCCTCGTCGAAGCGGACCTCGGCGCGGACCTTGATCTGCGCATAGTTCCAGGTCGGCGCCCAGTCGCGAAGCCCCGCATGTTCGGGACTGACATAGCTGTCCGGACCCTGAAAGAGGATCGTCGCGCGCGGATCGGACAGGAGTGCGGCATGAAGCGGGTTGGTCCGCATGAGGTGGCCGATCAGTTCGACCAGGTCCCCTTGCGCGTCGAAGCGGCCGATCAGCGGCAACAGGCTCGCCTCGATGTCGGCCGCGCCGCCGCCGCAAACCCAGGCGAGCGGATAATCCTCCACCAGCTTGCGTACATCGGCCCCGTCAAATCGTTCGAAAAGCGTCACGCCGCCCCCTGAGAAAAGCCTTTCGTGCTCCGCCCCGCGACTCATCGCCGGCCCGGCACGCACCCCGTCGTACCGTTCTTGTCGAGCAGCCTTGGCTCTCCGACAAGCACCAAAAAAAGAAAGCTGGGGGGACCAGCGGGCACTTGCCGCGCCGCCCTGCCCTCGTTACCCTTGGCTCCCGACTCGAAGGATTTCTTCGGAAAGGACTGGTCCAATGCTCCGACCCTGGCAGGTGAGCCTCAGCGAACGGATCGATCCGTCGCGCGAGACCCCCATCTATATGCAGATCATCCAGGCGCTGATTCGCGACATCGAGCGCGGCAAGCTGACATCGGGGACCTATCTGCCCAGCAGCCGCGAAATGGCGAAGATATTGGGGGTCAACCGCAAGACCGTCGTTTTCGCCTATGAGGATCTCATCGCGCAGGGCTGGCTCGATTCCGCCGGCACGCGCGGGACGATGGTCGCGGCAGCGCTGCCCGACCCGGTCAAGCGTCAGCAGGGCGATGTCGAACTGACGATGAGCAGCGTGCGGGTCGACTATCGCTATTCCGAGCCGCCGGCGCGGCCGATCGCGCTGCCCGGCGGATCGGGGCTGAAGATCGACGAGGGCGCCCCCGACGGGCGGCTTTTTCCCACCGAATTGTTGGCGCGCGCCTATCGCGGCGCGACGAACCGGGCCGCCGAGATCAACGGCTTCCAATATGGCGACCCGCGCGGGTCCCCCGCACTGCGCGAGGGCATCGCGTCGATGCTGCGCGGCCAGCGCGGGCTTTCGGTGACCGCCGAAAATATCTGCATCACGCGGGGCAGCCAGAACGGGATTTTCCTCGCCTCGCAAGTCCTGCTTCGCCCCGGCGATTCGGTGGTCGTCGAGGCGCTGACCTATGAGCCGGCGGTCGCTGCGTTTCGGGCCTTTGGCGCCAATATCGTGCCGGTCGGGCTCGACGAGGACGGGATCGACATCGACGCGGTCGAGCATGCGTGCCGCCGCAACGCTGTGCGCGCGGTGTTCGTGACCCCGCACCACCAGTTTCCGACGACGGTCTCGCTGCGCCCCGAACGCCGGCTCCGCTTGCTCGAACTCGCGCGCCAGTTCGGCTTCGCGATCATCGAGGATGACTATGATCACGAGTTTCATTTCCATTCGCAGCCGCTGCTGCCGCTCGCGAGCTATGGGCCGGGTCAGGTCATCTATGTCGGGTCGATGTCGAAGCTGCTGCTGCCGGCGCTGCGCATCGGCTATGTCGCGGCGCCCCCCGCCATCGTCGATGCGATCGCGCACCGCGTCTCGCTGACCGACGGCATGGGCAATGCGCTGACCGAGGATGCCGCGGCGGAGCTGATCGAGAATGGCGAACTGCGCCGCCATGCGCGCAAGGTCTGGCAGGTCTATTCCGAACGGCGCGAGAATTTCGCGGCCGAACTCGACAAGACGCTCGGCGATATCGTCCAGTACAAGATGCCCGACGGCGGGCTCGCCTTCTGGCTGCGGTTCGGGGATATCGACCTCGACCAGATGGAGGCGCGGGCGTCGGCGATGGGCCTGCGCTTCGCCTCGTCGCGCTCGTTCATGACGCATCCCGATGCGCCGCGTGGGCTGCGGATCGGTTTTGCCAGCCTGAACAGCTATGAAGCGCGCACCGCGCTCGCCGCGCTGCGCAAGGCGGCCGCGGGCTGACGCCTTGGTCCCATCGATCGCGCCATTGTTGGATGTTTTACGATCCACGGCAATGGGGAAATCTGCAACGGTCCAGGAGGGAAATTCATGAAATATAATGTCGCGCTAGTCTTCGCCGCAGCCTTGCTGCCATTCACGCCCGCAGCGGCCCAGCAGGCCCCGGCGCCCGCTCCGGCCGCCGAAAAGGCCGCCTGGCCCGAAGCCTGGTTCGAAATCTTCAAGCTCGCCCCTGGCAAGCAGGAAGAGTTCATTCGCCGCATCGCGCAGGCCGACGAGGTCGCCGCCGCCGGTGGTTTTCCGCCGACCCAGCTCTTCTTCCATGAGAATGGCGCCGATTTCGACGTCATCCTGTTCAAGCCGGTGACCGGTATCGAGCCGACCCCCGCGCAGGAAGCGGCGATGGACAAGAAGCGCAAGGAGCTCGGCCTGCCGAGCGGGCCCGCCTATTTCGTCAACATCCGCGAACTGGTCGCCGAACATACCGATTCCAAGACCTATGGCCCGCTCTCCGCAGCGACATGGCTCGGACGCCTCGACACATGGCGTGCCGAGAACCCGCCGCGCAAATCGGCGGCGACCAAGTGATGATCGGCCGCCGCACGCTCCTCGCCGTCGCCGGCGGAACCGCTGCGGCGGCCGTCTCCCGCGCCGCCTTTGCCAAGGGCGGCGACACGCTCGACACCGCCTATATCAACGGCCGCATCTGGACCGGTGCCGGGCCGGCGACCTTCAGCGACGCGATCGGGGTCAAGGGCGATCGCATCGCCGCGATCGGCGCCGACGCGGTCCGCTCGCGCACCGGCAAGGCGACGCAGGTTATCGACCTGAAGGGCGCCTTCGTCACCCCGGGCTTCATCGACCCGCACGTCCATTTCGTGATCGCGTCGACGATGCTGTCGCAGCCGTCGCTGCGCGACGCCGAAAACCCCAAAGCATTCGTCGAGCGCGTCGCCGCGGCGGCGAAGGCGCTGCCCAAGGGCGAATGGCTGCAGGGCGGCAATTGGGACCAGGACCGCTGGGGCGGCGAGATGCCGCACAAGGACTGGATCGATGCGGTCACCCCCGATACGCCGGTCGCGGTCATCCGTTATGACCTCCACATGCTGTTCCTTAACTCGCTGGCGCTCAAGCTGGCGGGCATCGACCGCAACACCCCCGACGTGCCCGGCGGGGTGATCGAACGCGACGCGAAAGGCGAACCGACCGGCATCATCAAGGATGCGGCGAAAGAATTGGTGAACCGCGCGATCGGCACGCCGACGCCGGCGCAGATCGACGCGACGGTCGAGCGCGGCATCGCGCTCGCGCTGAGCAAGGGCGTGACGCAGGTTCACCCGACCGAACTCGAAACGAGCAGCTTCGATTCCACCCGCCGTCTGCGCGCGAAGGGCGAAACCGGCCTGCGCTTCCGCCACTATCTGCCGCTCAAGGATTGGGAAGCGCAGGTCGAACTGATCAAGCGCGAGGGGCGCGGCGACGACTGGGTGCAGTGGGGGGCATGCAAGGTGGTGTTCGACGGCTCGCTCGGGTCACGCACCGCGCGCTTTTATGAACCCTATGCCGACGATCCGGCGACGCGCGGCATCGTCGTTACCGACCCGGCCGACCTCAAGGCCTGGATCATAGGCGCCGACAAGGCCGGGCTGCAGGTGACCACCCACGCGATCGGCGACGAGGCGAACGACATCGTCCTCGACACCCTCGCCGCGGTCGCCAAGGCCAATGGCCCGCGCGACCGGCGTTTCCGCGTCGAGCATGTCCAGCATATGAAGCCGCACGCGATCGCGCGATTCAAGGAACAGGGCGTCATCGCCTCGGTCCAGCCCTATCATGCGATCGACGACGGCCGCTGGGCGGTGCGCCGGATCGGCGAGGAGCGGCTCAAGACCAGCTTCGCCTTCGGCTCGCTCGTCCGCTCGGGCGCGCATGTCTGCATGGGGTCCGACTGGCCGGTCGCGCCGATCGACCCGCTGACGGGACTCGAAGCCGCGGTCGACCGCGAGACACTCGACGGGCTGAACCCGAACGGCTGGTTTCCCGAACAGCGCGTCACGCTGGCGCAGGCGATGCACAGCTATACGCAGGAAGGCGCCTATGCCGGCTTCAACGAGAAGAAGATGGGCGCGATCGTGCCGGGTTTGCTCGCCGACTTCGTGGTGTGGGACAGCGATCTATTTGCTATCGACTCGCATTTGCTTATAGAGGCAAAAGTGCTCCGGACGATCGTCGGAGGAAGGCAACGTTACGGCTGAAAACTTCAGCCGTTTGTAACATAAATGCAAAGTTGGTCCCCAGCCGGCGCAACGAACTGGATGTTTAATGGCCCAATCGACGATCTAAGGTCGCCATACCGATAAGAGGCTTGGCCCCCGTGGCCTGCCGGCTCGGGAGGGGTTTTGGACACCAACAGGGGGATTGAACATGGTTGCCTATCGCAACATCTATCGGGGAAGCGCGCTTGCCGTTCTGAGCGTGGCGCTCCTTTCAACCGCGCCGGCCCTGGCGCAGGACAGCGCCGAAGACAGCGAGAGCATCGTCGTCACCGCACAGCGCAACAACCAGACGCAGGTTTCCCGCGAGGGATCGCTCGGCGCGCTGGGCAACATCGACGCCATGGACGCCCCCTTTGCGGTCAAATCCTATAACGAGACGCTGATCCTCAACCAGCAGTCGCTGTCGCTCGGCGCGGTGCTGGAAAACGATCCTTCGGTCCGGACCTCGCTCGGTTTCGCCAACGCGTCCGAACAGTTCGTGATCCGTGGCTTTCCGCTGTTCGGCGAGGATATCGCGATCGACGGCCTGTACGGCGTCACGCCGCGCCAGCTCGTTTCGCCCGAACTCTATGACCAGGTCCAGATCCTGAACGGCGCCAGTTCCTTCCTGTTCGGCGCCGCGCCGGGCGGCACCGCGCTCGGCGGCACCGTCAACCTCTCACCCAAGCGCGCGAAGGACAAGGACACCAACCGCGTCACCACCAATTACCTGTCCGATGCGCATTTTGGCGGCGCCTTCGACTTCGGTCGTCGCTTTGGAGGTGAAGGCGAATTCGGCGTCCGGATCAACGGCGCCGGCCGCTGGGGCGATATCGCCATCGACGACGAATATCGCAGCTCGACCGTGCTCGGCGCGGCATTCGATTATCGTTCGGGGCCGCTGCGCGTATCGCTCGACCTCGCCTATCAGCGCGCCAAGGTCCAACATATGCGCCCGATGGTTCAGCTCGCCTTCGGCGTCACGACGATTCCCGACGTGCCGAGCGCGAGCGGCAACTATGGCCAAGAGTGGAATTATACGACGCTCCGCGACATCTTCGGCATCGCAAAGCTCGAATATGATATCGCCGACAACTTCACCTTCTACGCCGCCGTCGGCGCACGCGACGCCGCCGAGCGGGGCCGCTACCAGAGCCTGACGATCGACAATCTGGTCAACCCCGGCGACGGTTACGCCACCGGTTCGAACATTCCACGCAACGACAATAACGAGGCCGGACAGGTCGGGCTGCGTGGCCATTTCGCGACCGGGCCGATCACGCACCAGATCAACGTCGGCGGTTCGCACAGCCGCTACGTCAATCGCAACGCCTATCAGTTCGGGATCTTTTCGCGCGGGCCCACCAACGGCACCAACCTTTATGACCCCGTCGATGTGGCGCAGCCGGCGTTCAATTTCTTCTTAGGCGGCAATATCGCCGATCCCTTCCCGATCAGCCGCACACGCCTGACCAGCTTCTTCGCGTCGGACACGATCGGCGCCTTCGACGACAAGCTGCTCGTGACCGTCGGCCTGCGCCGCCAGAAGATCGAGACCAGCAGCTATTCCTATGCCAATGGCGCAAAGACCGGCGGCTATAAAGAAAGCGCGACCACCCCGGTCGTCGGGATCGTCGTCAAACCGAGCGAGAATTTCTCGATCTATGGCAACCGCATCGAGGGTCTGGCGCAGGGTCCGGCGGCGCCTGCCGGCACCTCGAACGTCGGCGAGATTTTCCCGCCCTTCAAGAGCGTGCAATATGAAATCGGTGGCAAGGTGTCGTTCGGCAACTGGAACGCGTCGGCGGCGCTGTTTACGACCGACCGGCCGCAGTCGTTCGTAAGTCCCGACCCCGACGGCGCGGGTCCGCTGCTGCCGGTCTTCACGGTCGACGGCTTGCAGCGCAACCAGGGCTTCGAGCTGAGCTTCGACGGCGAGCCGACCAAGGGCCTGCGCATCATCGCCGGCGTGTCGATCACCGACGCGACGCAGAAGAAGACCACCGGCGGCGCGACCGACGGCCGCGACGCGATCGGCGTGCCCAAATACACCGCGAACGCGAACGTCGAATGGGACCTTGGCTTCCTGCCCGGTGTCACGCTGACCGGCCGCGTCATCCAGACGGGCAAGCAGGCGTTCAACCTGACCAACACGATGGAACTGGGCGAATGGACACGCTTCGACCTTGGCGCACGCTATGTCGTCGCGGCGGGCGAGACCCCGATCACCTTCCGCTTCAACGTCGATAACGTGGCGAACAATGCCTATTGGTCCTCGTCGCTCGGCGGCTATCTGGTCCAGGGCCAGCCGCGGACGTTCAAGACCTCGGTGACCGTCGAATTCTGATCGGCGATCCAAATCCAGACGCCCTCACGGCCCGGCTGGCAACAGCCGGGCCTCTTTTTTGGCGCGACGTCCCATCCGAAATCGCCCCTTGGCCCCATCCATTATCCAAAAGTGGATGTTTAGGGGACCCAATGCCGAGGCCAGAAGGGCAGGATGAGCGAGGCTGTTTCCAGCGGGCGCAAGCCCTTCCGCCGGTCGATCCTGACCATCCATCGCTGGCTGAGCATCGGCGCCGCGATCTTCTGGCTGCTTCAGGCGCTGACCGGCATCGCGATCGTCTTCCATTGGGAAATCACCGATGCGCAGCTTTCGAGCGCGCACCGGACCACCGACCTGGCCGCCATCGAACGCCGCATCGACACGCTGGTCGCCGAGGACGCCGGCTCCAGCGCCACGACGGTGTGGACGACGGGTAGCGGCACCGACCGTTTCAACATCTATCTACAGGACAAGGATGGCGAGAGCACATCGGTCCGTATCCTCGGCGACGGGACGGTCATCGACCGCCCGCGCGCGGAGGAAAGTCGGTTGATGGGCTTTCTGGTCGATTTTCATCACGATCTGCTCGGCAGCTGGGGAAGCTGGATCGTCGCGATCAGCGGCACACTCCTTTGCTCGAACCTCCTCCTCGGCCTGATTGCCGCCTGGCCGAAGCGCGGGACCTGGCGGCGCGCGCTGGCGCCCGCGCGAAAGGGGCCGCCCGCCGCGCGCCTGTACAGCTGGCACCGCGCGCTCGGGCTGTGGGTCGCGCTTCCCGCGCTCGTCATCGCGGCAACGGGCACCCTGATGAAATTCGAGGATGGCGTCGGCGATCTGATCGGCGCGAAGAGCGTCGCGTTGCCGGCGGTGCCCGCCACGGGACCCTCGATCGGATTTGCGCAAGCGGCGCAAGCGGCGATCGACGCGGTGCCCGGCAGCAGCCTGACGCAGGTCGCCTGGCCCAGGGACGGCGACGCGACCTACTATGTCCGCGTCAACGCCCCGGGCGAAATCCGCCGCGCCTATGGCGACACGCGGGTGCTGATCGACGCCAACACCGGCGCGGTGCGCGGGGTCTTCCCGATCGCCGAGGCCGAACCGGCGCGCGCCTTCATAAGCGCGCTGTTCCCGATCCATACGGGCGAAGCCGGCGGGATCATCGGCCGCGTCCTGTCGATCGCCGTCGGCCTGTGGCTCGTTACGATGATCGTCGCCGGGCTGTTGCTGTGGCTGAAACGCCGAAAGCCGCGGGGTCGAGCGTCAGCCTCGCGTCAGTGACAGACGCCAACATCGCGAATGCACGCCGCCGCGACGCGGCTCCGTCAATTCCGGGAGAACCCAATATGCAACTGCGCCCCCTTTTTCTTGCCGCAACGGCGCTCAGCCTTGCCATGCCCGCGCAGGCGCAGGACAGTCGCCTCGATGCGCTCGAACGCCGCATCGCCGAACAGGACCGGCGGATCGCGGACCTTGAGGCGCTGGTCACCCGGCAATCGGATCTGCTGCAGCGGACAAGCACACCGACTCCGGTCGCCTCGCCCCCCGCACCTGCTCCGGTCCTTGCGGCACCTGCCACCGCAAACGCGGCGCCCGACGGCCTGTTCCGCATTCCCGGCCTCGACGTCGCGGGCGACATGCGCGTCCGTCAGGAATGGAATTTCGTCGACGGCCGCGACCGGTCGCGAACCGCGGTGCGTGCGCGGGTGCGCGCATCCTATGCCGTGTCGGACCATTTTTCGGTGGGGACGCAGATCGCAACCGGCGATCCCGACGACCCCAATTCGACCGACGTGACGCTCGGCAATTTCGTCGATGATTTCCAGGTGTCGCTCGATCAGGCGTGGATTCGCTATGCGAACGGCGGCTTCACCACCTATGCTGGCAAGTTCCCGCAGCAGTTCCAGCGGACCGACATGCTGTGGGACGGCGACGTTTCGCCGCAGGGCGTCGCCGCCGCCTATGGCGCGAATATCGGCAAGGCGCGCGTCGATGCGCGCGGGCTGTGGTTCGTCATCGACGAGGCCTCGGTCGCCCGCGACAGCGACATGCTCGGCGGCCAGCTGGCGCTTTCGACGCCGCTCGCCAGCGATTTCAAGGCGGGGCTGACCGGCAGCTATTATCATTATCGCCTTGGCTCGGTCGCGGGGGCCGATGCCGGCGATTTCCGCGGCAACCTGCTTTCGGGCGGGCGCTATCTGTCGAACTTCCACCTGCTCGAAGGTATCGGCACGCTGGGCTGGACCGGGCTGTCGCCGCGCTGGCCGCTGAATTTCACCGCCGACTATGTCCACAATCTGGGCGCCGCCGTATCGGGCGACACCGCCTTCAACCTTGAGCTCGCCGCGGGCCGCACCGCGCAGCCGGGCGACTGGCGCATCGCCTATAACTATTCGGAAGTTCAGGTCGATTCGGTGCTCGCGGCGTTCAGCCACGACAATATCGACCTGTCGACCAACTATAAGCTCCACGGGGTCGGCATCAGCCATGTGCCCGCGCCGCATCTGCAGCTCGATCTGCTGTGGTATCATTATCGCCCGCTCGATCCGGCTTATGCCGGCGGCCTGTCGCCAAGCGACTGGCTCGATCGCATCCGCCTCGCCTTCATGGTCAGCTTCTGATGCTGACGGCCGCGATCGCGCTTGTCGCCTCGGCGGGATCCGCGGTCGAGACCGCACCGCACCCGACCCACCATGACCACCTGCCGCACAGCCACACCCATGCGCCGGCCGAAATCGACGAGGAGCATGGCCCGATATTGCTGCAGCTGACCTATAGCGGCGAGGTCATGGGCAATGCTTCGGGCGGGCTGCGGCGCGGCACCCGCTATCTCGACAATCTCGACATCGTGTTCGAGGCCGATATGGAAAAGCTCGCCGGCTGGACCGGCGCACAGGTCCACATCTACGGCCTCTATAACAATGGCCGGTCGATCAGCGATCTGGTGGGCGATACGCAGGCGGTGAGCAACATCGAGGCGGGTACGCGCGCGCTGCGGCTCTATGAAGCCTGGATCGACCAGAAATTCGGCGACACGCTCTCGCTGAAGGCCGGTCTCTACGACCTCAATTCGGAGTTCGACGCGCTCGACGCGGCGGGGCTCTTCGTCAGCAGCCCGCACGGCATCGGTACCGACTTCGCGCAGAGTGGCCGGAACGGTCCCTCGATCTTTCCCTCGACCTCGCTGGCGGCGCGACTGCAGTGGGAACCCTCCCACGGCTGGGCGATCCGCGCCGCGGCCCTCGACGGCGTGCCCGGCAATCCGGATCATCCAGGCCGCACCACGATCCGGCTGGGACATGGCGACGGCGCGCTGCTCGTCGGCGAGGTCCAGGCGCCGCTCGGGGGCGGGAAGCTGCTCCTCGGCCACTGGCACTATACGGCGCGCTTCGACCTGAACGACGGGACGGGAACCGGCCACGGCAATCGCGGAACCTATTTCCGCAGTGAATTTCCGCTGATCGAAAAGGCCGACCGAAAGCTCGATGCCTTTTTCCGGCTCGGCAAGGCGGCCGACCGCTTCAACATGTTCGATGCTTTTGCCAGTGGTGGATTGAAATTCAGCGGCTGGGTGCCGGGACGCGACAAGGACGAGTTCGGCGTCGCTTTCGCGGCCGTCTTCACCTCGGACAGCCATCGCGCGGCAACCGGTGCGACCGCGTCGGAGATGGCGATCGAGGCGACCTATCGCGCGCCGATCGCGCCCTGGCTCACGCTCCAGCCCAGCCTCCACTACATCCGCCGACCGTCCGCCGATCGCACGATTGCCGATGCGCTCGTCATGGGGCTTCGCGCCGAGGCGAGTTTTGCCGTCGCGGGCTTTTAGGCCCGGCGGCGCGACCGATCACCCTATTGCTCCCGGCAGGCCTGTTCCGACCGACCTCAGGGCCGCCCGCGCAACCTTTTGTATTTCAAGGAATGGAGCGGTGAAGGGAGTCGAATAGAGCGAGGAATTGGCTAAAAACCGGCCTATTTTCTGAAGCATCGTCTATCAGGCCCCCAAATAAGCCCCCGAAAACGAGGCTTCACTTCGGGATCGGGCACCCGTCTGGGGAACATGACCGCGAAAAATCGAGGCGAGCGGTCCAGTCTACGACCGGGAAATTTTTATTTAGGGTCTGCTCAGACGTCAACATCCATAGCGCTGGCTGCGCGCCTTGAAGGGCAACGCAGGCTGAAATTCGGATCATTTTGACGGCAGCATACCACGCGGTCGAACTCTGCCTTTCAATATGCTCGGATTATTATAGGGCGCTCAGCCCACCTACAAACCCAGAAAGAAGAACTAAATTTCATGACGTTGAAGAGCACTAGCTTTTCGACGGCCGCTGCTGTTGCGCCGTCGGAAAACCAATCGATGCAACCTCGCAAGCGCGGCCGCAAACCAAAGCCCGTCGTTGAGTTTCCCCAAGCGGTCATATCTGAATGGACGGATGTCTCATGCTTCCACGAAGCGTTCGCCTTACAGCTCGAACGACATTCCGATTCTATCGGTCACCTGCACAAGGCACTCAGCCATTTCGGCGCGAAGATCGAACGCTCAACGTTCGTCCAGTGGGCGGCCGGCAAGAAAGCTCCGACTTCCGTGAAGAGCATCGCGATCCTAGCGATGATCGAGCGACGATACCGCCTACCCGCTGGTTACTTCAAAGCTAAGTTGACCAACAATTCGCGGGCAGCGAGCGGGCACATACGGCTAAGCGGCGTTACTCGCTCCGAGCGGCGGAGGCTCGCATGGCATCTGCCCGACGATTTCGATGACCGGACTGCGCGAGATCGGCAGGAAATATTGCAGTGGGTACGATCGGTCATCATCTCCGGCACGACGGATTACCGACGCTATCAGGCAGAGGCAGCGAAGCACCGGTTTGCAATACGCTTTCCTTCCCTGACACACCGTCGGCGTCTGCGTGATTTCGATCCAGCTAACGAGGGCGGGATTCAATCAGCCGATGAAGCAGACTTGGAACTGGCCGTGGCCCGCGCAGATGCGCCGCCGCCGTTGGAAGCGGAGATGGCGGACCTCGTGAGGTTCAAGACAGCTACGTTGACGGACATTGGGTTCCACAGGAACGGTGTCTGGAACGAAGCCACGGCCTTTCAGAAAATCGAGCACTTGGGGCTTCTCTTTGGCGCTCTCGCGGCGTCGCCGCGCAGCGTGGTCAAGGGATACGGTGTTCCGACCGAAAGGCTGGCGATGGGACTGCTGGTCTTTCCTGCAATCCTAGATTGGTACGTCCAGTGGCGCGAACGCCGCCGCGGCTTCTACACGGTCTGGGAAGCGAACATGTTCCAGCTCGCGCTCGCTTTTTGCCGCGTCGAAACCGGCTGGCTACGCCAGTCCCCTGGCTTGGCCTCGCGTCTTCAACCGATCGCCGGGTTGGTGTCGAGCGCGGACATCGAAGAGGTACGGTCGGATTGGGATGGAGCGTGTGACAGGCTTTATAGGCACGGTCTTTCCCGCGTGAAGGAGATCGAGCGCGTGGCTCGCGTTCACCGCGACCCGTTCGAGCCCATCATGCCCGTGCTTGAGGCCGATAGTCCTGTGGGCGAGTATCGCAAGATCACCGATGAAATCCTCAAGCTGATGCCGAACGCTCTTCGCTATCCTCGCGCTGCAGCGGAAGCCTCCCGATCCTTCCTAATGCTCCGCCTCGGTCTGCACCTAGGCGTTCGACAGAAGAATCTTCGCCAATTGCTAATCTGCCCCAAAGGGCGACTGCCGACGGCCGAACGCCATCTCGAAATGCGGAAACGCGGCGAGCTCAGATGGAACGTCAAGGAGCATGGCTGGGAAGTCTTGATCCCAGCGTCGGCCTTCAAGAACGCTAGCTCATCCTTTTTCGGGAACAAGCCCTTTCGTTTGGTGCTGCCAAACCTCGGCGGTCTCTATGAGCATATCGAGGCTTATATCGACCGGCATCGCCGTGTCCTTCTGGGTCGCGCCAAAGACCCCGGAACATTCTTCGTGAAGACGGTGAAGACAAAGACCCGCGATGCCTCATATAATCAGACGACCTTCTATGAGGCTTGGCGACAGATCATTCAAAGATATGGCATCCGGAACCCCTATACCGGGCGCGGCGCGATAGAGGGCCTGTTGCCTCATGGCCCGCATAATGTCCGGGACGTGCTGGCTACTCATATCCTCAAGCAGACCGGGTCATATGAACAGGCCAGCTATGCGATCCAAGACACGCCCGACACGGTCGCCGCGCATTACGGACGCTTTCTGCCACAGGACAAGGCCGCTCTCGCGGCTCAAATTCTGAACAGAGTCTGGGACGCGGCTTAGGCGATGGGCAATCCCTTTTCGCCCTCTGACTTCCTGTTTGATTGTCCAGCCATGACCTTTTGATCAACAGTGCAACGCGCCGCGAGCCCGTCACGGGCGAGCGGAGCGCGATTTTTCGGCTCCAAGGGTAAGGGCGGCGACATGGGCATCGCCGCCCTTAGCTTTACGCAGCTTTGCGCTGCGGTTCTTCCTCAGTGTCATGTGAGGCTGCTTCGCTATGCGCGATCACGGTACCGACCCCACCGCGCTCGGTGTAGGCGGCGGGTGGGAAGGCCATCCACTTCGGCACCCACTCTTCCACCTTGGCGCGGCCATTGCTGCCGTCCAGATGATCGCGAACGATCGCCTTCAAGGTCGCGCCCTTCTCTTTGGCATTGGCCGCGGCAACCTCGCCCCCACCGACCTCCGCAACCAGCGCGGTCAGTACCTCCTTGTCGCGAAGACCGGCGAAGAACGCATCGTCGGCGCTCCACCACGCAGCCATGTCGATACCGATGTGGAGGCCCACCGCTTCGACGACTGCGCTCCCGGCGAACAGAGTTTCGCCCATGACGATGGGGATCACGTCCATCACCGCGCGGTCGGGCAGATCAAGCAGGCGCTGGAACAGGTCCGCGAGCGGCATAGGGCTGCCACCGGTCACGGTCGGTTCCTCGGCATCAAACCCGAGCAACGCCAACACCGCGCGCCGTTTCTCGTCGAACACCGCTTCGGCTCGGCTGACCTCGACGCTTTCGCGCACATCGTCATCTTTCGCCGACTGCGGCTCGACCCGCACATTCCAGAGCGGCGACCCCGCGATGGCGTGGGCAACCATCAAGCGCAGCGCTACCGCCGGATGACCGGTCAGTTCGGCGCGAACGGCGGCATGGCGATGAAGATCGACATAGGTCTGCATCCGCGAAGTCAGTTCCAGGCGCGAGGTTGTCGGCGCGGCGTCAATCGTCTCGCCCTTTTCGATGCGCGCCGCTTCCTTGGCCGTGACATAGCCCTCGTGGATATCGACCTCGCCGCTATCGCGCACCTCGATATAGACGCGCCCGCCCTTTCGCTTCGGCGCGTGACGATGTTCCCATTCGCGAAAATGGTCGCCCTTGGGCAGGACAACGACCTCGTCCCACCCCGCGTCCAAAAAGCGCGCGCGACGTTCCTCGACGGCGACAAGCTGCGCGGTCCAGAAAGCATCGCTGTCCGCGAAATAGCGTTCTTCCCCGAACAGGTCGGCAATGATCGCGAGGCCGCTCGCCTCGACGTCGAACAGGGCATGGGCCGCGCTGATTGCGCCGCCGCCGAACAACCAGTTCTTGAGCTGCTGGCCCTGCGGGCAATAGGCATCCGCGTCGTCGAACAGCGCCAGCCATGCGCGCTGCTGCGACTTGGACGCCATCGTCAGGTGCCGCACCGTGCCCGCGCTGATCTTCTCCTTCGCGTAGAGCGAGCGGATACGCGGCAAGAGATTGCCGAGCGCGAGAATGCGCTTCACCATTGCCTCGGGCATTCCGAACGTATCGGAAATATCGGCGATGCTGCGCCCCTCGCGGACAAGCCGCGTATAGGTGACCCATTGCGTCACCTCGTCAGCATCGCGCCGCGCGACATTCTCGATCAACGAGGCTTCGAGCGCTGCGGCATCGTCGCCTTCTTCGAGGATGGCGCAAGGAAGCGGCTCGGCCTCGCCCTTCTCGCCCGCGACGATGGTCGCCGCCGTGAAGCGCCGTGCGCCCGCCACGATCTCGAACGCACCCTCGGCGCAGTTCGGCCGGACGATCAGGGGAACGAGAACACCGCGCGCCCGGACAGTAGGCAGTATATCCGCCACATCCGGCGCCTTCTTGGCGTAGCGCATATTGGTCTTGCTGATCGACAGCTTGCCAAGGTCGATAAAGTCGAGTTTCATTGTCTTCACCTTTCTTCGTGGAAGGTGCCGGTCCGTCGAGTTTCGCGATTGGGCGGACCGGCTTAGGTTCGGCGGCGAGACGCGCCGCCAGCGTCTGCCTCAGCCCTCGGACTTCGGAAGTTCGTCGCCACGCGCGGCACGGCGGAAATTCTGTTCGGCGGTGATGATCGATCCCGCGCGGCGGGCCGCAGCGGCCCAGCCGGAAAGCGGAACCTCGGATGCGAAGCCCAGATCGCGCTCGATGCCGAGACCGAAGGACAAGCGCACCGACGCCAGTTCGGACAGGCTGAACGAACCGAGTTCGGGGCAGCCGAACCCGAGATCGGCCAACCCAAACAGCGTATCGCCATCCTCGCCCAATTCGGTCGCGAGCCACGTTGCCGCGCCGACCGGAGAGAAGAATTTGGCAACCGGCACGAAGTCCGGTTCCACCGCACCCGCCATCACGGCGGCACGCCGCGCCTCGTCATTCGCGCCCAAGGCGTCATAAAGTTCAGCGGACAGGAGCTTGCCCCCATCGCGGCGCTCTTTGTTCTTTCCCATGTCATCCTCCATTCCCGCCCCCTAACCATCAGGCCCCCGGCGGAGCGGGGTTGGGCGGCGAGAACGACCTGCCGGGCGCGGCCAGGAAGGCGGCCCGCACCCGAAGGGCTGGAACGAAGAGGAAGAGCCGCGCAGCGGCTTGCGGGACGCCGGGACGCGCCTAGAGGGGAGAGCCGGCCAACCCAGCGACAGACGGGAGGCCGATCGACAACGCCGCAGCGTTCAACGCGGCGCCGACATTATCGTCAGCGACGAAGACTTATCCGCTGTTCCGGCGGATCGTGAGAAGAGACGCGCTCTCGGACCGGCCGCAGGCTGTGCGGCGTGCGCGCGCAGATGTGCTTAGCCGCCGCACCGCCAAGATAGCCGGGCCGAGTGCGCAGCGCGGTCAGGACAGACACGCGATCCCTTTCGGCGCCTGCCGCCGGCAGCGAGCGCCCATTTTCAACCGCGCACTATATCGGGGGCGTCGCGGGGGCGGCCAGCCTCTGCGGAAGGGGTACGGACGGACTACAGGCCGGCCGTCAGGGGAAGGCTTTCCCCTTTGAAAAATCCAAACCGCCGATCCCACGGTGCCAAAATTTCGTGGCAACCACCATGGATCGTCAGAGTCCCAATGGCGCGGGTAGACAAAACGGGTAGCCAGTCCGCGATCAGCCGATTAGCAACGCGGCATGACACCGCACGAATTTATCGCGAAATGGCGCAATAACGAACTGAAAGAACGGTCGGCATCACAAAGCCATTTCAACGATCTATGCGCGTTGTTGGGCGTCGTTGATCCGATTACGGCCGATCCCGCGGGCGAATGGTTCACCTTCGAAAAGGGCGCGTCAAAGACGAGCGGCGGCGAGGGATGGGCCGACGTCTGGCGCAAGGCCTGCTTCGCCTGGGAATATAAGGGCCCTAAAAAGGATCTGAAGAAAGCCTTTGACCAGTTGCTGCAATATAGCGTCGCGCTGGAAAACCCGCCGCTGCTGATCGTCAGCGACATGAACCGCATCCGCATCCATACAAACTGGACCAACACGGTCCAGGAGGTCCACGATTTCGAGCTGGACGATCTGATTGACGGCGACGTGCGTGAGCGGTTGAAGCGCGCCTTTACCGATCCTGAGCATTTCAAACCCAGCAAGACGCGGCAAGCGCTGACCGAGGAAACGGCGAAGGAATTTGCAGGGCTGGCGCAGCGCCTGCGCGACCGCGGACATGACGCCGGGCAGGTGGCGCATTTCGTAAACCAGCTCGTGTTCTGCATGTTCGCCGAGGATGTCGGCCTGCTGCCCGACAATCTGTTCACCAAAATGCTGGACCTCTGCCGCAGCGATCCGGCAAGCTTTGCCGAACATGCCGGAATGCTGTTCGGCGCGATGGCAAAGCAGGGCGGCAAGGTTGGCTTTACGCGGATCGACTGGTTCAACGGCGGGCTATTCGCGGACGACTATGCGTTGCCCGTTACCCGCGACGATGTCGAAGACCTTTACAAGGCGGCGCAGCGCGACTGGTCGCAGATCGACCCATCGATCTTAGGCACCCTGTTCGAGCGCGGACTGGACCCCGCGAAGCGCAGCCAGTTGGGCGCTCATTATACCGACCGCGACAAGATCATGATGATCGTTCGCCCGGTAATCATCGAGCCGCTGGAGGCCGAGTGGGCTGCATCGCTGGCTAAGATCACGGCGCTGATCGACAGCGCGCCGAAGCGAACCAAGGACCGGCTGCTGTCCCCTGCGGAAAGGCGCAAGGCTGATAAGCTGATCGGCGAGGCAGGGACGATCCATCAGGCTTTTATTGAGCGGCTGGTCGATTTTCGCGTGCTCGACCCGGCGTGCGGATCGGGCAATTTCCTATATGTCGCGCTCCGCGCACTGAAAGATATCGAGCATCGCGCCAATCTGGATGCCGAAGCGCTGGGGTTGTCGCGCGGGTTCCCGCGGGTCGGGCCCGAATGTGCACTAGGGATTGAGTTAAACCCCTATGCCGCTGAACTCGCGCGCGTGTCGGTATGGATCGGAGAAATCCAGTGGATGCGGCGTAACGGCTTCGATGCGGCGAAGAATCCGATCTTGCGCAACCTCGATACGATCGAATGCCGCGACGCTGTGTTGAATGACGACGGCACGCGGGCGGGTTGGCCGGTCGCCGACGTGGTGATTGGAAACCCACCGTTTTTGGGCGCTAGCAAACATCTAAGAGAACTGGGCGACCAATACACCGCTGATCTTAGAGCAGCTTATAAAGGTAAAGTTCCCGAAAGTGCGGACCTCGTGTCCTACTGGTTCGCCCAATGCGCAGACGCGATTGTAAAAATAAGAGCGGCGGGGTTAGTCGCGAGTAATTCAATTCGGTCTTCCGGTAGCAACATACCTTTGCAAGCGTTCGCGGCCGAACTTCCAATATTTTGTGCTTGGTCCGACCTGGCTTGGGTTGTCGACGGGGCCGCTGTTCGCGTTTCGATCATCTGCGGCTCTCGCGACGATTATGCTGAAATGCGATTGGATGATCGGCTCGTACCTTACATTTCCCCTAGCCTTACGACAGCAGATAACAATGTCGCTAAGATCGCGAAGCAAAAGGGCATCATCTTTCGTGGACCGCCAAAAATTGGGCCATTTGATATACCGGGTGACCAAGCAAGAGCTTGGCTATCCGAACCTCTTAATCCGAACGGCGAATCAAACGCCAAGGTTCTAAAGCCCCTTTGGATCGCAAATGATGTCGTTAGACGTCCTTCGGATCGCTGGATCATCGATTTCTCTGATATGCTGGCTGACGAAGCTGCACTTTTCGAGTCTCCCTTCAGTCACACCCGCGACCACGTCAGGCCAGTGCGCGCGACCAACCGGCGACCTTTGCGCCGTGATAACTGGTGGTTGCACGGAGAAACCATTCCAGCGCTCAGGCGTGAGATGAGCAAACACGAGCGCGTTATCGTGACTCCAATGGTTTCCAAGCATCGCATTTTCGCGTGGATGCCGGTTTCTATTTTCCCCGACCAACGATTGATGGTGATTTGCAGGTCGGACGACACAACTTTTGGAGTTCTACATTCTATTTTTCACGAACTGTGGACGATGGCCAATTGCTCGTGGCACGGCGTCGGCAACGATCCTGTCTATAACGCCGGGAACGTGTTCGAGACCTTCCCATTCCCCGTCGGACTTACCCCTGACGCCGCCGCCGCAGGATATGTGACCGATCCGGGGGCTATTGCGATTGCCGCCGCCGCGGCGCGGTTGAACGAGTTGCGCGATAATTGGCTGAATCCAGCGGATCTGGTGCTTCGGGTGCCCGAGGTGGTAGCGGGATATCCCGACCGCATATTGCCGAAGAACGAGGCGGCGGCCAAGGAGCTGGCGAAGCGGACGCTGACTAATTTATACAATGCGCGCCCGACGTGGCTGGACAATGCTCATCGCGCTTTAGACGCGGCGGTCGCCGATGCCTATGGCTGGGGTGACGACTGGCGCGGGGGGATGCTGTCCGACGAAGAAATCCTGTCACGGCTGCTCGTTTTGAATCAAGAGCGAGCATCGGGACGTGGATGACCGACACATGAAGCGTGCTGTTCGCGAGCACGCGTGCCGGCCCAATTCTCAGGTTTTGAACGAGGTCTGAGCGCATTAGCGGTAGCTGTTGCTCGCTTAGGCAACGTTCCACGGCAAGGACCGGTAAAATCCATCGACGGAAGCAAAGCATTCATCGAAATCGGGCAATTCGCCGATTTCGATCGCGAGTGTATCCCATTCCTTGCGCGCGCGTTCCTTGATTTCGGCCCTCGAAAGTGCTCCCGAATCGGGTTCGATCGCCCGCGCCTTGCTCTTCTCGCAGAGCGTGTTCAGCAAGGTCTGCTTCTCTTCATCGTCGAGTGTGAAATAGGCCAGTAGCGAAGCGATGTCATATATGTCCTGCCGGCGATTACGATTGCGGACCTCCTGTTGGAGGAGCGCGCGCAGCTTTTCGGCGATCAGATCGATGAGCGAATAGGCGCGGAAGGTTTCGCCGGTCTCGCCGAGCCGGACGAGCTGGATCGCGTTCACCGGTTCGCGAAAGCTGATATCAACGTCGAGGATAGTCGGCGAGCGCCCCGCCCGA
Organism: Sphingopyxis sp. EU05-FHT14B03; assembly: GCF_058790875.1. Lineage (NCBI taxonomy): Bacteria > Pseudomonadati > Pseudomonadota > Alphaproteobacteria > Sphingomonadales > Sphingopyxidaceae > Sphingopyxis > Sphingopyxis sp. EU05-FHT14B03. Next base: position 1,542,267 of record NZ_JBYTDC010000001.1, read on the forward strand.
AATTTCGCCTCCTGTGGAGTGCCCCGCCGCGCGTAACCGATCCGCAGGGCAAGCGCAGGTCCCCGCGCTTTCTCGAACATCTGTTCCGACGGCATGAAGCGCGAGCTTTGCACCGCGCACAAGATGTCAGGATAGCCCAGGCGCGCGGCGGCGCGGGGGAGCGCGTCGCCCAGCGCGTCCTTGAGCGCGTCCACGGTTTCGCCCGTCGGATCGCTGATCGCGGTGAAATCGACATCGCCCGTCTGGCGGGGGCTCTCATAGACGACTCCCATCAGGATGCCGCCCTTGAGGAATATTTCGTGCGCGAATGGCGTCGTCATTCCGAGCGCAGCGAGGAATATCTCGGTGACCTGCCGCTCGAGATAGGCTTCAGGATCAGCTTTCGCCTTTTCAATCCATTGGTCGATGTCGACGGTACAGCTTTCGATTTCGACCGGATCAGACATTGAGCGACAGCATCCACTTCTCTGAAAACTCGCTGGCGAAAGGTTCGCCGGCGACGAGTACGCGGCTCGACCCGCGCTGCGCAAGCGCCGACCACGCCGCGATGCGGGAATCGGTAACGCCCAAGCGTTCGTCGAGGATATAACCGGCGCGGACCTTGAGGATCGGCTTAGGCGCTCCGTCGATCGTTGTCAGGACATCGTCCAGATAGGTGCGGATGTGCTCCGACCAGATCTCCAATATATGCGCCATGCCCCCGCAGCGCGCAGGTTCGTCTAACATATCGAGGAAGGTCTGGCCGATCGTCGCGATCCGCGCGAGGGTGCCCTTGATCGCAACATGCTCCCCCACATGCTTGGTCGAAAGTATCTCGAGGCGACGGCCGCGAACGCTCGCTGGATGGCGCACCGCCGTGGGCCGCTCTGCGGGACCATTGAACCGGTCGAGATCATTGTCGAACCGAATATTGCCGCTTGGTGCCGCCGCCTTGACGAGCTGCCGCTTCAGCGCGGCGGTGGGCTCCGTCAGAAACAGGGCTTCGGGGCGACGATTGGTGAGACCGTAGCGCTGCATCGCCGACATATGTGAAATATAGCAATAGGGATCGACCGAGCAGGCGATATCTTCGGCTGCGGCGTCGGACTTGCTCATCACGCGGTAGAGCGGACGATAGTCATTATCGCTACGGATGATCCCCTCGGCCACGAGCAACGCGCGCGTACGGCGGAAAATATCGTGGTTCGGCTTGTCGCCGCGCAAATAACGTGCGTCGCCGTCCTTATAAATTTGTGTCAGGACATCGAAAATCTCGTAGTTCGAGAGGACCGGCTTATCCTGAGCGTCCAAACGACGCGCCAGCGATTCGGCAAGATTGGTCATCCGCTTGCGCATTTGAAAGGGCCGGGTTGCTTTCATTTTTACCTCCTACCCTATACCCTATGTCCTTAGGACATAGGGTATAGGGTAGGATATGAAAAGTCAAGCCTTCCCGCCGACTTGATTTTCACACAGTGCTGTTTATCCTATGTCCTTAGGACATAGGATAAACAGCACTGATAAAAACCTTGCTCGCAGTGGCGTGTAAGAGCGTCGAAAAGACTCATTGAAACTCATCGCGCCCACCTCTCACCCAAATTCGCAGCCGGCCTTGGCCGTTTGCTGTCAGGCCGCTTCCGGGACGCAGATCTCAACAAGCAGACATTTGGTTGCGTTAGCTCGTGAGGCGGATATCCAGAATTACATTTACGTCGACAAAGCGGTCAAAATGGCCGTCCAGGAAACCTCTTAAGTGATTGCCCAACTACCCGACATTGGAACAGCCAAGGCCGGCAACGGCAACGGCAATTATAGTCGGTTAATCAGATGGTGGGGGGGAGGTAGCTCAAAAGCTGCCAGCATTCCGGTCGATGCCAGCGCAACGACCAATGGCGGCTCGATCGACACGGTATCAAGCCGCGGCGCTCCGCATTTGGTAGCAAGGAATTCATAAATCGTTTGCGATCGGCCTCTCACGGAACGGCTGTTTCACCGCATCCGCACTATGCCGAGCTAGCGCGGCTGGCATTCCCCGATTGCAACCTGCTTATCCTGTCGTGCTTCCGCCGAGCGAGGCGAGCTCGCCGCGCTCGCGCGCCTTGCGGCCATAGACGAGTTCGAAGAGCGGCCCCGCCATCACGGTCGTCGCGATTGCCATGAGCACCATCATCGCGAACAGCGTCGGGCCGATGATACCCTTTTGCAACCCGATGTTGATGATAATCAGCTCCATCAGCCCTCGTGCATTCATCAGCGCGCCGATGCCAAGCGCGGTGCGGTTGTTCTCGCCCGCCAGCCGTGCAGCGAGCCAGCAAGCGCCGAACTTCGCCGCGATGGACACCGCGAGAATACCGAGCGCGACCGCCAGCAACTTCCAGTCATTTACCATGTCGAGCCGCGTATTGAGCCCCGAATAAGTGAAAAACATCGGCAACAGCAGCACGACCGTCATCGGCTCGATCTTGCGACGGATTTCCTCCGCGAATAGCCCGCGCGGCATGCAGACGCCAAGCAGGAAGCCGCCAAACACCGCGTGGATGCCTGCGGTGTCCATGACGAAGGCCGATAGCGCGTAAAGGATCAGCACGACTGCAAAGAGCGTGTGCGTCAGCTCGCCCTTCGCCTCGACCGCGCGGCCCAACAGCATGAACAGGCGGCGGCCCGCGAGCAGCATGAACGCGACATAAGCGCCGCCCCCGAAGATCGCGAGCAGCGCGACACCCGGTCCTCCGCCGAAGGTCGCGAGCACGATCGCGAGCACACACCACGACACCGCATCGTCGAACGCGCCGGCCGTCAGCGACAGCGTCCCGAGCGATGTGTTCGCAAGTCCGCGCTCGTTGATGATCCGCGCGAGCATCGGAAACGCGGTGAGTGCGATGCAGGCGCCCATGAACAGCGTTGCGCTCACCGGACCTATTCCCGGCAAAAAGAGGCCCGAAATGGTCAGAAGATATGGCGTGATCGCAAAGGCAAAGAGGAAGGGCACGATGATCCCCGCGGCCGACACGCCCGCGGCGCTTCGCGCCTTCGACTGAAAATGGTCAAGACGGAGCGTCGTCCCGACGATGAACATATATAACCCGACCCCGAACTGCGCGACGACATAGAGGATGTTGCGCGTCTCTTTCGGGAACAACACGGCCTGAAAATCGGGGAAGAAAAGTCCGAGGAGCGAGGGGCCGAGCAGCACGCCAGCGATCATCTCGCCGACGACCTGCGGCTGGCCGAACCATTTCTTCGCCGCCCAGCCGGTGATCCGGCAGACGAGCAGGATCACCGCAATCTGCAGGAAGAAATGGATGCTGTAGTCCCCCGGCGTGTAGCTTCGTGCTGCCTCCACAGCAGGGCCGTGCGCACCAAGCGCATCGCCGATCGCGCGCGCGAAATCTTCGACGAGTTCGCGCGTCACGGTCGCCGGGCCGCGACGGGAAAAGTGGGCGGGACGAAATTTAGCTCCGCTCGGGACAGAAAGCGGTCGATTGCGGCAAGATCGGCGGGGCGGTCGGTCGTGACGGGTGATCGCATGGAGGCATTGGACGGGAAAACACCATATCCGGCGAACAGGCAATGCCAGCTGCTATTCGGGTAAAAGGCGCCGATGCCGAGATCTTCGATCGCTTCGCCAATATCGGCACCCGTGAACCAGGCCGTGATCATCGCCTTAAGATTGTCCGACAAAGTCTCGAGTCCGGCGGCATCGCGCCAGTAGCCCCGATCGGCGTCGCGCTGGTTCATCCGGTAATGCGCAACGATATAGTCGCGAACGCCCTCATAGCGCGCCGCGATCCGGGCGTTGAAAATGTCGCGGTGCCTGGGGGTGAAGCCTCCGCCTTCGAAGGCCGTGATGAACTCTTGTGCGGTCGCGATGACGATGTGGAGCGCGGTCGCCTCCAGCGGCTCGATGAAACCCTGCGCCAAACCCATCGCAAGGCAATTGGCCGTCCAACTATGTTCGAGCCGTCCGACCTTCATCTCCAGATGTCTCGCCGGACCATCCGCATCGGTTAGCCCAAGCGCAATTCTGAGCTCGCGTTCGGCCTGATCGCGGTCAAGATAGCGGCTTGAATAGACATAGCCGTTTCCGATCCGCGTGGTCAGCGGGATGGCCCAGCGCCACCCGGCCGTCATCGCGATGCTCTTCGTAGCCGTGACGACCGGGCCCCTTTCGTCATGCGCCGTCGGCATGACGACGGCCCGGTCGTTGAAAAGATTTTCCGCAAATGGCAGAAAGCGCGCGCCGAGCGCCTGTCCGGCGATCAGCCCCCCGAAACCACTGCAGTCGACGAAAAAATCCGCCGCCAGTGCCTCGCCGCCCTCCAGCCCCAGCGATCGCACATTGCCGTCGGCCCCGACGTCGACGCTAACCACCTTCCGCGCAAGATGCGTCACGCCCTGCGATACCGCGTGATCGCGGAGAAACGCGCCGAGCTTGTAGGCGTCGAAATGATAGCCGTAGGCGAGATCGAACGGGAAGGATTCGCCGCCATGCGGTCCCCCTCCGCGAGCGGCGACCCGCCCGGCAAGGTAAAAGCGGTCCGGATTTGCCGGGACGTCGACGCCGGTCCGCCGTAACGCGGCGTTGCGGAAAAACTCGGCCTGGGTATGCACGTCGAGCGTTCCCGGGAAGGGGTGGAAATAGCCCGACTCCTGGCCACCCGCCGACCAGCCCTCGAACGCTATCCCGAGCTTGTAGGTGGCGTCGCACGCGGGCATCCATTCGGCTTCGGCTATGCCAAGGCCGTCGAAAAAGGCCTTGAGCTGCGGTGTCGACCCCTCACCCACCCCGATGATTCCGATGTCGGGGGACTCGACGACCGAAATCCGGATCGGGCTGTCACGCCAGAGATGTGCAAACAGCGCCGCCGTCATCCACCCGGCGCTACCCCCGCCGAGAATGACGATATGAAGCGGTTCCTCGGCGGATGGGCTCATCGCGGCGCCATGAGAAAGAGGAAAATTTCCGGGAGACGGGCTGCCCACGCATTTTCGTCATGCGGTGCGCCATCATAGACGCGACTTTGCCATTCCCGTCCCCGCTCCCATCCGCTGGCGGCGAGGCGCGCGTCGATCGCTTGCTGATATGGCGCATAGTGGGCATCGAGCGTGGCCGTGCCATGGTCCATCCAGAGACGTCGCCCGTCGGGTGGACCAAGGCGTGCCGCGAACCAACCATCCCAGAGCGCGATCAGCCGAGGGTCCGCGTCGCCCACGGCGCCGGGCGCGACCGCCGGCCAATGCGAGCTGACGCATGCCGCGCGGCCATAGACCGCCGGACGTTCGAGAAAGGCATAGCAGCTCATGAGGCCGCCCATGCTCGATCCCATGATCACGGTGTCGTTGCGCCCCGGACGAGTCCGCAGCGTCGCGTCGACCCATGATTTCAGAGGCCCCGCAAGCCAGTCGAGATAGGCGTCCGACAGAATCGGACCGCCCGCCGCCGCCGCCATAGAAGCGGCAATATCGGGCGCCGCGAGCCGGTACGCGCTCGCCGGAAGATACTGGCGATAGCGATCCACGCCCGGCGCCCAGATACCGACGATGATATGCGGCTCGGCTCCTCGCTTCATGGCCGCCAGCATGGCGCGGTCCGCCTCCCATATCTTCCCGAAGTTCGACGACGCCCGATCGAAGAGATTATGGCCATCGTGCATATAGACGACCGGATAGCGACGGACGCCCTTGTCGTAGCCGGGTGGCAGCCAGATCGTCAGGCGTTGCTCGGGCAATCCGGCAGCGAAGACATGATCATATTGGAGAAGACGGCCGCGATCGGCGGCTTCGGCAGGCAGGGCGAGCAGCGCCCACAGCGCCATCAGCGCCGCCACCAGGTGCCGCCGGATCGTCATCGTCCGGGATGCAGGCGCATGGCCGCTCCCCCGCCCGGAGCGAGCCACAGGCGGTACGTGTCGCCCTTTTTCACCCGGATATTGTCATAGGCGATGCGGTGCCGGGCGTCGGTGAGATAGGTTGCGCCTTCGCCATCCTTGTAGATGGTTGCCGTATAGGTCTTGCCGGGATCGAGGAAGTCGAACCGCAGCGACAGCGTCCGCTCGGTCGCATCGTTGACGCCGCCGACATACCAGTCGGCGCTTGCGCGGTCCTTGCGGGCAAAGATCGCATAGTCGCCGACTTCTCCGGCAATCAATTTGCTCTCGGACCAATCGGCAGGGACTTTGGAAATGAAGTCGAGTTCGCGCGGATGCGCCTCGAGGTTTTCGATGAAGTCCGCGGCCATCTGGATGGGAGAATATATCGCAAGGTAGAGCCCAAGCTGCTTCGCAAGCGTCGAGGCCAGCGGCGCCTTGTTTGCGCCCTCGAGGCTGAGCACGCCGGGGGTGAAATCCATCGGTCCGGATAGCATGCGCGTGTACACCAGCGTCGGCTCGTGATCGGGGCCGTTGGCGAAGGCGCCCCAGGCGTTATATTCCATGCCTCGCGCACCTTCGCGCGCGACCCAGTTCGGGTACGTGCGGCGAAGGCCGGTGTCCTTCACGGGTTCGTGAGGGTTGACCGCGATCTTGTACCGGGCCGCCGTCTCGACGACCTTGAGATGATGTTCGACCTGCCGCTGGCCGTCGTGCCACTCCATGCGGGTTTCGCCAGGCGCATCGCCGGGTGCGATGATCCCGCCCGCGTCGGCAACATAACCGGTCTTGACGGCTTTGACGCCAAGCCTTCCATACAGCCTCATCGCATCTTCGAGCTGCGCCTCATAAACGGCTATGTTTCCGCCCGTCTCGTGATGACCGATCAGCGTCACGCCCTTGCGCTTCGCATAATCGGTCACCGCCGCGAGGTCGAAATCCGCGGTCGGCTGGGTAAAGCTGAATTTGTCGCCATGGCCGAACCAGTTTCCGTCCCAGCCCTTGTTCCAGCCTTCCACCAGAACCCCGCCGAACCCGTGTTTCGCGGCAAAATCGATATAGTCCTTGGTTCTCTGGGTCGTCGCACCATGCTTCGGCCCCTCGGCCCAGCTCCAGTCCCCACGGATCATGCCCCACCAGATTCCGACATATTTCATCGGCTTCACCCAACTGACGTCCCCGAGCTTGTTCGGCTCGTTCAGGTTGAGTTCGAGGTCGTTTTCGACGAGACCCGCCGCCGAATCCGCGATCCTGATCGTCCGCCATGGCGTCGCGAAGGGCAGATCGCGCGTGACGCGCGGTCCGCGCGACGACGGCGACAGGGTGGCGCGAAACTTCTGCCCTTCAGCGCGCTTGAGCCACATGCCCGCATAGTCGACCAGCGCGGCCTCGTGAAAGGCGAGATGCGTCCCGTCGTCGAGGCGCATGGTCAACGGCGTGTGCGCCGTGGCGACGGCGTCGATCGGCGTTTTCTGGTAGACCTGCTCATAGCGGTTCCATTCGCCGCCGGTAATCCACCAGGCCGTCCCTTGGGGTACGATGTCGAACTCGGTGAATTCGTCGGCGATATGCGCTGTCTTGAAGCCGGGTTGTTCGGGCAACTCGTAGCGGAAGCCGATGCCGTCGTCGAAAAGCCGGAAGCGAAGGTTCATCGCGTGGCCGCCCCAGCTCTCGTCTTGCCGGAACCGGACCAGCAGTTCGTTGTGCACATCGCGGATGAAGCGGCGTTCGCCCCACGGTTGCTCCCAACGCGTATCGGAACGCTTGCGCTCGCTGTCGACGATCGAGAAGCCGCGTTGCAATCCGATGCCGTCCGTCAGGATGAACCCGAGTTTCGAGGGCGCGATGAGCAGCTTGCCCCGCCGCGACAGCGACCATGTCGGTCGCTGGTCGCCGTCGGTGGACACCGTCAGAACGATGCTGCCGTCGGGCGAGGTGGCGGTTTGCGTCGCCGGCGCCGGCTGGGCGAGGAGGGGAACCGGGGCGAACGAAACAAAGGCGGCCAGAGCCAGACGGCGCATCACATATCTCCTTGGACGTTCAGCCAGAGCGCGCCGCAGGGCGGCAGACAATCGATGGTGGCTCCGTTGAGCGCCACGACCGGCGTGCCGACACCCGCGTGCCCGGAAATGTCGATTGTTCCATTTCCAAGATTGAAGAGGCAGCGAAGGTGATCGTTCCTGGCAATTCGGTCAAAGGCGAGCAGATCGCCCTCGGTTATCCAGTTCCGGTTATCGCCCGCGCGGAGGGCCGGGTACCCGGCGCGCAGCGCCACAAGTCGACGCGTCAGATGCAGCAGCGAGGCCGGATCATCCTCTTGCCGGTCGACCGCGAGCGCCGCATGTGCCGCGCCCAGCGGCAACCAAGGCTCAGCGCTGGAAAAGCCCGCATGGGCCGTGCCGCCCTCCCACGGGAGCGGCGTGCGCGCGCCGTCGCGCGACAAGGTAAGCGGCCAATTCTTGAGAGCCTCGGGATCCTTGATCAGTTCGAAAGGTATGTCGACCTGGTCCAGTCCCAATTCCTCGCCGTTGTAAATGATGATGTTGCCGCGCAGCGCACAAAGCAGCGCCATCTTCATTCGTGCATAGGCCGCGCGGTCGGCGCCGGGCGGAGTCCAGCGGGAGAGAGCTCGCGGCGCATCGTGATTTTCGAAGGCCCAGCTTGGCCAGCCGGTCCCGGGCGCATCGGGCCATTGCTCCGCCGCCTCGCGAACGAGCTTCGGGGTCAGCTGGTCCGCATAGAGGAAATCGAAGCCATAGGCGCTGTTGAGCCGGTGCCCGCCGGCGGTAAACTGCCGCATTTCGCGCACCGCGTCGTCGCCGCCGACCTCCGCAACAGTGAACCTGTCGGCATAGCGATCGGTAAGCGCCCGAATCCGTTCGAGAAACAACGGGATGTCGGGGTGCGACTGGTTGTAGATTTTTTGCTGGAAATCGAAGGGCCGCGTCCGGACCTTGTTCGAGGGCGCCGCCGGCGGATTGTCGCGAAGTTCGGGATCGTGCATCGCGAAATTGATCGCGTCGATACGAAAGCCGTCGACCCCCCGGTCGAGCCAGAATTGCACGACGTCGAGCAGGGCCTGTTGCACGTCGGGGTTATGCCCGTTGAGCTGCGGCTGCGAGCCTAGGAAATTATGGAGATAATATTGGCCGCGGCGCGCGTCCCACGTCCAGGCGGGGCCCCCGAACACCGACTGCCAATTGGTCGGCGGCGTACCGTCGGGCCGCGCGTCCGCCCAAACATACCAGTCGGCCTTCGAATTCTCGCGGCTCGTGCGGCTTTCGGCGAACCAGGCATGGCGATCCGACGTGTGGGCAAAAACCAGGTCGGTGGTTACCTTCAGACCAAGCGCGTGCGCGCGGGCGATGAGTGCATCGAAATCGTCGAGAGTCCCGAAAATCGGATCGACGCCGCGATAGTCGGAAATATCATATCCGAAGTCGTCCATCGGCGAAGGGTAGAAGGGAGAAAGCCAGATCGCATCGACACCGAGGGACGCGATATAGTCGAGCCGGGCAGTAATGCCGGCAAGGTCCCCAACCCCGTCGCCGTTCGAATCGGCGAAGCTACGCGGATAGACCTGATATATGACGGCACCCTTCCACCAAGGCGGAGAGGCTTCGGTACAGCTATGCGGGTCTTTTGCGAGGGGCTGGTTTATCGTCACTGTTGTTTTCGCTTATTCGCCGGCCTGGCAGATCAAGGTGCCGAAGGCCGGGACGGTGATGGCAAGGGTGCCGGGCGCGGCGGAGGCTGCCGGACAATTGCCTGAAAGCGCCTCGAAGGCCCGGCTTTTCATATCGACCGCGATGTTAGCGGACAATTGCGTTGTAGACGTATTGAAGGCGAGCACGACCTCGCGGCCGGTGTCGGGATCGAAGCGCGACACGGCTAACAGACCGCCCTTGTCCGAGAAGGCCCGCACCGTCGTGGATCCGCGCATGAGCGCCGGTGTGTGCCGGCGAATAGCACTGAGCGTCGCGATATGGCGATACAGCGGATGGCTGGCGTCGAAGTTCGCGGTCGCGGTCGTGGCGTTGCTGCCGACGAGATCATTATCGTTGTAGACGGCGACTTTCGAGGCGAACATGTCTTCGCGCGCGAGCTGGTCGTTGCCGTCCGACAGGAAGCCCTGCTCGTCGCCATAGTAGATGGTGGGGATGCCACGCAGGGTGAGTAGCATGCTGTGCGCGAGCTTGACGCGGGCCAGAAGCTCTGCCTCGTCCGCTTCGGGGTTCGCCTGTTTCACGAAGGTCGCGACACGGCCCATGTCATGATTGCCGAGGAAGGTCGGCAATGTCAGCGCGGCGCGCGCGCCGCCCTTGTAGAGGATGTCGCCGTCGAACAGGCGGGCAAATTGGTCGGTCCCCTTCGTTCCGCTCGCCGCGTCGATCGCGGCCCGGGCGAAGGCGAAATCGAGCACCGCGGGAAGTCCGGCGGAATGCGTATAGGCCGCCAGCGCACCGGGATCGAGCGCGTCGATGTAAATTTCCCCGAAGATATGGAAATTGGGAATTCCGCGGGCCCGCGCACGCGCCTGCATCGCGGGGACGAAGGCTTGCCAGAATTCCGGGTTCACATGCTTGGCGGTATCGATGCGAAAGCCGTCGATGCCGAACTCGTCGATCCACCGTCCGTATATTTCGATAAAGCCCTTAATGACTTCGGGATTCTCGGTCGCCAGATCGTCGAGTCCTGCAAAATCACCGTAGAGGGCGGACTCGCCGACCCAGTCGCTGTTGCCACGATTATGATAATAGACCGGATCGTTGAGCCACGCGGGGGCCTTGCTGTGTTCCTCGCCCTTCGGGACGAACGGCTGATAGGCGAAAGAGGGGTCCACGAGCTTCGACCAGTTATCGGGGCTCGGATCGCGGTCACCTGCGAAACCGGGATTAATCGCCGGTCCGTCGACCCCTCCACGCCGCGCAAAGGGATAGTCGGCGAGGCTGCGGTAACGATAGCTCGACGCATCGCCATCGCGATACTGGATAACATCGGCCGTGTGGTTGGTGATAATGTCCATATAGACCTTCATCCCGCGCGCATGAGCGGCGTCGACGAAGGCTTTGAACTCGGCATTGGAGCCGAAATGCGGGTCTACGCTCGTGAAATCGGTGACCCAATAGCCATGATAACCAGCGCTTTCGTCGCCTTTCGGTCCCTGCACCGGCTTGTTGCGGAAAATCGGCGCGAACCAGATCGCGGTGGCGCCGAGACCCTCGATATAATCGAGCCGTCGCGTAAGCCCGGCAAGATCGCCGCCATGATAAAATCCCTTCGCGGTCGGATCATAACCGGTCGCAAGACGATCGCCTTTCAGCCCGCCGCGATCGTTCGACCGGTCGCCATTTTCGAAACGGTCGGGCAGCACGAAATAGATGATGTCGTCGGAGACGGGACGCGAGCGCGCATCTTCCGCAGCCGCCGGTGCGGGAAGCGAAGCGACAAGCATCGCGAACGGAACGAACCAACGGATCATGCAGCAACTCCTGCGGGACGCGCCGCGGCAAGGAAGGCGTCGTAATTTTCCATCTGCGCGACTTCGCGCTCGATCGTCAGCGAGATGCCGGCTATAAATTGCGCTAGCTCGGCCGGTTCGAGACTGTCGGCAAGCGGATGCCAGCGCAGGGGCTCGACCGCTTGTCCGACCAGCACCTGCAGCCATCCCGATTCGGTGAAAAGCTCTTCATGTTCGCGGAAGATCAGGCCTTGCGCGCGGAAGAGGTCGATTTTGGCTGCAAGGGTGTCGGGAACGTCCATTTCCGCCCGGTCCCGCCAATAGGGCGTGTCCCGCCGCTCGGTCGCCTTGAAATGAAGAATGATGAAATCGCGGATACGCTCCCATTCGAAGTCGCTCTGCCGATTGAATTCCGCGGCGACCGCAGGGTCGGCGGCGCCTGACGGGAGCATTTTGACGAGCCGCGAAATTCCAGCCTGAACAAGGTGGATGCTCGTCGATTCCAGCGGTTCCATGAAACCGCTCGCAAGGCCGAGCGCCACGACATTGCGGTTCCACATCCGCCGTCGCTTGCCGCTGACGAAACGCAGCTGGTTGGGCTCCGCCTGCGCCGCGCCGTCGAGATCGGAGAGCAGCGTATCCAGGGCAGCATCGTCGCCGATATGCGCCGAGCAATAGACATAGCCGTTGCCGATGCGGTGCTGGAGCGGAATGCGCCATTGCCAGCCGGCATCGCGTGCCGTGGCGCCGGTCCACGGAAGCTGCGGCACCGTACCGTGGGCGCAGGGCACCGCCACAGCGCGATCGTTAAGCAGCCAGCGCGACCAATCTTCGTACCCGCTCGCCAGCGCGCCCTCGATCAGCAATCCGCGAAAGCCAGAGCAGTCGATAAAGAAATCGCCGTCGAACCGCCGTCCGTCGTCCAGCGTCACGCCGGCGACGTCGCCGCGCTGCGGATCAAGGCGCACCTCGCCGATCCTGCCTTCGATGCGCTCGACGCCGCCCGCCTCGGCGCGGCGCCTGAGGAAGGCCGCGTACAGCGCTGCATCGAAGTGGTAGGCATAGGGCATTTCGAGGAGGTAGCGCGATGTGCGGGGCGCGCCCCGCTGCATCCGGCGCGCGCGCGCCGCCCGCTCGTTCAGCGAATAATGGTCCAGACTTTCGGCCAGTCCCGCGGCGCGCGCGCGCAGCCAATAATGGTGGAAATCGACCAGCCCCAGACCGCGGCCTATCGCCCCGAAAGCGTGCATGTAGCGATGGCCGACGCGCGTCCAGTCGCGAAACTCGATCCCGAGCTTGATCGTTCCCTGCGTCGCCGCCAGAAATTCATCTTCGTCGATGCCGAGCGCATCGTTGAAAAGCCGGATTTGGGGGATCGTCGCCTCGCCGACGCCGACCGTTCCGATTTCATCGGACTCGACCAGCCGCACCGACCAGTCGCGCGGCAGGAACCGCCGCAGGCAGGCGGCCGCCATCCAGCCTGCCGTCCCGCCCCCGATGATCATCAACCGCATGGCGATCCTTTGACCAGCGCCGCCCCGGCGGCGCAACAAAATGATGGGAGCGGCGCGACCCTGCCGCTCCCACCCAGGGAGGGTTCAGAATTTGAACGAGGCGCCCGCGAGGAACCGGCGGCCATATGTCTGATAGTCGATAACCGCCCGGCTATCGCGCGGATCATCGGTGACGAACGGCTCGTCGGTAAGATTCTGGCCCTGGACGAAGATCGAGAGGCCCTCGAGCGCACTGCCCGGCTGGAAGTCATAGCCGATCTGTGCGTCGATAATCGTCTCGGGCCGGGCGCGGCGCCGCACGCGAGCGCCACCGAAGCCCGACACCTCGCCGATGAAGCTCGAGCGGTAGCGGGCGCTGACGCGCGAGTTGAATCCCCATTTCTCGAAATAGGCCGTACCGTTCGCGACCCACTTCGAATAGCCCGGGATATCCTCCGCAGGCGCGCCGGGCGTGGGCGCGATCTTGGTCTTGGTGTAGGAGGCGCCGCCGGTCACACCGAACCCGTCGAGCGCCGATACGATCTCGCCGAACGGCAAGGTGCCGGCAAGTTCGACACCGTAGAGTTTGCCGCCCTTGCCGTTGATGGGCGCGTTGATCGTGCCCATGTAATTGACGATGATCGGCAGCCCGTTGCCGTCGTTCCCCGGCGCCTGGATCGGATAGCCGGTGAAGTCGAACGCGATGTCCTGATTGTAGATGTAGCTCTTGAGATCCTTGTAGAAGAGCTGGACGGCAAGATAGCCCTTCGACCCGAAATATTTCTCGAAGGTGAGGTCGGCCGCGTTGGCGCGCCACGGTCGCAGGTCGGGGTTGCCCGAACCGCCGCGAACGACGGCGCAGGTGCGCCCCGTTGGGCAGACCATGCCGCCCGGGTCGCCGATCGTCGTCCCGTAGCTGAGCGTCGCACGCAAGTCGTCCAGGCGCGGGCGAATAATCTCACGCGCGACGCTGGCGCGGATCACGAAGTCACTCGCGGTGCGAAGCGAGAGATTGAGGCTGGGCAGCACATCGACATAATCGGTGCTCTCGCGCCGCGGGATCCCGACGATATTGGGTGAACCGTTGGGATTGGTGCCGGCGAAAGATGCGGTGGCGCCGTTCGAATTCTGATCCGTAAAGATCGCCTGTACACCGACGTTGCCGGTAAGCACCGACGAACCCAGTTCTTGGTCTATGTTCGCCTGGAGATAGGTCGTCATCACCTTCTCGCTGACGTCATAGGCCTTCACCACCACGTCGCCATAAGGGTTCGGCACGAGCTGGTAGAGGCCGCCGGCGAGCAACTCGCGCGGATCGTAGCTGACGACGGGCCCGAGCCCGAGGTAGGCGAGATTCGTCGTCCCAAGACGATATTGCTCGGGAATCGTCACGCTCGTCAGACCGTCGGTATTCGCGACCAGACCCACGAACGCCTCGTCGGGAACAAGGCTTTTCGAGCGGTCTGTATAGTTCACGCCGAATTGCACCGAGCGGAGGAAGCCCTCAAGCTCGCGTTCGACTTCGACACGGTACTGCCAGAGCTCGTCCTTGATGATGCGGTTGTTGTAATAGCCGTCCTGGCCGCCGCGGATCCGCGCGCCATCGACGCCCGTCTGATCCCCGCCCCAACCCAGGGGGCTGGTCAGCTGGATCAGGTTATAGTCGCCATAGTTGAGGGTGGGGCTGAAGATGGTCCCGTTGCGGTCGCTGGTGAAACCGATCGTGTCGGTCGCGCCGACGTCGGCGCCGCGCCCGGTGCCGGCATTGCTTTCGAAGATCAGCTCGTTGCGGTCGGTTTTCGACATGCTGATGTCGGCCGTGACATTCCAGCCGTCGTCGCCTTCCCAGCGGTTGTTCCAACCGAAGCTGTAGAGCTTTGCATTGCGCTCGAACACGTCGTTGCGCACGACGCCCTCGACGTTCGAGAAGCGGCCGGCGCGCGCAAACACGAACTGACCGCTCGAATCGATATCGGTGATCGTCAGCTTGGTGGCGTTGGGGCTGGCGGGATCATTGTTGACGTCGAAGCCGAGCGGAAGCTCGATGCCGCGCTTGATCTGGTCATCCTTGAAGTCCGAGTAGAAGGCGTCGAACGTCGAGGTGAAATTGGGGGTGGGCCGCCATTGCACCGTTCCTTGGAGGCCAAGGCGCGTGAGCTGGGTCGAGGTCGCATAGCTTTTGGAGCCGCCGATCACCACCGGGCTCGCCGCGGTGCCTCCGCCGGCATAACCCCAGGCGTTGAATTCCTGAATCTGGTAGGGCTCGTCGACATAGGATGCCGAAAGCGCCACGCCGAGCGTGTCGTTGGCGAACTGGTCGACGAAGACGCCGTTCACACGGTAGCCGTATTTCTTCGAACCCGCGTTCAGCTTGCCGAGGTCGGCCCATGTGCCGCGAACCCCGACCGAGATCGCCCGCTTGCCATAGTCGAGCGGGCGAATGGTGCGCAGGTCGACGGTGCCCGAAAGCCCCTGTCCGACGATCGAGGCCATCGGCGTCTTGTAAACGAGGACCTGGTTCACGACCTCGGACGGATATTGGTCATACTCGACCGCCCGATTGTCGCCGGTCGAGGTTTGCTCGCGGCCGTTGAGCAAGGTCGTCGAGAAGTCCGGCGCAAAGCCGCGGATCGAAATCGAGTTCGAACGGCCCGAGACACGCTGCGAGGTCAGGCCGGGCAGGCGCGCGATCGATTCGGCGATCGACGCGTCGGGTAGCTTGCCGATATCCTCGGCCGAGATGGATTCGACCACCTGGTCGCGATTCTTCTTCGCGTTGACGGCGCTCTGGAGGCTGGCGCTGTAGCCGGTGACGACGATGTCGCTGTCGGACGCGGCCTCGTCGGCGGGCGCGGCGGCGCCGTCCTGCGCCATCGCGGTGCCCGAAAGCATGGCGGTCAAGGCAAAGCCGAGCGCTACGGTGCTGGCGCCGCGGCGGAGGCTGATAGAATTACGCATAAAGGCTCCCCTGCTGCGATGGGGGGTCGTTCGCGCAACGGCTCGGGAGCGGCAGATCGCGCCGCACGGCATCCTCGTCATCGCGTGGGTGTTCCCATCGTCGGTCCAGCAATTGAGACCAAATCGGCCGCGCGACCATAGGGTATACGTATACGCATATCGTCGCCCGTCAGCCGCTGTCGCGTAAATGTCACAGCGCGATGGGCTCGACCCATTGGCAGTACGGCCGGCGCTCGCTAGTCTCGACGCAAGGACGGGCCGGCCTGAAGCCGACCGAACCGGGAGAAGGATATGGGGCGACCGCCAACGGCCAAGCCTACGAGTTTCGATATCGCTTATCTGGCCGGCGTGTCGCAGCCGACCGTCTCGCGCGCGCTGCGCGGCAGCAAATCGGTGAGTGCCGCCACCCGCGCCAACATCGAGCGGATTGCGCGCGAGCTCAACTATACCGTCGACAAGAATGCATCGAGCCTCCGCTCGCAGCGCGCCCACACGCTCGCGCTCCTCTTCTTCGAGGATCCGACCCCAGACGAGTCGATGATCAACCCCTTCTTTCTTTCGATGCTCGGCTCGATAACCCGGCAGTGCGCCCTGCGCGGCTATGATCTTCTGATAAGCTTCCAGCAAATGAATAACGACTGGCACGTCGACTATCAGGACAGCCACCGGTCTGACGGCATCATCCTGCTCGGCTATGGCGACTATCAGCTTTATCGCGCCAAGCTCGAGCATCTGGTGGAGATGGACACGAAGTTTGTCCGCTGGGGATCGGTCGCCGACGACAATATCGGATTGACGGTCGGGTCGGACAATATCGGTGCCGGCGTTCAGGCAGGCGAGCATTTCATCGAGATAGGTCGCAAATCCATCGCCTTCTTGGGCGACGCATCCAACCACGCGCCAGAGTTTCAGGATCGCTATGCGGGCCTTTGCCGGGCGATGACGGCCGCGGGCCTGACGCCAGATCCGCGGCTGCAGCAGCCTGCCGTTTCTTCCGAGCAATCGGGCTATGAAGCCGCGCGCGCGCTCCTCGCCACGGGCATTCCGTTCGACGCCCTGTTTGCCGCCAGCGACCTGATCGCGATCGGGGCCATGCGCGCGCTCGTCGAAGCCGGCTTGGCACTGCCGCGCGACGTCGCGTTGATCGGGTTCGACGACATCCCCGCGGCCAGCCTGACGTCGCCGACGCTGACAACGGTGATGCAGGACTTGAAGGGTGCCGGGGAATTGCTCGTCGATGCGCTGCTCGGCCGCATCGACGGTCGGCCCGCAGGGCGATGCATCTTGCCGACGCGGCTGATCCGCAGGCAAAGCACATCGCCCTGATCGGCTAAGTATTCGTATACCTTGACCCGATCGCCCCGCCCGCCGCTTGCTCTTGCCGGGCGCTGCTGCAAGATCGCGCGGCTAAAGAGCCGCGCGCCATGCGGCCGATGGGGAGAGACGTGATGGAAAAGCCGCGGCAAAGTCGCGCCGGACTGTGGAACATCAGCTTCGGCTTTTTCGGCATCCAGATCGGCTTCGCGCTCCAGAACGCCAATATGAGCCGGATTTTCCAATCGCTTGGCGAAGACATCGAGAAACTGCCCGGCCTCTGGGTCGCCGCACCGCTGACGGGCCTGCTGATCCAGCCGGTGATCGGCCATATGAGCGACCGGACCTGGCTGGGGCGGCTCGGCCGCCGTCGGCCTTATTTTCTTGCCGGCGCCATTCTCGCCGCGATCGCGCTGTTCGTGATGCCGCAAAGCCCGGCGATCTGGTTCGCGGCGACGACGCTCTGGCTCCTCGACGCCTCGCTCAATATCTCGATGGAGCCCTTTCGCGCCTTTGTCGGCGACATGCTGCGGAAGGACCAGCATAGTGCGGGCTATGCGGTCCAGACGGCCTTTATTGGCGCGGGCGCGGTCGTCGGCTCGCTCTTTCCGTCGTTCATGGACCTGCTGGGGGTCGCCAATGTCGCGCCGCCCGGCGAGATTCCCGACACCGTCCGCTACGCTTTCTGGTTCGGCGGCCTTGCCCTCTTCCTCTCGGTCTTGTGGACGGTGGTGACGACCCGCGAATATGATCCGGTCGAGATGGCGGGATTCGGCCCCGCCGAAGCGGAGACCCAGCCCGCGGTTCGCGCGCTTGCGTCGCGAAGCTATGCCGGTTGCTCCGCCTGGATCGTAGCCGGTCTCGGCGTAATGGCCATCCGGCAGGAATTTTCGCTGCTCCGCGAGGTTCTTCTCCTCGGCGCGCTGCTGATTGCCTACGGCCTTGCAAGCCTCATCGCCATCGCCCTCGCGCGCCGTGGCAACGAGACCAACATGCTGTCGAGCATCGTCGGCGATTTCTCCGGTATGCCGCCAATCATGAAGCGGCTCGCCCTCGTCCAGTTCTTCAGCTGGTCGGCGCTGTTCATCATGTGGATCAACACCACGCCCATCGTCGCCCAATATCATTTCGGGACGACCGATGCGGCGAGCGCCGCCTATCAGACCGCCGCCAACTGGGTCGGCACGCTCTTCGCCATCTATAACGGTGTGGCCGCCGTCGCCGCGCTCACTCTCCTGCCCTGGTTATCCAGGCGCATCGGGCAGGCCCGCACGCACATCGCCGGCCTTGTCTGCGGTGCGCTCGGCTATGGCAGCTTTTTCCTGCTGCGCGACCCCACGCATCTTGTTGCGAGCGAGGTCCTCATCGGCATCTTCTGGGCTTCGGTTCTCGCGATGCCTTACGCGATCCTCGCCTCCAGCCTGCCGCAGGGAAAGCTCGGCATCTACATGGGCCTCTTCAATATCTTCGTGGTCGTTCCGCAGCTGCTTGTCGCCACGATCATGGGGTCGATCATGGCCGCCTTCTTTCCCGGCGCCCCGATCTACACGATGGCGTTCGCGTCGGGCACCTTGCTGCTGGCGGCCGCCGCAATGACGCGGGTCACCCCGCTCACCGGAGGGGTCGCCCGATGATCTCCCGTTTGGGTCCGTGCCGCCCGCCTTGCCTCCCTCTCGGCCGTCACGGCTTGCGCCTGCGCCGTCCCATCCGCCGCCGAGCAGCCGGCTCCAACCTTTAACTGGAAGGCGCCGGACATCGCGCAGCTGAAGCATCCCGAGACGAGCGAAATGCAGTCTGGACAAATGCTGGGGGCGGCAATCATTCTGGCGGCGCCGATCATCGTCGCTGTGCTGCATCAACGTTCTCCAGGCGGCAGCGCAATTCGCCCGCTCGACCCGACGATGCTCGATGTCTATGCCCTTAGGTTCATCCGCGCGTGACGCCATAATAGTCCTTCACCGAATAAGGCGAGCCGAGGCTGCCCTTGCGGTTCTTCTCGCCGATCGGATGGATCGGCATCAGCCAGATGATATCGACGCCGAGCTTTTTAGGGCGGGGCAACTGCGTCTCGGCGGCTCGAAACGTTCCTTCGCGCGTGAACTGCCGCGTGTTGATCTGATAAAGAATGGCACCGCGGCTCCAGTCTACATGAGTCTTGGTACAACTTTAGACAGACCTCATCTTTCTGCGCCAAACACTATCGCGCACCAAAATTTCATTTGGGCAAACGTTATTGCGCCTGTGGCGCGGCTCCCTCGCTGCAACATTGCCCAAGGGAACAGGTCCTCAGCTCGAACTGGCCGGATGCGGACTGGCTGCTTTAAACTGACTTCGGGTGAAAAGCTGACCTTGCAGAACAACTCGCTTTAGCGATTCCAGCCGGCGTCACGGGCGGCACGTTCAGCTGCAGCATCGAACGGATCACCTGCCATCATTGCGGCCGCAGCCGCGGCAAGGTCGCCCGACGCGGCCTGCCGATACTCGCCGGCGTTCTGCCCGGCCGCGGTGCGTTCGAGCGCCCAGCGACCGTCTTCGCGGCAGCCGATGCCCGACAGGTCGCGTCCCGCGAAGCTGCGGCAGATACGGCCCTTCTTATCGCGAAAGCTCAGGGCGATGCGGATGTCGGCGTTGGTCGGCTGGTTCGATGCAAGCTGCGTGTCGAGCGCATCGGTCAGGCCTCCCGACGCGACCAGGATTCCGTTTGCACTGATCACGTCCGGCGCGGGCGCCCAAGGCCTGAGGCCGAGTGTCAGTCCCAGCACCAGCGATGCAGCGATCACGCCCCAATGGGCGGGCGCGAACCGCGTGCGCTTTGCTTTTCGGCGATCAGACAGGCTGGTGTCGATGTTGTCCCCGATCAGCAGCGCGCGCAGGCGATCGGGCACCGGTTCATCGACGACGGGTGTGAAGTGCGCCGAAAGCTGCGCCCTCAGCGCGCGGTGACGCGCAATCTCGGCAGCGAGGGCGGCGTCGCCTTCTGCTTCGCGTTCGATCCGGCGCGCGGCCAGATCGTCGAGTTCGCCGTCGACATAGGCGGCGATGGTGTCGGGATCGAAACTCATGCCGCCTTTCCTAAAAGATGCATCAGCGTTTCGCGGCCGCGCGCGAGCCGCGATGTTACGGTACCGATCGGCACCTCCAATATCTCGGCCGCCTCGCGATAGGCATAACCTTCGACCAGCACGAGCATCACGACCTCGCGCTGCTCGTCGGGTAGCCGCGCCATCGCGCCGTCGACGTCGCCGCGCAGCGTGCCCGCCTCGACCTCGGCGATCCCGTCACCGGCGACCTGCGTGATCGCGTCGTCAATCGGGGCGTGAACGCCGCGCCGGGCCGCTGCGCGGCGGTCGTCGATCCAGAGGTTGCGGGTGATGCGATACATCCAGCTGTCCAGTCTTGTTCCTTGTTGCCATTGTTCGCGCGATTTCAAGGCGCGCTCGATCGCCGCCTGACACAGGTCGTCGGCATCGCCGGCGCTCTGCGTCAGCCCGCGCGCAAAGCGGCGCAGGCGCGGTAGCAGATCGACCAGTTCCTCTTCGAAGCGCATCGCTCTCTTTTCGGTTGTTTGAGGAAGAAACGACGACCTTCTATCGTTTCTTCCGCATCCTGCTAAATTTTTCCGGCAGGAGGACCTGGGCGAGAGCGATGATGCGAATCTGGGCGACAGGGCTGGCGGCAATCTGCCTCGCGATCGGTGGCCCCGGTCCGCGCGCGGCGGCGCAGGTTGCATTGCCGTCGGCGCAGCTGCCCGATGCCGGGCGCGTCCTGTCGACGCTGCCCGACGCCGGCGTCCTCGAACCGCTGGCGTCGACGAGCGAGCGGCTGACGCAGATCCGGCTCGACCGTATCGGCGCGCTGGTGCGCGGCAACCGCGACAGCATCGAACTCGACGATCGCGGCGAACCGGCGGTACGCGGCGTCCTGATCGCCAGCGGTGTCGACGACGCAATGATCGGGCGCGCCGCGAAGGCAGGCTTCGCGCTGATCGAGCGGGAGCGTATCGAGGGACTCGATCTCGATCTCGCGCGGTTTGCTGTGCCCGAAGGGCGCTGCCTTGCCCGCGCGCGCAAGCAATTGGCAAAACTGCTGCTCGATGCTGCGGTCGATGCCGACAATCTCTATTTTACGAGCGGCCCCGGCGGAGCGCTGCCCGGATCGGCGCTCGCGACGGCAGCGGGCGGCGGCAAGGCCAGCCTCGGCCTGATCGATGGCGGGGTCGCGGCGCATCCTTCGCTGGCGGGGCGTGTCGAGCAGCGCGGATTTGCTAAAGGTGCCCCGTCGGCAAGCCGTCACGGTACCGCCGTCGCTTCGCTGCTTGTCGGCAGCGGCGCGATAGAGGGCGCCGCGCCCGGGCAGCGCCTGTTGGCCGCCGATGTCTATGGCACCCATCCCGTCGGGGGGAACGCCAGCGCGATCGTCCGCGCGCTCGGCTGGCTTGCGCAACGCGGCGTCGCGGTGACGACGATCAGCCTCGTCGGTCCCGACAACAAGCTGCTGTCGGCGGCGGTGCTGCGCGCGCAGCAGCGTGGAATGCTGATCGTCGCGGCGGTCGGCAACGACGGGCCCGCCGCGCCGCCCGCCTATCCGGCCTCCTATCGCGGCGTGTTCGCGGTGACCGGGGTCGACGCGAAGGGGCGTGTGCTGCCCGAGGCCGGCCGCGCGCTGCATGTCGATTTTGCCGCACCCGGCGATGCCGTGCTGGCGGCGACGGGTGCCGCCAGCACCGACCGGCTGCGCGGCACGTCATTTGCTGCGCCGCTCGTCGCGGGGCGGCTGGCGCTTCGCTATCCGGCGCCATCGATCGACGGGATCGGTCCGGCTGTCGCCGGGCTGGTGATGGAGGCGCGCGACATCGGCAAGAAGGGCCGCGACAATATCTATGGCCATGGCCTGATTTGCGGCACCTGCGGGGGCCGCTGACTCTTTTTCGATATTTTGGAAGAAAGTCGAACGCGCCATCGTTCTCTCCCCAGACCCATCCCCTCGGGTCGCACATCCAGGAGCAGGACAATGGCACAACGCATTTTCATCCCGGTTATCGCGCTTGCAGCGTCGGCCATGGCATTTTCGGCTCCCGCCTCGGCGCAGTTGCTCGGCGGCCGCGGCGGACTGACCGGCGGTCTTGGCGGTTCGCTGGGCGGCACGCTCGGCAATCCGATGGGCCCCATCGGCGGGACGCTTGGCAGCGCGGGCGAGCTTGGCGGCACCGGCCGCGGTGAGGCGAATATCGACCGCCGCTCGGGCCGCGTGCAGGGCAAGGGCAATGCCGATGCGAACGGCAAGGGCTCGGCGAACGGTAACGCCAACCTGCTTGGCAATCCGATCGGCGGCGCGGCCAATGGCTCAGGCAATGCTTCGGGCAACGGCAGCCTCGACGCGCAGGCGGTCGGAACCGATTTCGTCGGTCAGACCGCGCGCGGCGCTGCCAGCACCGCCCAAGGCACCGCCTCGACCGTCACCGACACGGCGCGCGGCGCTGTCGGCAATGTTCGCGATCAGGCGGGCGGCGCGGCTTCGGGCCTTTCGGGTGCCGCGAACGGCGCGGGCTCGGCAGCGGGCGGTTTTCAGGGCAGCCTTGGCCAGCTGGCCGTCGCGGGCAGCGGCGCCGCCTCGGGTACGGGCATGTTCGCGGTCGAACCCGGCATGGCGGTGACCGACGCACGCGGCAAGGTGATCGGCTATGTCCAGGATATTCGCCAGACCGGCCGTGGCGTCGTGCAGGCGGTGACGGTCGAGGTCGGCAACCGTGTCGCGACGCTTCCCGCCGCCAGCTTTGCGGGATCGGGCAACGTCCTCGTCACCGGCATGACCAAGGGCGAACTCAAGAAGACGGCCGAGCGGCAGGAAGAGGCCGGCGGCCAGCCGCAGGGCGAAACCGCTCCGCAGGCTGCACAGAGCGGCGAGCGCGCCGAGCGCGTCAACGACCGCAACAACTGAGCATCACGAGTCCCGAAGGGGGAATGTGCCGGCCATCGTGCCGGCGCATTCTTTTGGCCGAAGTTGGCTGTTCGATTTCTTAACGGAGCTTCCGAAAAGCATTCATTACCGGCTATCACACACGCCGCGAAGGAACACGCAGAAGAGAGGTAATATGACGCTATTTACCGGCGGGCCCGCAGGCGCAGAGGTGAACATGTGGCTCTCTGACGAAGAAGGCACAATGAATGGTGCCCAACTTGAAGTCGCACAGCGGATCGCTGACAGCTTGTCGATCGTTAAAACCAAGGCGGCGGACTATCTAGGGTCAGGACTCATTGATCAGAGCCAGAAGATGACGGTTGCGGCGAGAGCCACGGCAGAGAAGAAGGCATTCGGGCACCGATCGTAGCGCGTCGCGACGCGCCGCCAGTCCTTCAGGCGGCCGAACATGATCTCGATGCGGTTACGGCGTTTGTAGTGGCGCTTGTCATATTTGACGGTCTTGTTCCGTATTTTCCGGCCCGGGATGCAGGGCGTGATACCCTTTTCCAGCAAGGCGTCGCGGAACCAGTCGGCATCATAGCCTCGGTCGGCCAGCATCCATTGCGCGTTGGGCAGGCTGTCGAGCAAAGCGGCCGCGCCAGTGTAATCGCTGACCTGGCCAGCGGTCATGAAGAAGCTGATGGGACGGCCATTCGCATCGGTCACAGCATGCAGCTTGGTGTTCATGCCGCCCTTCGTACGGCCGATCAGGCGTCCCGGACTCCCTTTTTTACCCGCAGGCTTGACGCCGTGCGGTGCGCTTTGAGATATGCCCGACGCTACCCTGACATGCATGTCGACCTGGTGACCGAGGGGCAGCTTCGCGACATCGTCGCCGAAGGTTTCAATCTCGGCGTTCGCGTCGCGTCCCTCACGGTACTGCGGCGCTCCTTCGGCCTCATCGGCATGTCCTCGACGGACCGCCGGTGCCGCCACTTCAGGACGGTCTTCTCGTTGATCCCGTAACGCTTCGCGAGGCTCGCGACCGAAGCTTGCGATCGCTGTAGCTCGCCTCGAATGGCGTGCGTGGTCTTGGCGCTGCCGTGTAGAAGCTGTCCCATAAATCCCTCAGCTGTGACGATGACAAATTTACACCATCACATGCTGAGACCAAACACCTAGGTCCGTTTAATTATGGAAAGGGCTCGCCCGTGGACGAGCCCTTTCGGATTCCCAGCATCCAACTGCCGTGAACCCATCCTCCGCTCGGGGTCGCAACGAGATTGGGATATTGTCAGCGGTCAAGTGGGGCCAAAGCGATTGAGCCTGCGTCGGCCCCGAACTGCACTCGCCCACTCCAACCGGGGCAGTGTGGTCAGAATGCGATCCGCGCAGTTATCCGCACGCCATGCGTGCTGCGATCCGACGCGAGCGTTCCGCTGTAGGCCGCACCGATCCGTAGTTTGCCGCTGCTGTAGTCGAACCCCGCCTCGACCTCGGCCGAGTTCTTCGGGATCAGCGTGCCGAGCAGAGCGAAGCTGCCGCCGCCGGTCGCGAAGCCAGCACGCGCTTGGGCATCGCGATCACCCGACGCACAGTTCCATGCCGCCGACAGATAGGGCTGGAAGCCCGGCTGATCAGCGTTCAGACGCGCCCGGGCGCCGAGGCTGAGGAAGGTGGTTTCCTGCTCGGCCTTGGCGAGTGCGAGCGCAGCATTGCCGCCCGTCTCGACGAAGGCGTCGCTCTCGGTGCGGACATGCGCGATCCGGGCGAAGGGGGTGAGCGCGAGGCTGCCCGTCTTCACGTCATATCCCGCTTCGGCGAACAATTGCAGCGTGTCCGCGTCGCGGCTCGATTCGAGCGTCTGCGCGAGCGGCGCGAAGCCGATCGTGCGCACCGTGTCGACATCGTGCCAGCCATAGGCGAGCCCGGCCGCACCGCGGAAGCCTTCGCCGGTGCCATAGGTCAGGTGCGCGGCCAGATATTTGCTGTCGGCCTTTGCCCGGTCGCTGCGGCCGCCGAAGCGGAAGTCGGAGCTGCCGATCCCCGCCGACAGCGCCGCGGCGAAGCCCTTGCCGCCATAGCCGATGCCGGTCACGAAGCCCTTGTGATCGGTGTCCATCGCGAAGCGGCCCGCCTTGGCGTCGAAATCGCCCCAGCCGCCGAAGGCCGAACCCCAGACGAACAGGCCCGCTTCCTCCGGCCCCGTCAGCCCGTAGAGCGCATTGCGCAGATGACGGCTGTCGTCGGTGAGGCCGCTGAGCGTGCTCGCGAGGATTTCGCCCGACAGGTCGCCGAACGCCGCCTGCGCGCCCGCCGCATTCTGGTTCACCACCGCCTCGAACAGCGGATCGTCGACGCCGCGCGACTGCACAGCGGCGGCGACGCCCGCTTGGTTGAAGCCGATCGCGACATCGGCGAAATCGACATCGTTGCGATAGAGCGAAAGCGTGACCGCCGTGGCGCTGTAGCGCAGCAGCGGATCGAGGAAGGCGAGGTCAGTGGTCACCGAGCCGAAGCGCCCGTCGACGCCGCCCGCCCCGGTGACTATCACATAGTCGGTACGGCCGTTGTAGTTGCCGTTCGCGGCGAGAACCTCCACCCTCGCACCACCATCGATCGTGACGGCGCCCGTCGCATCGACCCGGTCGCCCTGACCTGCTGCATTGACCTCGACCTCATAGACCGAGCCCGCGGCGAAGGTCAGGTCGCCATTGACCGTTAGGCGGCCGATCGAATTGCCCGGTGTCAATTTGCCGTCGCCGCCCACCGTCGTCGATCCGACGCTGCCGTTGCCGCCGAGCGCGCCGCCCGCGTTCACGGTGACGTCGGAGACGATCGAGCCGTTGACCGCTAGCTTGCCACCATCGACTGCGGTCGGGCCGGTATAATCGCTGTTGCCCGACAGGTTCAGCGTGCCGTCGCCCGATTTGACGAAGCCGCCCTCGCCGGAGATTGTGCCTGCGAACTCGCTGTTCTCAGACTGATCGACGGTGAGCTGGTTTTCGCCGAGCCTGACTTGCGTTCCCGTTTCGCCCGAGAGGCCGCCGATCGTCTGGTCCCTGCCCGAAATGTCGAGCGTGCCGCCTTCGCCGAGGCCGAAGTCGGTTTCGGGATCGATCGTCCCGCCGATCCGTACTGCTCCGTCAAGGATATTGGTGATGCCCCGAAAAGCATAGTCGCCCATGAAGGTCAGCGTGCCGTCGCCCAGCTTGTCGAGCGTCCCGCTGCCCGAAAAGGCGCCGAGGAAGTCGAAATCGTCCGAACGGTTGAAGACGAAGCGGCCGTCGTTGACGATATTGCCCTCGAAGCTGCCCTCGGTGCCGCCTGCGCCGAGTTCGAAATAGCCGTCGCCTTCGGTGACCACATCGCCCCGAAGCAACCCAGCCAGGACGAGCCCACCGTTCGAGATGATCGTGCCGCCGGTGTGACCGATCGTGTCGGTATCGACGGTGAATACGGCCTCGCCGATCAGTTGCAGCTTGCCCGCGCCGGTGATCGTCAGGGCGTCAAGTTCAGAAACGACATCGTCCTCGCCGAAGTTCAGCACGAGGAGGCCGTTGGTGACGACCGATGCGGTCAGGATCGGCGAATCGGCTTCGCCGCCGACCGTCACTTCGTTGACCTGAAGCGCCGCGCCCTCGTCGATCGCGACCTGGCCGAATTCGCCGACCACGCCTGCCGTCGACCAATAGCCGGCCGCGACCTGCAATTCCTCGAACCCCGTCGCGGCGGTAAGCTGCTGCGCTTCGGTGAGCTCCAGAATGTCGCCGTCCAGGACCAGCCTGTCGGTGCCCGCGCCCGCATCGACGACGCCGTCGATGGCGCTGCCGGTGCGGAGGGTCACGCTGTCGTCATAGGCGTCGAGCTGGATCGCGACACCGCCGCCGCCGGTGAGCGTTCCCGAATTGGTGACGTTCGACTGGACATGGGCGACGATCGCGGCGCCATCGGCGCTCGAAATGGTGCCGCTGTTGGTGAAGACGCCGGTCAGCCCCGCGGTATCGGCGAGGTCGCTCTGGATGAGGACGCCGCCGATCTTGCCGTCGATTGTGCCGGCATTCTCGACCGAGCCGCCGCCCGACAGGATCACGCCGAAGCGGTCGCCGCCGATCGTGCCGCCTTCGCCATTGACGACGCTCGCCGTGAAGTCCGCGGCATCCTGTCCGTCATAGGCGAACATCGAGATGCCGTCGGCGAGTTCGCTGCCCGTGCCGGTGATCGTGCCGCTGTTGGCGACGCTGCCGCCGCCGATCAGGCGGACGCCGTCGTTCGATTCGCCCGCGATCGTTCCGCTGTTTTCGACGTCGGTGCCGATGGCGAGGCCGACCAGCCCATTGATATCCTCGTCGAACTGATAGGCGGTGGTGATCCCCGCGCCGGCGCCCGAGATGGTGCCGCTGTTGGTCACGCTCGACGCGGCGGTCGTGATCGTGATGCCCGCGTCGGGGGCCGCGGCGAACCCGTCGTAGGTGCCTTCACCGCGGATGGTGCCCGCATTGTTCACCGCGAGCGTGCCCGTCGCGAAGGAATAGATGCCCGAGGTCGCGCCGGTGATCGTGCCGCCTTCGGCATTGGTGACCGTCACGTCGGCGCGCGAGCCCTGCGAGACCGCGGCGCCGAAGTCGCTGATGATAGTGCCGCTGTTCTCCAGGCTGGCGGTCGACATGTCGCTGCCGAAGCCGACGCCATAGCCGTCGCCGCCGCTGCCGCCGAGGTCGCCGGTGCCGCGGATCGTCCCCGAGTTGACGACGCTGGCGGTCAGGCCGCTGCGATCTTCGCCCGGATTGGTGTTGAGCGCCGTCCCCTGAATGAAAACACCACCCGCGACGCCCGTGATCTCGCCCGCATTGTCGACCGTGCCACCGCCCGACAGGATGATGCCGAAGCGCTGGCCGGCGATCGAGCCGCCTTCTTCGTTGGTGACGAGCGCGCTGTAATCCTCATTCGCCTGATCGGCATAGGCGAACATCGAAATGCCATCGGCGTCGGCGCGCCCGGCGCCGCTGATCGCGCCGCTGTTGGTCACACCGCCGCCGCCGATCAGCCGGACGCCGTCATTCGATTCGCCACGGATCACTCCCGAATTTACGACGACCGTATCGGTAGCGCGGCCCTCGATCGCGTTGGTTGCCACGTTGAAATAATAGGCCGTTGAAATGCCGTGTCCGGCTCCGGAGATTGTCCCGCTGTTGGTGATCGTCGAGGGTCCGCCCTGAAGGGTGACGCCGCCTTCCGGCGCCCGGTCGAACCCGTCATAGGCACCGTTACCCCGGATTGTGCCTGCATTTGTCAGGTCGATCCCGCCTTCCTGACCGTGAACGCCGATCCGTGCGCCCTCGATCGTTGCGCCCTGCTGATTGACGATGGTGAGCTGGCCAGTCGCTCCGTTGGCAACGCCATGGGAAGCCGTGCCCATAATCGTGCCGCTGTTCAGAAGCTGAGCGGAGTCGAGATTTCCGCCGAACGTGACGGCGCCGCCGCCCGACATCGTGCCGCTGTTGGTGACGGCCGCAGTCTTGCCGGTCTGTGCCGCGCTGAACGTCTGAATCAGGACGCCGCCCGCGCCGCCCGACATCGTTCCCGCATTGTCGATCTCACCGCCGCCCGAGAGGATCGCCCCGAAACGCTGGCCGCGGATCGTGCCCCCCGCCTGATTGACGATCGTCCCGATCGGGTCGGCACCGCCGGTGTCCTGGCCATCGAACGCGAACATCGAGATGCCATCGGTCGCACCGCCGGGCGTGCTGTTCACGCCCTCGATCAAGCCGCCGTTGATCACGCGACCGCCGCCGATGAGGCGGATGCCGTCGTTGAAGTCGCCACGGATCGTGCCGGTGTTCGTCACCTGCGATCCTGTCGCGCGCGGTTCGAGCTGTCCGGTTGCAGCATTGAAATAATAAGCCGTCGAAATGCCGAAACCAGCCCCCGAGATGGTTCCGGAGTTGGTGATGACGGCGGGTCCGCCCTGTACGATGATGCCCCCTTCGGGCGGAGCATCGAGACCGTCGTAGGATCCGTTGCCGCGGACCGTACCTGCGTTGCTGACCGTCAAGGACGGAGCATTCGACTGAATACCCGTCCTGTCGCCGACGATGGTCTCGCCGTCTCCTACCTCGACCGACGCTGGCGCACCTTCGGCCAGAATCCGGCCATAGTCCGCAGCGTGCGCAAGTGGCACCCCCGTCGCGACCAGCGCGGTGGTCAACAAACAACGTGTTTTCGTCTTCGAAATCATCCGACAATCCCCCTTCTGGCGCACTGGGACTCTTACCCTTCTGCGCACCCATGATCCGGCGAAGCGTCTGGTCCCGCTTCAGGAAGGCGGATGAAAAGCATTTGAAAGGATATCCGAATATCCCCGGTTGTAGGGTAGAAGGATGACCCGTCTGGCATGACCCGCTATCATCATTCGCCATGGGGAAGCTCGAATCGGGAAAAACGGCGGCGGCCACGACGGCCGATTATGCGCAGGAATGGCTGGCCGTTCCCGAATTGCTGCTGGATCGGGTTCGCCGCGACCCCGATGCCGTCGAGCAACATTTCCGCGCGCTGGACGACGCGCATGAATATCGCATGCATTCGCTCCTGAATATCGACGCGCTGGCCCTGATGCTCGTCGATCCCGCGGCGCGGCAGATCGTCGCTTCGTCGGGCGCGCTGCCGGCCGACACAGTGGGGCCGATCGATTGGGAGATGGCCGAAACTGTTCTTCAGGGACGGACGATGCAGTTGGCGCAGGCGAGCGAGCAGGTTGGCCACTCGTTCCTTGCCTATATTCCGGCCCACGAGGCGGAGAATTGGGATCTGCCCGAGGATATCCATAAGCTGCTGGCGGACTCGCCGGGCGGGCGCATCCTGATCGCAATGCCGTCGGCGTCCCTCGAAAGGCCGCTGCGCCGCGCCTGCGCGGCATTCGGAATGACCGGCCTCGAAATCCGCGTCGTCGAGGCGACACTGCAAACCGGCAGCATCCGCGCCGGCGCGGATGCTGCGGCGCTCAGCTATGCGACCGCGCGCGAGGCCATGTCCGCGGCGCTGGCGAAAGTCGGGGTCACGCGGATGCCCGGGCTGCTTCACCGCCTGTCGTTGCTGTCGCTCGGTATTTTTCCCGATGGCGACGAGTCTATCGAGCTGTTGACCGATCGGTGGGGCCTCAAACCACGCCAGGCGCAGATCGCGGTGCTGCTGGCACAAGGCCTGACGCGCGCCGATACGGCGCGGGCGCTGAGCATTTCGGAAGCGACGGTCAAAAAGCAGGTCGACATCATCTTCCAGATTCTGGGCGTATCGAGCGCCGCCGCGCTGGCGCAGTCGATGAGCATGATGATCGCAATGCAGGCCCTGACCGATGCGAGCCACGGGCGGATCAGCTGGATCGACGGCAATTCCGAACCGCTTCGTTTCGTCCATCGCCCCGGCGGCGGGCGGATCGCCTTGTCCGACTATGGCCCGGTCGGCGGCCGTCCCGTTATCATCCTGCACAGCAGCATGACCTCGCGCCACCCGCCGCGGCGCCTGGTCAGTGCATTGATGCGAAACGGCCTCCGGGTGCTTGCGATCGACCGCCCCGGCTTCGGGATGACCGACATCGAATCCGAAGTCACTGCCGGCGATCCCTTCGCACCGGCTGCGCACGACATGAAGACGGTGCTCGACCGGCTGCGGATCGAGCAGGTGGATATCATCGCCCGCGGCGGGGCGCAGGTCGCCGTGGCCTTCGCGGGCCTGTTTCCCGACCGATGCGGCGCAGTCGTGCTCGTCAACCCCGATCCCCCGTCGACGCGCGACGAACGGCGCTGGGGCGTACTCGGGTCCTTCAAGGAGGCCTATAGGCAGCGTCCTGAATTGATCCTGTCGGCAGCGCGTCTGATCGCCCGGACAATGACGCGCAATTTTCTTGCCCGGGCCCTTCGCAAGTCGATGCGGGGAAGCCCGCCCGACGAAGCACTGCTCGCCGACGAGCAGGTGGTCGACGACTATTATCGCGCCGTGCGCATGTTCGCGACCGGGCGACTCGCCGGGTATGTGCGCGAGCAAAGCGCCCTCGCGCAAGGCAAAGCCGGCAACTATCCGGTCGATGGCTGCGGTTGGGCTGTCCTGCTCGGCGAGCATGACACGCTTTCCGATCCGGAAACCACCCTTGCCTACTGGCGCGAACAACTGCCCGCCGCCGAGTTCGAGCGGATACCGGACCAAGGTCGCCTTCTTGCCTATGCCGCTCCCGAGTTGATCGCCGAGCGGCTACGCGACCGGAAACAGAGATAAACAACCGTGCTGGCCCGCCGCAAGCCGAAATCAAGGACGAGTGGAGGGCGGCCATTATATGGAGATGATCTACCCTTGGGTGAACCAATCGAGGGGAGATGTCAGCGATGACTCGCTTGACGACCATTCGATATTCTACAAGCGGTTGGCCTTCTTGTGGTCGTCATGAAAGCCGCGAATGGCAGAATCATGACCGCTTATTAGGCGGGGCTTGCGACCGGCAACATCGAGGAAGCACTGATCCCGTCACGAACGGCGGAGTTCGGGCGCAAAGCTGTCAAATGCCGATCGATTATCCCAGTCTTGCAGCAGCACGCCGACACCGAGCCAAGGCCCGCATCATATGGTATTCAACGCCTTTGTCACCGACGCCAAGCTGGTCCGCAATTGCACGATAGGACATGCCTTTGAGTCGATGCATCAGGAATATCCGCCGCGTTCGCCTCGGCAGAGATAGCAGCGCTCGCCGATAGGCTGCTCGAAGCTCTTGCCCCTCGATCTTCCATTCCTGTTCCGGTGAGAGTGGCGCATCGCGCGCCTCGTCCAACGGGTAAAGCCTACACCCTTTCCGGTGCCATGTCCGCGCCCGGTTGATCACCAGATTACGGGCCGTCCGGGTCAAATAGCCATTCGGATTTTCCAGCCTGTCGAAGGCTCCGCTTCGCAAAACGCATGTAAATGCCTCCTGCACAAGGTCCGGAGCCTCTTCCCGGCCGACCTTCCGCCGGAAAAAGTGGAACAGGCGTTCGTGCTGGGCCCGGTAGAAGGCGTCGAAGGTTGGGTACGGGCCGACGGCGGTCATGGTCGGCCTCCTTGGCCTTCGCCAACAGGCAGCGGCGCATCGCGAGACGCACGATAGAGTGTTATCCCAGCCTCGATCCGGTCGAGAATGAAGGTATCGCGCTCGACCTTCGCGGCGCGGATGTCGGACTTCGAGTAAATCCCAACATCAACGGCACAGCGATTGCCAAGCTCGCGGTCGATCGTCGCACGCGCGCACCGCCAGCAGCGCTCGTCGGTGAAGAGCGGATGATTGACGACGACCCAAAATTCATAATCGGAAAATTCGATCGTCCGGCTGTCTTCATACCAAGATCGCCGTGCGTAGGGACCGATCAGGATGATCCGCTTGATGTGTCCCGGCTGTGGCGCTTGGACCTGCGACGGGTCAAACAGGCCACGCAGGATGCGGGTGATGCGTTCGATTTCGCGCTGTTTGCGACGGATGAGATGGCCGACGCGCGCCATCACGACTTCGCGCGCGTAAACGTCGGTTGTTGGGGGTGTCATTTGCAACTCGCACCGCGGCGGTCCGCGCGATTGCGCGCGGATGGGCAAGCGGTGTTCGCTGTGATGCCGCCGGAGCGGCGATCAGCAACCGTCCGACACGCGGCCGGACCTACATGATGCCTGGCAGGATAATCCCCGAAATGGCCGCCAGTCGTTCCATTCCGTGAGACGGATTATGTCAGAATCCGGGAGTCCCGGCAAGCCGTCCGGGGCCAGCGCCTACCGGTGTGCCGCCGCCTCAAGCTCGGCGATCTTGTCCGAGCAGACCTGATGGACCACGCGACCGAGTTCCTCCACTCGCTCGCCGAGCCAGGTGAGTTCCTCTTCGCTTATCCGGTAATGTTTTGAGTACCTTGCCTTCGTGTAAGCTTCTTTCAGCTTTTGGAACATCGACCTCTCGCGATGGGTCCCCTCCGGCCAGATACCAAAAAGGCGACGGTCGAGCCCCTCTGCGAGCGAACGCAGGAAGGCGATGTTGTGGTTGTACGGTGTGTACAATGTCAGGGTGAGCAGCAGTCCTTGGTACAGTCGTTCCGTCGCTTGATGGAGATCAAAGGCAGCGTATTTAAGCTGATTGTCACCGACGCTCTTTCGCGCGCGTTCGAGAGAATATTGAGCCGCCGGCATGTACTCGTCGAAATAATCTTTTGCCGCGGCCAACGCTTGGCTCGGTGTTTTCGGCTTCGGGTTGGCCAACTCGCTATCGTCAGCTTCGTAAAGCGCAATGCCGTCCTTCGCGACCTCCATGAAGAAGACGCGGCCATGCGAGAGCCCGTCATTCACCTCGTGCAAGCTGTGCACGATGAAATTGACCGGCGTGTGGAGCGTCTTCTCAATCGTATAGGCGCGAATGAGACGCTCCTCGGCCTTCGCCCAATAGGCGGCGCGGTCGGTCATCTCCTTCTGACTGACGATGACGAGGATGTCGTAGTCAGATTTATACTGGTTCGCCGACAGCGGCGCATCGACCCAGTCGCCTCGCGCGTGACTGCCGAACAGGATGATCTTGAGGATGCGCGCACCCTTGCGCGGTCCCGTCGCGTTCTCGGTCGCGCCCCGAAACTCCTCGAAGATCGTCTCGACGATCCGTTCGAGTTCGCGCTGCTTGGCGGCGGGAAGATGGGTGAGATCGTTACGCATGTGGCGGAATCTTCGGGAAGATCGCGTGCTTTGGCAAGAGCTAAAGCCCCATGCCGGGCAGCGAGGTCGCGGCCTGCGAAACCGCCGCGCTGATCGCCTTGTCAGCAGCGGGCACCGCGATGGCTGCTTGCGATATTCCGGCTTGAACGACCGTCACGCGCGATAGCGCGGTCTGGACGACCCCCGCGCGCTCATTGATCGCCGATGTCAGCTTCGCACGATCATCGGTGACGATCGTCGCTGATTCCTTCGCGCGCGAGATGCCGACATAGAAGCTTTTCTGGTCGACCAGATTGGTCGCCTTGCTGTCGGCGTGGATGATGACATGATCGGCGGTGCGTCCCTGCGCGGCGAAGGCGGTATCGACATAAGCGTGGGCGATATGTCGGTCGCGCGCGGCGTCGAGGTCGAGGGTCTGCGTCTGACCGCGAGCTCCAATGACCGTCGCCGTCCGCGCCTGCTCGTCGATCGCGGTGATTTCCCCGCGCGCGCCGTTGATCCGCCCGGCCTCGCGGTCGTTGCGGGTGAAGCGAATGCTGTCGCCGGTCCTGAGGTCCATATTCTGCGGCGTAAACACTTGCACCTTGCCGGCGCCCCATTGACGAAGCCGCCAATCGACCTCACGCCCATCCTCGGACCTCAGCGCAATGGCGGCCTTCGCCGGATCGACCGCCTCGACACGCCAGGCCTCGCCGTGCGAGACACCCTTGTCGGCATAATCGCGCGTGAAGCGCACGACATCGCCCCGGTCATAGCTCAGCGGATCGCGCGCCTCGGCGCGGGTGAGTCCCTTGTTGACGAGGCTCTCCATGGTGACGGCGGGACCGGAAAGCGCACCCGACTTCGCCAGCGCCGCGCGCATATCCGCCGTCAACGCATCGCGCCCCTCACGCGAGGGTTCGATCACGAGCGTACGGGACCGCGCCGCCTTGTCGAGCACGGCATAGCGTTCGGCGATAGCGGCGAAGCGGCTGGCGCGATCGGCGTGTTCGACGATCTGGCCGCCGCCACGATCGAGCGCTGCGAGCGCTTTCTTCGCATCGCCCTCGATCGACGCAAGCACCGCATCCTTGGTGGCGACATTGCTCTGCCGGACGATCTCACCGAGCTTGGCGGTTTCCATGCCAGCGTCCTGAAGCTGCGCGAAGGCCGCGCCAGCCTCAACCGATCCGAGCTGCTTCACATCGCCGACGAGAATGATCCGGGCATCATGCCGTTCGGCCAGATCGAACAAACGCGCGGTATCGCGCGCCGACAAGAGCGAGGCTTCGTCGACGATCCATGCGAGCGGCTGACCAGGCGCCGAACCTTCCGGCACAAGCAGATGGCGCGCGACGGTATCGCCGCGCGTGCCAAGCGCCTCGCCGAGTGTCATCGCCGCCGATGCGGTCGGCGCCAGCGCGACCACCGACACGCCGCGCGCTTCGGCCTCGCGTGTGAAGGTCGCAAGCACCGTTGTCGTCTTGGCGGTGCCGGCATAGCCCTGCACCGCGGTGATCCGATTGCGGCTGGTCAGAAGTTGCTCGGTCGCGGTCTTCTGGTCAGCGTTCCAGCCAAAGCCGGACCGCTCCGCCTGCGCCGCCGCACCGGCGACAGCCTTGGCGGCGGCGAGCGGCGAGGCGATGGGCGCGAGCGCGCCGCGCCCATGCGCTTCGATCCGCAGCAGCGTCTTCTCGGCCGCGATATTCTGGCGGGTCGTAAACCCGGCGAACGCGGCTCCGCGCCGATCGATAAAGGTGCAGTCGACCAGTTCGCGCTCTTTCTCCGCCCGCCCGATCGCATTGCCAATCTCGGCATAGCCGACCTTCCCAAGTCCAACCCGCCCCGCTTCCTCGTGAAGCGCTGCGACCGAAAACACCGATTGCCGCTCGCCAAGCTTGTCGGCAGCATGGGCGACGGCGCGATCGGCGATCGATGGATCGGGAAGCTGAATCCCGTCCGCCGCCCTGGCTTCGGCCTCGCTTACCAACGCCAGCCGGGCTCCGGCGTCGAACCCCGACCGGTCGGCGGTCTCGCGCCAGTCGGCGACAAGCTCGCCATGGTCGGTCGCCACCTTCGCCTGCCGCGTATCGAGCGCGGCAACCTGCTTTTCGGCGGCGCTTGCTTCCTCGCGCGATGTGCCCCGTTCGCCCAGCGCGGCCTCGATCTCGGCGCTGCGCGTGCTGAACGCCGCTATCACATCCGCCGAGACGCCCTTGATCTCGAACATCGACTCCTTGCCCGGTGCAATCTCATAGCCGAGTTCGCGAACCTTCAACGCCAGTTCCTGCCGGTAAATCGCGCCGATCTGCTTCTGGAACTGATAGATCGCGCGCGGCTCTAGGCTGCGCCACGACCCATCCTCGCCGCGCGTCGCATTCATGATGACATTATGGGTATGAAGCTGCGGGTCCTGCGCCCGGCTCGTCCCATGCTGGAAGCTCGCAACAATTGCATTGCCGGTGGCTTCGCGCATCACACTGCCGCCATGCCGAACTCGAGTCGCCGCCATATGCGCTTCGACATGCGCGAGCGCGGTCTTAACGGCCTGGCCATGCGCTTCGATCAACCGCCGGTCGCCGGCGACCTCGGCCATGATCGACACCGACTTGGGCGCACTCAGCGTCACATCCCAGCCGGGCCGGTGTTCGAGCTGGCCGTCACGAATCGTGCCGAGCTGGTGGCCCGCGACCTTGCCGTCGAGCAGTTCGCGAAAGACGTCGCGATCGACGTCGCCCGACAGCCCTAGTTCATCGGCGCCCTTGCCGTGCCATTCGGATGGCGACAGCCCGCCCTCGGAATAATAATCGTCGGCCTCATAATAGCTGCTCGCCTGCGCCGAACTGGTCAGCGCCGATACCGACGCGACCATCAGATCGGCCCGCCATCGTCAGCGGGCGGAGGAGCTGATCGCTTTTTCCCTGCCTTCGGCTTTTCGACGACCTGCTTCTCGGCTGGCGGCGACCCATCGCTGTCGCGCTCTTCTTTAGGCGCCGCCTCCAACGGCCGGTGCCAGAGGGTCGTATCCGGGTTCGCGGCGACAAAGGCGGGCTGCCGCGGCTCGCCCCGTTTCTCGATATGGTCGGCGGTGAGCGCGATGCGCGCGACCGGCAACCCATCGGGGAACAGCAAATAGCCCTCATAGCGTGCGAGGCGGAGTTCGCTTTCGAAGACGGCGGGGCGGGTCTTGCGCTGACGGCCGAGCGTCATTCGCGGCTTGTCTTCGCCGTCGCCAAGCGCGCCGGTCATGGTCTGGACCTCGACCTCGCAGGTGCCGATCGTGTCGCTCGCCCAGCGCCGGGACTCGCCATCGCCCATCTGGAGGAACAGCTTGGTGTTGCAGCAGCCGAGCATGGATTCGGCGAGGTCATCGCCGTAGCGATGCCGCATCTGGCCGACGCCCTGGAAAGTCAGCACGACCGCCGCCCCAAACTTGCGGCCCTCGGGCAGCAGGCGGGTCAGATTGTCGACACGCGGCAAGTCGGCAAGCTCGTCGAGCAGGAACCAGACGCGCCGGTCGGATGAGGGAGCAAGGCTTAACATGGCGCTCGCGGCGCATTCGAGCCAACAGGCGAGCAGCGGCTTCAATGCCGCAAATTGCTCTTCCTTCCGCGGCACGAAGATCCAGGGCTTGGCTCCCTTCGTCTCGTCGAGCCCGGCGATGAACTCCCGGAATGAAAAGACCTTATCGCCCTTTTCGGGCATCCGAAGGAACTGGATCAGGTTCGCGGCCTTCGCGAGCATGAAGAGCACGCTGCCGGTGGCCCGGTCGGCGTCGTCGGAGAAGGTGCGCGCCGACGATGTGTCCTTGAGCCAGGTCTTGAGCTCTTCCTTGCCCAGCGTCTTCAGCGCCGCGTGCAGATCGAGCAGCGTGCATCTTTCCTCTCTCCAAAGTTCGCGGATCATGTTGGCGACGAGGATGCGGCTGGTCTCCAGCCAGACATCCTTGTCCTTATCGCTGGTCTCCGTGACGAGTTGCTGCGCGATGCGATCGGCGTCGGCGGGGTGCGCGATCTCGGCAAAGGGCGACCAATAGACGCAGCGGGCATCGAACGGATTGAGGATGATGTCGCCGCACTCGGGCCGGAAGTAATGGGCGATGAACTCGCCGCTGGTGTCATAGACCAGCGCCGCCTCGCCGCGCGCCGCGATCCCGTCGAGCATCTGGCGTAGCACTGTCGTCTTGCCGCTGCCCGTCGTGCCGACCATCGCCATGTGGCGGGTTTCGAGGCGGCGGGGAAAGGGGACGGGACCGACCGCCAGCGGATGCGAACCGGCTTCGGCTCGCGCCAGTTTCACAAGCTCCTTCTCGGTCGTCACCTTGGTGCCGCCGATGACGCGATCGCGGAGCGCGCGTTCGCGTCGGCGCGCGGCGACATCGCGGAGCAGGAACAGGCCGGACAGCCACGCGACAAAACCCAGCATGGCGCCGCGCATGACAAACGACTTTGCGATGCTCGCCCGGCGGACAAAATAGGGATCGGTGGCGACCGTGCGAGCGGGCGTCAGATAGTCCGTCCCCTCATAACGGATGACGATCCCCGGATCGCCACCGCCACTTCCCGCAAACCACGACAGCATCTTGGCGTGATAATGGGTGCCGGTGTCCCGAAGGATGCTCGGGTCGAGCATCAGATAGGGCGCCGCCAAACCGCCGAGCGCGATCGACGCGACCATGATCGCACACTGTCGTTTGAACCGCCGCGTCTGACTGTAGCGAAGATGACGCCGCAGCGCCTCGGCATGGAGCCGGAGATCGTGAGGTTCGCTCATGGCCGTTCCCCCGCTGCCGCGCGTTGCCGATCATAGGCCCGCTGCGTCTCGGCGGTGATGACCTCGTCGCTTTTGCCGCCGCCCTTTGCGGCGCTGCGCGCATAGCAATAAGCGGCGCAGGCTGTGTGCAGGGTGCGGTCGAGCAGGTGTTCGACGTCGGCCAATCGCGTGCTGATCGACGCCACCTCGGCGACCAGTTCGCGATCGTCTGCGCTGCTGACGGTGGGATTTACATGCCCATCGATCCCTGTCTTCACGCAGCGGCGAAGCATCGCGTAAACTGTCTTGCCCTGCCGGTCGGCCAGCGCGCGAAGCGCCGTGTCGAGTGCGGCGGGCAGGCGAACGGAATGTTGGATGGTCTTCATCGCGCCGCTTCCCTGAGGGTGCGGATCGCACCCTCGAATTTTGGCGGAATTGCGTCGCTTCGGCGAAGCGATGGCGGAGCGCACTCTGATCGCACCCTCGAAAAATGGCGGAAAAGCTGGATGCACCCGTGCGTGAGGTGTGTATCCAAATTATGGGTCCGATGCGAAGCATCGCGGCCCTGCGACCTTGCGTCAAAGGCGACCGGTTCAGACATGATCCGGGCCCTCCGTGACGGGGCGTTTTGTTCCCTTGCGAGCGGCCCAATCGGCGATCATTGCCTTCGCTTTGCGGTCGGCCGTTTGGCGGCCGTAAGGATTTTTTGCCGGCGGAGATTCGCGGCGACCATTGTCCGCAAGCCAGGCGAGGATAGCCCGCTCGATGGCTGCCCGCATATGATCGCGAAGGTCGTTCGCCTCGAAGGGATCGAGCGCAATCGTGACGCCGCGGCTGAAGATTTCTCCGCCCAAGGGAAGATCAAAATCGCCAGCCATTTGAAGCGGACCATCGATGTGACAGTGGCTCCCATCTCCGTCGTAGGTGGCAAGCGGCGGTCGCTCGGCGTAGCGCCAGAAATTGACCGCAGCGCGGTAGGTGTCGCCATCCTCGCCTTGGGCGAGCAACTTTTCGATGATCGGCCACATGTAGATGGAGGTCTGAACATCGGCGTCGATGTGCATGTCGGGCTGGGGCTTCGTAGAAAAGAAACGGGCGAGAGCGTTGCGAAGAACGGACATGTCTTGTCCTCCTGAATCGAGAGGTGATCGAAATGCGCAGGCGGCAATTCGCCGCGTCGGTATCAAGTCTCGGGGCGAGCCTCGGTGAGCCGCGCGATGGATGCCGTCGTGATCAGCGTTCGCGTGCCGATCTTCAGCGCATCGATCTGGCCGGTCTTGATGAGCTTGTAGATTGTGCTCCGGCCGACGCCGAGCGCCTTGGCCGTGCGGTTGATCGAGTATGCGAGTTCATCCATTGTCGCCTCCGTTGGAGTGCCGCGATGCGGCGGGCGACAGGATCATTTGCAGCTAATCGCCGGCAGTTCCAACGGCATGCGGATGTACGGGGAATCCGCCGTTCGCGGCTGTTCCCCGGTAACTGCCATCGAATAGAACGCGCACAAATGCGCCGTTCCCCGGTAATTCAGGGTCGAATTAAGACGAACGATTTTTCGCGATCGTTTCCAGAATCTGCTTGGCGTAACTCGAAAGCTGGGTTTCGCCGGGCACTTCGCGGCGCCGGTTACGATACCAATCCTCCAGAAGCCCGACGACCAGCTTTTGATTGCCGCGCTTCTTGGCAATGTCGATCTTCCGCACGTCGGGATGTTCGATCAGCGACATCACCGCATCGGTATAATCATACTTTCTGGGTGCTCCGACACGGCTCGGTTCGGCTTTGGCATCCGCGATCAGTTTAAGGACCTCCGCATCCAGAAATAATTCTCGGTCGAACCAGAAACCGACCGGGCCGAAGAGCGCACTGCGAATCGTCCCGTCCCTTGCAACATGAGCCGCCCGAAGCTTGCCGAAAAAATAGCGGTGGTCGATATCGCGCCGCGCCCCTTTCGTGGTTCGATAGAAGGCACGCAAAGTCGACTCGCGTTGGAGCAGGGAGAAGAGCCGTTCAAGGTTCCGCGCCGCAGGGTCGTCAGCATTGGCATAAAGAGCCGTCTGCGGCGCTGAGGCCTTCATCCCGCCATATTGGAACACGCGCCATGACGCGAACACGGCCATCGTCAGCACAAAACAAACCAGCCCGATGATAACCACGGTATTGGCGCCAGGGGTTTCGCTAAGAGTGAGAAAGATACCGGGACCAAGGGTAATCATCGTTGCAAAAGCCGTGGCGGCAAGCGCCGAGCATAGGAGCAAATAGCGAATTTGAATGACACGTGAGGCATCGGCCGCAATGCGATCTAGTTCAATAAGGCCCGCCTGTTCGTCAGCGCTGATGAAGCGGGCCGCGACGATGCGTAGCGGCAGCACTTCCTTCCGATCGTCCACCATCTTCTCCTAGCGAGGGATGGCTACATTGCCTCCATCACGGAGCTGACACAAATAATCACTCCACCACTGGGCCATTTCTACGCGCTCGGTCCAATAGGCTGACTGATTGTATATGCGCCGGATGCTGCCCGCGACCATGTGGGCGAGTGCCCGTTCGATGGCATCCGGATTCCATTTACCGCACTCGTTCAAAAGCGATGATGCAGATGTGCGGAACCCGTGGGCTGTCATCTGCTCTTTGGAGTAGCCAAGACGACGAAGAGCCGCATTGATTGTATTGTCGCTGATCGGTCGTGCCCGTGTCCGTACCGACGGAAAAACATACTTCCCGTTGCCAGAAAGGCCTCGCATACTTTCCAGAATCGCGAGTGCTTGGCGCGATAATGGCACAGCGTGCGGTTGGCGCATTTTCATCTTGGCAGCCGGCAGCGTCCAAACCGCCATCGCGAAGTCGATTTCTGTCCATTCCATCTGGCGCAGTTCGCCGGGCCTCTGAAAGACATGCGGGGTCAGCTTGAGTGCATGCATCACCGCTGGATCACCCACATATCCGTCAATCGCACGGAGTAGGGCGCCAAACTCTATTGGGTCAGTGATCGACGCAAAATGTTTGACGGTCGGTTGGATTAGCGCGCCAAGCAACATCTGTGCGGGATCGCGTTCGGCTCTCGCCGTAGCGGCGGCGTAGCGGAAAACGCGGCTCGCGAAAGACCGGACCTGCTTGGCGGTTTCTAAACGCCCCCGCCGTTCCTGCTTCTTCAACTCGTGGAGTAACTCCGCAGGCGTGATGTCGGCCACCGGCCGCCGCCCAAACTCCGCGCCTAGCAGACGCAAAAGCCAGCGATGCTTTTCGAGTGTTGCGGCTGCGACACCTTCCTTCTCGCGCTTCGCGATCAGCTCTTCGGCCACCGCCGAGAAGCTGTTGCCCGCGCTGATACTTGCAGCGATTCGAGCCTGTCGCTTGGCAGTATTGGGATCGACCGCATGGGCGAGCTGCTTCTTCGCATCATCTCTCGCCGCTCGCGCTTCGGCGAGCGTAATTGCAGGATAAGCGCCGAGCGCCAGTTTACGCTCCACTCCATGAAGGCGATATTTAACGCGCCAAAGCTTGCTGCCGATCGGATTGACCAAAAGATAAAGGCCGCCCGAATCCGAGACCTTATAGGGCTTATCTTTTGGCTTCGCTTTGCGGATCGCGGTGTCGGTGAGCGCCATTTGGGGGCCTCGCAAATCAGGGGCTTTGGAAAGGCCCCCGGATATGCCCCCGAATCGTTCAACTACGTGCGATCATGGACAATCACCGGAAGCCAGTGAATGCTCAAAAACTAGCGGATTTTCGGAGATTTTTCAACCATCAGCGGCTGCGCGTGGGCAGCAAGATGGAGCGGGTGAAGGGAATCGAACCCTCGTCACTTGCTTGGGAAGCAAAAGCTCTACCATTGAGCTACACCCGCGCGCCATCGACGCGTGCCGACGTCCGGCCTTTGCCGCCATCCGCGCCGCCGGTCAATATCGGATGCGAGGACGGTGCTGACGGAAAAACGGGTTGTGGCATCGCCGCGCGGGCAATAGGCGGCATTCCACCGACAAGAAGATGGAAGGATGCCGGTGTTCGATACGCTCACCCTCGCCAGCCTGCCCACCGCGGACGAGGCGCTGCGCCCGGCGATCCGCGCGCTCGCCGATGCGGCGGCGGCGCAGGCCTCCGCCGATGTCCGTGCGCGCTCATGGTCGGGCTTCGATCCCGCGTTCAGCCGCCGCCTCGGCGCGGCGGGTTTCCTCGGTCTTACTTTGCCCAAGGCCTATGGCGGGCAGGAGCGCGGCCCCTTCGCGCGCTTCGTCGTCGTCGAGGAGCTGTTGTCGGCGGGCGCCCCCGTCGCGGCGCATTGGATCGCCGACCGCCAGAGCGCGCCGCTGATCCTCAACTATGGCAGCGAGGCGCAGCGCGGCTTCTACATCCCGCGCATCTGCCGCGGCGAACTCGTTTTCTGCATCGGGATGAGCGAGCCGGGGTCGGGGTCCGACCTTGCGAGCGTCCGCACCCGCGCCGACCGCACCAAAAGCGGCTGGCGCGTCAACGGGCAGAAGATCTGGACCACCAATGCGATGCACGGCGATTATATGATCGCACTGCTCCGCACCTCGGGCACCAGCGAGGATCGCCACGCCGGCCTGTCGCAGCTGATCATCGACCTCAAGGCACCCGGCGTCACTGTCCGCCCGATCACCGACCTTGCCGGCGACGCCCATTTCGCCGAGGTTTTCTTCGACAATGTCGACCTTCCCGCCGATGCGTTGATCGGCCATGAGGGTGAGGGATGGAAGCAGGTCACCGCCGAACTTGCGTTCGAACGCAGCGGGCCCGAGCGCATCTATTCGAGCGTCGTGCTGCTCGACGCATGGATCGCGCATCTGCGCGGCATGAAGCGCGACGATGCGGCGACGCTGGCGCTCGTCGGCGACTTCACCGCGCGCCTCGCAACCTTGCGC
The DNA here is from genome assembly GCF_058790875.1 of Sphingopyxis sp. EU05-FHT14B03. Classification (NCBI taxonomy): domain Bacteria; kingdom Pseudomonadati; phylum Pseudomonadota; class Alphaproteobacteria; order Sphingomonadales; family Sphingopyxidaceae; genus Sphingopyxis; species Sphingopyxis sp. EU05-FHT14B03. The sequence continues at coordinate 1,585,549 of NZ_JBYTDC010000001.1, forward strand.
GCGATGTCGATCGCCTGCACCGCGCGGCTGGCGCTGGGCGAAAGCCCGGTGACCGAGGCGTCTTTGGTCAAGGACCTCGGCACCGCGTTCGAACAGGAACTGCCGGTGGCGATCGGCGACGATCTCGCCGCGCATCCCGAGGAAGCGGTCGATGCCGAACTCTATCGTACTTTGATGTTTGTCACGCACGTGGCGCCCAGCTTCTCGCTGCGCGGCGGCACGCGCGAGGTGTTGCGCGGGATCATCGCGCGCGGAATGGGGCTACGCTGATGAGCGAATTTCTCGAACCGTTCGAGCGGATGCTCGAGGATATCGCGCACCCCGCCGCGGTGCGCGCGATCGAACAGGGCAGCAGCATCGACGCGATGTGGAGAGCCTTCGCCGAGTCGGGCTTCCTCGATGCGCTGGTGCCCGAGGAGCGCGGCGGCTCAGGCCTGCCACTTTCCGAGGTGCAGCCGCTGTGGATGGCGCTCGGCCGCCATGCGGTACCATTGCCGGTCGGCGAAACGATGATCGCGCGGGCGCTGCTCGCCGATGCGCCCGAAGCTCCGGTCGCGCTGGCGGTCGCCGAAGGTGCGGCCGTCGTCGTGCCATGCGGACTGGTCGCGGCGCATCTTCTGGTCGAAACCGGTGATGGTCTCCATCTGATCGAAGCGAAGGGCGAAGCAACCGGCGTACCCGCGAGCCTCGCCGCGCGGTTCGATCTCGGCGCGCTGCCCGCGCCGGTCGTGCCCGCGCCCGAAGGCGGCCTTCGTGGCCTCGCTGCGATCCTACGCGCGGCGCTGATCGCCGGCGCCGCCGAGCGGCTCACCGCGATGACCGCTACCTATGCCAATGAGCGCGTCCAGTTCGGCAAGCCGATCGGCCGCCAGCAAGCGTTGCAGCAGCAGATGGCGGTGATGGCCGAGGAAATGGTCGCCGCGCGCGTCGCGTCGCAGCTCGGCTGCGCGGGCACCTTCCCGCCGCCGCTCGTGGCCGCCGCCACCGCCAAGTCGGTCGCGAGCCGCGCCGCCGCGCGCGTCGCTGCCACCGCGCATGCGGTACATGGCGCGATCGGGATCAGCGAGGAGCACGACCTCCAGCTCTTCACCCGCCGCCTCCACGAATGGCGCCTCGCCGACGGGTCGGAGACCTATTGGAACCGCCTGCTCGGCGCCGCGCGGCTGGGCGATGCCGGCCGGTCGGTCGACTATGTGCGCGAGGCTTTCGCCTAGCGCGCCGATTCGAGGATCGTCTCCATCGCGACGAAGGTCGAGGTGCTCGCGACATGCGGCAGGCTCGAAATCTTCTCGCCCAGCACGATGCGATAGCGGCGGATGTCGGGGGTGCGGACCTTGAGCAGATAGTCGAAGCTGCTCGCGATCATGTGGCATTCCTCGACCTCGGGGATTTGCCGCACCGCCGTATTGAACCGGCGCAGCGCATCCTCGCGCGTGTCGGACAATTTGACCTCGGTAAAGGCGACATGGTCGAGACCGACCTTGGCGGGATCGACTATCGCGCGAAAGCCGGTGATCAGCCCGCTGTCGACCAGCCGCTTGACGCGCGCCTGGCAGGGCGTCTTCGACAGCCCCACCTGCGCCGCGAGGTCGGTGTAGGTGATCCGCCCGTCGCGGCCGAGAATGGCCAGAATCTTGCGGTCGAACTCGTCCAGATCGACCAAGGATGCGGTATTTTTCATGTAATCAGACTACGCTGATACCAATATTTGGTCAAAACATATATAATGTGAGCTAAATGAAGTCGAATCGACTTCATCCAATCTGCTATGAAGTCGCCATGACCCAGCCCACCGACCGCGCCGCCATCCGCGCCCTCGCCCGCCGCCCCGAAACCGATATCGTCGCCGACCTGCGCGCCGACCTCGCCCGATCGCCCGCCACCGTCGAGGCGACCACCGCGCGCGGGCTGGCGCTGATCCGCAAGGCGAAGGCCGAGGGCGAGCGCGAGACGCTCGTCGCCCAGCTGATGAACCGCTATCGCCTGTCGACCGAGGAAGGCGTCGTGCTGATGTGTCTTGCCGAGGCGTTGCTGCGCGTGCCCGACAGCGCGACCGCCAACGCGTTGATCCGCGACAAGATCGCCGGCCGGCACTGGAACGAGGGGGACAACGAAGACAGCCCGCTGATCGTCGCGCTGTCGGCGCGCGGGCTTTCGCTCGGTTCGGCGACGCTGATGCTCGGCGCGATGGGCAGCAAGGCGAACCCGCTCGCGCTACTCAAATCGATGATCCGACGCTCGGGCGAGCCGGTGATCCGCCAGGCGTCGCTCGCGGCGATGAAGATGCTCGGCCAGCAGTTCGTGATGGGCGAGACGATCGACGCCGCGGTCAAGCGCGCCGACAAGGAGAAATCGGAGCTAGCCAGCTTCGACATGCTCGGCGAGGCCGCCCGCACCGCCGAGGATGCGCAACGCTATTACGACAGCTATGCGAATGCCATCACGCGCATCGGCAAGAATGCCAAGGCGGGCGACCCGCACGCCAATCATGGTATTTCGATCAAGCTTTCGGCGCTCCACCCGCGCTATGAATATCTGCAAGGCGCGCGCGTCCGCGAGGAACTCATTCCGCGCGTCATCACCCTCGTCCGCGCCGCGCGCGCGGTGAATATTCCGCTGATGATCGATGCCGAGGAAAGCGACCGGCTCGAACCGCATATGGATGTGTTTGGCGCGCTGATCGACGCGGGATTGGCCGATGACTGGACCGGACTCGGCATCGTGATCCAGGCCTATCAGAAGCGCGCGCCCGAGGTGATCCGCTGGGTCGCGGCAAAGGCGCGTACGCGCGGGGTTAAACTGTCGATGCGGCTGGTGAAAGGCGCCTATTGGGATACCGAGATCAAGCGCGCACAGACGATGGGCCTCGCCGACTTCCCCGTCTTCACCGCGAAAAATCACACCGACCTCAATTACATGCATTGCGCGCAGATATTGCGCGAGGCGCAGGACGCGATCTTCCCCGCCTTTGCCAGCCATAATGCAATGACGCTCGCCTTCGTTGCCGAGCTGTTCACAGGCGCCGATTACGAACTGCAGCGGCTCCACGGCATGGGCGAGGGCGCGCATGACGCCATCGTCGGCCTCTTCCCGCCGCCGCGCCCGGTGCGCGTCTATGCCCCCGTCGGCACCCACCGCGACCTGCTCGCCTATCTCGTCCGCCGCCTGCTCGAAAATGGCGCGAACTCCAGCTTCGTCCACCAATTCTCGGACCCCGACGTGACCGCCGAACAGCTTGCGGTCGATCCGCGCAGCATCGCGAGCAAGCCCTCGACGATCGCGACCGGCCGCACCCTGCTCGACCCCGAGCGCCGCAATTCGCGCGGCTACGACCTCGGCGAGCCCGGCGTGCCCGAAGCGCTGATGGCGGCGATCGCCCAGGCGCGCCGCGCGAACCCGGTTGCCGCCCCGATCGTCGCGGGCCGCAGCCTCGACGGCAAGTCCGAGCCCGTCCACAACCCCGCGACCGGCGTCGTCATCGGCTCGGTGGTCGAGGCCGACGCCGCGGCGGTCGATACCGCCGTCGCCGCATCGCGTCAGGTGCAGGAGCATTGGAGTCTCGCCGGCGGCGCCTTCCGCGCCGAGCGGCTCGAACGCGCCGCCGACCTGCTCGAGGAGCGCGACGCGCTGTTCCTCGGCCTCGCGATCGACGAAGCCGGCAAGACGCTCGTCGACGCGGTCGCCGAGGTCCGCGAGGCGGTCGATTTCCTGCGCTATTATGCGGGCCAGACGCGCGCGCATTTCACCCACCCGCTGCCGCTCCCCGGCCCGACCGGCGAACGCAACGAGCTGATGCTCGAGGGCAAGGGCATTTTCGCGTGCATCAGCCCGTGGAATTTCCCGCTCGCGATCTTCCTCGGCCAGGTGTCGGCGGCGCTCGCCGCGGGCAATGCCGTCCTCGCGAAGCCCGCCGAACAGACCCCGCTGATCGCGCACGCCGCGGTCGAACTGCTCCACGAAGCGGGCATTCCCGCCGAAATTCTCCATTTTCTCCCCGGCCGCGGCGAGACCGTCGGCGCGGCGGTGACGGGACATGACGACGTCATTGGGGTCGCCTTCACCGGCTCGACCGAGGTCGCGCGCCTGATCAACCGCAGCCTTGCGATGCGCGACGGCCCGATCGCGACGCTGATCGCCGAGACCGGCGGCGCCAACGCGATGATCGTCGATTCGACCGCGCTCCCCGAACAGGTCACGCGCGACGCCGTCGCGTCGGCCTTCCAGTCGGCGGGCCAGCGCTGTTCGGCGCTGCGCCTGCTCTGCGTGCAGGAGGATGTCGCCGATACGATGATCGAGATGGTCGCAGGCGCGATGGCCGAACTCGACGTCGGCGATCCCGCGCTGCTCGCGACCGACACCGGCCCGATCATCGACGAGGAAGCGCAGGCCAATATCGCGACTTATGTGGCCGAGGCGCGAACTGAGGGCCGCGTGATCGCCGAGGCGGGCGGTGACCTGCCCCCCGGCGGCCATTTCGTCCGCCCCGCGTTGATCCGCCTCGACCATGTCACCGACCTGAAGCGCGAAATCTTCGGCCCCGTGCTGCATGTCGCGACATGGAAGGGCGGCGAGCTCGACGCGCTGATCGATGCGATCAACGCCTCGGGCTATGGTTTGACCTTGGGCATCCATACCCGCATCGACGGCGTCGCGGCGCACGTCGCGGCGCGCGCGGCGGTGGGCAATGTCTATGTGAACCGCAACCAGATAGGCGCGATCGTCGGCTCGCAACCGTTCGGCGGCCGCGGCCTGTCGGGCACGGGGCCCAAGGCCGGCGGCCCCCACTATCTGTTCCGCTTCGCCGAGGAAAAATCGATCTCGACCGACATCACCGCCGCGGGCGGCAATGCGGCGCTGATGGCAGGCTAGGGCGCCGCCTTGATCGACATCGCGACGTTGCGCGCGGCGCGCATCTTGCCCGCGACGCCGCCGCCCTTGCCGGGATCGTCATAGGTATAGACCGCGACGACCTTATTCGCGGCGCTGGTGATGCAGCCGCCAAGGATGATCGGATAGCTGACCCCGCCGCCGTTGACGTTCAACGTGCCGCCCAGATAGGCGCAATCGCCGTCGGTGCCGCGCGGTGCGATATCGCCCTGGATATCGAACGGCGTGCTGAACGCGTCCGAAAGACCCTTGGCGGCGTCGGCGGTCGCCGCCTTGCCCGTCGCGCCCGATTGCCATTCGGCCTTGCCGAATTCGGCGCCGAGCGCGGTGAGCAGCTCGGCGCGCGGAATGCGCGTCGCCAGCGCGTTCTGGGGCGTCTTGATCAGCATATAGTCATTGCCCGGTCCCTCAGCACGCCCGGCCTTGTCGCAGCGGATCAGCGTCGCAAGCGTGATATTTTCCTTGTCGCCCGTCGCCAGTGTATCGGCGATCAACTTGTCCTTGTTCACCGGCACGCAATAGCCCGCCGGAATCGTCGCGGTCAGCGTGACGTCATGGACCGTGAAGGTCACGTCGGCCGCCTCTGCGGCACCCGGCACCATCATCGTACCCGCCACCAAAGCCCATTTCATCATCGGCCCCATCCCCCTCAAGCCCCTGGCACGCCAAGCATCTGCGCCTGCGCCTTCAATCGTCCCGCCGCGCCCGGATTGGCTGCGATACCATCCTTCAAGGCCTGCGCCGCTTTCGCCGTCTCGCCCAGCGTCATACGGCTGCGCATCAGCATGATCCAGCGGTCGACGTCGGCGGGATTGGCCTTCAACTTCGTCTCCAGCCCGTCGACCATGCCCTGGATCATCGCGTCCTGCTGGCCCTTGGGCAGCTGTGACGCCGCCTCCATGTCGGACCGACTTGGCCCCGGAATGGCGCGCGCCGCAACCGGAATTTCATTGGGGGTCAACGGCCGCGCCTGCGTTTTCGCGAGCCGGCCGGCGACCTCGATCTTGTGGATCGCGCCGACCTGTTCGATCGTTCGGCGCAGGTCGGCTTCCCACGGCGCGCCCTGCGGCGTGTCCTCGAGCAGCGCGAACCAGTCGGCGATCGCGCCTTGGTGATCGCCGCCTACGTCCTTTTTCACCGCGCGGAAATAGCGCGCGCGCGGGTCCCTGGGGTCGAGCGCGATCGCCTTGTCGAACGCCCGCAAAGCCGCCGGAGGCATAGGGTCGCTCTGGCTCGCCATCACCCGCGCCTCGCCGAGCGCCGACCACAGCCCCGCCGATTCGGGCGAAAGCCCTACCGCCTTTTCATAAGCTGTTGCCGCGCCGCCGAAATTGCCGAGGTCGAATCGCGCCGCGCCGAGTTGCATCCACGCGTCGGCGCTGTTCGGTTCGCTGCGCGTTCGCGCCTCGAGTGCGGCGAGCAGGTCCGACGGCGCCGCGGTCGGCTGTGCCGCCGCACCGTCGCTTCCGGGCGCCGAATCGCGCCAGATCGCGTGGCCGATCGCCCCCGCCAGCAGCAGGACGGCCGCGATCAGGATTGCGCCGTTAGCCCGCGTCATACCACCCGCCATCTTCTTGCTCTCGCTCATTTTTGCCCCTCTTGTGCGCGTGCGAAAAAATCGGCGCGATGCGCGCTCGCGACTTGCCTTTGCCGGACGATGGTGTAGCCTTTGAAGGGCGAGGTCGGTCAACGACAAAATCGTAAAGGGGTCGCACCGATTTTCCCAGCCAACAGGGGAGGGGTGCATGGCAGTTACAGATCACGTCGATTTCAAGACGTTCATGGAGGGTGTGTCGAAGCGCAACCCGGGCCAGCTGGAGTTCGTCCAGGCGGTTCAGGAAGTCGCCGAGGACATCTTCGACTTCATCAAGGACAAGGAAGAATATCACGCGCAGCAGATATTGCGGCGCATTGCCGAACCCGACCGGGTCGTGTCCTTCCGCGTCTGCTGGGAAGACGATAACGGCAATATCCGCGTCCAGCGTGGCTGGCGGGTCCAGAACAACAACGCCATCGGTCCGTACAAGGGCGGCATCCGTTTCCACCCCTCGGTCACCGAATCGGTGCTCAAATTCCTCGCCTTCGAACAGACGTTCAAGAACGCACTGACCGGGCTGCCGATGGGCGGTGGCAAGGGCGGGTCGAACTTCAACCCCAAGGGCAAGAGCGTGCGTGAGATCATGCGCTTCTGCCAGAGCTTCATGACCGAGCTGTACCGTCACATCGGCGCCGACATCGACGTGCCTGCGGGCGACATCGGCGTTGGCGGGCGCGAGATCGGCTTCATGTTCGGCCAGTATAAGCGCATCACCAACGAATTCACCGGGGTGCTCACCGGCAAGGGCCTCGAATGGGGCGGCTCGCTGATCCGCACCGAAGCGACGGGTTATGGCGCGGTCTATTTCCTCGCCAACATGCTCGCGGCCAAGGGGCAAGACCTTGTCGGCAAGACGGCGGTGATCTCGGGATCGGGCAATGTCGCGACCCACGCCGCCGAAAAGATCGTCCAGCTGGGCGGCAAGGTACTGACGCTGTCCGATTCGGGCGGCTTCATCCACGATCCCGACGGCATCACGCAGGAAAAGATCGACTGGGTGAAAGCGCACAAGACGCACCGTCGCGGCCGGATCGAGGATTATTGCACCGAGTTCAAGGGCGCGAGCTTCACCGCGGGCAAGACGCCGTGGGGGGTCAAGTGCGATGTCGCGCTGCCCTGCGCGACGCAGAACGAGCTGCTCGGCGACGATGCCAAGGAGCTGGTGAAGAATGGCTGCATCGCGGTCAGCGAAGGCGCCAACATGCCGACCAACCTCGAAGGCGTGCATGCGTTCAAACATGCCAAAATCATGTTCGCGCCGGGCAAGGCGGCCAATGCCGGCGGCGTCGCGGTGTCGGGTCTCGAAATGAGCCAGAACAGCGGTCGTCGCAGCTGGAGCGAGGGTGAGCTGCAGCAGATGCTCAAGGACATCATGGACGGCATCCACAAAAGCTGCCTGACCCATGGCGACCAGGGCGACGGTTATATCGATTATGTGAAGGGTGCCAATATCGCCGGCTTCAAGAAAGTCGCCGATGCGATGCTGGCGTTCGGGGTGGTTTGAGTTTCGGGCCAGGACGTAAACGTCCGGTTCGGGTAACAAGGGGTTCTGCGATGACGACGCACGCTGGAAAGGAGCGCCGCGATCGGCCTTCGGCGGCGTTCGCCGTCGTCCGGCCCGGACTCGCGGCCTTTGCCGCGCTCGTGCTGTTGCTGACGGCGCTCGCCGTCGCGGCCGTCATCGCCGCCCCGCCCGCCCGCTCGCAGGGCGAGGCCGGCGGGCGCTATACCGGGGTCGCCTCGTGCGCCGGATCGACCTGTCACGGACGGATGGAGGGTGACGGCGCCGTCGTCCGCCAGGACGAGCTGATGAAATGGCAGGAACCCTCGACCCCCGGCGGCGCGCACAGCCGCGCCTGGGCTGTGCTGAGCAACAGCCGCAGCCAGTTCATCGCGCGCAATCTGGGGCTGAAGGATGCCGCGACCGCGCCGACGTGCCTCGGCTGTCACAGCAGCAAGGGCGCGATCGACGCGGCCGGCGGCGCGCAGCGCGGCACCGTGCCGCTCGAGGACGGCGTCGGCTGCGAATCGTGCCACGGCCCCGCCGGCGGCTGGATCGCCAGCCACTATGCCGGGATCGGTACCAACGCCGACCCCGACCGCGAGAGCCGCGACAAACATCTCGCCAACCTGTCGGCGGGCCTGAAAAAGCTCGAGGATCCGGTGGTGCGCGCGGGCGTGTGCGTCGACTGCCATTTCGGTTCGGCGGGCGAGGGGCAGTTCGTTACCCACCGGATCATGGCGGCCGGTCACCCGCGCATCAGCTTCGAACTCGACCTCTTCTCCTCGCTCCAGGCGCATCACCAGGAAGACGCCGATTATGGCTGGCGCAAATTCGGCGCCGCGAACGCGCGCACCGACCATGTCCAGATGTGGGCGATCGGACAGGCGACGGCTCTCGAACGCAGCCTTCAGCTGTTCCAGTCGAAGCGCGGGACCGAAGGCATGTTCCCCGAATTCTACTTCCTCGACTGCCACAGCTGCCACCGCCGCATCTATGACCAGGCCAAGCCGGTGAAGACCAGCATGGACAATGCCGGCCGCAACATCCCCGAGGGCATGCCGCCCTATAATGACGAGAATCTGATCATGCTCGCCGCCGCCGCGCGTATCGCCGCCCCCGCCCTCGCCGACCAGCTTACGGCGCGCACCGCCGCCTTCCACCGCGCGATGACGATCGACCGCGACAGCGCCAAGGCGGCGGCGGCGCAGCTCGGCCAGACCGTCGCGGCGCTCAAATCGGCCTTCGCCTCGCGCAATTTCTCGGGCGCCGACGCCTTCGCGCTCGTCGACGCGATTTCGGCCAAGGCGATCAATGATCGCCTCACCGATTATTCGGGATCGCAACAGGCGGTAATGGGGGTCGATACGCTGCTCAATTCGATGGTCTCGTCGGGGCGGATCACCGTCGGTGCCGCCGCCGGAATCCGCGGAGACATCGATCGCGCCTATGCCGCGGTGAAGGACCCCAATGCCTATAAACCCGCCGAATTCCAGGCCTCGCTCGGCAGCGCGGTGCGCGCCATCCGGGCGCTGCGCTGATCGTCATGCCGAACCATAGTCGCCTTTTCCGCTCGACCGCCTTGGCCGCGATGGCCACCCTGCTCCTGTCCTCGTGCGGGGGGGGCGGTGGTGGTGGCACCCCCACGCCCACCCCGACACCGACCCCCACGCCAACCCCGACCCCGACCGGCAGCGTCTTCACCCAGCCGGGCAGCGAATCGCTGAGCGTCGCCGACGTTCAGGCGGTGATGGCTGGCGCCATCGCCGAGGCGCAGGCGCAGGGCCTGCCGTCGGTGATCGCGGTGACCGACCGCGTCGGCAACGTCCTCGGCATTTTCCGCATGAACGGCGCGCGCGCCAACGCGACGACCGGTGCGGCGCCCAATGGCGTCAACATGGACGCGCAGAATGTCACCGTCCCGGCCGAAGCCGGCGCGATCGCGAAGGCGGTGACCGGCGCCTATCTGTCGAGCGCGGGCAACGCCTTTTCGTCACGCACCGCGAGCCAGATCGTCCAGCAACATTTCCCGCCCGCGCCGACCACCGTCGGTCTCGAAAGCGGGCCTTTGTTCGGCGTGCAGTTCAGCCAGCTGCCGTGCAGCGACCTCAGCGCGCGCTTCGGCGCGCCCGGCGGCGCGGCGCTGATCGGACCCAAACGCTCGCCGCTCGGCCTGTCGGCCGACCCCGGCGGCCTGCCGCTCTACAAGAATGGCAAGCTGGTCGGCGGCATCGGGGTGATGGGCGACGGCGTTTACGGCAGCGACGCCAACACGCTCGACATCGACAATGATGCCGAGGAGTTCATCGCACTCGCCGGAACGCGCGGCTTCGAGGCGCCGACGAGCATCACCGCCGACAAGATCACCGTCGACGGCACCACCCTGCGCTTTTCCGACGCCACCTATGGCGGCCTGAAATCATCGACCGGCGCGAGTTTCGCGAGCTTCAACGGCGTTGCGGGCAATCTGGTCGCGGTGATCGGCTATGCCAATGCCGCGATCATCGCGGGTACCGTCTATGGCACCGAGGCATCGGGCATGCGCCCCTCGACCGCCGCCGAGTTCAGCAACCGTGACGCCTATGTGCTCACCGACGGCAGCGGCACCAACCGCTATCCGGTCCGCGCCGCCACCGACGCCGCCAGCAACAGCGCGCCACTGACCCAAGCCGAAGTGCGCGCGGTAATGGAAGAGGCTTTCACGATCATTAGCCGCGCGCGCGGCCAGATCCGCCGCCCGCTCGACAGCCGCGCGCAGGTGTCGGTCAGCGTCGTCGATACGCATGGCGCGGTGCTCGGCATCGTTCGCTCGCCCGACGCGCCGATTTTCGGCACCGACGTTTCGTTGCAGAAGGCGCGCACCGCGACCTTTTTCTCGAACGCGATCGCCGGCGCCGACTTGAGCGCCAATGCCAGCGCCGACGTGCGCCAGTTCGTCACCGCGACGCGCAGCTTTCTGAACGATCCGGCGGCGCTGACCGGCACCCATGCCTTCTCCGATCGCGCGAACGGCAATCTGTCGCGCCCCTATTTCCCCGATGGCGAGGTCGGGCGCCCGAACGGCCCGCTGTCGCGCCCGATCGCGCAGTTCAATCCCTTCTCGACCGGGCTGCAATCGGCGCTGATCATCGGCAATATCGGGCAGCATCTGGGATTCGTCACCGGCGCCAGCGCGACCGACACGCCGCAGCGCTGCACGACGCTGCCCGACACACCGTCGGGCACCAACCGGCTGCAGAACGGCATCCAGATCTTCCCCGGCTCGGTTCCCATCTATCGTGGCAACCAGCTCGTCGGCGGCATCGGCGTGTCGGGCGACGGCATCGATCAGGATGACATGATCAGCTTCCTTGGCGCGCATAATGGCGGCGCGCGTGTCGGCGGCATCGGCAATGCGCCGCCCGCGATCCGCTCGGACCGCATCATCGTCAATCTCGCCGGCGGCGCCTCGGTGCGGCTGCGCTATATCGGCTGTCCGTTCGCGCCCTTCCTCGACACGGCGCAGCAAAATGTCTGCGATGGGCTATAGGATATGAGCCTCGCGGGAAGCAGCCTTTGGCCGATCATCGCCAGCCTGGCGGCGCAAAGCGCCCCGGGCGACGTGGCCGAACCGGTGCCCGCCGATCCCCCGGTCGTAACGACCGAAAGCCCGACCGCAGAACCGTCGCTCGACGACCTCACCCCGCCGCCACCGCCGGTCGACTGGCAGCAGATGATGAGCGACGATCTGATGACCCAGATCATCGACGGTCGTCGCCGTCCGGGATACCGCCCCGACTTGCCCGACCAGCTTACCCAAGACAATATCGGGGCGCTGCGCCCGCCACCGCCCGAGGCTTTTCCGGGCATGGAAAACCAGCTGCCGGTCCCCGATCGCTGGCGACTGATCGAGAGCCTTGGCGTCGTCAAGGAACGCTGGTTCGATCCCTATCACCAGAACACCTACAAGGGCGACCGGCCGATCTGCATCCCGACCGAAGAGGAGCAGGAACTGCGCGCGCGGGCCGGCGAAGTGCGCTGCAAGACGCCAAAATTCCTGGGACTGAAGGGCGACGACTGGTTTTTCGTCGTCAACGCCATTTCGGACACGGTGTTCGAACCGCGCACCTTTCCGATCCCGGTCGGCGTCCAGACCACGTCGCGCCCCGGCAGCCTCGACGTGTTCGGCAAGAACCGCAGCTTCGTCGCGGCGCAGACCTTCATTGTCGGCGCGGCGTTGATCAAGGGGTCGACCGCGTTCAAGCCGCCCGACATCGAATATCGCGTCACGCTGGCCTATCAGGCGAACTATGTCGACGTGCCCGAACGGCGCGTGCTCGACGTGCGCCCATCGAAGAAAAGCCACCGTTTCGACCATTTCATCGGCGTGCAGGAATTGTTCGTCGACAAGCATCTCGGCAACGACAGCGACCGCTTTGACTTCCACTCGATCCGCGTCGGTATCCAGCCGTTCCAGAGCGATTTTCGCGGCTTCCTGTTCCAGGATTCGCAGCTCGGCGTCCGCTTTTTCGGCAACCGCGACAACAACCGCTTCCAATATAATCTCGCGGCCTTCTGGCGGCTGGAGAAGGACACCAACAGCGGCCTCAACGACATCACCCAGACCCCGCGCGACGATTTCGTCTTCACCGGCAATCTCTATCGCCAGGATTTCCCGTTCGTCGGGCTGACCAGCCAGGTCAGCGTGACCTATAATATGAACCGCGAAAAGAACGACGTTCAGATCGACCATAATGGTTTCCCGGTGCGCCCGGCGCTGCTCGGCGACCTGCGCGGGCGTGAATATGATGTCGTCTATCTGGGGTACAGCGCCGATGGCCGCATCGGGCGGATCAACCTGACCGCGAGCTTCTACGCCGCGCTGGGTGAGGACCGGAACAGCTTCTTCACCAGCAAGCCCGCCAAGATCCGCGCAGGCTTTGGTGCGGTCGAACTCAGCTACGATCACGACTGGATGCGCTTCCGTCTGTCGGGCCTCTACGCCACCGGCGACCGCGACCCGTATAACAACACCGAAGGCGGCTTCGACGCGATCTTCGAAAATCCGATCTTCGGCGGCGCCGACACCAGCTACTGGATCCGCCAGACAATCCCCTTCGCCGGCGGCGGTCGCGTCATCGCGATCTCGGGCCGCAACGGCATCCTGAATTCGCTGCGCTCGTCGAAGGAAGAGGGGCAGTCGAACTTCAACAACCCCGGCACCGTCTTCGTCGGTGTCGGCGGCGATTTCGACCTGTCGCCCGAAGTGCGCGTCAGCACCAATTTCAACCACCTCTGGTTCGCCGACACCTCCAGCCTGCAAGTGCTGCGCAGCGAGGGAACGATCCCCAAGGATATCGGCTTCGACCTCTCGGTCGCTGGGATCTGGCGACCCAAGGCGACGCAGAATATTGTCGGACGCCTCAGCGCCGCGATGCTGTTGCCAGGCAAGGGGTTCAAAGACCTGTTCGACAACAAAGAGGGTGACGACGCCTATCTCTCGATCCTCGCCAATGTGATTGTGAGTTTCTAGATCATGGCCCGCAAGCTCCTCGCCCTCCTTGCCTTCGTCCTGATGGGCGCGAGCCTCGCCGTCTCGATGGTGCGCGCGGCCGAGGGCGAAAAGCCGGTGAAGGTCGAATATCGCTTCAGCCCTCCGGCGCCCAAGGAACAGCCCGGGGCGACCTTCGCCGAGCGCGAGGCTGCGGTGCTCGGAAAATCGAAAGGCTGCTACAGCTGCCACACCCAGACCGACGCCCCATCGATGCACGCGACCCCCGCGGTGCAACTCGGCTGCGTCGATTGCCATGGCGGCGACGCCGAATCGCCCGCGGCTTTCGGCAACGCCAAGCTCGGTTACGACAATCCGTACAATCTCGCGGCAATGAAGGTCGCGCATCCGCAGCCGACGCTGCCGAACAGTTGGGGTCACAGCTCCGCGAATCCGAAACGCAGCTACACCTTGCTCAACAAGGAAGCGCCCGAGTTCATCCGCTTCATCAATCCCAGCGACTATCGCGTCGCACGCGAGGCTTGCGGGGCGTGCCACCTTGAGGTGATCGAGGCGACCGAACGCTCGATGATGTCGACGGGGGCGATGCTGTGGGGCGGTGCGGCCTATAACAACGGCATCGTCCCCTATAAGAACTACGTCTTCGGCGAGGCTTATACCCGCAAGGGCGAGGCCGCCTGCATATTGTCGCCGACCACCTCGATGACGCCCGAGGAATATAAGAACGCCTGCGACCCCAAGGTCGCGTTCGATAAGATCCTGACCGACAAGGAGCGCGCGCGCGGCGCGCTCGCCAAAATGTATCCGCTGCCGCGCTGGAGCGTGCTCCCGCCGGGCGACGTCTTCCGCGTGTTCGAACGCGGCGGGCGCAACATCAACACGCAATTCCCCGAAATCGGCCTGCCCAACCCCACCGGCAGCATCCAGCGGCTCGAGGAGCCGGGGCGCCCCGACCTCAAGCAATCGAACCGCGGCCCCGGCACCGGACTGCGCGTGTCGATCCCCGTGCTCAACATCCACAAGACGCGGCTCAACGATCCTTTGATGTGGTTCATGGGTACCAACGACCAGCCGGGCGATTATCGCCACTCAGGCTGTTCGGGCTGTCACGTCATCTATGCCAACGACCGCGAACCACGCCACAGCCTGACCTATTCGCAGTTCGGTCGCGACGGGGAGACTGCGACGATCGACCCGACGATCCGTGACCGCAAATACAAGGCCGACGACGGCCATGGCGACAGTCACGGCGGTGGGGGCACCGAGCATGGCGATCCCGCCAAGCACGCGCCCGATCCCGACCAGCACGGCGGGCTGATCAACCCCGCCGACGCCGCGGCGGGGCCGCAGGTGTTCGCGAAAAAGGAGCGTCTCGAAGCGGGGCACCCGATCAAGCACACCTTCACCCGCTCGATCCCGACCTCGCAGTGCATGTCCTGCCACATGCACCAGCCGAACATCTTCCTGAACTCCTACCTCGGCTACACGATGTGGGATTATGAATCCGACGCGCCGCAAATGTGGCCGGGTCCGAACAACACCGCGCCGCGCCCGCCGGGGATGAGCGACGCGGACTATCAGAAGAAATACAAGCGGCAGCATTATCCGACCGCTGCCGAGGTGCATAAGACCCTCGAACGCAACCCCGAGGCCGCGGCGACGCGCGGACTGTGGTCCGACGTCGAATTCCTGCGCGACGTCTATGACGTCAACGACACCAACAAGGACACCCAGTTCGCCGACTATCACGGCCATGGCTGGAACTTCCGCGGTATCTTCAAGCGCGACCGCAACGGCAATCTTTTGACCGCCGACGGGAATATGGCGACCTACGGCACCGACCCGAACATCATCGATCCCAAGGACCCGGAGAAATGGCGCAAGAGCTGCAGCCATTACAGCGACCCCAAGGAGCGCGACCTCTGCCTGTCGAGCGCCGATCCCGGCCGTCCCGGGGTCGAGGGCAAGTTCGTGCCGCCCGGCATCAACCCCGGCAAGGCGGTCCATATGATGGACATCCACGCCGAAAAGGGCATGCAATGCGCCGACTGCCACTTCGCGCAGGACAGCCATGGCAATGGCTATATCCAGGGCGAGGTCGCCAACGCGGTCGAGATCGGGTGCAAGGATTGCCACGGCACCGCCGACGCGCTGCCCAACCTTTTGACCTCGAACGTCGCGGCGCGGCCGCAGGGCACCAACCTCGCGCTGCTGCGCAACCCCGACGGGCGTCGCCGCTTCGAATTCCAGTATAATGACAATGGCGACGTCACCGGGCTGATCCAGCGCTCGATCGTCGATCCGAAACTCGAATGGCAGGTCAGCCTGGTCAAGCAGGCGGTGACGCCGGGGCCGCATTTCAATGCCAAGGCGGCGCGCGCCAAGCTGATGGCGCGCAGCGGCGCCGACGACGGCAGCTTCGCCTGGGGTCCCGACGTCGCGAAGGAGGATCGCGCGCACGGCGAAGACAAGATGACCTGCTTCACCTGCCACCTCAGCTGGACGACCAGCTGCGGCGGGTGCCATTTGCCGATCGAGGCGAACTGGAAAACCAGCATGCATCACTTCGAGGGCGAGGAGACGCGCAACTTCGCGACTTACAACCCGCAGGTCGCGCGCGACGAGATGTTCCAGCTTGGCCGGCACCAGCTGACCAAGCCCGGCGAACCCGGCCCGAACGGCGAGGTCCGGGGGATCATCACGCCGGTCCGATCAACCTCGGCGCTCGTGCTCTCCTCGACCAACATCAACCGCGAGCGCATCTATGTGCAACAGCCGCCGATCTCGTCGGCGGGCTATTCGAGCCAGGCCTTCGCACCGCATTTCCCGCACACGGTGCGCCGCCAGGAAACCAAGCAATGCTCGGACTGCCACCTGTCCGAAAATGACGACAACAACGCGATCATGGCGCAGCTCAACCTGCTGGGGACCAACTTCGTCAACTTCGTCGGCCTCAACGTCTGGTCGGGCATGGAAGACGGCTTCCAGGCGACGCGCGTCACCGAATGGGACGAGCCGCAGGCGGTGATCGGCAGCTACCTCCAGAAATATGCCTATCCCGATTATTGGAAGCTGCACGTCGAGCAGAACGGGCGCGAGCTCAAGAACTGGGTGCGCGGCAAGACCTTCGACAAGAAGGTGTCGGGCGAAAAATACGCGCTCGAGGAATTCGCCAATATCGTCCAGGGCACCAGCGGCCGCGTGAACTGCCTGCAACAGCGTGGCGAATATATGTTCGTCGCAGAGGGCAAGGGCGGTTTCCGCGTCTATGACGTCGCGTCGATCGGCAACAAGGGCTTCTCCGAACGCATCATTCGCGCACCCTTCTCGTCGCTGGGTCACGACACCCATGTGAAGACGAAGAACGCCACCTGCATGGCGATCGCGACGACCCAGCCGGTCAGCGTGTCGCGCAACGACCATATCGTGAAGGATTTCCCGCAGAACCACGAACAGGCGATGCACCCCATCTATCGCTATGCGGTGATCACCGACAGCGTCGAAGGGCTGATCCTGGTCGACATCGACACGATGGCCGACGGCGAGTTCCGCAACAACAAGCTGACCCGGGCGCTGACTTGGAACGAGGGCAATGTCCTCGCCGGAGCGCGGCACGTCACGCTCGCGGGGAGTATCGCCTATGTTACCACCGACGCGGGCCTCGTCGTGCTCGACCTGACGAACCCGCTCGCACCCAAGGTGACGGCACAACTGCCGCTGACCGATGCGCGCGCCAGCGCGGTTCAGTTCCGCTACCTCTGGATCACCGATGCCGAGGGGGTGAAGCTGTTCGACGTCACCAATCTGGCGCAGCCGGTGCCGGTGCCCTCGGGCACGGTGCGCCTGACCAATGCGCGTAAAATCTATGTCGCGCGCACCTATATGTATGTCGCGGCCAAGGCGGACGGCCTCGTCATCGTCGACGTCACCAAGCCCGCGGCGCCGCTGGTCTGGCCGGGGCAGACCTTCGGCGGCGCGCTCGTCGATGCCGAGGATGTGATCGTCGCGTCGGCCAACGCTTCGCTCTTCGCCTATGTCGCCGACGGGCGCGCGGGCATCAAGGTGATACAGCTGACCAGCCCCGACAACGCTGGCCTCTACGGCTTTTCGCCCAAACCCACCCCCGAACTGATCGCCTGGGCCAGGACACCGGCGCCGGCGCTCGCGCTGTCGAAGGGGCTCGACCGCGACCGCGCGGTCGATGAGACCGGCGGCCAGATGGCGGTGTTCGGCCGCCTCGGCTCGCGCCCCTTCACCCGGCCCGAGATGGAGAAATTGTTCCTGAACAGCCGGGGCAATGTCTATAAGGTTCGCGATTCCGATCCGAAGGACGCCGAGCAGGCGGCGGCGTGGCGCGGCCCCGACAAGTTCGGCGGCTAGTCAATCGCGTCCGCCTGTGCGACAGCCTCGCACCGGCGGACCGTCCCGCCGCCTTCCTGTTATGAGACGTTAGCCGATGCGCCCGGTCGTGATCCCCCATCCCAGTTTTGGCGACAAAGTGCGCCGTGCGCTGTGGAACGCCGTCTGGCTCATCCTCTATCGCACCAGCCCGATCCCACTCCACGGCTGGCGCCGCGTCCTGCTCCGCGCATTCGGTGCAAAAATCGGTTCGCAAACGCGGCCCTATCCCAGCGCGCGAATCTGGGCGCCGTGGAATTTCGAAATGGGGGAGGGCAGCACGCTCGGCCCGCGCAGCGAAATCTATTCGGTCGCACGCGTGACGCTCGGTCCCTGGTCGGTGGTCAGCCAGCGCGCCTATCTCTGCACCGCCAGCCACGACATCCACGCCCCCGGCTTCGCGCTCACCGCGGCGCCGATCGCGATCGGCCGCAATGCGTGGGTCGCCGCCGACGCCTTTGTCGGCCCGGGCGTGACCCTCGCCGACGGCGCCGTGGCGGCGGCGCGCGCGGTGGTGGTCAAGGATGTCGCGCGCAATGTCATCGTGGGGGGCAACCCGGCGGTGCCGATCGGCCAGTCGTCGCTTGCCGATTTCGCCGACGGGTCGGTACGCCCGGGGGGCTAGAGCCTTTCCGCCTGCACCACCGTGTCGGACGCGCGTAGCGCCGACAATATCCGCATCAGGTGATGGACGTCGCGCACCTCGACGACGACGTCGTAGGTGTGGAACCCGCCCTCGCGGTTCGACAGCCGCAAATTGGTGATGTTCGCCATATTGGCGGCAAGGATGCCCGACATTTCGGCAAGCGTGCCGGGTTCGTTGAGGATGACGATGCACAGCCGCGCATTGCCACCCTCGCTGTCTTCCTGCCAGCGCAGGTCGATCCAGTCGGCATCGATCCCATCGGCGAGGCTCGGGCAGTCGATGACATGCACCTCGATGCCCTCGCCCGGACGCGCCAACCCGACGATGCGATCGCCCGGTACCGGGTGGCAGCAATCGGCGAGCTGATAGGCGACGCCGGGGGTCAGCCCCTCGATCGACACCGCGGAGCCCTGCGCCAGCTTGCCGGGTTTCGATTTCATCTCGGCGGTGATACCGGGGACAAGTGCCTCGAGCACCGCATTGTCCGACAGGCGCCGCTTGCCGATCGCGACATAGAGCGCGGTGTCGTCTTCGAGCTTGAGCCGGGTCAGCGCCGCGGCGCGCGCCTTGTCGCCGACCCTGCCGGGCAGCCGCGCGACGATCTCGTCGTACAGCTTGCGGCCCAGCGACGCCAGTTCGACCTTTTCCTTCGAACGAACATGGCGGCGGATCGCGGCGCGCGCCTTGCCGGTGACCGCGAAGCCGAGCCAGGCGGGCTGCGGCGTCTGTTTGTCCGACGACAATATCTCGACCGTATCGCCATTGGCGAGCTGGGTGCGCAGCGGCACCAGCCGGCCGTTGACCTTGGCGCCGACCGTCCGGTCGCCGAGCCCGGTGTGGACGGCATAGGCGAAATCGACCGGGGTCGCGCCCTTGGGCAACTGGTGCAGGCTGCCTTTGGGGGTGAAGGCGAAGATGCGGTCCTGATACATCGCGATGCGCGTGTTTTCGAGGAACTCTTCGGGATCGTGCGTCTGTTCGAGGATTTCGAGCAGGTCGCGAATCCACCCCGCCTGCCCGTCGGGGGCGGTCCCGCCCTGCTTGTATGCCCAATGCGCGGCGAAGCCGAATTCGGACTGCTGGTGCATGCCGACGCTGCGGAGCTGGATCTCGATTCGCATATTCTGCTGGTGCATGATCGTCGTGTGCAGCGACTTGTAGCCGTTGCGCTTCGGCGTCGAGATATAGTCCTTGAAGCGCCCCGGCACCATTTTCCACTTGCGATGGAGCAGCCCGAGCGCGGCGTAACAATCGGCATCGGTCGGGGTGATGATGCGGAAGGCGATGATGTCCGTCACCTGTTCGAAGCTGACGTGTCGCTCCTGCATCTTGCGCCAGATCGAATAGGGATGCTTCTCGCGCCCCGACACATCGGCCTCGATGCCGTTCTTCGCCAGCAGCTCCTTGAAATCCGACGTGATCTTCGCGACCTTGTCCTTGCCGCCGGCGGCCAGCTTCGCCAGCCGTCCGGTGATCGTCGCATAGGCCTCGGGCTCAAGTTCGCGGAACGCGAGCAGCTGCATCTCGCGCATATATTCATACATGCCGATCCGCTCGGCGAGCGGGGCATAGATGTCCATCGTCTCCTTGGCGATGCGACGCCGCTTGTCGGGATTCTGGATGAAATGCAGCGTGCGCATATTGTGCAGCCGGTCGGCGAGCTTGACCAGCAGCACCCGGATGTCGTCGGACATGGCGAGCAGGAATTTGCGCAGGTTTTCCGCCGCGCGCTCATTCTCGGTCTGCGCCTCGATCTTCGATAGCTTGGTCACCCCGTCGACCAGCCGCCCGACATCGGCCCCGAACAACCGCTCGATTTCTTCAGGGGTGGTCAGCGTGTCCTCGAGCGTGTCGTGGAGCAGCGCGGTGACGATCGTTTCGCTGTCGAGGTGCAACTCGGTCAAAATGCCCGCGACCTCGACCGGATGGCTGAAATAGGGGTCGCCCGACGCGCGTTTCTGGCTGCCGTGTTTCTGGACGGTGAAGACATAGGCGCGGTTGAGCAACGCCTCGTCGACGTCGGGATCATAAGCGCGCACGCGCTCGACAAGTTCATATTGACGCAGCATCCTGTCCCAATGTCGTTCATGCGCGCCCAAATGCAATGCGAAACTTTGCTGCGCACCGCCGCCGTGAACTCGCAATTTTGGTAAACGGCTTTGGAAGCATCGTGCGTGCGGGCTATGGCGGGAGGCAATGACAGGGACCGAAGCTTTCGATTCGACCACGGCAAGCCCGCGCGTGTCGGTGGTGATGCCCGTGCACAATGGTGCGCGCTGGCTCGACGAGGCGATCGATTCGGTCCTCGCGCAAGGCTTCCTCGACTTCGAACTGATCCTCGTCGACGACGCGTCGCGTGACGAAAGCCCCGCGATCATGGCCGCTGCGGCGGCGCGCGACCCGCGCGTCCGCCATTTCCGCCTCGACACCAACGTCGGCCTGCCCGCGGCGCTCAACCACGGCTTTGCGCAGGCGCGGGGCGAATTGCACAGCTGGACGTCGGACGACAACCTCCTCCGCCCGCAGATGCTCGACCGCCTTGTCGCGACACTCGACGCGCATCCCGATGCGGGGGTCGCCTATGCCGATTTCTCGCTGATCGACGATGCCGGAAACGATCTCGGCCGGTCGCGGGTCGGACCGGTCGAACGCTTGCTCCACGGCAACAATATCGGCGCCGCCTTCCTGTATCGCCGCGACGTGACCGAAGTGCTCGGCGGTTACGACGTCGGATTGTTCGGGGTCGAGGATTATGATTTCTGGTTGCGCGCGGCGCAGCGGTTCACCTTCGTCGAACTGCACGAAGATCTCTATGTCTACCGCAAGCATGGCGGCAGCCTGACCAGTCAGCGTGCCGATCAGATCTACGCGTTGACCGCTGTCATCGTCGAACGCGCGATGCCAGACCAGTTGCCGGCGCGCAGCCGCGGCGAAATCCTGCTTGGCCTCGCGCTCAAGAGCCAGCGCCGCTGGCGCTTCGACCTCGTGAGCCGCGCCTTGCGCGCGCATCCCCCGACGGTCCTCGCGCGGCTACCCGCGCTCGCGCGCTGGACGCTCGTCGTCGCGCGCAATCGCCTTACGGCCTGATCATCCGGGCATAGAAAAAGCCGCCGTGCCTCCCCGGGGCTATGGGAGGTCGCGGCGGCTCTATATGCGGCCAGGGTCGAACGGCGGAGCGGGAGGGGAGCGCCGTCCGGCCGGCCGATCAGGCGGCGCCGTTGCAGCGCGCCAGATCCTCGGCTTCGAGCGCCTTGCCGTCGGCAATGAAGCCCTTCACTTCGCCGGCTTCCTTGGCGAGCCCGGCGCACATCATCTGCGGGCGGCTGGTGCCGCGCGCGCCGACGCAATTGGTGCCTTCGCACGACCAGACGATACCGCGCGCTACGAACTTGCCCTTCGGGGCCGGGCTCGCCAGTTCGGCGCGGTAATAGGCGCCGCCCGCGGCCTGGGCGGTCATGGGCAGGGCGGCAGCACCACCGGCCAGCGCGACGGCGAACATCGGCACGACAGGCGCCGCGAACGAGAATTTGAACATGGGGAGGCCCTTCCTTTTTGAGCACCTATTTAGGTTGCAAAAGGAAATTTAGTACGTGGGTTGCAAAATGCAACCAAGCCTACATATTTTTTTGTGCGGGGGCCGATTTTACGTTAGGGCTGGGCCTATGGGAAAATTACGCGAACCGCTGAACATCCTCTACGGTGACAATTGTGCATTGCCGCTCGCGCTCGAGGCGATGGGCGAGCGCTGGTCGTTCATGATCCTGCGCGCGGCCTTCAACGGCGTCCATCATTTCGAGGAGTTTCAGCAGGAACTCAGTATCGCGCGCAACATCCTGTCGAACCGGCTGTCGCGGCTCGTCGACCATGGCATCATGGCGCGCGAAGTGATGGCCGAGGATCGCCGCAAGGTACGCTACGAACTCACCGAAAAGGGCCTCGAGCTGCTGCCCGCAATGATCGCGCTGCGCCAATGGGGCGAAAAATGGGGGGCCGGCGTGCCCTCGACCCCGGTGCTGGTCGATGTTCGCGACGAACAGCCGATCGGCCCCGTCACCATGACCGCGCACGACGGACGCTCGCTCGGCTATAAGGAACTGGTGTGGAAACATCGGTCGGAACTGCAGCCGCTGGGCCAGGCCCGGACGCGCGCAGATGAGCGGATGGCGCCGGTTGCCGCCGAGTGACGGACGCGGGACCGTCCAGCCGCCCCGCCTGCCGCTGACCGCAACCCAACATCCGATGCCGCTGTTCGGACTATCCTCGCCGGGACCTTTTTTCGGCAATAAGGTGCGCGCCTTCTGGAATCTCCAGATCCTCGGCTGGTTCGCCTGGCTCGGGCTGCGCGGCGTGTCGGGCCTCGCCAACGGGCAGGCGCTAGCCTTCCTGATTCCACAGACGGTGTCGGCGATCACCGGCTTCTCGCTCTCGCTGATCCTGTCGGTCTGCTATCGCACCCTGATCAGCCGCCGCCCGCTATTGATGTGGGGGGTCAGCTTCGGCTTGGCGGGTATCGCCACCGCGCTCTGGGCGTTCATCGACGCCTGGGTCGCGCAGATCCAGAACCCGAACAGCGACGCGGGCTTCACCAGCCTGCTGCTCGGCGCGGTCTATATCGACGCGACCTCGCTCGCCGCCTGGTCGGCACTCTATTTCGCGATCAACTATTTCCTCCAGCTCGAGGAACAGAATGACCGCGTGCTGCGGCTCGAGGCGCAGGCGGCCTCGGCGCAGCTCGCAATGCTGCGCTACCAGCTCAACCCGCATTTCCTGTTCAACACGCTCAACAGCATCTCGACGCTGGTGCTGCTCAAGCAATCCGAACCCGCCAATGCGATGCTGTCGCGGCTGTCGGCGTTCCTGCGCTACACGCTCGCCAACGAACCGACCGCGCAGGTGACGCTGGCGCAGGAAATCGAGACGCTGAAGCTGTATCTCGACATCGAAAAAATGCGCTTCGAGGAACGGCTGCGCCCGCATTTCGCGATCGATCCCGCCGTTTCGCGCGCGCGTCTGCCCTCGCTGTTGCTCCAGCCGCTGATCGAAAATGCGATAAAATATGCGGTCACCCCGCAGGAGGATGGCGCCGACATCACGATTTCGGCTCAGCTTGCCGGTCAAAATGTTCGGATTACCGTGTCGGACACCGGGTCGGGATTGTCAGCCGATGGCGCGGACCCCACCACTGGCGTCATTGCAACGGAATCAACCGGCGTGGGTTTAGCAAATATCAGAGACCGGCTGGCGCAGGCTTTCGGCGATCAGCACCGGTTCGATGCCCAATCGGGCGCTGACGGCGGATTCACGGTGGTTGTCGAGTTTCCGTTTCAGCCCGACGGGCAAATGACGATTGGAACCGAGAGAACATGACGATCAGAACCATCCTGGTGGATGACGAAAAACTGGCCACCCAGGGCCTGCAATTGCGGCTCGAACCGCACAGCGACGTCGAAATCGTCGACACCGCCCAAAATGGCCGCGAGGCCATCCGCAAGATCAAGACCCACAAGCCCGACCTCGTCTTCCTCGACATCCAGATGCCGGGCTTCGACGGCTTTTCGGTGATCCAGGGGCTGATGGAAGTCGAACCGCCGCTGGTGGTGTTCGTCACCGCTTATTCGGACCATGCGATCCGCGCCTTCGAGGCGCAGGCGGTCGATTATCTGGTCAAGCCGGTCGAACCCGAACGCCTCGCCGACGCGCTTGACCGCGTGCGCCAGCGTCTGACCGAAAAACGCGGCGCAGCCGAGGTCGAACGCCTCAAGACCGTGCTCGCCGAGGTCGCGCCCGACGCGGCCGACGATTATGACGCCGAAATCGCCCCCGATGCGCATGCCGCCGACCGCTATGAAAAGATGATCAACATCAAGGATCGCGGCCAGATCTTCCGCGTCGACGTCGACAGCATCGAACGCATCGATGCTGCGGGCGACTATATGTGCATCTACACCGCCGACAACAGCCTGATCCTGCGCGAGACGATGAAGGACCTCGAAAAGCGGCTCGACCCGCGCAACTTCCAGCGCGTGCATCGCTCGACGATCGTCAACCTCAGCCAGGTCAAGCAGGTCAAGCCGCACACCAACGGCGAATGCTTCCTGGTCCTCGGCTCCGGCGCGCAGGTGAAGGTCAGCCGCAGCTATCGCGACGTGGTGGCGCGGTTCGTACACTGATTATCGTCGCCCCCGCGAAGGCGGGGGCCGCAGACAGCCTAGCGCAACGCCGATAGCGGCCCCCGCCTTCGCGGGGGCGACGTGTTTTTAGAGCTGATGCCCGGTCCGGTCGCGCTTCGTCGCCAGATATTGCTCATTATATTTGTTCGTCGGCAGCGCGAGCGGAATGCGCTCGACCACCTCGACGCCCTCGCGCTCCAGCCGCGCGACCTTTTCCGGATTGTTGGTCATCAACCGGATGCGCGGAATGTTGAGCAACTCGAGCATCCGCCCCGCGATCGCGAAATCGCGCGCCTCGACCGGGAAGCCCAGCCGCAGGTTCGCATCGACGGTGTCATAGCCCTGATCCTGCAACGCATAGGCGCGCAGCTTGTTGACCAGCCCGATCCCGCGCCCTTCCTGCCGCAGGTAAAGCAGCACCCCCCAAGGCGCATCGGCCATCGCGTGCAGCGCCGCGTGAAGCTGCGGTCCGCAGTCGCATTTCAGGCTGCCGAGCACGTCGCCGGTCAGGCATTCGCTATGCAGCCGCACCACCGGCGGGCTCGCGTCGCGCTTGCCGATAACGAGCGCGACATGGTCCGACGCCTCTTCGGGAGTCCGAAAGGCGACGATCTCGGCGCCTTCGCTGGCCTCGACCGGGAGGCGGGCGCGGGCGGCGATATGGAGGCGCGTGGGGTCGAGCAACGCGTCGACATCGGCGGCGTTGCAGGCGGTTTCGGCGCCGCCCGCCGCTTCGCGCACGAAAAAGGCGGGGAGCAGGCCGGCGTGGCGTGCCATCAGCATCGCGGCCATCGCCGCGGCCTCGCCGCCGGTCGCCTGGGTACGGAACGGGCCTTTGAGCGGATTGGCAAGGTCGAGTGCCGGGTCGGCGATCGCCAGTCCCGCCGCGACGCTGGTCGCGGCACCGGTCAGCCGCACCGGTCCCGGCGCGGCGGCGGCACGCTGGTTGGTGAGCTTCAGCGTCACCGCGCGCTCGCCCGACAGCAGCACGTCGGCGACACCATCGCTAAAATCCGCCAGCGCGGCGTCGCTCGCGCTCTCGATCGCCAGCAAATCCAGAACGCCGTCGTCGCCGGTCACGCGCACCGGCCAGCCGCGGCGCAGCGCATCGACCGCGCGCGCCGCCCGGCGGGCGCCGCCATCCATGCGCGCGGCGTCACTCAAAAATCGAACTCGGTAATCAACGGGATATGGTCCGACGGCCGTTCCCAGCTGCGCGCCGGCCGGACGATGCGGTGCGACACCGCCTTTGCCAGCAAGTCGGGAGTCACCCACATATGGTCGAGCCGGCGGCCGCGATCGGACAATTCCCAATCCTTGGCGCGGTAGCTCCACCAGGTGAAGAGCGGTGTCGGCGCCGCGATGAAATGACGGCCAAGGTCGACCCATTGCGACGCCGCCTGCAGCTTCGCCAGCGTCTCGACCTCGATCGGCGTGTGGCTCACGACGTCCAGCAACGCCTTATGATTCCATACGTCGCTTTCGAGTGGCGCGACGTTGAAATCGCCGGTCAGGACCGTGGGCTGGTCGAGCGCCCCCGACCATTCGGTCATCCGCGCGTAGAAATCGAGCTTCTGCCCGAATTTCGGATTGATCTCGCGGTCGGCGACGTCGCCCCCGGCTGGGATATAGACATTGTCGAGCCGCACGCCGCCGGGCAGCGTGACCCCGACGTGGCGCGCCTCGCCATTGGCCTGCCAGTCATATTTGCGGACGTCGGCCAGCGGGACTTTGCTGACGATCGCGACGCCATGGTGCATGCGCTGACCGTGGGTGACGATATGGGTGTAGCCGAGGCTGCGAAACATGTCGGGCGGGAAGGACACGCATTCGACCTTGGTTTCCTGCAGGCACAGGACGTCGGGCGCTTCCTCGCGCAGGAATTTCTCGACGATGCCGATGCGGGCGCGGACGCTGTTGATGTTCCACGAAGCGATGCTGGTTGTCATGGCGTGGCTCTATCGGCGCGGCGCGCGCGGTGCAATGCGATTGCGGGCAGGGGGCGGCGACCGGCGCCAAGCCCAAAATTAAACCCCCGTTCCAGGGGCGGTGGAACGGGGGTTCAAGGTCAGCGTTCGTCACGCTCTTGAATGAAGGTGCCTGGCACTCGGTTGGGGCAACAGGGGGAAACCCAGAACCGGGGGCCGTGTTGGCGCCTTCGAGAGTGGGAATACCGCCCCTTCCCTGTCGCCAAGCTGAACGAAAATCTGGCGGATATGGGCGGTTTTGCAGTTCGTCGATGGTGGGCGGCGGTTGGTCCGAAAAAACGGCGCCGAATCCGCTTCGTGGGATTCGGCGCCGTTCATATTCGGCTGTGGATAAGTTCGCGTCAGCTTCCGCGACCGCGCGAGCGCGGGCGGGGGTCGGTCCATTTGAACGCCGAATCGGCGACCGCAACGTTGAACTTCTGGTTCGTCAGGTCGATGCGCGTGCGGTTGTTTTGCGAATCGAGCGCGACCCAGCCGCGCAGGCGCAATCCGGCGGGCGCGGCGCCGTCGCGCACGAACACCATGGTGATCGTGCCATATTCGGGGCGCTTGGGATCCTTGACCTCGACACTCACGACATCGTCGCTGCTTGTCGGCAGGACCTTGGCATATTTGGTGAGGTCGCGGTCGGGATCGAGCAGCGCGCCGAGCGGCGAATTCTTCACCGGCCAGCGCTGGACCTGCTTCACCTCATAATCGATCATCGTCAGCGAACTGCCGTCGCCGACGATCAACAGGGGCACGCCCTTCTGATACTGGAACCGGATCTTGCCGGGGCGTTTCAAGGTCAATTGTCCATTCAGCCGCTGGCCGTTGCGGTCGGTCTGGACGAAATCGGCGGTCATCGAACTCGTCGCGCGCAGGTGCGACTGGACCGAGGTCAGCGTATTTGCCGACTGCGCGATCGCCGGCGCGCCGAACGCCAGCGCCGTGGCGGCGGCGGGAACGAGCGCCAGCGCGGCGGCGCGTGTCAGGGTCAGGCGGGGAAAATTCAGGGTCATGATGTTCTCATTCTGCCATAAGGACGGCCGGGATATGCCGATCCGGCGTTGAACCCGCCGTGAACCCGGCGTTGGAGGCTGTTCAAGTCGCGAGCATCGGCTTTGGTTCCCCTGCCGCCTAGCGTTGCTGTCCATATTGATCGGTCAGCACGTCGCGCCGGCCGACATGGTTGGGGGGACTGACGAGGCCCTCCTCCTCCATCCGTTCGATCATCCGCGCCGCACTGTTATACCCGATGCGCAGCTGGCGTTGCAGCCAGCTCGTCGAGGCCTTCTGGCTCTCGACGACGATCTGGCACGCCTTGGCATACATACGATCCTCGGCGCTGTCGCCGCCCGCAGGAGCGCCCTCCATCGCGAAGCCGCCGTCCTCGGGATCCTCGGTGACGCTCTCGACATAGTCGGGCTGGCCCTGGCCGCGCCAATGGTCGGCGACCGCCCGCACCTCGTCGTCCGACACGAACGGGCCGTGGATGCGGGTGATCTGCTTGCCACCGGGGACATAGAGCATGTCGCCCTTGCCGAGCAGCTGCTCGGCGCCCGCCTCGCCCAAAATCGTGCGGCTGTCGATTTTCGACGTGACGTTGAAGCTGATACGTGTCGGCAAATTCGCCTTGATGACACCGGTGATGACATCGACCGACGGGCGCTGGGTCGCGAGGATCAGGTGGATGCCTGCGGCGCGCGCTTTCTGCGCGAGCCGCTGGATCAGGAATTCGACCTCCTTGCCCGCGGTCATCATCAAATCGGCCAGCTCGTCGACCACCACCACGATTTGCGGCAGCGGCGCGTAATCGAGTGTCTCTTCCTCATAGAGCGGCTGACCGGTTTCGGGGTCGTAACCGACCTGGACCCGCCGTCCGAGCGACTTGCCCTTCGACAGCGCGGTGCGGACCTTGTCGTTGTAGCTCGCGAGGTTGCGCACCGACAGCGACGACATCATCCGGTAACGGTCCTCCATCTGCTCGACCGCCCATTTGAGGGCGCGGATCGCCTTCTTGGGCTCGGTCACCACCGGAGCGAGCAGGTGCGGGATGCCGTCATAGACGCTGAGTTCGAGCATCTTGGGGTCGATCATGATCAGCTTCACCTGATCGGGGCCGAGCCGGTAGAGCAGCGACAGGATCATCGCGTTCAAACCGACCGACTTGCCCGACCCGGTGGTGCCCGCGATCAGCAGGTGCGGCATCGGCGCGAGGTCGGCGATCACCGGGTCACCGCTGATATTCTTGCCGAGGATGATCGGGAGCGCTCCAGTCTGTTCCTGGAACAGCGCGCTGCCGATCATTTCGGACAGCACCACCGATTCGCGGACGGCGTTGGGCAGCTCGATGCCGATCACGGTGCGCCCTGGGATCGGCGCGATGCGCGCCGACAGCGCCGACATGTTGCGCGCGATGTCGTCGGCAAGGTTCGACACCCGGCTCGCTTTCGTCCCCGGCGCGGGCTCGAGTTCGTACATGGTGACGACGGGGCCGGGGCGCACCGCAGTGATCACGCCCTTGACCTGGAAATCCTCGAGCACCGATTCGAGCAGCCGCGCGTTGCGTTCGAGCCCCGCCTTGTCGATCTGCCCGGTCGGCGCCGGCGGCGGCTCGGCGAGCAGGTCGAGCGACGGCATCTGGTAATTGGTGAACAACTCGGTCTGCGGCTTGGCGCGCGGTTTCGACGGCTGGGTGCGCTGCGCCGGGTCGGCAATCTCGGGCGGTGCCCGCTCGCTCGGCTCGGCGCGGGCGCGCGGGCGGATGACACGGCCCATCAGCGACGGCGCCTTCGCATCGGCGGCAAGCGCGGGGGCCGGCGCGACGACGCGGCCACCCTCGACGGCGGGCAGCCGAAGCCGCGTCCACCAGCCGGGTTCGAGCCGCAGCGCGCGCCACGCGAGCCACAGGCCGACGCCGATCAACAGCAGGATCGCGGCAAAGCGGACCAGCGCCGCGCCGGGTTCGCCGATGCGGTCGAACCACGGGTCGACCGCGCCGCCGACGATCAACGCGATGATCCCGCCCCAGCCCGCGGGAAGCGGGGCATTGCTGTCGGGGGTCCACAGTTGTGCGCCGAGGCCGACGAGCAAGATCGCGATGAAGACGAAGGCGAGCTGGCGTTTCCAATAGGGCTGCGCCTCGCCAGTCCACAGCCGCCAGGCGATCACGCCGAGCAGGGGTAGCAGCAGGGTGATCGCGACCCCGCCGACGAACAGCAGCAAGTCGGCGAACCACGCCCCCGCCCCGCCCATCCAGTTCGACGGATTGCCCCCCGCCGCGGTGTGGATCGCGGCATCGGTGCCGTCATGGGTGATCAGCGCCAGCGACAGGAACAACGTGAAAGCGCCAAGCGCCAACGCAGCGCCGATCACCAAAGATCGCGCAATACTCGCCCGGAAAACGGTGCGCCAATCGGCCTTTGCGGCGACGGGCTTGCGGCTGGCCATGCTGAAATCGGTCCCCACTGGAATTAACCACGGCGATATGCACATGCGCCGGACTCGTCGTCAAGCGCGGCCCCCAACCGAGCTGTGGGTTATGAAGGGGTTTCGCGTAAAGACGCAAAGGCACGAAGAAGAAGGTTCGGGCCGACAGGCCCCTCATCCCATGGACGGTGCGGTGGTCGCGGTGTCGGATGGCGCGCCGCTTCGCGGATGGCGCGACATCTTCGAGTCTTTGTGTCTTTGCGCGAAACAAATAATTCCGGCCCGTCGGCCCGCGCCACACCGCTTTTCAAGCGCCGCATTGCCGTCTAGGGCGGGGTCATGAGTGACGTACAGCGCAGCGACGTAATCATCTCCGGCGGCGGCCTTGTCGGCCAGGCCCTGGCCCTTGCGCTCGCGCACCACGGCCTTTCCAGCCAGGTCGTCGATCCCGCCGATCCACTGGCGACAATCGCACCCGGTTTCGACGGCCGCGCCTCGGCGATCGCCAGCGCGACCTGGCAGATGTTCGAAGTGCTCAGCCTCGCCGATCGGCTCGCCGGTCATGGCTGCCCGATCCGCGCGATCAAGGTCAGCGACGGCGTGCCCAACGAAAAGGGGCGTTCGGGCGAACTGGATTTCGAAACCGGCGCCGACGATCCCGCGCTCGGCACGATGGTCGAAAACCGCCAGCTTCGTCTCGCGCTCCGCGACGCGCTCGCCGAAGCCCCGCTCGCACGCCTCATCATGCCCGCGCAGGTTGTCGACCGCGATATCGGCCCGCACGGCGTCACCCTGACCCTTGCCGACGGCGCGAGACTGCAGGCGCCGCTGCTGATCGTCGCCGAGGGCCGCCGCTCGCCGACCCGCGACGCCGCAGGGTTCAGCATCGCCAACTGGTCGTACCACCATCATGCGATGATCGGCGCGGTCGTGCACAGCAAACCGCACGATCGCGTCGCGCACGAAATCTTCTTTCCCTCGGGACCTTTCGCGCTGCTGCCGCTTGTCGACGACGCGCAGGGCCGCCACCGTTCGGCCTTCGTGTGGACCGTCGCCGAAAAGGACGGGCCGGGCTTCGCCAAATTGGGCGAGAGGGGCTTTGTCGCGGAACTCGAAAAGCGCGCGGGCGACCTGCTCGGCAAAATGGAACTGGTCGCGCCGCGCATGACCTATCCGCTCGGCTTCCACCATAGCGCGACGATCGTCGCCGACCGGGTCGTGCTCGTCGGCGATGCCGCGCATGGCATCCATCCGATCGCCGGGCAGGGACTCAACCTCGGCCTGCGCGACGTCGCGGCGCTCACCGAAGTGCTCGTCGAGGGCGCGCGGCTCGGCCTCGACCTCGGCGACGCGGCTTTGCTTGCGCGCTACCAGCGCTGGCGCGGACTCGACAGCCTGATGGTCAGCCTCGCGACCGATGGCCTCACGCGTCTCTTCGGCATTCCCGGCCGCACCGCCGCGGCGGTGCGCCGCGCCGGCCTCGGTGCGGTACAGCGATTGCCGATGCTCAAACGCTTCTTCATGGACGAGGCGCGCGGCGAAGCCGGTGACCTGCCCCGCCTGCTCGCGGGGGCGGAGGTTTAAGCCCACCCCATTTTTCCGTTCGTGTCGCGCGACGTCGAGACGCCTCGATGGCGCGTGCGACCGATGGGCATCTCGACGTCGCGCGCTGCAAACGGGTATCTTGCCCATCCCTACGTATTTCCACCTACGTCCCGGGCACGCCCCCGCTAACCATGAACCCATAGCCTGTCCCATGCGGTAACGACCCGCCGCGCAGCAGGAGCCGGACCATGTCGGTGAGCAGCCACGCCCTCGAAGCGGCGGTGACCGATTGGATCGCCGCGCGCGCTGCCCTCGATGCCGAGTCCTCGCCGCGCCGCCGCGTCCAGGCCGACCGCGCCTTCGCGCGCCTCGCCGCCGCAGCTTCTCCACGCGTCCGCTATTTCATCCGCCGCTACGGACTGTCATCGGTGGCCGACGATGCCGAACAGGCGTGTGCGATCGCGCTCCACCGCGCCGCGCAAAGCTACGACCCGCGCCGCGCGGCCTTTACCACCCATATGAACTGGCAGATCCGCGCCGAACTACAGGCGCTGCGACACCGCCTCCACGGCGACCAGCGCCGAGCGCCGCACCGGTTTGCCGCCGCAACGCTGTCGCTGGACGATCCGGGCATCGGCGACCTGCTCGTCGATCCCGGTGCCGAAGCCGCCGCGGAAGGACGGGCCGCCGACTATCTCGCAGGCCGCCTTGCCGATTGCCTCGCCGACGACTGGGCGCGGCGCCGCGACGCCGAATGGCAAAGAGGAAAGGCAAAGCTCGCGGCGCATCACACCCTCGTGCGCCGGCATCTGACCGCAATCCAACCCGCGGGCCGCCTGTCCGAAAGCCATCGTCATATCGTCCGCGCCGCCTTCGCCGATATGGCGCAGCATCTCTTGCCGGCGGGTCGCGCCTGATTTTACTGCAGCGTCGAACGCCCGTCTTCGCCGTCGAAGCGGCCGAAGAACTGCATCAGCTGGACGACCAGTTCGGCGCGTTCGTCGATCGATGTCGTTTCCAGCAACGCCTGCTTCGCCGCGGCATCGAACGGCGCGACCTGCGCGATACCGTTGACGAGCGTCGCATCGTCGAGCTGGCCGACCGCATTCCAGTCGACGACATAGCCCTGCCGTTCGGCGAACCGCTTCGCCTCGCGTTCGAGGCTGGCACGCTCGATGCTCGCCAGCACCGCATCCTCCTCGACCTCGCTCTCGATTTCGGCCTCGACCTGCCGAAACGGTGTCGTGACGTCGAGTTCGCGGCGGACGCGAAACCGCGCCACGCCCTCGAGCACCAGGTTGAAGCGCCCGTCGTCGAGCGCCTCGACGTCGATGATCTTGCCGACGCAGCCGACGTCGTAGAGCGCCGGCGGCTCGCGATCCTCTTCGCCAGGCAGCACGCGCGGCTGGATCATCCCGATCCGCCGGTCGCGCACCAGCACCTCCTGCACCATCGCGCGATAGCGCGGCTCGAAGATGTGCAGCGGCAGGTGCAGCCCGGGAAACAGCACCGCGCCGGGCAGCGGAAAGATCGCGATCCGCTGGATGGTCAGGGGCGCGGTATCGCCCATCAGCCGAACAGGATCAGCGACAGCCGGCGGCGCTGCGCCGCAACCCACGGATCTTCGAGCCCGACGGCTTCGAACAGCGACAGCAATTTCGCGCGCGCGGCATCTTCCTGCCATTCGCGATCCGCCGCGACGATGTGGAGCAGATTGTCGGCGGCAGCGTCGCGCCTGCCGGCGCCGATCTGCGCGGCAGCAAGGTCGAATCGCGCCTGATGGTCGCCCGGATCGGCCGCGACCGCGGCTTCGAGCGCCGCCAGTTCGCCCGCGTCAGGGGCATCGGCGGCGAGCGCATAGGCGCTCTTCGCCTGCGCGATCGCGGCATCGTCGGCGATCTCGGCGGGGATCATGTCGAGCAGGCCCTGCGCGCTGGTCAGGTCGCCCGCGAGCACCAGCGCGCGAATCAGCCCGCCATGCGCCGCCGCATTGTCGGGTGCCATCTCGAGAATCTGGCCGAAGATCGAGGCGGCGCGTTCGCCGTCACCCTCGGCGAGCACGCCCTCGCCCATTTCAATCAGCGGGGCGATCTCGACGGCGCGGGCGCTTGCGGCGCTTTCGACCGGCAATTGCGCGAGCAACTGGTCGAGCATCGCCTTGATCTGGCTTTCGGTGCGGGCGTTGGTCAGGTTGGCGACCGGCTGGCCCTGGAAGATCGCATAGACGGTCGGGATCGACTGGACCTGGAACTGGCCGGCGATGAAGCGATTCGCATCGACGTCGATCTTGGCGAGCAAAACGCCCTTGTCCGCATAATCGGCAGCGACCTTTTCGAGAATCGGGGTCAGCTGCTTGCACGGCCCGCACCATTCGGCCCAGAAATCGAGGATGACGAGGTTCGACATCGACGGCTCGACGACGTCGCGGCGGAACGCTTCGACGGCGTCCTTTTCTTGCGGGTTCAGACCCAAAGTGGCCACGGGGTTATTGCTCCTGTTGAATGCCTGTCGTTCTTATGTGGGATTTGTGCCCGATATGCCAACCCTTCGGGGCCAATCGTGCAGGAAAAGCATGAAGGGGGGTTGCCGACTCCAAAAGCCGATGCTAAGCGCCCGCCTCACCCGCTGGAACCGACCGGTTTCAGCCGCCAGAGCGGGCGTAGCTCAGGGGTAGAGCACAACCTTGCCAAGGTTGGGGTCGAGGGTTCGAATCCCTTCGCCCGCTCCAGTCTTTCCCGCGGCTTGCGCCGCGGGCCGTCATCGGGCTTCGGTGACCCTCACCGACTGGCTTACCAGCTCGATCTCGCGATATGCGGTCAGAAAAGCGATGTCCGCCGCGTCGCGGCCGACACAGATTCGGGCCATCGCATCGCCGCGCGCCATGCCGGTGGCATCGACCGGGTACCAGTCACCCGCGAGATAGACTTCGGCGACGGCGTGGAAATCCTGCGGCTCAACGCCCAGCGCATAGGCGCTCGCCATGCGCGCGGGAATATGCGCGGCGCGGGCAAGCGCGATCATCACATGGGCATAGTCACGGCAGACCCCGCGCCGTTCGACGAAGCTGTCGAGCGCGCCGGTTTCGGATGTGCTTGTCCCCGCGACATAGGTGAAGCGGCTTTCGATCCAATCGCGCATCCGCGCAATCTTCGCCCCGCCTTCCAGTTCGCCGAAGCGCCGCTCGACGAAGGCGTGAAACTTGTTCGAGGGGCAATAGCGCGATTCGTTGAGATAGGGGACCGCCCCGGCCGGCAAGCGGTGCAGTGGGACCGCGGCGAGGAGGGCGAGATCAGGGGCGGGACGGTCGATCGCGACCCGCGCGCGATAGTCGACACGCAATTGTCCGTGCTCGCGCAGCCAGATCGGCTCGCAAATGCCATTCGGCGTCGGCACGCGCGCCAGATGGTCGGGGTTGCCGAGGTCGAGCGATGCGTCGAGTACGCGCTGGCCATGGCCGTCGGCGGCCTCGATCTGCAACATCAGGTCGACCGGTTCGGGCAGCCGGTAATTTAGGGAAGCGGAAATTTCGAGTTTCATCTATCGCCAACGCATGGGGGAGAGATCGGTGCCGCTAGGCGCAGTCGCACCAAAGGGCAAGCCGCGCTGCCCCCGCCGCCAACCATAGGATCCTTTGTGACCGCTTCGCGTACCATCCCCTTCATCGTCGCGACGATCTTCATCGACGCGATCGGGTTCGGCATCATCATGCCGGTGTTGCCGCAACTGGTGATGGAGATCGGCAGGGTCGACCTTGCCAGCGCGATGGGAATCGCGACGGCGATCGGACTGGTGATGGCGGTCGCGACCTTCCTCGCCTCCCCCGTCCTCGGCAACCTGTCGGATCACTTTGGGCGGCGGCGCGTGCTGCTGCTGTCGCTGGCCGGCCTCGCCGCCGACTATGTGCTGCTGACCATCGTCCATACGCTCCCCTGGCTGTTCGTCGCTCGCGCCCTGTCGGGCATTTTCGGAGGCAGCGTTGCCGCTGCGCAAGCGGCGATTGCCGATGTCACCCAACCCGAAAACCGCGCGCGAAACTTCGGCTTCGTCGGCGCTGCCTTTGGCGTCGGCTTCGTGGTCGGGCCGGTGATCGGCGGGTTTCTGGGCGAAGTCGGACCGCGCGCGCCCTTTGTCGCCGCCGCGCTGCTCGCCGCGGCGAACATGCTCTATGGCTTTTTCATCTTCCCCGAAACGCTGCCGGCCGAGCGTCGGCGCACCTTCGACTGGCGCCGCGCCAATCCGTTCGGCGCGTGGAAGACGATGCGCGGGCTGCCGGGGATGAGCGGCATCGCGACGGTGCTGACCCTGTGGCAGATTTCCAGCCTCGTCTATCCGATGACGTGGAGCTTCTATTGCATCGCGCAGCTCGGCTGGTCGCCGAAGATGATCGGCGCGAGCCTCGCCGCGGTCGGGGTCGCCATCGCGCTCGGCCAGACCTTCGTGGTAGGCCCCATCGTCCGCCGCTTCGGGGAACGCGACGCGGCGACGATCGGCATCCTCGTCGCGGTTACCGTCTATATCGGCTATGCCTTTGTCGACACGACATGGGGGGCGTTTCTGCTCATCGTGCCGATCATGTTCCAGGCGCCGGTGCAGCCTTCGCTCAACGCGCTGATGTCGCGGCGCGCGAGCGCCGCGATGCAGGGCGAGGTCCAGGGGATTTCGGCGATGGCGATGGGACTCGGCCAGATCGTCGCGCCGACGCTGTTGATCGGAACGATGGCCTGGTTCACCGGCGACAAGGCGCCCGTGCATTTTCCCGGCGCGGCGTTCCTCGTCGCGACATTGTTCGGGCTGCTCGCGCTACTGATGCTGCGCCGCCTGCCGCGCGTCACACGGACGAGCGACGAAGCTGCGCCCGATCAGATGCCGCCGTCGGTCACCGCATAGCCGGCGGCCTCAAGCCCCGCCGTCACCGCAGCGACGCACGCCGCGACCGCCTCGGCCGAGGTCGAGCGGACGACGAAATTGGCGCCGACCTTGCCGTCGCGAAAAAAGGGGTAGCTGCCGATCGCGACGCCCGCATGGTCCTTTTCGCCCTGGCGCAGCAGATCGGCGACCTCGCTTTCGGGGGCCCATGACCCGATCGTATGCGCGACGAGCGGCGCGCCGCCTTCAAGCTCGCCAGTCAGCGCGTCGAGCATTCCTGCGGTGATGTGCGGCACGCCGGCCATCACGAACAGATTGCCGATGCGGATGCCCGGCGCGCCCGACATGCGGTTCGGGATCAGCTCGGCGCCGTCGGGGGTGCGCGCCATGCGCAGCCGCGCCTCGGTCAGTTCGCTGCCGCGCGCGGTGTAATAACGCTCAAGGATCGCGCGCGCATCGGGGTGGACGATCACCCCGACGCCGAGCGCTTTCGCCACCGCGTCGACGGTGATGTCGTCGTGGGTCGGGCCGATCCCGCCGGTGGTGAAGACATAGTCGTAGCGCGCGCGGATCGCGTTCAGCGCCTCGACGATCTCTTCCTCGACATCGGGGACGATGCGCACTTCGCGCAGACGAATCCCCTGCACGTCGAGCCAGGTCGCGATCTGCGCGACATTCTTGTCCTGCGTGCGGCCCGACAGAATTTCGTCGCCGATCACCATTACGGCGGCTGTCCAGATACGTTCGTCGCTCATCGCTTTGCCTTAACCGGACGCCATGACAAAACAAGTCCGGTGGCACGGCGCCTTAGTTCCTGATATGTTCCACCCCGACTCGCCAAGCCAAGGGAGACGCATGATGGCCGATGAACTGATTTTCTACACCAACCCGATGTCGCGCGGGCAGATCGTCCGCTGGATGCTCGAAGAGGTCGGCGCGCCCTATGAGACCCATATCCTCGGTTATGGAACGTCGATGAAGGACGAGGCCTATCTGGCAATCAACCCGATGGGCAAGGTTCCGGCGATCGTCCACGACGGCAAGGCCGTTACCGAGTGCGCCGCGATCTGCGCCTATCTGGCCGACGCCTTTCCGGACGCCGGTCTCGCGCCCGCCGCCGATGCCCGCGCCGATTATTATCGCTGGATGTTCTTTGCCGCCGGCCCCGTCGAGCAGGCGATCACCGCGAAGCATTTCGGGATCGAACCCGACGCCGATCAGCAGCGCTCGGCGGGCTTCGGAACGCTTGAGCATGCACTCGACGCGCTTGAAAGCGCGGTCGCGGGCAAGACCTATGTCGCGGGTGACAAATTCACCGCCGCCGACGTCTATGTCGGCAGCCAGATCGACTGGGGGCTGCAGTTCGGCACGATCCCGAGCCGCCCGGCATTCGAGGCCTATGCCGCCACCCTGCGCGAGCGCGACGGGTATAAGCGCGCCAAGGTGATCGACAATGGCCTGATCGCCGAGATGCAGGCGGCGAATCCGGCTTAGGGCAGCGCCCTGATCAGCTCGACCGCCAGCGGGGCGAGGCGGCGAATCTGCGGGTCTTTCGATTCGGAGGCGCTGACATAGATGGCCGAAGCAAAGGCGGTGCTGTTGTGGATCGCCGCGAGACCGGCGGCGCCGGCATAGGCGTCCCGCCAGCGCGGGTTGGCGTCGGGGTGCAATGATTGGAACCATGCCGCCAAGGCGGCATCATCGATATCGGAACGCCGCGCGAGATAAAGGATCGGGCCGGCGAGACGCGCCGGTTCGCCATGGACATAATAGGGCGATGCGGCGGGCGCGACCTGCGCCGCGATTGCCGCGAGCAGCCGGTCGGCATCGGCGCGCGACAGGCGCGGGTTGAGCGCCAGCTGAAGCATCAGGTCGGCGCCGTGCGCGACGCCGTGGCGCCAGCCCTCGCCCGCCGTGAAGCCGCGATAGTCGGTGACGCCGCGCAGATAGGTGGCGCCCGCCGCCGCGAGCGCGTGGAGTTCGACGTCTGTCAGAAAGGGCTCGATCCGGTCGGCGCGCGCGACCTCTGCCAGCGCCAGGGCCGCGAAGGGACGACGAAAGCCTGACGCGTCGTCGGGTCCGGCCATCATCGCCTGCAGGCGCGCATTGGCGTGGCGCATCAGCGCCGGCTCGACCTGTTTGCCGCGCAATCCTTCGGACCAGAGGGTGAAGGCAAAGCCGTCACGCACCGCCGGGTCAGGATCGCCAAGGCAGGCAAGCAGCGCGTCGATCGTCGCCGCATCGGCCTTTGGGAAATAGTGGGCGGCATAGACCTTGAGATCGCTGTCCGCCGGGCGTCGGATGGCGCACTTGTCGGTTTCACTTGCGGTCGCCGGCGTCGCTGCCGCCATCATGGTCAAGCCGATGACGGCCCATATCGCCTTCATTCCGCCCGCTCCTCCCCAAATGAAAGAGCCCGGCGAATCGCTCCGCCGGGCTCCTTGCATCAGTTGGTCATCCGTCCGCTCAG
Organism: Sphingopyxis sp. EU05-FHT14B03; assembly: GCF_058790875.1. Classification (NCBI taxonomy): domain Bacteria; kingdom Pseudomonadati; phylum Pseudomonadota; class Alphaproteobacteria; order Sphingomonadales; family Sphingopyxidaceae; genus Sphingopyxis; species Sphingopyxis sp. EU05-FHT14B03. The sequence continues at coordinate 1,624,519 of NZ_JBYTDC010000001.1, forward strand.
TCGCGGCTGCCCAGCAGGTTGAGCAGGAAGGTGAACATGTTGACGAAGTCGAGATAGAGGTTCAACGCCCCCATAATCACGGTCTTGCCCATCATGTCCGTCCCGCGGACGTAGAAATACATGCTCTTGATCTTCTGCGTGTCATAGGCGGTGAGGCCCGCGAACACGAGCACGCCGACGATGCTGATTGCCAGCATCAGCGCGGGCGACTGGAAGATGAAGGCGTTGAGCAGCATGGCGACGATGATGCCGATGACGCCCATGATCAGGAAGGTGCCGAAGCCCGACAGGTCCTTCTTGGTCGTATAGCCATAGAGGCTGAGACCCGCGAAGGCAGCGGCCGTCGCGAAGAAGGTCTGGGCAATCGAACCCATGCCGAAGCGCAGGAAGATCGTCGACATCGACAGGCCCATCACCACGGCAAAGGCCCAGAAAAGGCCTTGCATCGCGGCGGTCGACAGCTTGTTGATGCCGAAGCTAAGCACCAGCACGAAGGCCAGCGGCGCCAGCGCGACGACGAACCACAGCGGACTGGTCACCATCGAAGCGGTGAAGCCCGACTGGAAAGCGAGCAGGGCGACGATGCCGGTGAGCAGCACGCCCGATGCCATATAGTTGTAAACCGACAGCATGTACGACCGCAGGCCGGCATCGACGGCCTGGTCCGTTGCAGTCGCTGCGGCGCCAAAACCGGAAGCCGCCATATTGGGGTCGTTCCAATTAGCCATTGTTTTCACTCCATCATTGGCCAGCCCATACCGGCCATGGCCACAATATCGTTATTTTTTCCCGCGCTTTCAAGCGAAACCGGACAAGAGGCTTTCCGCGTGCCACCGCAAGCGCTTATGCTGGGTCCGCCATGTCGACCCACCGCCTGTTCGTCGCGCTGCGCCCGCCGCACGCCGCCCGCGCCGCGCTGATCGCCGCGATGCACGGCATTTCGGGCGCGCGCTGGCAGATCGACGACCAGCTGCACCTGACTTTGCGCTTCATCGGCGAAGTCGACCATCACCGCGCCGAAGATATCGCCGCCGCGCTCGGTGCGCTGCACACCCCCGCCATCATGGCACGGATCGCCGGGGTCGACCTGTTCGAGCATCACGGCCGCCCGCACATGATCTGGGCCGGGGTCGAACCGCATGATGCGATCGCGGCGCTACACCGCAAGGTCGACCAGTTGCTGACGCGCGTCGGGGTGGCGCCCGAAACGCGCGCCTTTGTCCCGCATGTCACGATGGCCCGGCTTAATCGCGGTTCAGGACCCGTCGCGCCCTTCCTGGCACTGCACAGCGACCTCGCGAGCGCGCCCTTCACCTTTGACCATGTCACCTTGTACGAAAGCGAGATGGGGCATGGCGGATCGCGCTATCACCCCGTCGCGCGCTATCCGCTCGATCCAGTGGCATCGACGACCAGTGCCGCCGCGACCGCGCTGACATCGTCCCAGGTTTCGGCAAAGCCGTCGTCCGCGCCATAATAGGGATCGGTGACGCTGTCACCGGCGCGGCCCCGCACCAGGTCGAGCATCAGCATCAGCCGCGCGGTCGCATCGGCGGGCGCGAGGGCGCGGGCGGCGCGCAGGTTTTCGGCATCAGCGGCGAGGATCAGGTCGAAGCGGGTGAAGTCGCCGGGCGCGAGCTGGCGGGCGCGCAGATCCGAGATGTCGACGCCGCAGCGCCGCGCTTCGGCCAAGGCGCGCGGGTCGGGCGGGCGCCCGACATGCCAGTCGCCGGTGCCCGCCGAATCGAGCGTCGCGGCGATGCCCGCATCGGCGAAGGCGGCGCGCGCCGCACCCTCGGCGAGCGGCGAGCGGCAAATGTTGCCGAGGCAGAGGAAGAGGATCGCGGGGGCCGTAACTTCTCGATCATCGCGCATATCGCCGATCCTTCCTGTAAAGTTGAACCGACTTTCAACTTGCGCCGTCGTTCGGCTCTGCTAGCCATGGGCCATAACAGATAATGGGTCAGGGAGAGGGTTGCCAGATGGCCGAGAACGACACGACCGGCGCGCCGGTTCCCGCCGAGCCGCGCGCTACCGGCTATAGCTGGTATGTGCTGGCGGTGCTGGTCGTCGTCTATATCCTGAACTTCATCGACCGGCAGATCCTGAGCATCCTCGCGGTCGACGTCAAAGCCGACCTGGGCCTCGACGATGGCGACCTCGGCTTCCTCGGCGGCGCCGCCTTCGCGGTCTTTTACGCGCTGTTCGGCATCCCGCTCGGCCGGCTCGCCGACAATTGGAGCCGGGTGAAATTGCTGTCGATCGGCCTGACCCTGTGGTCGGCGATGACCGCGCTGTCGGGCTTCGCCTACAACAAGCTGACCCTGACGCTCGCCCGCATGGGCGTCGGCATCGGCGAAGCGACCGCCAGCCCCACCGCTTACTCGCTGATCTCGGACTATTTCCCGAAGCGGCAGAAGGCGACCGCGCTCGCGATCTATTCGTCGGGGCTGTACATCGGCGGCGGCGTGTCGCTGTTCATCGGCGCGCTGATCGTCGAGACATGGGGCCGGGCCTATCCCGCGGGCGGACCGCTGGGACTGGTCGGCTGGCAGGCGGCGTTCCTCGCGGTCGGCATCCCCGGCCTGATCGTCGCGCTGTGGGTCGCGACGCTTCGCGAGCCGGTGCGCGGCGCGATGGACGGGGTGGCGAGCCCGAGTTCGCCAAGCCCTTTCCGCGAGTTCGGCAAGGATTTGTCGATGATCGTTCCGCCGCTGACGCTGTGGGGGGCGTGGAAGCGCGGCCCGGCGGCGCTGGCGATCAACATCGGGGTCGCGATCGCCGTGTCCGCCTTCGCCTGGTGGATGATCGAACTCACGGCGAACGAAGCGCAATGGATGGCGGTCGCGCTCGGCTATTATGCCGTTTTTTCGTGGGCCAGCACCCTGCGCGCGCACGATCCCGCGACCTTCCGCCTGATCTGGGGGACGCCCGCCTTCATCTGCACCACGCTCGGCTATGGCCTCGTCAGCCTCGCCGCCTATGCGCTCGCCTTCTGGTCGGCGCCCTATGCCGAGACGGTGCTGGGCATTCCCAAGAAGGAACTGGCGTTCTGGCTGGGCGCGAACGGGGCGATCAGTGGTTTCGTCGGGGTCATCATCGGCGGGCGGATCGCCGACTATCTGCGCGCGCGAAACCCCGCGGGCCGCATCGTGATGATCATGTTCGGCGTAGTCGCGCCGGTGGCCCCGATCTGGATCGGCTATACGACCCCCGACCCGACGCTGTTCTATGTGATGAATTTCCTCGCCGGGGCGTTCGGCGCGACCGCGCTCGGCGCGGCGGCGGCAACGACCCAGGACCTGGTGCTGCCGCGGATGCGCGGTACCGCGACCGCCGCCTTCTTCCTCGGCACGACGCTGGTCGGCCTGTCGTTCGGCCCGTATATGGTCGGGCAGATTTCGGTTATCGCCGGCGACCTGCGCATGGGCATATTGTCGCTGATCGGTGTCGCGCCGATCGCACTCGGGCTGTTGATCTATGCTTATCGCGCGGTGCCGCGGGCCGAGGCGACGATCGCCGAGCGCGCGCGGGTTTAAAATCACCCGACGGGGCCGATTTTGAGATGTGAGAAGCGGACATAACACCCCTCCCTGTCGCGAAGCGATGGGGAGGTGGCAGCGACACAGCCGCTGACGGAGGGGCCGACGCCGTCAGGCGTCGTGCAACCTTTCGGCCCCTCCACCACCGCTTCGCGGCGGTCCCCCTCCCCATGGCCTGCGGCCACAGGGAGGATCGATAGGGCGCTCCCGCCCGTTTCCGGACTAACCCGCTTTGGCGGCGATCACGCCGCAGACGATGCGGTCGCCGCTGTTGCCGCTGGGGTCGGTCTTGTAATCGTCGGGCTTGGCATGGATCACGAAGGCCGCACCGTCGGCATCGAGGAGGCCACCGTCGCCCGTCAGGCGCGTACCGACGATCCGCAGCGTCGCGCGGCCGATCGTGTCGGGTTCGATGACGAGGTTGGGCATGTCGCCATGATGCGCGCCGAGCGGATTGTCGCGGCCGTGCTGGGCGCTCGTCGGATTCCAGTGCGGACCGGCGGTGGTGAATTTCGGCGCATCGCACAACCCGACAGCATGGACGTGCATGCCATAGGTCCCGGCGGCGAAACCGCGCGCGACGAGTTCGAGGCGCAGGCCGTCGCTATCGCGGAAGATGTCGACGCGGCCGCGGTCGGCGCCGCGTGCGTCGAACAGCGGCGCGCTCGCGTCGGGAACGGGCAAATTCGATGCTGGATCCTTTTTCTGGCCGATCAGGTCGCAGCCCGACAGCGCGAGCGCCGACAGGGCGACGGCGCCGATGGTCATGTTGCGGCCAAAGGTCGAACGGATCGTCATGCTTCTGCTCCCCGGAAAAACCATCGGAATCGCAAAGCCGCGGCGGCGGCTTTCGTTCCCGGCGGCGATGATGCCTTTATTCGCCGCGGGTTCCAATAGCGATGTGACGGAAGCCGTGGCGCGCCACTTCTTCGCGGCGATAGATGTTGCGCAGGTCGACGAGCAATTTGTCGGCCATGCCCGCGCCGAGGCGGGCGAGGTCGAGCGCACGGAAGGCGTCCCATTCGGTGACGATCGCCACCGCATCGGCGCCGTCGGCGGCGGCATAGGCGCTCGCCTTCATCTCGACATCGGGCATCATTGGCGCCGCGATGTCCATGCCTTCGGGATCGTAGGCGGTGACCCGCGCGCCGGCATCGACCAGCGTCTGGACGATCGCGAGGCTGGGCGAATCACGCATGTCGTCGGTGTTCGGCTTGAACGTCAGCCCGAGCAGGGCGACGGTCTTGCCGCGCGCATTGCCGCCGAGCGCGGTGACGATCTTGCGCCCCATCGCGCGCTTGCGCAGGTCGTTGGCGAGCACCGTCGCCTCGACGAGACGCAGCGGCACGTCATGGTCCTGCGCGGTCTTGAGCAGCGCCAGCGTGTCCTTGGGGAAACAGCTGCCACCGTAGCCGGGGCCGGCGTGGAGGAATTTGCCGCCGATCCGGTTGTCGAGGCCGATGCCGCGCGCGACGTCCTGCACCTCGGCACCGACGGCCTCGCACAGGTCGGCGATCTCGTTGATGAAGGTGATCTTGGTTGCGAGAAAGGCGTTCGCGGCATATTTGATCATTTCCGCGGTGCGGCGGCGGGTGACGAGGATCGGCGCTTCGTTGAGGAAGAGCGGGCGATAGACTTCGCGCAGCACCGCCTCGCCACGGGCATCCTCGGCACCGATGACGATGCGGTCGGGGCGCTTGAAATCGCCGATCGCGGCGCCTTCACGCAGGAATTCGGGGTTCGAGGCGACGCTGTGGCTGCGCCCCGCCGAGCCTTCGCGCAGGATGCGCTCTACCTCGTCGCCGGTGCCGACCGGAACGGTCGACTTGGTGACGATGACGCAGTCATGGTCGAGGGTGGCGGCGAGCTCCTCGGCGGCGCCGAAGACATAGGACAGATCGGCATGGCCGTCGCCGCGCCGCGACGGGGTGCCGACGGCGATGAACACCGCGTCGGCGTCGGCGACTGCGGGGGCGAGTTCGGTGGTGAACGACAGGCGGCCGGCGGCGACATTCGCCGCGACGAGCGCATCGAGACCTGGTTCGTAAATCGGCATGCGGCCCGCGTGCAGCGCGTCGATCTTGGACGCGTCCTTGTCGACGCACACCACGTCATGGCCGAAATCGGAGAAGCAGGCACCCGAAACCAGGCCGACATAGCCCGTTCCGATCATGGCGATTTTCATCTGCGAAGCCCTTTTGCTGCTGGTGTCGGCGCGGGTGGGGCGCACGGGGAGAGGGGATGCGGCGCGTCCTTAAAGCCAAAGCGCCCAAAGGGAAAGGGCCGCGAATTGCTTCGCGGCCCCCTGCCTGTTCACGTCGCTTCGATCAGCGATCAGAAGACACGCGCATATTGTTCGTTGCCGACGAAGCCGAGCTTGCCGACGCCGCTGCGCTTGATCACCGCCATCACGCGATCGACGACGATATAGCGTGCGTAGGGATCAGGCTGCACCTGGAGTTCGGGTTCGACCGCCAGCTGCTTGGTTTCGAGCAGATAGCTTTCGAGCGTCGCCAGATCGACCGGCGCGCCGTTCCAGGTGATCGTCCCGCGCGGATCGATCATGACCTTGTTCTTTACCGGATCGACGTTGTTCTTTGCGTCGGTCGGAACCGGAAGGTCGATCTTCACCGCGTGGGTCTGGGGCGGGATCGTGATGATGAACATGATGAGGAGCACGAGCATGACGTCGATCAGCGGCGTCGTGTTCATCTCCATCATCGGTTCGTTTTCGTCCCGATCTCCAACTGCCATGGACATGCGTTTATTCCTTCATAGCTTGTGGCGGAACGCGCTTACATGCGCGCCAGCGTCCCCGAGCCAGGAGCCGGTTCGGAAATGAAGCCGATCTTCTGGAAACCAGCATATTGCATGGTGTAGATCACCCCGCCGATGCACTGGTACGGCGTGTTGATGTCGCCGCGGATATGCACTTCGGGGAAATTTTCCTCGGTAATGTTTTCGACGCCGCCGATATCCTTGATCAGCTTCTCGAGCTTGTCCTGGCCCTTTTTCAGCAGCTCTTTGGAATCGACCGGGGTCTGGCCCCAATAGACTTCACACGCGGTGCTTTCGGGGTTGGGTTGGCCGTCGCCGTCGGTATCGCCCGAACGCACCGACAACAGCACGTTTTCAGGCTTGGTCGTCGTCGCCTCGAATACCACGTCGGGCAGCTTGAGGTTCACCGTCTCCAGCACCACGGGAACCGTGATGAGGAAGATGATGAGCAACACAAGCATGATGTCCACGAGCGGCGTCGTGTTGATGTCGGACATGGGGGCGTCTTCGCCGCCCTTATCGCCTACACTCATCGACATAGGATCAGCATCCTGTCACAAATAGTTACACGGGACGACCCGGTGTCCGGCGCCAGCCCCGAAGGGCGGCGACGGACACCGGGTCGCCAGATAATCAGGCCTTCTTCGGCGCGGCGGCCGGGGCAGCCTTTGCCGGAGCAACGACGGCCGGCTTCACCTGGCCGCCCGACATGATCGAGCCGAGAACGTCGTTCGAGAAGGTCGACAGACGGCGGCTGATCGCCTTGTTGCGGCTCTGCAGCCAGTTGAACGCGAGCACCGCGGGAACCGCGACGATCAGGCCGACGGCGGTCATGATGAGCGCTTCACCGACGGGACCGGCAACCGCGTCGATCGACGCCTGACCCGACGCACCGATCTTCACGAGCGCGTTCAGAATGCCGATAACGGTACCGAACAGACCGACGAACGGTGCGGTCGAACCGACGGTCGCGAGGAAGGCGAGACCAGAGTTGAGCTGCGAGTTGATGTGGTTCTGCGAACGCTCGAGCGTGCCGTGCATCCAGTCATGCGCTTCGACGGGATCGGTCAGCTTGGTGTGCTCTTCGTTGGCGCGCAGGCCGTCTTCGACGACCTGGCGATAGGCGCTGTTCTTTTCGAGCTTCGCAGCACCCTCGGCGAGGGTCGGCGCGCGCCAGAAATTGACGTCGACGGCCTTGCCCTGGTTCATCACCTTATTCTGTTCGAACAGCTTGGTGAACAGGATGTAGAGCGTGCCCATGAACATGATGACCAGCACCAGGCCGGTCAGCTGCGTGATCCAGCCGCCTTCGCACAGCGCCGGGAAGACGCCATATTTGTTGGTGGGGTCGGCGAGCTTTGCTTCGCAGAACGAAGACGGCATCATGCCGTAGCTCCGGTGACCCGCGGCGGCGGCGGTCGCAATCAGATTGATCATCGTGGTATTCCCTCTCAAAATTTCGTCAAAAACTAAAAATCCAGATCGTTGGGCCCAGATCGCTGGGCCCGGTTCCGATCAACGCGGAATCTGCCAGCGGATGCGGTTGCTGTAGGTACCGCCCGTCGGGTTGCCCGCACGGTCCTTGCCCGGGTTGAACCGGCCGCGACGCGTGATGAGCTTGCAGGTCTCGGCATCGAGATCCGCATGACCGCTCGACGAGGTCACATCACAGGAGGTGATCCGGCCGTCGGCGCTGTACGTGACGCGGAAACCGGTCGTCCCCTCGCGCTCTTCGCGCATGGCACGGGCCGGATAATCGTCGTTGGTCGCCCAGCGCCCGGGGTTGCCGCGCGGCGTACCGGCGGCGCTCAGGTCCGCCGTCGGCGGCGGAGCCGGCGGCGCGGGCGGGATATAGACCGGCGGCGGCGGCGCCGGAGGCGGCTCGCGCACCGACTGAATCTGCGGCGCAGCCACCGGCGGCGGGAACGGCGACGGCGGAGTCACGACCGGCGGCGGCGGCGGCAGGACATTGTCCGGCGGCGGCGGCGGCGGCGGCTCCTCGGGCGGCGGCGGTTCTTCGACGTCCACCACATCCAATTTTTCGGCGAGCTTCTTGACGATGCTGATATTCAGGCCGTTGACCAGGCCGTAGCCCAGTCCCGCCGTCAGCAGTCCCACCAAGACGATCGCCACTACCCTGTTTTTAGGGTCGACACTATCACCATAAGCCATTCAGGAACGACGCTCCTTGCTAGATCATCCTGACACCAATCCAAACCGTCGGGGGGAGTTGCCAAATGCCCGGATAATTCCGATGCGTTCCGCAGACCCGGCGGGCGGCTTCCGGCTATTATGTTCTATGCCGGACGCTTCGTCGGACGTCCTATCGCGGTGGCGGCAAGTTCGCAAACCCTTTATCAGCGGTTAATGTGGCGCGCGCCAAGATGGCACGCCGCCACCGCAACCGGTGTCAATGACAAACAGAAAGTGGACCCACCATGCGCAAGCTCCTTCCCGCCATCGCGATCGCCCTGGCCGGCTTAAGCGGCGGAATCCCGGCGGTTTCCGCGATGCAGGCGCCCGCCGCCGCACCGCCGCCGAGCCCGTACAGCTATGCCGACGTCGCCGATCTCGCCACCGCGGCGCCGATGGCGATCCATGCGCGCATCGCGTCGGCCACCGCGCTCAAACCCGAGCGGGCGCCCGGCGTCGCCGCGGGTTCGAGCCGATTCTATGTCGAGGCCGACGTCATCGGGCTGATTCGCGGCAAGGGGCCGCTGGCGGCGCGCATATCTTACCTGGTGGACCTGCCGCTGGGCGCCAATGGCAAGCCGGTGAAGCTGAAAAAGAAGCAGCCCGTCCTGCTCTTCGCGCGCCCGGTCGCGGCGGGCGCGGCGGGATCGACGAGCACGAACAGCATCCGGCTGGTCGCGCCCGACGCCCAGCTGCCGTGGGACCCCGCGACCGAGGCGCGGCTGCGCGCGATCCTGACCGAGCTGGTCAAGCCGGGCGCGGCGCCCGCGATCAGCGGCTTCGCCAACGGCTTCCATGTGCCGGGCACGCTGCCGGGCGAAGGCGAGACCCAGTTGTTCTTCGACACCGCGACCGGCGAGCCGATGTCGCTGACCATCCTGACCAGCGCCGACGGATCGCGGCGCTGGGCGGCGGCGTTCGGCGAGATCGTCGACGGATCGGCGGCGGTGCCGGCGCGCGACACGCTCGCCTGGTACCGGCTCGCCTGCGGGCTGCCGCGCCAGTTGCCGCTCGCCAAGCTGGCGGGCACGCCCCCCGAGGATCGCCGCAAGGCGGCGTCGGACTATGGCATCGTGCTCGGCGCGCTCGGCGACTGCACGCGGACGAGAAAGCCGCCGGCGGGCTAAGCCTCCTCCACTCTTGTTTCCTCGGTAAAAGCCGATAGGGGCGCAGGCTCTATATATAAGGAGTGCCTGCATGTCGCCTTCCCCCGCCCCCGCTGCCCCGCGCCCGCCGCTGCGCGTCGCACTCGCCGGGCTTGGCGTCGTCGGCGGCGGCGTCGTCCGCCTGCTGCAGGTCAACCGCGACCTGATCGCACGTCGCGCCGGGCGCGCGATCGAGATCGTCGCGCTGTCGGCGCGCGACCGCCACAAGGACCGCGGCGTCGATCTGTCGGCCTATCGCTGGGAGGATGATCTCGACGCCCTGGTCGCGGCCGACGATGTCGATGTCGTGGTCGAGATGATCGGCGGCGCCGACGGCATGGCGCTGACACTGGCGCGGCATACGCTGGGCGCGGGCAAGGCGCTGGTCACCGCGAACAAGGCGATGATCGCGCATCACGGACTCGACCTCGCGCGGCTCGCCGAGGCGAGCGACACGCCGCTGAAATATGAAGCCGCGGTCGCGGGCGGCATCCCGGTGATCAAGGCGATCCGCGAGGGCGCGTCAGCGAACGCGATCGCGCGCGTCTATGGCATCCTCAACGGCACCTGCAATTATATCCTCACACAAATGGAGCGCAACGGCGCGAGCTTTGCCGACGCGCTCGCCGCGGCGCAGGCCGAGGGTTATGCCGAGGCCGACCCGACCTTCGACGTCGACGGCATCGACGCAGCCCACAAATTGTCGATCCTCGCGGCGCTGTGTTTCGGGACGAAGCTCGACATCGGCGCGGTCGCGACGGGCGGCATCCGCGACCTGATCGCGGCGGATATCCGCGAGGCCGAAGCCTTGGGACACCGCGTCCGCCTGATCGGCATGGCCGAACGCGATGGCAGCGGCCTGTATCAGCATGTCCAGCCGTGCCTGGTGCCCGCCGACCATCCGCTCGCCTATGTCCCCGGCGCGCTCAACGCGGTGGTCGCCGAGGGTAATTTTGTCGGGCGGCTGTTCTTCGAGGGCGCGGGCGCGGGCGCGGGGCCGACGGCGTCGGCGATCGTCGCCGACATCATCGACATCGCACGCGACGAATATGGTCCCGCCTTCGCGATGCCGGTCGATGCGCTCGACGAGGCACCCGCCGCCGACGCCGGGGCGCGGGTCGGCAAACATTATGTCCGGCTGGTCGTCGAGGACCGCATCGGCGTGCTCGCCGAAATCGCCACCGCGATGCGCGACGCCGGGGTGTCGATCGAAAGCTTCATCCAGCGCGGCACCGAGAAGGACGACGGCGTCGTCATCGCGATCGTCACCCACGAAGGCCCGGCGCGCGCGATCGCGGCGGCGCTCGCCACGCTCGCGGCGTCGGACCATGTCGTCGGCGCGCCGATGCACATGCCGATCCTGGCGCTCTAGCCCGCTTGAAATGGCCTTCGCCCCTGCTACCCATGCCCATGGGGAACAGGGGGCGATATCATGACGATAGAGATCGGACGCGGGCTGGCCGAAGCGCGGGCGCTGGCGGGCGCGCATTGGCAGGCGCTGCTCGTCTATGCGGCGCTGGGGGTGGTCTTCCCCTTCCTGCTGCTGTCGAGCGATCCGATCTTCAGCCTGCGCAACATCATGGCGATCGTTTCCGACCCCTGGACCAACCGCGTCGGCGGATCGATCACCGGGCCGCTCTATCTGCTCGGCATCGTCCTGGTCATCGTCTTCGGCGCGATGCTGGCGGCGTGGAACGCGCTGCTCGCCGAGATGCGCGAAGGCTATATTTCCGAGATCATGTACGGGATGGTCGCGGGCGTCGCCTATCTCCTCGCTTATCTGCTACTCTATCTGGTCGTCGCGCTGGTGCTGGTGCTGCCGGTCATGCTCGCGGTCGGCGTCAACGAATGGGCGGCGGCGAGTCCGGCCGTGTCCTCGATCCGCCAGCTCGTCTATTCGCTGATCGGATCGTGGCTCCTTGCGCGCTTCTGCCTCGTCGGGCCGATCATGGCTGCAGGCGGGCGGCTCGAGCCCTTTTCGCCCTATGTCGAATCATGGCAACGCACGGCAAGCGCCCAATGGTGGCTGTTCGGTTTCTTCCTGCTCTATAATCTTGCGTTCGGCATCGCGTTCGGCGGACTGGCCGTGGTCCACGGCATGGTCATCATCAACAATGCGCCGGGCAGCCTGATCGAAACGATGATGAGCGTCGCTTGGGTGCTCTTGCTCGGTACCTATTTCATCGGGCAGTTGCTGGTTCCAGCCGGCCTCTATCGCGCGTCGCAGCCGGGCGCGACGGCGGCCGAGGTTTTCGCCTAGGGCTCGGGGTCCTCGGGCGGCGGCGGCACCCCGGTGTCGGGGTCGGTCGCACGCTTCGCCATTTCATAGAGATGATTATATTCGGGGCCGGGTTTGTAGCGGCCGCCCATCGACATCCAGTTGTGGGGCAATTTGTCCAATGGCGTCGGGTTGATGCCCGGCGCCGGCGGTCGGCTGTCCTTCGTCGATTTTCCCACCCCGGCGATCGCGCGCAGTTCGGGCGACAGCCGGTGGCGGTCGGTGTCGCTGCCGCAGACGTTGATCGATCCATCCTCGGCGGGTTTGCAGCGCTTGATCGGATCGACCAGGTCCTTGGCGTTGGCGGCGGCGCTTTCGGCATCGCGCGCGGGCCGGGGCGCGGGCGGACCCTGCACCTGCGCGGCGACGGGCGTCACAGCCATGACACAGGCGGCGGCGAGAGCGACGCCGAATCGACGGATGTATTCTCGACAAGCGGCGCGGGCGACCATATGGCGCGCACCATGCCCATGCGGCGGAACAAGTAAAGACGGAGAGTGGCGAAGATGACGAAGACCGGCAGCAATCTCGACCGGGTGCTCGTGCTCGAAATGGTGCGCGTCACCGAAGCCGCGGCGATCGCCGCCGCGAAGCTGATCGGCCGCGGCGACGAAAAGGCCGCCGATGCCGCCGCCGTCGAGGCGATGCGCACCGCATTCAACACCCTCTATATGGACGGCACGATCGTCATCGGCGAAGGCGAACGCGACGAGGCACCGATGCTCTTCATCGGCGAAAAGGTCGGCAATGCGCCGGGCAAGGGTCCGAAGATCGACATCGCGGTCGACCCGCTGGAAGGCACGACGATCACCGCCAAGGCCGGGCCGAACGCGCTCGCGGTGCTGGCGATCGCCGAGGAAGGCTGCCTGCTCAACGCCCCCGACGTCTATATGGACAAGCTGGCGGTCGGCGCCGGCTATTCGCCGAACATCGTCAATTTCGACAACAGCATCCGCGAGAATGTCGAGGCGGTGGCGCGCGAAAAGGGCTGCGGCGCCGACGGCATCATGGTGTGCGTGCTCGACCGCCCGCGCCACGAGGCGATGATCGCCGAACTGCGCGCGCTGGGCTGCGGCGTCGCGCTGATCCCCGACGGCGATGTCGCCGGCGTGATCGCGACGACCAATCCCGAAACCAATATCGACATCTATATGGGCAGCGGCGGCGCCCCCGAGGGCGTGCTCGCCGCCGCGGCGCTGCGCTGCGTCGGCGGCCAGTTCAAGGGCCGCCTGCTGTTCCGCAACGACGACGAGCGCCGCCGTGCCGCCAAATGGGGCGTCGAGGACCTCGATCGCGTCTATGACCTCGAAGACCTCGCCAAGGGCGATGTCATCTTCGCCGCGACCGGCGTGACCGACGGATCGCTGCTGCGCGGGGTCAAGCACCGCCGCGACGGGGTGATGACCACCGAAACCGTCGTGATGCGCGCGTCGTCGGGCACGGTGCGCTGGGTCAAGGGCGAACACCGCGAGGGGTGAACGGCCCGACATTCCGTTGCCGACCGACGCCCCCGCGCCACGACAGAGAATTCGACTTCCCATCACGGTCGATGCCGTACATCGAGGCGCAGGGGGACTGAGAGGATAGCTATGGAAGAAGCGAAGCGTCCGAGGCTGTTCGTCAGCCATCATTCGAGCAAATATGATGTGGCGCTGCACGTCGAGAAGGCGCTGGCCCGTCATGGCGTCGATTGCTGGATCGCACCGCGCGACATCGGCCCCGGCGAAGCGTTCGATACCGCGATCATGAAAGCGATCCGCGATTCGGAAGGGGTCCTGCTGCTCTTCTGCAGCCAGTCCGACAAGAGCCCGCATGTGAAACGCGAGCTGATTCTGGCCGACAGCGCGCATAAGGCCATCATTCCCCTGCGCCTCGAAGAGATCGTTCCCGACGACCTCGCCTATCACCTCGCGAGCGCGCAATGGATCGACTGGCTGGAGAAACGCGACGATTCGATCGCGCGGATCGCCGTGAAGGCGCACCAGCTGGCCGGGATCGGCGCGCCTGGCCCTGTCCCGCCGGTGCCCGCCCTCGCCGCCACGTCGGAGACCGCCGACAATCTGCACGCCGCGATCCTGTCGCAGGCGGCCGGCGAGCCGGCCGCGGGACCCGCCAGCGTGTCGGTCCGGACGCTGATCATCGGCGCGCTGCTGATCGCCGTCGCCTTGCTCGGCGCCATGTTGTTCATGCGCGGCGGCGGCGAACGGACGGCCGCCCCCGATACCGGCGAGGCGACCGTCGCACCCTCGGCGAAACCCGAAACCCCGCCGACGCCCGCGCCCGCCCCCGCCGAGCAGACCGCATCGGTTCCGGCGCTGGAAACCCCGCCGAGCTTCAATTGCAAATATGCCGCCGCGCGCGCCGAAAAGCTGATTTGCGGCGACGAGGAACTGGCGGCGCTCGACCGCGATCTGAACCGCGCCTATCGCCAGCTCGACCGATCCGCCGGCCCGCTTCGCCAGCAGATCGCCGCCGAACAAAATGGCTGGCGTATCGGGGAGCGCGATCGTTGCAACGACAAGGCCTGCCTCGTCGATGCGATGCAGCAACGCATCATTGTCCTCGATGCGCAGCGCGCGTCGCTGGACAGCGAAGCGGCTCAATAGCGGGGCGGGTCGCCGCTCGGGCCGCAGGGGTTTGGCCCGCACGGCACCAACCGCATGGCATGGATCGAACGACCGGTTCGTCAGAAAATCCCGGCCGCAATGCCTTCCGCCAGCGTCGCGCCAAGGTCGCGGGCTTCGCCAAGGCGGCCGGGCGCTATCGTCTTGGGGGCCAGGATCGCCTCGGGTGTCTGCGCCGCGGTGTTCACGATCAGCGGATCGGCCACGCGTTTCAACCGCCAGCCGGTCGCGATGCGGTCGAGCTGGCGCTGGGCGCCCTCGCCGTCCGATCCCGCGCAGATGATCGTGGCGTAGGGGCGGCCTTCGAGTTTCCCGAGGCAGGGATAATAGTTGCGGTCGAACATCTCCTTCATCGCGCCCGACAGCGCGGCGAGATTTTCGGGGCCGATAAAGAGATAGCCGCCGGCGGCGATCAGATCGTCCGCCGTCGCCTCGGCGGCGGCGACAAGCCGGCCGCCGCCCTCCGCCGCCGCTTCGGCGAGGGCACGGCTGCCGCCGGTGCGGCTGTGCCAGATGATGAGGAGCGCGTCGGTCATGTGCCGATGCTTGCCAAGCGCGGGCACGCGGCGCAAGCTGCCCCCAAAAATGGGGGACGATGATATGCGCCGATTGACCGCCTTGCTGCTCGCCGCGGGCCTGCCGCTGACCGCCACCGCACAGGATGCCGCGAGCGAGGCCACCCGCACCGCGCAGGCCGAACTGGCGGCGCGCCTGCCGCTCGACGACCCGCGCGACATGGCGAATGCGACGCGCGGCAAGCTCGCCGAAATCCCCGAGGCGCTGATCACCGGCAAGGATGGCAAGATCGTCTGGGACCGCCGCCCCTATGCCTTTCTGAACAGCGCCGAGGCGCCAGATACCGTCAACCCGTCGCTGTGGCGGCAGGCGCGGCTCGATGCCGTGCACGGGTTGTTCGAGGTGGTGCCGGGCCAGATCTGGCAGATTCGCGGTTATGATATTTCGGTGATGACGATCATCCGCGGCAAGTCGGGCTGGATCGTCGTCGACCCGCTGCTGTCCGAGGAAGCCGCCGCCGCGGGGTGGAAGCTGTTCGCCGACACCGTCGAGGCGAAATCGGGCAAGCTGCCGATCAAGGCGGTGATCTTCAGCCACAGCCACAGCGACCATTTCGGCGGGGTCGGGGGGATCGTCACCCCCGAACGGGTGAAGAAAGACAAGATCCGCATCATCGCGCCGCACGGCTTTTCGGAGGAAGCGACGTCGGAAAATGTCCTCGCGGGGGCAGCGATGGGGCGGCGCGCGCTGTACATGTTCGGGTCGATCCTCGCGCCGGGGCCGGCGGGACAGGTCGACACCGGACTGGGGCCGAAGCTGTCGTCGGGGACGATCGGCTATATGGAGCCGACTGAGACGGTGAGCGAAAAGGGCGACACGCTGACGATCGACGGGCTGGTCTTCGAGTTTCTCGACGCGGGCGGGACCGAAGCGCCGTCCGAGTTCGTCTTCTATATCCCCGCCTATAAGGCGCTGCATACGACCGAGGTCGTCACCCACACGTTGCACAATGTGCTGACGCTGCGCGGGGCGCAGGTCCGCGATGCCTTGCGCTGGTCGAAGGTGATCGACGCGGCGCTGCTGCGCTGGGGCGGCAAGGCCGAGGTCGCGCTGGCGTCGCACCATTGGCCGACATGGGGCGCGGGCGAGGTGAGCAGCCTGCTGACCAACCAGCGCGACGCCTATCGTTATGTCCATGACCGCACTTTGTTTCTCGCCAATCGCGGCGCGACGCTGCACGAGCTCGCCGACGCGACCGCCGAGGCGCCGGTGCAGGCGCGCGATTTTTCGACGCGCGGCTATTATGGCACCCTCAACCACGACATGAAGGCGACGTATCAGCGCTATTTCGGCTGGTGGGACGGCAATCCGGCGAATTTCAACCCGATCCCGCCCGAACAATCGGCGCCCAAATATGTCGCGCTGGCGGGCGGGGCGGATAAATTGCTGGCATCGGGCAAGGCGGCGATCGCGGCGGGCGAGTATCGTTGGGCGGCCGAATTGCTGAACAAGCTGGTCTTTGCCCAGCCCGACAACAAGGATGCGCGCGCGGCGCTCGCGTCGGCTTACGACCAGCTCGGCTATCAGGCCGAATCGGGGGCGTGGCGGAACTATTATCTCGCCGCCGCCGCGAGCCTGCGCGGCAATGCGGTCGAAGCCGCGTCGGGCAATGGCCAGAGCCGCAGCTTCGTCAGCGCGATCCCGACCGCGGTGTTCTTCGACGCGCTCGCGACGCGCTTCGACGCCGCGAAAGGATCGGGGCTGAGCGGCACCTTCCAGTTCGTCCTGCCCGACAGCAAGGAGGCGGTCGCGATCAGCGTCGGCGGCGGGGTCGAATTCCCGCGTTACGGCATCACCGACCCGGCGCCGACCGCGACGATCACCATCGACCGCAAGACATTGGACGATGTCATGCTGGGCCAGGCGCAATTTCCCGCGCTGCTGCAATCGGGGGCGATCAAAATCGACGGCGACCGGATGGCGTTTTTGAGCTGGTTCGCGCTCCACCCGCCCGCCGACCCGCGTTTCAATATAGTTGTCCCTTGAGCGCCTGACCGACTAACGGAGGATCATGACCGACATCGCTGCTGCCCACCCGACCGATCCCTTCGATCCGCACGCGATCAACGCCGCCGAGGGGCTCGACCCGGTCGATCCGCGCTATGGCCATGTGCTGCGCGTGACAACCGCGATGAACCTGGTGCCGCTGGCGATCGGCGCGAGCGTGTTCGACGCGCTGCTGATCCGCCATCTGGAGGGGCCGTACGGGTTGATCACCGCGCTCGCCTGGCTGATCGCGGTGATCGTCATCATCAGCTTTCCATCGCGGCGCGTATCGCGCTGGGGCTACAAGATCGGCGAGGGGCAGCTGCGCGTCGCGCGCGGCTGGCTGTTCCGCACCGACACGATCGTGCCCTTTGTCCGCGTCCAGCATATCGATGTCGGTCAGGGGCCGGTCGAGCGCTGGTTCGGGCTGTCGCACCTGATCGTCCACACATCGGGGACGCACAACAGCACGGTCACCCTGCCCGGGCTGCCCGCCGACCTCGCCGCCGCGATGCGCGAGACGATCCGCCGCCATATCCAGACCGACTTCGCATGAGCGAGAGCGTCGCCGCCCTCCCTGCAGCCCCCGCGGCCCCGGCCGCCGAAGCCGAAGCCGACTGGCAGCGGCTGCACCCGGCGACGCTGGCGCTGGCGATCGTCAGGCTGGGGCCGCGCAGCCTGAACTTCCTGCCCGCGGTCGCGGCGCTCGGCTTCACCGGCAACTGGGTGTGGATCGTCCCCGCGATCCTCGCCTTTCTGGTCCTTTCGCTCGTTTCCGCCTGGCTCAAATGGCTGCGTTTCCGCTTCCTCGTCGGCGCCGACGAGATCGTCATCGAAAGCGGCGTATTGTCGCGCCAGCACCGCACCATCCCCTTCGACCGCATCCAGGACGTCGGCATCGAACAGGGGCTGGTCGCGCGCGCGCTGGGCATCGCCAAGGTCGGGTTCGAGACCGGCGCGGGCGGCGCGGGCAAGGAGAATGAGGCCAATCTCGACGCGATCGGCCTCGACGCGGCGCAGGCGCTGCGCACGACCATCCGCGCGCATCGCAGCGAACCGGCCGCCGCAGCGCCCACCGCGGCATCGGCCGATCCGGCGGTCACCGCGACGGCGGGCGAAGACCGGCTGCTGTTCGCGATGGGGCCGCGCCGGTTGCTGCTCGCCGGATTGTTCAACTTCTCGCTCGCCGCGCTCGCCGTGGTCGGCGCGGGCATGCAGTTTTTCGACGGCCTGCTGCCGTTCGACTTCAATGTCTTCGACCCGCGCGACTGGATCGACATCGCCGGCCAATATGGGCTGGACCAGTGGGTGATCGCGCACCGCTGGATCGCCGGGCTCGGCGCGCTGATCTCGCTGCTGTTCATCGGTTTCGCGAGCGGTATCGCGACAATGCTGCTGGCAAACTGGGGGTTCCACCTGACCCGCGAGCCGCGCTCGCTGCGCCGCACCCGCGGGCTGACGACGCGCACCGACGTCGCGATCCCGGTGCGCCGGGTGCAGGCGGCGATCCTCGTCACCGGTTGGTTCCGGCGGCGCTTCGGCTGGCACGAACTGCGGCTGCAAAGCCTCGCGAGCGACGGCGGCAAGGAGAAGGACCATCAGGTCGTCCCCTTTGCGCAGCTCGCCGACATCGACCCGGTCCTCGCCGAAATCGCGATCGCGCGCGCCGCCGAGGACGCCGACTGGCAGCACAGCCATCGCATCGTCGCGCTGGGCGGCTTCGTCGGCGCGACCGGCGCCACGATCGGCGGATTGACCGCCGTGTCGTTCGGGCAGCCGCTCGGCTGGCTGGGGCCGGTGATCGGCGTCCTGATCGCGCTGGGGTCGCTGTTCGCGGCGCGCTTCCACCGCTGGATCGACCTCGGCGAGCAGATCGCGATCCGGCGCGGGATGTGGAAACCCAAGACCACGCTGCTGCCGCACGCGTCGGTGCAGAGCGCCGACCTCAAGACCGACTTCATCCTGCGCCCGCTCGGCCTCGCGACATTGGTGTTCGGGGTGCCGGGCGGCAGTTCGCTGGCCAGCCATGAAATCCCCGCGATCCCGCTCGGCGTGGCGCAGGCGTTGCGCGCGCGCATCCTGACCGCCAAGGCACGGGCATGACCGACACCGCTCTGGGTATCACGCGCTCGATCGCCGGGCAGCCATGGCATTGGCGCCGCGCGAGCGCCGACATGGCGTCCGAAAACCTCGCGCCCGACGACCTCGTCACCCAGTTGCTGCTCGCGCGCGGGGTGCCGCGCGACGACCTCGAGCGCCAGCGCGCGCCGACGCTACGCGGCTTCATGCCCGACCCGGCGCTGTTCAAGGGCATGGACGAAGCCGCCGCGCGGCTCGCCGACGCGGTCGAGCGACAAGAGGCGATCACCATCTTCGGCGATTATGACGTCGACGGCGCGACCTCGGCGGCGCTGCTCGTGCGACTGCTGCGCGATCTCGGCGTCCCGGTCGGCGCCTATATCCCCGACCGGTTGATGGAGGGCTATGGCCCGTCGGGCGCGGCGCTGGTCCGGATCGGCGAGGCGGGATCGAAGCTGGTCGTCACCGTCGATTGCGGCGCGCAGGCGTTCGAAGCGATCGCCGAGGCCAATGCCGCGGGGATCGAGACGATCATCGTCGATCATCATCAATGCGCGACCACCCTGCCCGCCGCCTTCGCGGTGGTGAACCCGAACCGGCTCGACGAGGCGCCCGATGCGGCGGTGCACGGCAATCTGGCGGCGGTCGGGGTCGCCTTCCTGCTCGGCGCGGCGTTGCTGCGCGTGCTGCGCGGGCGCGATTTCTTCGCCGGGCGCGCCGAACCGGCGCTGCTCGACCTGCTCGATCTCGTCGCGCTCGGCACCGTCGCCGACGTCGCGCGCCTGACCGGCTTCAACCGCGCGCTGGTGACGCAGGGGCTGAAGATCATGGCGCGGCGCGGCAATATCGGGCTGGCGGCGCTGATGGACGCGGCGCGGCTGACCAAGGCGCCGACCGCGACCGACATGGGCTTCGCGCTCGGCCCGCGAATCAACGCCGGCGGGCGCGTGGGCAAATCGGACCTCGGGGTCCGGCTGCTGACGACGAGCGACCCGCAGGAAGCCGCCGACATTTCGCAGGAACTCAACCGCCTGAACGAGGAGCGCCGCGCGATCGAGGCAGGGGTGCTCGACGAGGCGATGGCGATGAGCGAGCGCGCCGCCAACGCGCCGGTCGCGATCGTCGCGGGCGAGGGGTGGCACCCCGGGGTGATCGGCATCGTCGCGGGGCGGCTGAAGGAGAAGCTCCGCCGGCCGGCGATCGTCATCGCGCTGGGCGAGGACGGTATCGGCAAGGGGTCGGGGCGTTCGATCAACGGCGTCGACCTTGGCGCCGCGATCCTCGCCGCCAAGGAGAGCGGCCTGCTGGTCGCGGGCGGCGGTCATGCGATGGCGGCGGGATTGACCGTCGAGGCCGGCAAGCTCGACGCGCTCGGCGCCTTCCTCAACGAGCGGCTCGCCGCCGATGTCGAGCGCGCGAGCGGCGACCGCGCATTGCTGATCGACGCGGTGCTTGCGCCGCGCGGGATATCGCCTTTGTGGTGCGAGGCGATCGAGAGCGCCGGGCCTTATGGCGCGGGCTGGCCGGCGCCGCGCGTCGCGACCGGGCCGGTGCGAATCGTCGAGGCGAGCATCGTCGGCACCGACCATGTCCGCCTGACGGTGTCGGGCGACGACGGTGCAAGGTTCAAGGCGATCGCCTTTCGCAGCGCCGAAACCGAATTGGGGCAGACATTGCTGCACGCTCGCGGGCGCAAATTATGGCTCGCGGGGCGCGCAAAGCGCGACGATTGGGGCAGCCGCCCCGCCGCCGAGCTGCATCTGGAGGATGCCGCCTGGGCCGATTAGGGACGTCAGAGAGGGAAGCGGTCATGTACAGCCACACCACGCTCGGCATCGACGATTTCGCCCGCGCCGAACCCTTTTACGATGCGATCATGGCGGTGCTCGGCCATCCCGAACTGGTCCGCGAGAGCGCGGCCAAGGGCTATGGCACCCCCACCGGCCCCAAATTGTTCATCGGCCCCGCCTATGACCGCCAGCCGACGAGCGCCGGCAACGGCAGCCACCTCGCCTTCGTCGCCGCCGACCGCGCGACGGTCGACGCCTTCCACGCCGCGGCGTTGGCGAATGGCGGCAGCGACGCCGGTCCGCCGGGGCTGCGCCCGCACTATCATGCCGATTATTACGGCGCCTATGTGCGCGATCCCGAGGGCAACAAGCTGCAGGCCGTGTGCCATAAGCGGCATGGTTGAAGAAGCGCCGATAGAGTCCTTGACCATGGGGACATGCGCGGCTAATGCGCCGCTTCACCGAACGACGGCCCCTTCGTCTAGCGGTCTAGGACGTCGCCCTTTCACGGCGAAAACACGGGTTCGAGTCCCGTAGGGGTCACCATCTTTCGGTCTTCATGCCGAACCGGCATGCGCGGCCCCTTCGTCTAGCGGTTAGGACGCGGCCCTCTCACGGCTGAAACACGGGTTCGATTCCCGTAGGGGTCACCAAAGACCACCGGCATCCTCCTTCATCCAATCGCTCCATGTCGGCGCCAAAGCCGCGGGATTTTCGCTGGGCTTGTCGGCGCGCCACCGGCAGCACCGACGGCGTGAGCGAGACACAGGGCGAAATCCATCTGGTGCTGCCGGACCCCATCGAACGGGCCGCCTGTTTTCGTGTCCTCGCCGCCGGCGCGGCGCGGGTGGTGCGAAGCTTTGCCAGCGCCGACGATTATCTGGGCGCGGAGGCCGACCATGGCGGCGGCCTGCTGCTGTTTCACTGGCGCCAGCCGGGGCCGACGAGCGGCAGCGCGCTGCTCGCCCACGTCGCCACGCGCCCCGACATCACCGCCTTTGTCGCCGCCGAGCGGCTGAGCCTCGACGAAACGCGGGTGATCCTGCGCGGCGGGGCGTTCGACCTGTTGCCCGCGCCGCTCGACCCGCGGCTGGTGCACCGCACCCTCGACCCCGCGTTCGGCGACTGGCAGCTTTGCCAGCGCGACCGCCTGATGCGCCGCACCGCCGCGGCGCGGCTCGCGGCGCTGACCCCGCGCGAGGTCGATATATTGGACGCGATCGCGGCGGGGCTGGGCAATAAGGCGATCGCCCGAAGGCTCGCGCTCAGCCCGCGCACGGTCGAGGTTCACCGCGCGAACATCATGCGCCGCGCCGAGGCGGGGAGCATCGCCGAACTGCTGCGACTGCGCTTCATCGCCGAATCGGGCCGCGACACAGCGGAAAATTCGTTCCGTTTCGGAGCATGATCGCCGCCCGGCGCGGTCAAATTCTTGCGGGCGCATCCGTAGAAGAGGATTGAACGGCGCATCGCCCTTTCGTTGGTCCCTAGGGGCGGCGCCGTTCGCTCCGCGCGGCCGGCCCCACCAGGCCGCTTCCATCGGCGGGCCGGCCGGGAGACCCCCCGGTCGGCCCCAACCGGTCGGTGCCCCGCCGATGCCCCCTAGCCGGTCACCAGCGCGCGCTGTTCGGCGCGGCCCATCGAGAGCAGGATCGGGTCCGCCGCCTGGCGCGCCATGAAGTCGGCCTTGCCGCCGATCCCCTGCCACCCGATGCCGATCAGCGCCTGCGCGATCGCGCCGCCGAGCGTGTCGCCGGGGCCGGGCAGGATGACAACGTCGGGGGCGAACTCCTTGACCGCGACCTGCACCGACAGCGCGAAATCATAGGGCGCGAGAATCTGGTGACCGAAGGTGTAATCCCACACAGCAGCCGGGTCGCTGGCGAAACGCCGCCAGATATGGCCGCGACCGTCGACCATCGGGATCGCAGGCGCGCCGAAGAGGCCGACAGGCAGTTCGGCCTTCGCCTTGTCCGAACTGCCGAACATCAGCGGGGTGTGGAAGGGGCCGTGGCCGGCGAGGCGCAAGGGGTCGCGGCCGGGAGTTGGCGGCGCTTCGGCGAGCAGCGCGGCGAGGCCTTCTTCATTGCCCGCAAGGACGAGCATGCCGGCGAGGTCGATCGACAAGGCGAGCGCGTGGCCGGGACGGGCGTCGATGGACGCGACAAGATCGAGCAACCGGTCGCGAAGGCCGGGGACGGGGCGCCAGTCCTCATCGACGACCTGCAGCAGGATTTGCCCGCCGGGGCCGTGGGTCTGGCTGTTGAGGCCCATCGCGTTGCTGATACGGAAGCCGTCGGCGACCGACACCGCGCCGCCGAGCGCGAGCGCGCTGTACCAGCCCATCGAATTGCCCGCGACCGCGACGACGTCATATTTCTCGCGGTCGATGCTCAGATAATCGAGCGCGGTGGCGGTGTAGATGAGCGGCGCCGCGACATCGCCGCGCATATGCGTCGCGACGCTGAAGCGCTCGGCGCCATCGAGGGTGCTGACGGTCGGCTGGCCGCGGTCGGCGCGCTGCGCGTCGAAATCGGCGATGATGCCGCCGAAGCGCGCGCCGTGGAGCCGGGCGATGCTGCCGAGTTCACCCTTGCCATAGGTGCCGCGGCCGGGGGCGATAACGAGGGCGGTCCGGCGCGCGCTCATGCCAGCAGCTCCTTCGCGGCGGCGGCAATCGAATCGCGGCTCGGCAGGGTGAGCGTCGCCGCGCGGCCGAGCGGGATGAAACTGTCGTCGGCGGCGATGCGCTTCAGCTTTTTCTCCGGGGTGCGTTCGACGAAGGTCGCCATCAGCGCCTCGCTCTGCGACCCGGTGATGCGGCATTCGTCGACGATCAGGATGCGCTTCGCATCGCCGACCGCGGCGACGAGCTTGTCCTCGTCGACCGGGCCGAGCCAGCGCAGGTCGATGACGCGCGCCTTCACCCCATCTGCGGCGAGCAGTTTCTGGGCCTGCCGCGAGAGATAGGTGCCGTTGCCATAGGTGACGATCGCGAGGTCGGTGCCGTCGCCATGGACGCCGACGTCGCCGAGCCCGATCGGCACGCCGTCGCCGGGGGCTTCGTAGACGCTGGTCCACAGGCCGTCGCCCTCTTCGTGGAGGTCGCGGGTCATGTAGAGCGCGATCGGTTCGACGAACACGACGACGCGCTGCTCTTCACGCGCAAGCCGGACGCATTCGCGCAGCATATGCACGGCGTCGCGGCCGTTCGACGGCACCGCGAGGATGACGCCGGGGATGTCGCGGAAGATCGCGAGGCTGTTGTCGTTGTGGAAATGGCCGCCGAAACCCTTCTGATAGCCGAGCCCCGCGATGCGGATGACCATCGGGTTGGTGTACTGGCCGTTCGAGAAGAAGCTCAAAGTCGCCGCCTCGCCGCGGATCTGGTCCTCGGCATTATGGACATAAGCGAGGAACTGGATCTCGGGCATCGGGATAAAACCGTTATGCGCCATGCCGATCGCGAGGCCGAGGATCGCCTGTTCGTCGAGCAATGTGTTGACGACGCGCGACGATCCGAAGCGCTGGTGGAGCTTGGCGGTGACGTTGTAGACCCCGCCCTTCGGCCCGACATCCTCGCCCGCGACGACGATTTCCCGGTGCGCGAGCATCAGGTCGGCGAGCGCCCAGCTCAAGAGCCGTGCCATATGCTGCGGCTTGTCCATCTGGCCGGCGTCGCTGCCGAACATCGCCTTGCGATCGTCGTCCGAGGGGGTGTTCGCACGGACCATGTCGCGCCGTGGCGGGACGATGCTGTCCATCACCTGCGCGGACGTGGTGATCTTGGGGCGCAGGATCGCCGCTTCGGCCTGCCGCGCGAGGGTGGCGCCGATCTCTTCATAGGCGTCGGCGATCTCGGACGCGGTCATCCAGCCATGCTCGACCAGCAGCGCCGCGCCCTTGAGCAACGGATCGCGCGCCTCGTCGGACTCGATCAGCGCTTTCGGCAGATAGGCACCCTGCACGTCCGACCCGGCATGGCCATAGAGGCGGACGGTCGCCATGTGGAGGAACACCGGCTTGCGCAAGCGGCGCGCATAGTCGGCGGCCTCGCTGGCGCCGGCATAGGCCGAGGCGAGGTCGGTGCCGTCGCACTGGATATAGTGCAGCCCGGCGCGGTGGCGGAACTGCGCCTCGATCCAGCCGGTCGGGGTGCGGGTCGAGATGCCGATGCCATTGTCCTCGCACAGGAAGATCAGCGGCATCGGCGAACCCTGGAAAGCCGTCCAGCCGGCGGTGTTGAACGCGCCCTGCGCGGTCGAATGGTTCGCCGAGGCGTCGCCGAAGCTGGCGAGCACGACCGCGTCGTCGGGCAGCGGCAGGTCCTTCAGCCCCTGTCGCCGCGCGATGCCGATCGAGAAGGCGGCGCCGACCGCCTTGGGCAGATGCGAGGCGATCGTCGAGGTTTGCGGCGGGATGTTGAGCGGTTTCGACCCGATCACCTTGTGGCGGCCGCCCGAGATCGGGTCCTCGGACGAGGCGGCGAAGCTGAGCAGCATGTCCCAGGTCGGAGTCTGCCCCGGCACCGCGCGCGCGCGGTGGAGCTGGAAGGCGTTCGAGCGATAATGAAGAAACGCCATGTCGGTGACGCGCAGCGCCGCGGCGACCGCGGCATTGCCCTCATGCCCCGACGAGCCGATCGTGTAGAAACCCTCGGCGCGCGCCTGCAGATGGCGCGAGAGCCGGTCCATCTGGCGGCTGGTGAGCTGCGACAGGAAAATGTCGGTCGCCCCGGCGCGCGACAGGCCGGCCGTCGCGGGGTCCGGCGCATCGGCGCGGTCGGGCAGGCGTCCGTCGGCCAGCGCGGCGAGGAATTTTTCATGTACCGCCTGAGCCGCGTCCACCCGGATCCTCCCATCATGACATCGTTACCGGTGCAACCATCATAGCGCGCCATCGCGGCGCGCTATGATGGCGCGTTTGCCTATGCAAGCATCTCTTGCCATCGCGACCGCGGGCGCGCTACCACTTGTCGCAATGATCCACCGGGGCGGAAGCATTATTTCAACATGATATCGCTGTGGATCGCCCAGGCGTCGGCCGCCGCGCAGCCGCCGAACGCCGATGCGACCGGGGGTTGGCTCGTCGATCCCGAACTCGTCGCGCCGGGCTATACCCAGACGATGGCCGGCGACACGATCCAGACCGCTTTCCCGCCGCCGCCGCCACCCCCGAACACGCCCGAATGGCTGAAGACTCTGGGCAATGCGGTCCGCAGCCTGTTCGACTGGCTGTCGCCGCTCGGCGAGCCCTTGCTGTGGATCGGCGGCATCCTGCTCGTGCTGCTGCTGCTCTATCTGTTCGTCCCCGCCTTTGCCCAATGGGTCGACGACCTGCGCTATCGCCGCAAACGCCAGGCGCTCGCCGACGAGGCCGATCTGGCCGGCCATGCCGAGGCCGGCGCGGCGCGCATCCTGCTCGGCGAGGCCGACGAACTGGCGGCGGCGGGACGCTATGCCGAGGCGGTCCACCTGCTGCTCTATCGCAGCGTCGCCGATATCAGCGATCGCCGCCCGGGGCTGGTCCAGCCGGCGATGACCTCGCGCGACCTTGCCGCGGCGACCGACCTGCCCGGGGTGGCGCGCGAGGCGTTCAGCCGTATCGCGCGCGCGGTCGAGATCAGCCTGTTCGGCGGCCGCGCGATCGACGCCGGCGCCTGGGAACAGTGCCGCAGCGCCTATGCCGAGATGACGGTGCCGCGAAACTGGATCCGCACATGAGCGATAATGCAACCGGCGAGACCAGTTTCAACCCGCGGCTGATGGCCGGCATCGTCGTGCTGGGCATCGTCGCCTTCATCGCGCTGTGGGCGCTGATCGCGCTGGGGCCGCAGATCGGCAGCGGCAACGACGGCAAGGGCCATGCGCTGTCGAAGGCGGCACCGGGCTATGCCGGGATCGTCGACCTGGTCGAGCGCGCGGGCGCATCGGTCGACGTGCGGCGCAGCACCAAGCCCTATGTCTATGAAGATTACGAGCCGCTGGTCGTCCTGACCCCGACGCACCAGACGCGCCCCGAGGAAATCGCCGAACTGATCGACGGCGCCGGCGGGGCACCGGTGCTGATCGTCCTGCCCAAATGGCGGGCAGGGCGGCTTCGCGGTACCGACACCAAGCCGGGCTGGGTCAGCGGCGGCTATCCCATCGTGCCGCCGTCGAAGCTGTTGCCGTCCGAACATTTCGGCAAGGTCGACATCCGCGCCGAGAAGGCGGCGGCGGCGCCCGCGCCCGCCTGGCTCGCCGGGCGGAACATCAGCGTGGCGCTGCCCGCCAATGTCCAGACCGTCGCCGGCGACGACATCGAAACGCTCGCCGCCGGCCCGCGCGGCGGCGCGGTGCTGGCACGCGCGAAATCGCATGATTATTACATCCTCGCCGACCCCGACCTGATCAACAATTTCGCCTTTGCCACGCCGGACGGCGCGCGCGGCGCGGTGACGCTGATCGACGCCATCGCCGAGGATGGCGACGCCGCCGACGGGCTCGCCTTCGACGTCACGCTGAACGGGCTCGGCGGCGGACGCTCGCTGCTGCGCTTCGCGTTCGTGCCGCCCTTCATCGGCATCACGCTCTGCCTGATCGCGGCGGGGCTGTTCGCGCTCTGGCAGGCGTGGGCGCGCTTCGGGCCGGCGCTGACCCCGCAGCGCGCGATCCCGGTGTCGAAGGCGGCGCTGATCGCCAACAGCGCCGACCTGATCAAGCAGGCGGGCCGCGAGCTCGAGGGAGCGGGCGATTATGTCGCGAGCCTGCGCAGTGCGATTGCGCGGCGGCTCCACGCCCCGGCGGGACTCGACGCCGCCGCGACCGACGGCTGGATCGACCGGCATTTGCCGCCCGGCAGCAATCTTTTCTCGGCGCTCGCGCGGCGCTTGCCGTTCGCGCGCAACAATCATGAATTCCTCGCAGACGCACAGGCGCTGCACGACATCAGGAAGGACTTAATCCGTGACAGCTGAACCGATCGCCAAGGGAGACGGGGCCAAGGGCATCGAGCGCGTGCAGGCCTTGGGCGCCGCGATCGACGCCGAGGTCGCCAAGGCGGTGTTCGGGCAGGGTCCGCTGACCCGCATGGTGACGATCGCGCTGCTCGCGGGCGGGCATGTCCTGCTCGAAGGGCCGCCGGGAACCGCCAAGACCCTGCTCGCACAGGCGTTCGCGCGCGCGACCGGGCTCGATTTCGGACGCATCCAGTTCACCCCCGATTTGATGCCGGGCGACATTTTGGGGTCGAACCTGTTCAACTTCCAGACGTCGGCCTTCACGCTGACCAAGGGGCCGATCTTCACCGAATTGCTGCTCGCCGACGAAATCAACCGCACCCCGCCCAAGACGCAGGCGGCGCTGCTCGAAGCGATGCAGGAACGCCGCGTGACGATCAACGGCGAGCCGCATGTCATGAGCCCGCGCTTCACCGTGCTCGCGACGCAGAATCCGATCGAGCAGCAGGGCGTCTATCCGCTGCCCGAGGCGCAGCTCGACCGCTTCCTGTTCAAACTGGTCGTCGGCTATCCCGACGCCGCCGAGGAACGGCGGATCGTCGCCGAACATGGCGGGCGTTTCAAAAGCCCCGCGGTCGCCGATTTCGGCGTGTCGCAGGTCGCCGACGCGGCGGCGATCGGCGAAGCGATCGACGTGATTTCGACCGTGCGGCTGGCTGACGAGATCGTCGATTATATCGTCCGCCTGATCCGCGCGACGCGCGAGAGCGCCGACCTGGAGTGCGGCGCAAGCCCGCGCGCCGCATCGCTGCTGGCGCGCGCGGCGAGCGCCGCCGCGGCGCTCGACGGGCGCGACTATGTCATTCCCGACGACATCCAGCGCCTCGCCGCCGGGGTGCTGCGCCACCGCGTCATCCTGTCGGCGGCGGCCGAGATCGAAGGGCGCAGCGTCGAACAGGTCGTCGCCGCGCTGCTCGAACGCGAGGAAGTGCCTCGGTGATCTACCCGACCCGCCGCGCGGTCCTCTTGCTGTTGGCCGGCGCGCCGGTCGCGCTTTTGCTCGGGCTGATCCGGCCCGAGCTGTGGCTTGTCGCGCCGGGCTGGATCGGGTTCATCACCGCCTGCCTGCTGATCGACGGCGTCGCCGGTCCCCATCCGCGCGGCCTGGCGCTCGACACCCGTTTCCCGCACCAGGTCGGGGTCGGCGATCCGTTCGACCTCAGGCTCACCGCGACGAGCGAGCGCGGCGTGCCGCGCCATGCCGAAGTCGCGCTGGCGGTCGATGAGCGGCTCGCGGTCGGCGGGCGGCTGTCGGACGAGATGCGCGCCGCCGAAAGCGAGGACGGCACACGCCGCGCGCTCGTCCGGACGCTGAGCCTGTCGGCCGCGCGGCGCGGCAAGGCGGTGATCGACAGCCTGTGGATTCGCTGGCGCGGCCCGCTGGGCCTTGTGTGGAAACAGCGCAAGTTTGCGGTCGACACCAACATCGCGGTCGTCCCCAGCCTGCGCGCGGTGACCGAGGAAGGGCGCCGCCTGTTCCAGCGCAACAGCTGGTTCGGGCTGCGCCAGCAGCGGATGCGCGGCGAAGGCGCCGAATTCGAGGCGCTGGCGGAATATCAGCCCGGCATGGACCGGCGCGCGATCGACTGGAACGCGTCGGCGCGGCATGTGAAGCTGTTCGCCAAGGAATATCGCGTCGAACGCGACAATCGCGTCGTGCTGGCGATCGACGCCGGACGGACGATGTCCGAACCCGTCGGCGGCATGCCGCGCGTCGACCGCGCGGTGTCGGCGGCGCTGCTGCTCGCCTATGTCGGGCTGAAGATGAACGACCGCGTGAGCCTGTTCTCCTTTGCCGCCAAGCCGCAGGCGATGACCCCCGCTTACATGCACACCCAGGATTTCCCGGCGCTGCAGCGTGCCGCGAGCCTGGTCGACTATGCCCATGTCGAGAGCAATTTCACCCTCGCGCTGACGACCCTCTCGGCGCAGCTCAACCGCCGCTCGCTGATCATCCTGTTCACCGAATTCACCGACGCGACGAGCGCCGACCTGATGATCCGCGCCGCCGGGCGGCTGGTCAAGAAACACCGGCTGCTGTTCGTCGTGCTGAAGGACGAGGAACTGGAGAGCGAAGAGAAACGCCGCCCCGAAAGCGCCGCCGACGTCACGAGGTCGAACGTTGCCGCGGCGATGCTGCGCGACCGGCAACTGGTGATCGCGCGGCTGCAGCGGCTGGGCGCCGACGTGCTCGAAGTGCCCGCCGACACGATGACGGCGGGGGTGGTCGACGCCTATCTGGGCATCAAGCGCGAGGGCAGCCTGTGATCCCCGACCTTCCCGTCGCCGCGGCGCTCGACGCGCCCGCCTTTTCGACCGGCCGCTTTCGCGCCGAGCGCGAGGCCGACTGGATCGCCTTCGACGCGCTGCTCACCCGGCTCGAAAAGCGCGGCGCCAAAGGACTGTCGAGCGAAGAACTGCTCCAGCTGCCGGTCCTGTACCGCGCGACCCTGTCGTCGCTGTCGATCGCGCGCGCCACGAGCCTCGACAAGGCGCTGCTCGATCACCTCGAAGCGCTGTCGATGCGCGGCTATTTCCTGATCTATGGCGTGCGCCAGTCGCGGTTCGACCGGATGGCGCGCTTTTTCACCCGCGACTGGCCGCTGGCGGTGCAGGCGGTGTGGAAAGAAACGCTGATCATCGCGGCGATCATCATCCTCGGCGCGATCACCAGCTGGTCGCTCGTGTCGAGCCAGCCCGACTGGTATTACAGCTTCGTCGACGAGGGGATGGCGGGCGGGCGCGACCCGCGCGCGACCGCCGAGTTTCTGCAATCGACGATCGGCCATGGCAAGGCGGCGGCGTCCGAGGAAGACGGCGCGCTGCACGTCTTTGCCACCTTCCTCTTCACCCACAACAGCCAGGTGTCGATCCTGTCCTTCGCGCTCGGCTTCGCCTTCGGCATCCCGACGATGATGCTCGAATTTTATCAGGGAATCAGCCTGGGGGCGATGGTCGCGGTGTTCACCGACAAGGGGCTGGGCTATGATTTCGGCGGCTGGCTGTTCATCCACGGCACCACCGAATTGTTCGCCGCCGCCTTGTCGGGCGCGGCGGGACTGCGCATCGGCGCCGCGGTGGTCTTTCCCGGCGCGCGCAGCCGGTTGCAGGCGGCGTCCGATGCCGGGCGCACCGCGGGCAAGGTGATGGTCGGGGTGATCATCATGCTGCTCGTCGCCGGACTGCTCGAAGGCTTCGGGCGCCAGCTGATCACCGACACGGTGATGCGCTATGGCATCGGCACCGTGATGCTGCTCCTCTGGTTCGCCTATTATTATATCCCGCGGCGGAGCGCGGCGACATGAGCGCCACGGCGAACGCGAAAATGCGGACCGCGCAAAAAGGCAAGATCCGCCAGTTCATCACCCCCGAGGGGGTCGACCTCGAGCTCAAGATCGCGAGTTCGGGGCTGCGTTTCGGCGCGCTGATCGTCGACCTCGGCATCCTGCTCGCGATCATGATCCTGTTCTCGCTGTTCCTCGACTGGATCGACGCCGCCGCGTCGCGCGACCTGATCGAGATGATCTGGCTGCTCGGTTTCTTCTTGCTGCGGACCTTCTGGTTCATCGGCTTCGAACTCGGCCAGCGCGCCGCGACGCCGGGCAAGCGCCTGATGGGGATTCGCGTCGTCGCGCGCGACGGCGGCCGGCTGACCGCCGACGCGGTGGTCGCGCGCAACCTGATCCGCGAGCTCGAACTGTTCCTGCCGCTGATGATGCTGGGCTTCGGCGCGAGCGAGGATGCGGTGTCGGGCTGGACCGCGTTCGCCGGGGTCGCCTGGTCGCTGACGCTGAGCCTGTTCCTGCTGTTCAACAAGGACCGGATGCGGATGGGCGACCTGATCGCCGGGACGTGGGTGGTGATGGCGCAGCGATCGAAGCTCGACCATGACATCGCCGCCGAGGCCGAGGCGGCCGGGCCGATGGCGTTCAGCGAG
Organism: Sphingopyxis sp. EU05-FHT14B03; assembly: GCF_058790875.1. Lineage (NCBI taxonomy): Bacteria > Pseudomonadati > Pseudomonadota > Alphaproteobacteria > Sphingomonadales > Sphingopyxidaceae > Sphingopyxis > Sphingopyxis sp. EU05-FHT14B03. The sequence goes on from NZ_JBYTDC010000001.1 coordinate 1,656,447, forward strand.
GCCGAACTGTCGGTCTATGGCATTTTCGAACTGCAGGAGCTCGAGCGGGTCTTGCGTATCCGCGATGCGCGCGCCATGCGCGAGGTCGCGGACACGATCCGCGCCAAGATCGGGCGGCCGGTCGCGGAGGAGGACGATGTCTTCCTCCTCTCCTATTACCGCCAGCTGAAAGCCCGGCTCGAACGCAAATTGCTGTTCGGCAAGCGGCGAGAGGATAAATATGCCAGCGACTGACACCGCCACCCTTCCCGTGACCGACGCGCTGCACAAGCGGCGTTCGGTGCGTGCCTTTACCGATCGGCCGGTCGACCCCGCGCTGCTGACCGAAATCTTCGCCGCCGCGCAGCGTGCGCCGTCGGGTGGCAATCTCCAGCCCTGGCAGGCCATAGTGCTCGCGGGCAGCGACTGGCAGGCGGTCAAGGACGCGGTCGCGGCGCGCATCGCTATGGGCCGCGAGGGGCATCAACCCGAATATGACATTTACCCCAAGGGGCTGACCGAGCCGTGGGAAACGCGGCGCTTCGGGGTCGGCGAGGGGCTGTACGCCGCGCTCGGCATCCCGCGCGAGGACAAGAAGGCGCGGCTCGGCCAGTTCATGAACAATTATACCGGTTTCGGCGCGCCGGTGATGCTGTTCCTCCATTGCTCGCGGATCATGGGGCCGCCGCAATGGTCCGACATGGGCATGTGGCTGCAGTCGGTGATGCTGCTGCTCGTCGAGCATGGCCTGGCAAGCTGCCCGCAGGAATGCTGGGCGATGTACGGCGCGACGATCCGCGAGACCCTGGCGCTCGGCGACGACCAGATCCTGTTCACCGGGCTCGCGATCGGTTACGCCGACGAGGATGCGGCGGTGAACCAATGGCCGGTGCCGCGCGTTGGCATCGACGAAGTGGTCGATTTCCGGGGATTTGCATCGTGAGCCGAAAACGCGCCTGGTGGCGCTACAGCATCGCCCTGCCGTTGACGCTCGCGATCGCGAGTTGCACCGCGGTGCCGACCCCGGCGCCTGCTCCCGCGCCGACCCCGGTCGCCGCGGCACCCCGCCCGACCCCCGCGCCGGTTCCCGCTCCCGCGAAAGCCTGGGACGAGCGGCGCCTCGATGCCGGCGAGTGGCGTTATGACGCGGCGGCCCGCACCGCGAGCTTCGCACAAGCGGGCGTCGCGTCGCCGCTGGTGACGATGGCGTGCAGCGGCGGTTCGATCGAGCTTGGCGCCGGGCTCGGCGCCGGCGAGACGCTCGACGTCGATCTCAGGACCAGCGCCGGCACCGACCGGCTGCGGCTGAGCGGCGGCCGCGTGACGCTCGGCAATCGCGACGCCCGGCTCGACCGCATCGCCTTCAGCCGCGGCCGCTTCGCGCTGGAAGCGAGCAACGGCAGCACGCTGACGCTGCCGGTCCAGTCCGAAATCGGCCGGTTGATCGAGGATTGCCGCGGTTAAAGACCGTCGCCCCCGCGAAGGCGGGGGCCGCCATCGGTATACGCAGTGGTGCCGAGTAAGGCCGCCCGCGGCCCCCGCCTACGCGGGGGCGACGGAAATTCTTAAACCCCCAGCTGCACCGTCCCGCCCTTGATCCAGCCCCAGCGGCACGGACCCTGATATTCGCGCGCCGAGCGCACCGGCCGCGTGACGTCGCAATAGGCCGGATCGCCGCCGGGCGCGGCGAAGACGATACCGAACCAGGCGTCGTCGTCGGTCGCCTCGCATAGCGACACCGACGTGCCCCCCGCGAGCTTCGCCTTGACCGCGCGCGTTTCGCCGGGCGCCCAATAAACATCGGTGCCGCCGGGCTTGACGCGCGAGGTGCTGGCGCAGGCGGGAAGCTGCGGCCCTTCGGTCCCGGTCTTCACCGGACGCGAGGCGAGCGGTTCGCCCGCGACGGCGGGGGCATTGTCGGGCGGCGGGGCGGGCTGCGAACAGGCCGCGACCGAGAGCGCGAGAAGCAGGGGAAGCGAGCGGGCGAGACGAGGTTTCATGCCCCGAAACTAGCCGCCGCGACGCGGGCGCGCAACGCTCGATCCGAAAGGAGCGAGAGCCGCATTTTCGCTTGGGTTTTGGCGACCCCGACCCTATATAATCGCTATGACGGACACCCCAGAAAATATCGCGCCGAGCGCCAACGCCAACCTGCCCAATGTGAACGCCTATGGCGCCGATTCGATCAAGGTTCTCAAGGGCCTTGACGCGGTACGCAAGCGGCCGGGCATGTATATCGGCGACACCGACGACGGGTCGGGGCTGCACCACATGGTGTTCGAGGTTTCGGACAATGCGATCGACGAAGCGCTCGCGGGCCATTGCGACCTCGTCCTGATCACGCTGAACAGCGACGGGTCGGTCAGCGTCGAGGACAATGGCCGCGGCATTCCGACCGGCATCCACGCCGAAGAAGGCATTTCGGCGGCCGAGGTCATCATGACCCAGCTCCACGCCGGCGGGAAGTTCGAAAACACCAGCGACGATAATGCGTATAAGGTGTCGGGCGGCCTGCACGGGGTCGGCGTGTCGGTCGTCAACGCGCTGTCCGAATGGCTCGAGCTGACGATCTGGCGCGACGGCGAAGAGCATTGGATGCGCTTCGAGCATGGCGATTCGGTCGGCCCGCTCAAGGTCAACGGCCCTGCCCCGGCGGGCAAGAAGGGCACGCGCGTTACCTTCCAGGCATCGACCGAGACGTTCAAGAACGTCCTCGAATTCGATTTCGAGAAGCTGGAACACCGCTATCGCGAGCTTGCCTTCCTGAATTCGGGGGTGCGGATCAAGCTGGTCGACGCGCGCCACGCCGAGCATGTCAGCCATGACCTGTTTTACGAGGGCGGCATCGCGGCCTTCGTCAAATATCTCGATCGCAACAAGACCCCGTTGCTGGCCGATCCGATCGCGATCAGCAGCGAGCGCGACGGCATCGGCATCGATGTCGCGCTCGAGTGGAACGACAGCTATTATGAAAATGTCCTCTGCTTCACGAACAACATCCCGCAGCGCGACGGCGGCACGCACCTCGCCGCGTTCCGCGCCGCGCTGACGCGCACGATCAACGGCTATGGCGACAAGTCGGGCATCCTGAAGAAGGAAAAGGTCAGCCTGACCGGCGACGACATGCGCGAAGGGCTGACCGCGATCGTGTCGGTCAAGCTGCCCGACCCCAAGTTCAGCTCGCAGACCAAGGACAAGCTGGTCAGCAGCGAAGTGCGCCAGCCGCTGGAAAGCCTGATGGCCGACCGGATGACCGAATGGCTGGAGGAAAATCCCGCCCATGCGAAAGCCGTGATCCAGAAGGTGATCGACGCCGCCGCCGCCCGCGAAGCCGCGAAAAAGGCGCGCGAGCTGACGCGGCGCAAGGGCGCGATGGATATCGCGAGCCTGCCCGGCAAGCTCGCCGACTGCCAGGAACGCGACCCCGCCAAATGCGAACTCTTCCTGGTCGAGGGTGACTCGGCAGGCGGCAGCGCCAAGCAGGGCCGCGACCGCCATGTCCAAGCGATCCTGCCGCTGAAGGGCAAGATTTTGAACGTCGAGCGTGCGCGTTTCGACCGCATCATCTCGTCGAAGGAAGTCGGAACATTGATCCAGGCGCTCGGCACCGGGATCCGTGACGAGTTCAACCTCGAAAAGCTGCGTTATCACAAGATCGTGATCATGACCGACGCCGACGTCGACGGCGCGCATATCCGCACGCTCTTGCTCACCTTCTTCTATCGCCAGATGCCCGAGATCATCGAGGGCGGTCACCTCTACATCGCCCAGCCGCCGCTGTACAAAGTCGCGAAGGGACGCAGCGAGGTCTATCTCAAGGACGATAGCGCGCTCGAAAATTACCTCGTCGACGGCGGGATCGATGCGCTGATGCTCGAGACGAGCGGCGGGGCGCGGTCGGGCAACGACCTGCGCGACCTGATCGAGCATGGCCGCCGGCTGCGCGCGCTGATGCGTTATGTGCCGCGCGGGCATAATTACGAGCTGGTCGAGGCGCTGGCGCTCAACGGCGCGCTCGATCCCGAACTCGACAGCGCGGGCCGCACCGCGGCCGGCGTGCGCGCCGCCGAATGGCTCAACGCCGCCGAGGGCGCGCTTACCGGCGGCAGCGAGGCGAAATGGACGATCGTCGCGGTGGACGGCGGCTATACGCTCGAAAAGCGTTGGCGCGGGGTCAGCGACCATCATGCGATCGACGCGGCCTTCCTGGCGAGTCAGGAAGCGCGGCGGCTGCACAAGCTCGCCGGCGAACAGACCGACACCTATGCCCGCCCGGGCCGCCTGGTGAAGGGCAGCAGCGCCGCGGCGCAGGCCGCCGAAGCGGCGGCGCTCGCCGCCGCCGAAGCCGACAGCGACGCCGAGACGAGCGATAGCGACCTGCCCGCGGCCGCCACCGGCAAGACGACGCCGATCACCCGCCCGTCCGAACTGCTCGAAGCGATTTTCGCGCACAGCCGCAAGGGGCTGTCGATCAGCCGCTACAAGGGGCTGGGCGAGATGAATGCCGAGCAATTGTGGGAAACCACGCTCGATCCGTCGAACCGCACGCTGCTGCGCGTCGAGGCCGAACAGGCCGATATCGCGCACGAGATCTTCGAGCGGCTGATGGGCGACGAGGTCGAACCGCGGCGCGATTTCATCCAGACCAACGCACTCAGCGTGGCCAATCTCGACGTCTGACCGCAAATCCCGCGCGGCGTAACGCGGACCGGCTTGCCTCGGCAAGCCGGGGCTGCTTGCTGCCGCCGAGGACAAAGGGGAGGATGTCATGCGGGGCTTTGCCGCCATGCTGATGCCGCTGTTGCTGGCGGTTCCGGCCGTCGCGCAGGACGCCGATGGCGATGACGGGGTCGTCGTCGAAACCGAGCTTTCGAGCGGGATGGCGAGCTATTACAGCCGCGAGCTTGAGGGCAATCGCACCGCCAACGGCGAAATCTGCGATCCCGACGACCTGACCGCGGCGCACCGCACCCTGCCCTTCGGCAGCAAGGTGCGGGTGACCAACCTGGCCAATGGCGAGAGCGTTATCGTGCGGATCAACGACCGCGGTCCGTTCGGGCGCGGGCGGGTGATCGACATCAGCCATGCCGCGGCGAAGGAAATCGGCATGCACCGCAGCGGCACGGCGCGGGTGAAATTGACCCTACTCGACGATTGAAGGCGCGGCCTTAGTCGAACACCGACCAGCCGGCGGCATAGGCGAAATGTTCGAGCGCGATCGCGCCGACCAGCGAGGTGCCGGCTTCGTTCAATCCCGGCGACCAGACCGCGATCGAGCCCTGCCCCGGCGCGATGCAGAGGATGCCGCCGCCGACGCCGCTCTTGCCCGGCAGGCCGACGCGAAAGGCGAATTCGCCGCTGTTGTCGTAATGGCCGCACAGCATCATGATCGCGTTGATGCGGCGGGCGCGGTGCGGTTCGACCAGTTGTTCGCCGGTGCGCGGGTCGCGGCCGTCCATCGTCAGGAACAGCCCGGCCTTCGCCAATTGGGTGCAGCTCATCGCGATGGCGCATTGGCGGAAATAGACGCCGAGCGTCGTTTCGACGGGATGACGCAGGTTGCCGAAGGCGTCCATGAAATGGGTCAGGCTGCGGTTGCGGGCGCCGGTTTCGGATTCGGAAAAGGCGACGTCGAGGTCGATGTCGACCCCCTCGTCGCCGGCGCGGGCGCGGATGAAGTCGAGGATTTCCTCGATCACCGCATCGCCGTCGCGGCCGTCGATCAGCCGGTCGGTGGTGGCGATCGCGCCGGCGTTGATCAGCGGATTGCGCGGGATGCCATGCTCGGTCTCGAGCTGGATGATCGAGTTGAAGGCGCTGCCCGAGGGTTCGCGGCCGACGCTGTCCCACAGCGAGCTGCCGACGCGGCGCAGCGCCAGCGCCAGCGTGAAGACCTTCGACACCGACTGGATCGAAAAGGGCGTGTCGGCGTCGCCCGCGACGTGAATCGTGCCATCGGGGAGCGCGAGCGCCATGCCGAAATGGTTCGGATCGACGCAGGCGAGCGCCGGGATATAGTCGGCGACCTTGCCCTGCCCGCGGTGCGGCAGCGCGACGTCATAGGCCTCGGCGAGGCAGCGGGCGAGATCGACAGTCATGCGCTTTTCCTAGCAACTTCATTCGCGATTGCATGTATTTTCATTTTTATGAAAATATTGTACGATAGTGAAATCATCTGCGAATCGGGAGAGGTATCATGGTCGATCATCCACGCGGCAAGGGGCTTTCGAGCGCCGTGAGTTATCAGGACAGCAAGGCGGCGTTCCGCTGGCTGGAGGACGCCTTCGGCTTCGAACCGTTGTTCGTGCTGCTCGATGCCGAGGGCAATCTGGCGCACAGCGAGATGGGCTATGGCAATTCGGTGGTGATGGTCGGCAATGAATGGTCCGACGACCACAAGAGCCCGAAATCGATCGGCGGCAAGAACACGCAATCGGTGCATGTCCAGCTCGCAGTCGGCGAGGATATCGACGCGCATTGCGCGGTCGCGCGCGCCGCGGGAGCCGAAATCCTCGCCGAACCCGAGACGCAATTCTACGGCGACCGCAGCTATCGCGCCAAGGACCCCGAGGGGCATATCTGGACCTTTGGCGTCACCGTCGCGGAAAAGACGGCCGAGGAGTGGGACGCCGAGGGCGGCTTCACGACGAAGACGCGGCTCGACGATTGAGCGCCGAAAGATCGAGCGAGGCCGTCGATCGCCTGTTCGCCGCGCTCGCCGACCCGAAGCGGCGCCGCGCGGTTGAGCTGCTCGGCGCGCGGCCGTATAGCGCGGGCGAGCTGGCCGACGCGCTCGGGCTGGCGCCGCCCGCGATGAGCCGCCATCTGCGCGCGCTGAAGGAGGGCGGGCTGGTCGAGGACGGCCATCCGATGTTCGATGCGCGGGTGCGGATATACCGGCTGAAGGACGGTGCAACCGGCGAACTCAAGCAATGGCTCGCCGAGACCGAGGCGCTGTGGAGCGACCAGCTCACGGCGTTCAAGCGCCATGTCGAGCGCGGCGCATGAGCGCCGCGGTGATCGTCGCGCTGCGCGTCGCGGCAACGCCGGCCCGCGCGTTCGACGTCTTCACCCACGAGATCGGGCTATGGTGGAAAAGCCATGCGCTGTTCGAAGTGTCGCGAAAGGGCGACGGCGCATTGCGATTCGACCCCGCGGGTCCCGAGGGGCGACTGGTCACGCGCTTCGCCGACGGCACCGAGTGGGAGATCGGGCGCGTGAGCTGCTGGTTGCCGGGCGAACGGCTGGGCTTCGGCTGGCGGTTGCCGAGTTTCAAGCCGCAGCAGACGACCGAGGTCGAGGTGCGGTTCGAGGCGGTCGGCGCCGAGACACGCGTGACCGTCGAGCATCGCGGCTGGGATATGATCCCGCAACGCCATGTCGCGCGGCACGGGTTCGAACTGATGCTGTTCCAGCGGCGGCTCGGCGAGCATTGGCGCGGGTTGCTGGGGGCGATGGAGGCGCGGATTTAGGAGAGTGTTCGTGTAAACGCGCCCACCCCTATTCCCGTTCGTGTCGAGCGAAGTCGAGACACGCTTGGACCACGCCAGCCTTCGGGGTGTCTCGACTTCGCTCGACACGAACGGGGTTATAAGGCGACTTGTCAGGCTCGGGCCGCCGGCCTTCCTCCTATTGCGTCCCCGCCGTCGCCTGCGCTTTGGCCATCGTGTCGATCGTCCGGTCGGCGCTCGCGAACAGCTCGGGTTGGCGCTCGCGGAAGCCGGCGCAGGTGGCGATGTCGGCGGCGAAGACGTCGGTCTTGCCCTCGGCGCGCGCGAGCACGGCATCCGAATTGGCGATGGCGTTTTCGGCCTCGAACAAGGTTTTCAGCGTCTTGGCGTCAAACTTGTCGTCGGGCTTGTTCTCGGCGAGCGCGAGCATGATCATATAATATTGCAGGAAATGGCGCCCCGCGGTCAGCTGGGCCTCGCTGTCCTTCGGCGCGCGTTCGCTGGTGACCTGATAGACCGCGGCGCAGCGGAGCATGCCCGCGAGCTTCATCATCGGTTCTTCGGCGGCGACCGGCAACGGCAACAGCAGCGCCGCGGCACCGCTCGCGGCCAGTATCGATTTCAACATGAGCATCCTTCCGATGGATGCGACCCCATGTGGGGTATTGCGAGTTTTGGCGGGGATGTCGATGGCCATGTCCCCCTCCCGCTTGCGGGAGGGGAGAAGAGCTTGCTCCCCACAGCTTGCAGCCCCACATCTCCCCCATGCCGCTCCCGCAAATCTTCACCGACTGGTTCACCGCGCGCGGGTGGCGGGTGCGGCGGCATCAGGCCGATATGCTGGCCGCGGCCACACGCGGCGAACATGTTTTGCTCGTCGCGGCGACGGGAGCGGGCAAGACGCTGGCGGGGTTTTTGCCGACGCTGGTCGATCTTGCCGCCAATCCGTCGGACCGGCTCCACACGCTCTATGTGTCACCGCTGAAAGCGCTCGCCGCCGACGTCGAACGCAATTTGATCGGCCCGATCACCGACATGGACCTGCCGATCAGCGTCGAAAGCCGCAGCGGCGACACCAGTTCGGACAAGAAAGCGCGGCAGCGCAGCCGGCCGCCGAACATATTGCTCACCACACCCGAATCGCTGTCGCTTTTGCTGTCTTATCCCGACAGTTTCCTGATGTTCGCCGACCTCAAGACGGTGGTGATCGACGAAATCCATGCCTTCGCGCCGGGCAAGCGCGGCGACCTGCTGAGCCTGTCGCTCGCGCGGCTGCAGCACATCGCACCCGACATGCGCCGCGTCGGGCTGTCGGCGACGATCGCCGATCCGGTGCAATATGCCGGCTGGCTCGCCCCCGACGCGAACCCCGAAACGGTGGCTTTGGTCGAGGGCGAGGCGGGCGCCGATCCCGACATATCGATCCTGCTGCCCGAGGGCGCGGTGCCCTGGTCGGGGCATTCGGGGCGGTATGCGGTGCATCAGGTGATGGCCGAGGTCGCGAAAAACCGCACCACGATCATCTTTTGCAACACCCGCGGGCTGGCCGAGCTGATCTTTCAGGATCTGTGGAAGGTCAACGACCTCGGCCTGCCGATCGCGATCCATCATGGCAGCCTCGATCGCGAGGCACGCCAGCGCGCGGAACTGGCGATGGCCGAAGGGCGGCTGCGCGCGCTGGTCGCGACGTCGAGCCTCGATCTCGGGCTCGACTGGGGCGATGTCGATTGCGTGATCCAGATGGGGGCGCCGAAGGGGTCGTCGCGGCTGTTGCAGCGAATCGGGCGCGCCAACCACCGCCTCGACGAACCGAGCAAGGCGCTGATCGTGCCGGGCAACCGTTTCGAATATCTCGAGGCGCAGGCGGCGCTCGACGCCGTCGAGGCAGGCGAGCGCGATGCCGACCGCTTTCGCCCCGGCGCGCTCGACGTGCTGGCGCAGCATGTGATGGCGCTCGCCTGCGCCGCGCCCTTCGCCGAAGACGCGCTGCTTGAGGAGATCCGCTCGGCAGCGCCGTATCGCTGGGTCAATGCGACGACCTTTTCGCGGCTGCTCGGCTTCGTGCGCGACGGGGGTTATGCGCTCAAAAGCTATGACCGGTTTCGGCGCCTCGCCCCCGACGGGAAAGGACGCTGGCGCATCGCGCACCCGCGACTCGCGGCGCAGCACCGGCTCAACGCGGGGATCATCGTCGACGCCCCGACGCTCGACGTGCGGTTCAAGAACGGGCGCAGATTGGGAAGTGTCGAGGAATATTTCGCGAGCACACTGACCCCCGGCGACACCTTCGCGTTCGCCGGATTGAGCCTCGAGGTCGAGTCGATCCGCGACACCGACCTCTATGTCCGCGCGACGACGCGCCCGGCGCGCATCCCCTCCTATGTCGGCGCGCGCATGGCGCTGACGACGCGGCTCGCCGATCGGGTGCGCGGCTTCCTCGCCGATCCGGCGAGCTGGGTCCGTTTTCCCGACGATGTCCGCTATTGGCTCGAAATGCAGGCGTATCGGTCGGTGTTGCCGCGCCGCGGCGAACTGCTGGTCGAGACTTTCCCGCACGAGGAGCATCATTACCTCGTCGCCTATCCGTTCGAGGGGTGGAACGCGCACCAGTCGCTCGGCATGCTGATCTCGAAGCGCATGGAGCGCGCGGGGTTGCAGCCTTTGGGCTTCGTCGCGTCGGATTATGCGCTGGCGATCTGGTCGCTGAAACCGGTGACCGACCCCGCCGCGCTGTTCGACGCCGCGATATTGGAGGACGAGTTCGTCGAATGGGTCGAAGGGTCGCACCTCCTGAAGCGCGCGTTCCGCGAGGTCGCGGTGATCGGCGGGCTGATCGAGCGCCAGCATCCGGGCAAGCGCAAGACCGGCAAGCAGGTGACCTTTTCGACCGACCTGATTTTCGACGTGCTGCGCAAATATGAGCCCGACCATCTGCTGCTCGAAGCGGCGTGGGCCGATGCGCGCGAGCGGCTGACCGATGTCGCGCGGCTGGGCGACCTGCTCGACCGCGCGGCGGGGACGATGCTGCACAAGCATCTGCCGCGGATCAGCCCGCTGGCGGTGCCGGTGCTGGTGCTGATCGGGCGCGAAAATGTCGCCGCCGCCGACCTCGACGATGCGTTGCTGGGCGAGCTGGCGGATGAACTGGCCGCGACGGCGATGGGGGACGCGTAGCGAGGTGGGATGTCCGAGCGGGAGTGGACAACAGTCCTCCACAAGTCCCGTTCGTGTCGAGCGTAGTCGAGACACCCCAAAGGCGTGCGCTACCGATGGGTGTCTCGACTTCGCTCGACACGAACGGAAATATGGGCAGGCTTGGATACCCCGAACCGCCCATCACAGCACCCTCCGTCCGCGCACCGCATCCGCTTGCCGCGCACCGCCGACAGGCGTAGACTGGCGGCATAACATATAGAGGATGCCCGCGATGACCCATGTTCTCAGGCGGCGAATGATCTGGACGCTGCTGCTGTCCGCCCCGGCACTGCTCGGCGCGAGCCAGCCGCCGGTCGCACCGCCGCCCGCGCCGGCGCCGGCCTCGACCCCCGCCGATCCGCTGGCCCAGCCGGTGACGAGCGCCGAGGTCACCCCCTTCATCCAACCCTTCGACCTCGACGCGACGCGGCGCATGTCGGTGAAGGTGATGGTCGGCGGCAAGGGGCCGTTTTCCTTCCTCGTCGACACCGGCGCCGAACGCACGATCATCGCGCGCGAACTCGCCGACCGGCTGGGGCTGGTCGAGGGCGGCAAGCTGCGCATGGCGACGATCGGCGGGTCGGCGACGGTCCCCAGCTTTCGTGTCGCGGCGCTGTCGATGACCGACCTGCAGATGACCGCGTTCGACGCGCCGTCCTTTTTCGGCCGCCATCTTGGGGCCGCGGGGCTGATCGGAGTCGACATGCTCGAGGACCGGCGCATCCTGATCGATTTTCGCAAAGAGAGCATGGAGATCCTGGAGACGCGCAAGCGCGCGCGGCCGATCATCCGCGACGACGATGCGATCGTCGTCACCGCGCGCAATTCGGCGGGACGGCTGATCCTGTCCGACGCGCGGCTCGACGGCAAACGGATCGACGTGATCGTCGACACCGGCGCGCAGACGAGCGTCGGCAATCTGGCGCTGCAGAAACTGGTCGCGGCGCGGCGCGCGAACCGCCTGCCCTTCCTGTCGACCACGCTCGGCGCGGTGACCGGCGAGGCGGTGCCCGCGACGCGCACCGCGATCAAGCGCATCATCATCAACGGCATGGACGTCAACGACCTGCCGGTGAGCTTCGCCGACAGCCAGGCATTCCGCGCGCTGGGCCTGCAGGAGCGGCCGGCGCTGCTGCTCGGCATGGACAGCCTGGCGCTGTTCGACCGGGTCGAGATCGATTTCCCGAACAAGCGCATCGTGTTCGACCTGCCCGACGGCGCGAGCCGCGCGACGGGCCAGCGGTTCGCCGCGAACACGTCGGCGCAGGGCAGCTAGACGCCGGGAACTGGACGCCAAGAACTGGACGGATGCCCGGGGCGGCGTCATAGCGGCGCCATGCCCGCCGCGCCCCTGCTCGATTTTGCCGGCCACCAGTTCGTGCCGCTCGCCGGGCGCGCGCTGTTCTGGCCACGCCACGGCGCGCTGATCGTCGCCGACCTGCATCTGGAAAAGGCGAGCTGGTACGCTGCGCACGGCCAGCCGTTGCCGCCCTATGACAGCCACGACACGCTCGACCGGCTGGCACGGCTGGTCGCCGAGACCGGCGCGCGCGCGCTCTGGTGCCTGGGCGACAGTTTCCACGACCGCGCCGCCGCCGAACGGGTCGCGCCCGCAGTCGCCGAGCGATTGCGCCGCCAGACGGGGGCGGTGCCGCTGACCTGGATCGCGGGCAATCACGATGGCCTGTCGGGCGGCGCCTGGGGCGGCACCATCGCCGAAGAGATCGAGGTCGACGGCATCGTCCTGCGCCACCAGTGCGAAGCGGGCGAGACCCGCCCCGAGATATCGGGGCATTTCCATCCCAAGCTGCGGCTGACCCTGCGCGGCCGGGCGGTGTCGCGGCCATGCTTCGCGGGCGACGCGCAGCGGCTGATTCTGCCCGCCTTCGGCAGCCTGACCGGCGGGCTCGATGTCGGCGACAGCGCCATCGCGGCGAATTTCGCGGGCGATTATCGCGCGATGCTGGTCGCCGACGGAAAATTGCTGTCGCTGCGCTGTGGCAATCCTGCCACCGATGACGTTACGGCAATGCCGGGCCGCGCCTGATCGCCCGCCGGACCGGGCTTTGCCGCCTGTGGCCGAAAAGCCGCACTTGCCGAAAACATGACGCAAATGCGCCGCCTCGGCTGGATCGGGGGCACAATTTGCGTATGCTCGCCTCCTAATAAAAACAACGAAATGTTGAGAGGAGTGCCCAATATGAAATCCTATACCCATTGTGCTGCCCGCCTGCTGCGCACGAGTGCGCTCGGCGCCTCGCTGGCGATCGTCGGCATGGCGGTGCCGGCCTTTGCGCAGGACACCGCCACCGACACGGCGACCGCCGACGACAGCAGCAACAGCGAAATCGTCGTCACCGCGCAGGGACGCGCGCAGCGCCTCGCCGACGTGCCGGTGGCGATCTCGGCGGTGAACGCCGAAGCGCTGCAGAACAGCGGCGCGAACGACATCCGCCAGCTCAACCAGGTCGCGCCGTCGCTGCTCGTGTCGTCGACCGGCAGTGAAGCCAATGGTTCGGCGCGTATCCGCGGCATCGGTACCGTCGGCGACAACCCCGGTCTCGAAAGCTCGGTCCCGGTGTTCATCGACGGCGTCTATCGCTCGCGTTCGGGCATCGGCCTCAACGAACTGGGCGAAATCGACCGCGTCGAAGTCCAGCGCGGCCCGCAGGGCACGCTCGGCGGCCGCAACTCGTCGGCGGGCCTGATCAGCATCTATTCGAAAAAGCCCGATTTCACCTTCGGCGCCACCGCCGAGGCGACCTATGGCAATTATGACTATTTCCGCCTCGGCGGCAGCGTCACCGGACCGATCAGCGACACCATCGCGGCGCGCCTCGACGGCATCTGGGTGAAGCGCGACGGTTTCTATCGCGACACCACGAACAACACCGACGTCAACGACCGCGACCGCTATTTCCTGCGCGGGCAACTGCTGTTCGAACCGACCGACGCGCTGTCGATCCGGCTGATCGCCGACTATACCTATCGCGACGAGAAATGCTGCGGCGCGACCTATGTCGACAGCGCGGTCAACACCGCGGTCGGCAACCTCAACAATCCGTCGGTGCCGCTGTCGCCGCTGCAGTCCAATGGCAACAACATCATCAACGTGCTGCGCGACCTCGGCCAGCCGCTCGCGGCGTTCAGCCAGCGTTACGACCGCAACCTGTCGGTCAGCCCGGGCCGCAGCTATGCCGGCAAGACCAAGGACTACGGCTTTTCGGGCCAGATCGACTATGATCTGGGCGGCGCGACGCTGACCTCGATCACCGGCTATCGCCAATATCGGTCGAGCCAGGCCGGCGACGTCGATTATGGCGTGGTCGACATCCTCTATCGCGATCCCGACGACGACGCCTATCGCCAGTTCCACACCTTCACCCAGGAACTGCGCCTGCAGGGCGAGGCGTTCGACGGCAAGCTCGACTGGCTGGTCGGCGGCTTCTATGCCAATGAAAAGCTGACCGTCCGCGACAATCTGCGCTTCGGCAGCCAGTACGGCCGGTTCGCCACCTGCCGCATCATTTCGGGCGGCGGCCTCGCGGCGCTTTATTCGGCGGCGAGCCCGCTGTGCGTCGCGCCCGGCGTCGGCCCGGCGACGATCGCGGGGGCGAGCGGCGGCGGCCAGACCGGCACCGACATCGTCGCGGCGTTCACCGCGCTCGACGGGCTGAACAACCGCGGCTCGATCAACGACCGCTATTATCAGAATGGCAAGAACTGGGCGCTGTTCACGCACAATATCTTCCACATCACCGATACGATCGATTTCACCTTCGGCGTCCGCTACACCAACGACAAGAAGAAGTTCAACGCGAGCTTCACCAACGACAACACCGCCTGCACCACCGTTCAGGGCCTGGTGCTCGACGATCTGGTCAGCACCACGACCAACGCCACCGCCAAGGCACTGGCGGGCGCGCTGATCGGCCTCAGCTGCCAGGGCAATTCGACCGCCGAGCTCAATGGCGTGTCGATCAACAGCAAGCGCGCCGAGGACGAGTTCACCGGCACCGCGATCCTGTCGTGGAAACCCGTCGACGACCTTCTCACCTACGCCAGCTATTCGCGCGGCTATAAGGCGGGGGGCTTCAACCTCGACCGTTCGGCGCTGAAATCGCCGATCGTGCCGTTCGGCGGCCAGGCGGGCGCGCAGGCGCTGGTGAACAATTTGCAGTTCGACCCCGAAAAGGTCGACAGCTATGAACTGGGCGCCAAATATTCGGCGAACGGCTTCAACGTCGGTGTTTCGCTGTTCCGGTCGGACTTCAGCAGCTTCCAGCTGAACACCTTCAACGGCACGGTGTTCCTGGTCCAGAACATCAACGGCTGCGAAGCCGACCTGGCCGGCGGCGACCGCGATGCGAGCGCCGCGACCGGCGCCTGCGCGTCGGACAAGGTCAGCTGGGGCGTACGCGCCGAGGGCTTTGAGCTCGAATCGTCGCTGGCGCTGGCGAGCGACTTCCGGCTTGCGGCGGGGGTGACCTATTCGAAGACCAAATATCGCAAGAATCTGGTCGGCACCAACGCCGGCGGGCCGCTCGACCCGGCGCTGCGCTTCCTGCCCGGCGACAATCTGTCGAACGCCCCCGAACTGGTCGGCACCGCGAGCATGACCTGGACACCGGAGATCGGCAGCGGCGGGCTGACCGGCCTCGTCTATATCGATGGCCGCGCGACGAGCGGGTACAACACCGGTTCCGACCTGTTCCCGCAGAAGGAGCAGGAAAGCTACACCGTGTTCAACGCGCGCCTGGGCGTGCGCGGTCCCGACGAGAAATGGGCGGTCGAATTCTGGGCGCAGAATTTGCTCAACGCCAAATATGCGCAGGTCGCGTTCAACTCGCCCTTCCAGGCGGGGACCACGTCGGCGCCGTTCACCGATGCCAACGGCTTCCCCGGCGGCCGCCAGATCTTCTCGCAGTTCCTGGCCGAACCCAGGACCTATGGCCTGACGCTGCGCGGCAAGTTCTAGACCGCAAACCGCCTGATTTCAGGAGCTTGAGAGCCGCCCGCATCCCACCGGATGCGGGCGGTTTTCGTTGTGGATTCCGCGCTGGAATTTGTTATCATCCCTGAGAATAAAATAAGCCTTGTGGGAGGATGACGATGAAAAAGAGTGACGGGAGAATTGCGCGCTTTGCCCGTGGCAGCGCGCAGGGCGTGGCGCTTGCGGTCGCCCTAGCGGCGACACCGGCCTGGGCGCAGGATGTCGCGCCGCAGGGCGCCGAGGTCCCCGACGACGGCACGATCATCGTGACCGCGACGCGGCGCAGCGAACTCTTGTCCGACGTGCCGATCGCGGTGTCGGCGGTGTCGGGCGAGACGCTCGAAAAGACCGGCGCCACCGACGTCCGCGCGCTGGGACAGGTCGCGCCGTCGCTGCTCGTGTCGGGCGCAACGAGCGAGGTCAATTTCTCCGCGCGCATTCGCGGTATCGGTACGGTCGGCGAGAACCCCGGCCTCGAAAGCTCGGTCGGGCTGTTCATCGACGGCGTCTATCGCAGCCGCACCGGGGTCGGCCTGTCCGAACTCGGCGACATCGAGCGCGTCGAGGTACTGCGCGGGCCGCAGGGCACCCTGTTCGGGCGCAACTCGACCGCGGGCCTGATCAACATCGTCACCAAGGGACCCGACCTCAGCGGCTTCGGCGCCAAGGGGTCGGTGAGTTACGGCAATTATGATTATTGGCGCGTCGACGGGATGATCAACGCGCCGCTCGGCGACAAGGCGGCGGTGCGCGTCGACGGCGTCTGGCAGAAGCGCGACGGTTTCATCAAGAATGTCACCGCGGGCGAACCCGATATCAACGACCGCGACCGTTGGCTGGTCAAGGGCCAGTTGCTGCTCGAGCCGACCGAGAGCGTGAAATTCCGGCTGATCGCCGATTACAGCCAGCGCAACGAGAATTGCTGCGGCGGCGTGCTGCTCAATCCGGTGCGCAACCTGACGCGCGGCGCCGACGGTTTCCCGGTCGCCTCGCCCAATACGCTGCTGCCGCTGCTGCAATTTCTGGGCGCCAATCATCAGGTCGCACCGGCGGGCACCAGCTTCATCCGTCAACAGGCGACCACCCCGGGGGTCTCCTATCGCTCGGACACCAAGGACTGGGGCGTGTCGGGCGAACTCAACTGGGAGCTGGGCGCCGCGACGCTGACCTCGATCACCGCCTATCGCGACTATAAGAATGCGCAAGGGCAGGATGCCGATTTCAGCGCGCTCGACATCTTGCGCCGCACCGACCTCGACCGCCGGTTCCGGCTGTTCACGCAGGAATTGCGGCTGCAGGGCGAGGCGTTCGACGGGCGGCTCGACTGGCTGGTCGGCGGCTATTATGCCAACGAGAAACTCGATGTCGACGACGACATCGTCTATGGCGCCGACTATCAGCGCTACGCCAACTGCCTCGCCGCCGCGAGCCTCGCGCCGACCTTGCTCAACCCCGCATCGGCGACCTGTTCGAACCTGCCCGCTGCCTCCTTCCCCGGTTTCCAGGGGATCGCGGCGCTGCTCGGCGCGGCGCCGCTCAACAACACCGGCAACAACGGATCAACCTTCCACCAGCGCAGCACCAACTATGCGCTGTTCACGCACAACAGCTTCGACATCGTCGCGGATGTGCTGACGCTGACCGTCGGGGCGCGTTACACCCACGAGCGCAAGACGCTGGCGGGCGATGCCAATTTCACCAACACGCTGTGCCCGGCGATCGTCAATTCGCCACTGCAAGCGCTGGCCAGCCTCGCCTGCGTGATCAACGGCACCGCGCCCGATATCGTCAAGGGCGCCCCGGGGACGAAGTTCAGCGAGGGGCAGTGGACAGGCACCGCGGTGCTGAGCTGGAAACCCGATCCCGACTGGCTGGTCTATGCCTCGGCCTCGAAGGGGTACAAGGCGGGGGGCTTCAACCTCGACTATTCGGCGCTCGACCGGCCGTGCAGCACGACCGCGGGATCGGCCGCGCAAAATACCGCCTGCACCACCGCGCTGGCACGCCCCGCCAACACGCCGGGCAACGGCCGCCCCGAGGCGAGCGACCTGCAGTTCGCGAGCGAGAAGGTCGATGCCTATGAACTGGGCGTCAAATGGGATGGCCCCGGCATCGACATCAACGTCGCCGCTTTCTGGCAGGAATATAGCAATTACCAGCTCAACACCTTCAATGGCATCAATTTCGAGGTGACGAATATCCAGGCGTGCAAGGACGATCTGGGGACCGGGCCGATCGACAACAGCGCGGTCACCGGCGCCTGCGCGTCGGACCGGCTGACTCCCGGCGTCGTCGCCAAGGGGCTCGAGATCGAGACCTTCATCCGCCCGGCGCGCTATCTGTCGGTCAATATGGGGCTGACCTATGTCGACACCCTCTATCGCCGCAACCTCGTCGGTACCGGCGGGCGCCCGCTGTCGCCGGTGCTGTTCCAGCTGCCGGGACGCGGGGTGTCGAACGCCGCGAAATATGTCGCGACCGCGGGGATCAGCTGGACCCCGCCGATCGGCAATTCGGGGTTGAGCGGGCTGGTCTATCTCGACACCCGCCTGCAGAGCGACACCAACACCGGTTCGAACCTCGATATCGAAAAGGAACAGGACGGGTTCGCGGTGTTCAACGGCCGCATCGGCATCTTCGGACCCGACCGGCGCTGGGGTGTCGAGCTGTGGGGGCAGAATCTGCTCAATCGCAAATATTACCAGATCGGCGCCGACATGCCGCTGCAGGGGTCGAACGGCTTCCGCTCGGTCGCGGCGCCCGCGGCGCTCGGCTTCCCCGCCACCGCGAACAAATTGTTCGTCGGTTTCCCGGGTGAGCCGCGCACCTATGGCGTGACGCTGCGCGGGCAATTCTAGCCACGCTCTCTCCCCCCTCCCCTGGCGGGAGGGGCGGGAGGTCCGCCGCGGCCGGGCACTGCCGCGGCGGACCCTCCCCAAGGGGAAGATGCCAGCGATCCACTTTTTCCGTTCGTGTCGAACGGGATCAATCGGGCGGCTTAGAGCTCGCCTACCGCGCCCGTGCCGCCTGATGCGCGATGTCGGTGACGAGTTTGCGGAACAGCACGCCGCCCGCGGTGCCCGACGCCTTGAGGCTGCGTTCGCAATCGAGCAGCCGGCTCATCAGCCGCGCGATGCGCACCGAATCCCAGATATGAAGCTGCGCGGTGACCGCGCCCTGTTCCTTCCAGAAGACGCCGCTGCTCCGCGCCGACACGACGGTCGCGGGGTGCGCGCCGGCATCGACCTCGGCGCGCAGCCGCGCCAATTGCGTGGCGCGGATCGCGAGGGCGCGGATGATCCGGATTTCGGCGACCCCGACCGCGGCGGCGGTGGCGAACATCGCGGGGAGATCGCCGACCTTGCCGCCGAGCGCGGTGTTGATCACCTCGCTGACGTCCTCTTCGTGCGTCGCGGCGCCCAAGGCGGCGATGTCGGCGGCGGTGACCTGGCGCTGGCGATCGCGGCCGGCGTCGAGGTAGAGCGCGATCTTTTCGAGCTCGCGGCGCATCAGCGCCTGATCGCCCGAGACGAGGTCGATCAGCAATTGCGCCTCGGCATTGCCGAGCCGCAGCCCTTCGCCTTCCGCCGCGTTCATCGCGATGCCGACCAGCGCGCGGCGGTCGGGCTGATAGCAGATGGCGGCAACGCCATGGTCCGAGCCTTCGACGAGCTTGACCAGTTTCGACTTGGCGGTGACCGAGGCGCCGGTGGCGATCACCGGGTTGATCGCGCTGTCGGCGGCGAGCAGCGCCTCGACCGCGGCGAGGCTGTCGTCGCCGCTACCCAGGATGTCGAGCCGGATCACCCGCGCGCCGGCGAAGAGCGACATCGACGCGGCCTCGGCAGCCAGCAAGGACGGATCCTGCGACATTTGCGACGAGGTGAGGTCGAGCCGTTCGGCCTCCTTGCCGGCAAGCCCGGTCAGCCGCGTGGCGAGGGCTCCCATCGTCGCATCGTCGGGGCCGGTGAGGAGAATGAAGCGGTGGTCGAGCCGCGATACCCGTTCGAGTTCGGCGGGTTTGACGCTCTTCATTGCCCGCCGGGGGCGGGCGGCGCGTCGGACATCCGGCCACCGCCGCGATCGGCGAAGACCGCGAGGCGGGCGACGATCTGGTCGGCCACCGCCGACGAGAGGCGTTCAAGCGCGGTCGATTCGGCGGCGATCGTCGCATATTCGCTGCCGACGACGTCGATCCCCGAATCGGAAAAGGCGGTCGCGTCGAGCAGCACTTCGCCGCTCGCCGCATCGACGAGCTGGTAGCGCGCGCGCAGGGTGCGGCGTTCGCGGGTCACCGCATCGTCGGCGCGGACGCCGAAACCGGTGATGCTGTCCTCGAGCCGGACGTCGAGGCGCAGGCGCTTGCCCGCGCCCTGCCCGTTCTGCGCCGCGACGAGCCGGTCGCGCAGCGCGTTGCGGACGAGCCAGCCCTGATGCCCCTCGATCGGCGCGACATCGACGTCGGCAAGGATCGTCGCCACCGCCCCGTCGCTGCCGCTCGCATAGAGCGGGCGCAGGCCGCAACCGCCAAGGAGCAGCGAGGCGGCCACCAGAGAGGAAGTAACAAGCTTACGCATCTGAAACCCTAATGCCCCCTTACCCCGTTCGTGTCGAGCGAAGTCGAGACACGCTGACGCTGCGCCATACGTCCCTCGACTTCGCTCGGGACGAACGGAAGGACGGGGGATAAGTTCCGGGCCATCCGGTCAGGGAACGATGTTCACGAGCCGGTCCGGCACCACAATCACCTTCTTCGGCGACGCACCGGCGAGCAGTTCGACGATGCGCGGGCGCGCGAGCGCCGCGGCTTCGGTCGCTTCCTTGTCGAGCCCCTTCGCGATCGTCATCGTGTCGCGCAGCTTACCCGCCATCTGGATCGCGATCGTCACCTCGTCATCGACGAGAAGTGCCGGATCGGCGTGCGGCCATGCGGCGTCGGCGATCATCGCGGTGGTGCGCTGGCCTTCCGGCAGCGCCGCCCAGGCTTCCTCGGCGAGGTGTGGCAGCATCGGTGCGACGAGCAGGATCAGGGTGCGGCACGCTTCGGCGCGGGTCGCCGAGGGGGCGGCCTTTTCGACGTCGTTGGCGAGGGCGTGGATTTTCGCGACCGCCTTGTTGAAGCCGAGCGCCTCGATGTCGGCGGCGACGCCGGCGATCGCCTGGTGCAGCTTGCGCGCGAGACCCTTGTCCTCGGCGCCGTCACCGATATTTTCGGTGTCGCCGAACAGACGCCACAGGCGCTGGACGAAACGCCAGGCGCCCTCGATGCCCGCCTCGCTCCACGGCAGGTCGCGTTCGGGCGGGCTGTCGGAGAGCATGAACCAGCGCGCCGCGTCGGCGCCATATTGGTCGAGGATGGCGTCGGGATCGACGACATTCTTCTTCGACTTCGACATCTTGATCACGCGGCCGACATCGACCCGCGCGCCATCGGATTCGAGCGTCGCACCCTCGGCGCTGCGGCTGATCTCGTCGGGGGTGAAGTAGAGCGGCGGCAGGCCTTCGCCCTGATCGCGGCTATAGGTTTCGTGCGTCACCATGCCCTGCGTGAACAGGCTGGCGAACGGCTCCTTGATGTCGATCATCCCCAGCTTGTTGAGCGCGCGCGTCCAGAAGCGCGCGTAGAGCAGGTGGAGGATCGCATGCTCGATGCCGCCGATATACTGGTCGACGGGCAGCCAGCGGCGGATCACCTCGGGATCGAACGGCTTGTCCGACGGCGCCGAGGCGAAGCGCAGGAAATACCAGGAGGAATCGACGAAGGTGTCGAGCGTGTCGGTTTCGCGCACCGCTTCGCCGCCGCACGACGGGCAGGCGACATGTTTCCACGTCGGATGGCGATCGAGCGGATTGCCGGGGACCGAGAAATCGGCGTCCTCGGGCAGCACGACGGGAAGCTGCGCTTTCGGCACCGGGACCAGGCCGCAGGCGTCGCAATGGATGAACGGGATCGGGGTGCCCCAGTAGCGCTGGCGCGAGACGCCCCAGTCGCGCAGGCGCCACACCGTCGTGCCCTTGCCCCAGCCCTCATGCTCGGCGCGCGCGACGATCGCGGCCTTGGCCTCGTCGATCGTCATGCCGTCGAGGAAGTGGCTGTTCACCAGCTTGCCGGGGCCGGTGTAGGCCTCGTCGCCGCTGAAATGCTGCGCGGTCTCGTCGCCATCGGCGATCACGCGGAGGACGGGCAGTTCGTACTTTCTCGCGAAGTCGAGGTCGCGCTGGTCGTGCGCCGGGCAGCCGAAGATCGCGCCGGTGCCATAATCCATCAGCACATAGTTCACGACCCACACGGGCAGGTGCAGCGCGGGGTCGAGCGGATGCTCGACCGCGAGACCGGTATCGAAGCCGAGCTTTTCAGCGGTGTCGATCTGCTCGGCGGCGGTGCCCTGACGGCGGCATTCCTCGATGAACGCCGCCAGCTCGGGCGCGTCCTTCGCCAGCTTCTCGGCAAGCGGATGGTCGGGCGAGATCGCCGCGAAGCTCGCGCCGTACAGCGTATCGGGGCGCGTCGTGAAGACGTCGAAGCCCGGTGCGCCACCGGCCAGCTTGAAGCTGAATTCGAGGCCCTGCGACTTGCCGATCCAGTTTTCCTGCATCAGCCGCACCTTGTCGGGCCAGCTGTCGAGGCCGCCGAGGCCGTCGAGCAGTTCCTCGGCGAAGTCGGTGATCTTCAAAAACCACTGCGACAGTTTCTTTTTCTCGACGAGCGCGCCCGAACGCCAGCCGCGGCCGTCGATCACCTGCTCGTTGGCGAGCACGGTCATGTCGACGGGGTCCCAATTGACGTAGCTGTGCTTGCGCGTGACGAGACCGTGCGCGAACAGGTCGAGGAACAAGGCCTGTTCCTGGCCGTAATAATCGGGCTCGCAGGTCGCGAGTTCGCGGCTCCAGTCGATCGCGAGACCGAGGCGCTTCAGCTGGCCGCGCATCGAGGCGATATTGTCGCGGGTCCAGCCGCCGGGGTGGACGCCCTTTTCCATCGCCGCATTTTCCGCCGGCATGCCGAAGGCGTCCCAGCCCATCGGGTGGAGGACGTCGTGCCCGGTCATCCGCTTGAAGCGCGCGAGCACGTCGCCCATCGCATAGTTGCGGACATGCCCCATGTGGATGCGCCCCGAGGGATAGGGGAACATCTCGAGGATATAGGCCTTCGGCTTGTCCGCCGTCTCGGTCGTGGCAAAGCTGTTCGCGGCCTCCCACGCCGCCTGCCAGCGGGCATCGGCGGCGAGGGCGCCAAAGCGCGGTTCGCGGGTCATTCGTTTTTACCCCGTTGATGTCTGTCGGCGCGTATCCGCGCCGGGTTATTAGCCCTCGAAGGCCGAACGGCGCAGGTCGCGAGCGCGGGTGAGGATGATTTCCTCGAGCTTCTGGACCGTCGCCGCCTGAACCGGCGCGTCGACCCAAGTGCCGCCCTGCGCGACCTGGCGCGAGGCGGCGACGCGCAGCGCGTCGGCGCGCAGATCGCGGTCGAGGATCGACACGGTGACCTTCATCCGCTCGTTCGGGTTGCCGGGGTTGGCGTACCAGTCGGTGATGATGACGCCGCCCGACGAATCGGCCTGAAGCAGCGGCATGAACGACAGCGCGTCGAGGCTAGCGCGCCACAGATAGGAGTTCACGCCGATCGTCGTGACCTGCGACGCGGCGAGGTCGGCACGCGGCCGTTCTTTGCCACCGCACGCCGAAAGGCCGAGCGCCGCGACCCCGAGGAGCGCGAGCGTGGCCGAACGGCGACCGAGCGTGGCGCCGAACTTGGCAGGGACGGAAAGCTGGAACATGCCGGAACACCTTATACATCGGGCGCGGGCGACCGCCGCGCTTGCTGGATTTCCAGCGTCTCTATCGCCGTTGCCGCGCGGCGGCAAGCGCGGCAATCGGCTTGTTCGCGGCGTTCATCGGGGAGACAGCTTGGCGTCGCACTGTGGTGATCGCGCAACAGCCCCGCGAAATATGGGGCATAAAGAATTGCTTTCTCGCGAATCACTGGAAAAGTCCGTGCGTTCGGCCTATCTGATGAGGGTACTGGGGTTGGAGTCGCAGACAATGCCGCGCAGCAAGCGCCATTTCTGGAAAGCAGGGGTCGTCGTTTTGGCGACGGTTTCGCTTGCCCTGCCCCCCGCCCTCGCCGCGATGAGCCGCGCCGACCGCATCCGCGAAACAAGCCTGTCGGAAACCCTGCTGGGGCAATTCACCCCCGCTTCGGGCGATCCGCGCCTGATCGCACGCTATGCCAAGGTCTCGGCCGATGCCCGCAGCAACTTCAGCTTCACCCCCGCGCTCACCGACGAGAATCGTCAGAACCGCGCGATCACCGTGGTGATTCGCGCCCGCGACGACGCCTCGAGCGCCGCGATGACCTCGGCGCTGGTGCAGGGTCGCAAGGCCCCCGTTGCGATCACGCCCGTCGCCTATAATCTCGGCGCTTCGGTCGGGTTCGAGAAATTCGTGACCCCGACGCTGCCCCGCGGCATCGACCTGCGCAACCTGCCGCAGGCGAAGGCGCCCGAGCAGAATGAAAAGAAGTCGCGCTTCGCGACGCGCATGCTCGCGCGCCCAAGCGATCCCGCCGGTGCGACTGATCGCCTGACCGCGCCGGGCGACGACCAGGCCGTCGATGTCGTCAGCAGCTATCGCCTGACCAAGAACATCGATGTCACCGCCGGGGTGCGGTACAAGAGCGAGGACAGTGTCCAGCCGCTGACCGACACCCGCCGCGACAGCCAGGCGGTCTATGTGGGCACCGCGTTCCGCTTCTAACGCCGGCGCCTTCTAAACCCGCCGTCGCGTCGCCTTTTCCAGCCAATGATCGATCGCCGCCCATCCGGGGGTGAGGCCGCTTGCCCTGCTCGCGCGGTGGAGCGCGCGCGCGCGCGCCGGGGTGAGGCCGCCGAGCGCGACCGGCCGGGCGCCGCTCAGCCGCGCGAGACCGAGCCACGCCGCGCGGCCGAGCGCCGGGGCGCCGGGATGCGAGCGGGTCGGGTGGAGCGGCGAGACAAAGGCGAGGTCGGCGCGCGCGCGGCGCGCGGTGCGGGCTTCGCCGGGGTCGTGGACGGGCATCGAGACGATCAGGCCGAGGCGGCGCGCCTGCGACGCATGCTTGGCGTGATGCTGGCGCAGGTGAACGCCGCCGGCGCCCCAGCGCCGCGCCAGTGCGGGTGGTCCGGCGAGCAGCAGCACGAGGTTGCGGGCCTTGGCGATCCGCGCGAGGCGGCGGACCAGTCGCCAGCGATCGCCCAGCGCGCGGTCGTCGTCGCGGACGACGATGCCGCTGCCCGGCGGCAGCGCCGCGGCGGCGGCGAGCACCGCATCGCCGAGCCGCGCATCGGTGAACAGCCAGCGCCGCGGCAGTCGGCCCGATGGCCTTGAGAAGGGGTGGCGCCGGGGCATCGGCTTTTCTATAGGCGCGTCGCCGCCGCGCGCAACGCGTGGGCGCCAGCGAAGGATCGGACATGGACAGTGCAGCGCAGCGATTGGCCGGGGTCGAAGCGGGAATCGCCGCCGCCGCGGCGCGTGCGGGACGCCAGGCGCGCGACGTCCAGCTGATCGCGGTGTCGAAGACGCACGACGCTTCGACGATTCGCCCGCTGATCGCCGCCGGACAGCGCCATTTCGGCGAGAATCGCGTCCAGGAAGCGGCGGGCAAATGGCCCGAACTGCGCGGCGAAACGTCCGACATCGTACTTCACCTGATCGGGCAGCTGCAATCGAACAAGGCCGAGGAAGCCGTCGCGCTGTTCGACACGATCCATTCGGTCGACCGGCCGTCGCTGGTCACCGCGCTGGCGCGGGCGTGCGAGAAGGCGGGCGGGCAACCGCTGCTGTTCGTGCAGGTCAATATCGGCGACGAGGAACAGAAGGGCGGCTGCGCGGTCGCCGACCTGCCCGCGCTGCTGGCGCAGGCGACCGACGCGGGGCTGACAATCGACGGGCTGATGGCGATCCCGCCCGCCGATGTCGCACCAACCCCCTATTTCGCGCTGCTCGACGAACTCGCCGAGCGTCACGGCCTGCCGCTGCGCTCGATGGGCATGAGCGGCGATTACGAGAGCGCGGTGATGCTCGGCGCGACGCACGTGCGCGTGGGGACCGCGCTGTTCGGGGCGCGGTAAAGGCCCCCTCTTTGGCAGGCAGCAAACGACCGGTTGCGACCGAAACACGACGTCGCCCCCGCGAAGGCGGGGGCCGCTAACGACCTATTTCCGTATCGCTGCGTAAACCGACAGCGGCCCCCGCCTTCGCGGGGGCGACGGTTTAAAGAACGTCCGCTTCCCACCCCAAAGCCGACATTCGCTACCCGCGCCTTGCCATGCGCCCCCCAATCACTAATCAGGGCGCGATGTCCGCAACCGCCGCCCTTTCCGCCGCCAAGCCCTCCGCCCCGACGCCGATGATGGCGCAATATTGGTCGCTCAAGGAAAAGGCGGGCGATTGCCTGCTCTTCTATCGCATGGGCGACTTCTTCGAACTCTTCTTCGACGATGCCAAGGCTGCCGCCGCGACGCTCGACATCGCATTGACGTCGCGCGGCGAACATGGCGGCGAACCGGTGCCGATGTGCGGCGTACCGGTGCATGCCGCCGAATCCTATCTCGCGCGGCTGATCCGCGCCGGGCACCGCGTCGCGATCGCCGAACAGGTCGAAAGCCCCGCCGAGGCCAAGGCGCGCGGCGGGTCGAAGGCGCTCGTCGCGCGCGCGATCGTGCGTTTCGTCACCGCGGGCACTCTCACCGAGGAAAGCCTGCTCGAAGGGCGCAGCGCCAACCGGCTCGCGGCGCTCGCCGAGGTCGGCAGCGAGGGCGAGGTCGCGATCGCCGCCGCCGATATCTCGACCGGGCGGTTCGAGGTCGTCGCGGTGCGCCGCGAGGCGGTCGACGCCGAACTCGCCCGCCTCGCGCCGTCCGAATTGCTGGTCAGCGAGAGTATCGGCGACCTGCCCGCGTGGAGCGTGCGCCAGGTCGTGCGCCGCCCGACCGCCGATTTTGCCAGCAACGCCGGCCAGAAACGGCTCGAATCGCTGTTCGGTGTGCAGACGCTCGACGGCTTCGGCCAATTCTCGCGCGGCGAAATCGCCGCGATGGGCGCGATCGCCGCCTATCTCGACCATGTCGGCACCGGCACGACCGTCTTCCTCCAGCCGCCGGTACGTCACCTCGCCTCGGGGCGCATGGCGATCGACGCCGCGACGCGCGAAAGCCTCGAACTCGTGCGCACCATGGCCGGCGCGCGTGACGGCAGCCTGCTCGGCACCATCGACCGCACGGTCACTGCGGCGGGCGCGCGGCTGCTCGCCGACGATCTTGCCAGCCCGCTCACCGACAAGGACGCCATCCTCGACCGGCTCGACCTCGTCGACGCCTTCGCGCGCGATGCGCTGTGGCGCGGCGAACTCCGCGCCGCCCTGCGCGCGCTGCCCGACGCCGGGCGCGCGCTCGGCCGCCTCGTCGCGGGGCGCGGCGGGCCGCGCGACCTCGCCCAGCTGCGCGATGCGCTCGGCGGCGCGCGCGTCTTGCGCGAACGGCTCGGCCGCCGGACCGACCTGCCGCCCTTGCTCGCCCGCCTGCTCCCCGGGCTCGACGGCCATGGCGCGCTCGTCGACGAACTCAGCCGCGCCTTGATCGAAACCCCGCCGGTCGACGCCGCGCAGGGCGGTTATGTCGCCGAAGGCTATGATCATGCGCTCGACGCGCTGCGCGAGACCGCGCGCGACGGGCGCAAGGCGATTGCCGCGCTGGAAGCCGATTATCGCGACCGCACTGGCATCGCCGCGCTCAAGATCCGCCACAACGGCGTGCTCGGCTATCATGTCGAGGTGCCCGCGAAGCACGCCGACGCGCTGATGGCACCCGAATCGGGCTTCACCCACCGCCAGACCCTCGCCGGGGTGGTGCGCTTCAACTCGTCGGACCTGCACGAGGCGGCGAGCCGGGTGACCCAGGCCGGCGTCCACGCCATCGCTGCTGAGGCCGCGCATCTCGAAGCGCTCACCGACGCTGCGACCGCGCGGCGCGAGGCGATCGCCGCCTCGTGCGACGTTCTCGCGCGGCTCGACGTCGCCGCCGCGCTTGCCGACCATGCGATGAGCCACAATTGGTGCCGCCCCGACCTCGCCGACACCCCGTGCCTCGACGTCACCGGCGGCCGCCACCCGGTGGTCGAGGCGGCGCTGGCCAAGGCGGGCGAACGCTTCGTCCCCAACGACCTGTCGCTGGCGGAGGCCGATCGGCTCTGGCTCGTCACCGGCCCCAACATGGGCGGTAAATCGACCTTCCTGCGCCAGAACGCCCTCATCGTCGTGCTCGCGCAGGCGGGGGGCTTCGTCCCTGCGGCTTCGGCGAGGCTCGGCCTCGTCGACCGCCTCTTCAGCCGCGTCGGCGCCAGCGACAATCTCGCGCGCGGGCGCTCGACCTTCATGGTCGAAATGGTCGAAACCGCCGCGATCCTCGCGCAGGCGACCCCGCAAAGCTTCGTCATCCTCGACGAGGTCGGGCGCGGCACCTCGACCTATGACGGGCTTGCGCTCGCCTGGGCGGTGGTCGAAGCCGTCCACGAAGTGAATAAGTGCCGCTGCCTGTTCGCGACCCATTATCACGAGCTCACCCGCCTCGCCGAAAGCCTCGACGCGCTCTCGCTTCACCATGTCCGCGCCCGCGAGTGGCAGGGCGACCTTGTCCTCCTCCACGAGCTCGCCGACGGCCCCGCCGACCGCAGCTACGGCCTCGCGGTCGCCCGCCTCGCCGGCGTCTCGCCCAAGGTGGTGAAGCGCGCCGAAGCGGTGCTCGCGAAGCTTGAAGCCGGACGCGAAAAGACCGGCGGTCTCGCGGCGGGGCTCGACGACCTGCCGCTGTTCGCCGCGACGCTTGCCGCTGAACCCGCGCCGGTGAAGGATGCGCTGCGCGAGGCGCTCGCAAGCATCGATCCCGACGCGCTGACCCCGCGCGAGGCGCTCGACGCGCTCTACCGGCTCAAGGCGACCGGGGGCGAGGCATGAGCGACATCTTCGCGCATCTCGACGGCCGCCGCGCGATCATCGATCGCCGCGCGCTCGCCGAGCGGCTCGAGGCCGTCGCCGCCGAGACCAGCGATACCGGCAAGCGCCGCCGCGCGCTCGTCGACCTGCTCAAGGTCGCCTTGGAGGAGGGCCGCGCCGAAATCGCCCGCCGCCTGCTCGAAGCGCCCTCGTCGGGCCGCCTCGCCGCCAGCGCGACAGCCTTCCTGATCGACCAGATCATCCGCCTGTCCTATGATTTCACCGTCGATCATCTCTATCCCGCGGGCAATCGTTCAGCGGGCGAGCGCATCACGATCATCGCGGTCGGCGGTTATGGCCGCGCCGAAATGGCGCCGTACAGCGACATCGACATCGGCTTCCTCACCCCGTTCAAGCAGACGAGCTGGACCGAACAGGTGATCGAGGCGCAGCTCTACACGCTCTGGGACCTCGGGCTGAAGGTCGGCCATTCGTCACGCTCGATCGACGAGATGGTGCGCGCGGCGAAGGACGATCTCACCATCCGCACCGCTTTGCTCGAAGGGCGCTTCATCTGGGGCGACCGCGATCTTTACGATCAGGCCTCCGCGCGTTTCGATGCCGAGGTCGTCGCGGGCAACGCGCGCAGCTTCGTGGCCGAAAAGCTCGCCGAGCGCGACGAGCGGCACAAGCGCATGGGCGATTCGCGCTATGTCGTCGAACCCAATGTGAAGGAAGGCAAGGGCGGGCTGCGCGACCTCCACACGCTGTTCTGGATCGGCAAGTTCATCCACCGCGTCCGCACCGTCCCCGAACTCGTCGACGCCGGGCTGCTCTCGACCCGCGAACTGCGCCAGTTCGCGCGCGCCGAGAATTTCCTGCTCGCAGTGCGTTGCCACCTCCACACGCTCGCGGGGCGCGCCGAGGATCGGCTGACCTTCGATTTCCAGCCCGAGATCGCGCGCCGCATGCATTTCGCCGAGCGCCCGGGCAAGAGCGCGGTCGAGCGCTTCATGCAGCTCTATTTCATCCACGCGAAAAGTGTCGGCGACGTCACCGGCACCTTCCTCGCGCATCTCGACGACCAGCTCGCGGCGCGCGGGCGGCGCTTCCTGCCGACGATCCGCCGCCGCCCGGGCCGGCTCAACGGCTTCGTGCTCGACCGCGGCCGCCTCGCGCTGCCCGCGGACGATTTCTTTCAGGCCGACCCGGTGCGCCTGATCGAAATCTTCGCGCTCGCCGACAAATATGGCCTAGAAATCCACCCGCAGGCGATGCGCCAGGCGCGCCACGATGCCAAGCTGATCGACGCGCGCGGGGTGCGGCGCATCGCGCGCGCCAACGCGCTGTTCCTCGACGTGCTGACGTCCCCGCGCGATCCCGAAACGGTGCTGCGCTGGATGAACGAGGCGGGGGTGTTCGGCCGCTTCGTGCCCGACTTCGGCCGCGTCGTCGCGCAGATGCAGTTCGACATGTATCATCACTACACCGTCGACGAACATACGATCCGCGCGATCGGGCTGCTCGCCGACATCGAGCAGAACCGGCTCGGCGACGACCATCCGCTGTCGACCGCGATCATGGACCAGATCCATTCGCGCCGGACCATCTATGTCGCTGTGCTGCTCCACGACATCGCCAAGGGGCGCGGCGGCGACCATAGCGTACTGGGCGCCGAACTCGCGCTGCGCGTCTGCCCGCGGCTGGGGCTCAGCGAGGCGGAGACCGAGACCGTCTCGTGGCTCGTGCGTCATCACCTGCTGATGTCGGCGACCGCGTTCAAGCGCGACCTCGCCGATTTCAAGACGATCCTCGATTTCGCCGGGCAGGTGCAAAGCCCCGAACGCCTGCGCCTACTCCTCGTGCTCACCGTCGTCGACATCCGCGCGGTCGGCCCCGGGGTGTGGAACAGCTGGAAACGGCAATTGCTCACCGAATTGTTCGACGCCGCCGAGGAAGTGCTGCGCCTCGGCCACAAGCAGAAGGGTCGCGAACAGCGGATCGCGAACAAGAAGGAAGATGCGCAGGCGCTGCTCGGTCTCGACGAGAAGAGCTTTGCCAGGCTCGCGAAGCGCCTCCCCGAAAGTTACTGGATCGCCGAACCGGTCGAGGTCATCGCCGCCAACTTGCGCCATATGCAGCAGGCGGGCGATACCCCGCTGCACATCGCTGCCGTCCCCGATCAGGATCGCGGCGCGACGCTGGTGATGGTGCTCGCCGCCGACCATCCGGGGCTCTTCTATCGCATCGCGGGGGGCATCCACCTCGCCGGCGGCAACATCATCGACGCGCGTATCCACACCACCCGCGACGGCCTCGCGCTCGACAATTTCCTCGTCCAGGACCCGCTCGGGCGCCCCTTCGCCGAGGCGGGGCAGATCGACCGGCTGACCCGCGCGATCGAGGACGCGCTCGCCAACCGCCACAAATTGCTTCCGAAACTCGAAGCCCGCGCGCTCCCCCGCGCCCGCGCCGAGGCGTTCCGCATCGCCCCCAATGTCTTCGTCGACAATAAGGCCTCGAACCGCTTTACCGTGATCGAGGTCAATGCGCAGGACCGCCCCGCGCTGCTCAACCAGCTCGCCTATGCGCTCTTCCAGTCGAAGGTGACGGTGCACAGCGCGCATGTCGCTACCTATGGCGAACGCGCGGTCGATACCTTTTACGTGACCGACCTGATCGGCGACAAGATCGACAGCGCGGCGCGGGTGAAGTCGCTCGAGAAACGCCTGCTCGAAGCCGCGGGAAGCGGCAGCGAGGAAGCGGTCGCGGCCTAGAGCGCCGCGGCCTTGCGGACCTGCGCCACTTCCACCCGGTCGCGCCCCAGCGCCTTGGCGCGCAGCAGCGCGGCATCGGCGGTCGGAATCAGGCGCGAAAAATCGCAATGCAGCGGCGCCGCCGCCAGGCCGATCGACACCGACAGGCCGCCCGGCTCGCCGCCGGCATGCGCGAGTTCGATCGTCGCGATGCGGTCGCGGATGTCCTGCGCGCGCTCCGCCGCCTGTTCGGGCGACAGCGCGGGCAACAGCAACAGAAACTCTTCGCCGCCATAGCGAAAGGCGAATTCCGGCTCGCGCGTGACATTCGCCAGCACCCGACCGACCGCGCGCAGCACCGCGTCGCCCGCCTCATGGCCATGGACGTCGTTGAAGCGCTTGAAATGGTCGACGTCGATCATCAGGCAGCTCAGCGGCTCGCCGTCGCGCCCGGCCTGCGCGATCTGCGTTTCCAGCACATGGCCCAGCTGCCGGCGGTTGGCGAGCCCGGTCAGCGGGTCGGCCATCGCCATTTCGCGCAGCGAATCGCGCAGCTGCAGATTGGCAATGGCGAGGCCGATATTCTCGGCGAGCATGTCGAAATAGATCAATTGCGCCGCGCCGCGGTTCGCCGCGTCCGCGGGCATTTCGAAATAGAGCAGGCCCAAAGTCTCGCGCTGCGCCATCAGCGGCAGGCACAGGCTGTCGACCGGCGCCTCGGCGTTCCAGTCGATATGGTCGCACGGCACGTCGACATGGTCGCCGGCCGGGCGATGACGCAGGCCGCGCCGCAGCGCCCAGCAAGACGTCGCCGAAAACTGCGCGCTCGATCGCACCGGGCCCAGCCAGCTGCACGCCTCGACCACCAGCTTGCTCTGCTGGTCGAGCAGGTAGAGCCGGCCCGGAAGGTCGGGGACGATCTCGGGAATGAAGCGCCGGACGACCTCTTTCAGGTCGTGCAGCGTGTCGCTTCCCTGCATGCGCTGGGTCATCCGCGACAACAGGTCGCGCATCGACCGGTCGGCGTCGCGCTCGACCTCGAGCCGCTGGCGTTCGATGCCGTTTTCGCGAAACAGGCGGATCGCCTGCGCCATGTCGCCGATTTCGTCGATATGCTCGACCGTGGGCGGTTCGGCGGCGAAATCCTGCACCGCCAGCCGGTTGACGACGTCGCTCAGCCTGACGACCGGGTGCAGCACGCGGCGTTTGAAGACGAAATAGAGCACGCACAGGACGAGCAGCGCGGTCAGCGCCAGCACGACCTCCGAAATCCGCTTCCACAGGATCGACACCTCGGTCGCGTCGGCGACCCGTTCCTCGATGCGGCTGTCGAGCTGGTCCTGGAACCGCTGGACCTCCAGCTCGGACCGGTCGAGCTGCCGCTCATATTCGGGGCCGAACAAAATCTGGCGCGCGGTCGCGGCATCGCCGCGCTCCTGCGCCGCCAGCGCGGTTTCCTGTTCGTCGTGCAGCGTATCGGCGAGCGCGATCGCCTTCTTGAGCGCATCGAGCTCGCTCGCCGACGCCCCGGCGTCGCCGATGTGGCGAATCCGCTGCTCGACGCTCGCCAGCGCGGCGGCCTCGCTGCGATAGCCGGCCAGATAGGTCGGATCGCCCGTGTTGACATATTGCCGCGCGCGGTCGCTCAACCGATAGACTTCGTCGCCCAGCGTGCCGGTCGCCCGGTCGAGCCGATAGCGTTGCTCGACCGCCTCGCGCTCGCGCTCCTGCGCGTTCGACGCAAAGATCATCGTCGTGCTCGACACGATCGTCAGCAGGACGGTCGCGCCATAGGCCCAGTTGGTGATTGTCGCCAAGCGCATGGCCGGACCCTAGGGCGCTAATCCTTGGGACGAGGTTAACTGCGGTGGGGTGCGCGCGAGTTCAGAGGCGCGCGGGCAAAGTCGCCGGAGAAACATTTCCTGAAAGCGGCGGCGAGCCGGAAAAGCGCCAGCGTCTCTTTGGTCAGAGCCGAACCTTCTCATGGCGTTTATATAATTGTGTCAGATCGGCGTGTGCGACCCGGAACTGACTCCGCCGTTTTATCTGCGGCACTCCGGATGAAGCATTTTCGACTTTCACGGCGGGGTCGTAATAAATCCTGCCGGCAGCGAAAGCTTTCAGAAACAACAGAAAGTCGGTTTGTTCGCAAAGGAGGACACTCGGCCCATAGCTGTATTCGGGCGGCGGCGTGCGGAACAACGAGGGCACATAAGCGGCCTGCGCATGTTTGCGATTCCAGTGCGCCATCATCCCCTTGAAGGTCCAGGATGCCGCAATCGCTTCGCCCGCATCCACAAGTGCCAAACCGCCGTCCAGGTCGGTGATCTTCCCTGTAGTCTCGTCATAACGGATGATTATGCAGTATGGGCAACCGCTTCGGAGGACTCCATCGTTGGCGCAATGCCCGATTTGGTTTTGAAGCACGGGGCGAAGGTCGCTGGGCAATGGAGCATGTTGGGCATCCTAGACGCTTTGCCATTTGAGGAAAACCAGATGCTTAGCGGTATGGAAATAATTCGCACCGGAATGACGACCGACGGGATAGCTAAAGCTGCTCTGGGCCTTGCTCCTGCTATTCGTCAGATGCTTGGAAGGCCGCTCTTATCCTATGGGATGACCCCGCTATTGGTGTTTCGCGAGGTTGCATAGGTCACACACGTATATAGTTCCCTTTGTTTGCGCCTCTGTCCAACGGATAACAGCCATAAGCCCTCGCCATTCCACCCGTCACTGCGATCAACAGTATCGCGTTCGGTCGCATTCACCAACTCGGTCCTGAATCCCGGCGGTCGCGTGGCGAGACCGTTCCCTTTTGGAACCGTCGGTGCTCGAACGCGGCTGAGGGGGCACGTGTCGAGTAAATCGGCTAGCGGTTCCGAGTCGACTGCTATCTGGGCAGAGCTTTCTGCGTTCTCGCGCTGAATTGTGCGGCGAGGACTCCCTGTTGCTGCGCTCAACTTTCACAGCATTGATGCGCGGTATGTGGCAAGCTGAAAGCCAGAATTCCAAGCGCTAGCCCATGCCTCCACGGAGCATCGAGGGTGAGCTGGTGCTCACCCCCGCAGCACCGCCCCCGCCTTCGCCGCAGCAGCCACCACCTTATCCGCAATCGCCTTCAGCTCGGCTTCGGCAAAGCTTTTCTCGGCCGGTTGCAGCACGACTTCGACCGCCAGGCTGACCTGCCCCTCCGGCACGCCCTGGCCGGCGAAGCGGTCGAACAGGCGCGCGTCGGTGATCACCGCCTTGTCGGCGCCCTTCACCGCGCGGACGAGGTCGCCCGCCGCGAGGCTGTCGGGCGCGAGGAAGGCGAAGTCGCGGCGCACCGGCTGCAACGCGGGCGGGGTGAAGGCGATGCGCGCCGGGCCGCTCGCGCGCTTCGCGGGGATCGCGTCGAGGAAGATCTGCACCGCCATCACCGCGCCGTCGACGTCATAATGCCGTGCGAGCGAAGGATGCAGCGCGCCGAATTCGGCGAGCACCGCCTTGGGGCCGAGGCGCAAGGTCGCGGCCTGCCCCGGGTGCCAGATGCCGGCCTCGGCGACGGGCTCCATCACCTGCAACCGGTCGGTCGGCGCGCCGGCGGCGTCGAGCAACGCCAGCGCCGCGGCCTTGGCGTCATAGGCGTCGAAGGGCTGCGCCTTGCCCGCCTGCCAGCCGCGCTCGCTGCGGTTGCCCGCCATCACGATGCACAGGGTCGGATGCTCGGCATCGCTCAGGTAACGGCGACCGATCTCGAACAGGCGGATGCTGTCGGCGCCGCGATTCTGGTTGCGCGCCGCCGCGGCGAGCAGCCCGGGTAGCAGCGACGGACGCATGACCTTCAAATCCTCGCTGATCGGATTGGCGAGGCTCCACGCGC
Source organism: Sphingopyxis sp. EU05-FHT14B03 (assembly GCF_058790875.1). NCBI lineage: Bacteria > Pseudomonadati > Pseudomonadota > Alphaproteobacteria > Sphingomonadales > Sphingopyxidaceae > Sphingopyxis > Sphingopyxis sp. EU05-FHT14B03. The sequence continues at coordinate 1,691,650 of NZ_JBYTDC010000001.1, forward strand.
CGCCGCCAAAGGGCGCGGCCTCGCGGTCGGACACGAAGCTCCACGTTACCGCCTCATGATAGCCCGCCGCCGCCGCCGCGCGGCGCAGCCGGCGTTCGAGCAATTGTTCGGGGGTCGCGGTCGGCTTGGCGACGCCATCGACACGCGGCAGCGCGACCGATTCGACCGCGTCGAAGCCGGTGATGCGCGTGACTTCTTCGACGATGTCGGGCGCGGCGTCGACGTCGCGGCGCCAGCTCGGCACCGCGATGCGCCAGGGCGTGCCTTCGGTCACGCCGAAGCCCAGCGATTCGAGGATCGCGCGCTGTGTCGCGGGTTCGATCGCGATGCCGCCGAGCGTGGCCGACAGCGCAGGGTCGTACTCGACCGTCTTTTCGGCGGCGGGCGGGGTGCCCGCGCGCGTCACTTCGGACGGGGTGCCGCCGCAGATCGCGAGAATATGCCCGGTGACGATCGCGGTCGCATCGTCGAGGAAGGCGGGGTCGACCCCGCGCTCGAACCGGCTGCGCGCGTCGCTGGTCAGCCCGAGCGCCTGCCCGGTCAGCGCGATGCGTTCGGGGGTGAAATAGGCGATTTCCAGCAGCACGTCGGTCGTCGTCTCGCTGCACCCGCTATGCTCGCCGCCCATGATGCCCGCGATGTCGTGGACGCCTTTATCGTCGGCGATCACCGTCATCGTGTCGGTCAGGATATAGTCCTTGCCGTTCAAGGCGGTGACGGTCTCACCTGGCTTCGCGCGGCGCGCGGTCAGCCCGCCGCTCAGCTGCGCGCGGTCATAGACATGGCTCGGGCGGCCGAGGTCGAGCATCACATAGTTGGTGATGTCGACGAGCGCCGAGATCGAGCGCTGGCCGACCGCTTCCAAGCGGCGGCGCATCCATTCGGGGGTGGCGACGCGGTTGTCGACGCCCGCGATCGTGCGGCCATAGAAAGCGGGGCAGGCCTCGGGCTCGTCGGTGGCGATCGGCGTCGCGATGGCGCCTGCCCCCGCGATCACGGGAACCTCGAGCGGCTTCAGCGTGCCGAGCCCGGCGGCGGCGAGGTCGCGCGCGATGCCGCGCACGCCCATGCAATCCTGCCGGTTGGGGGTTATCGAAATGTCGATCACCGGCTCGCCCGCGCCGCTGTAGTCGGCGAAGGCGGTGCCGATGGGGGCGTCAGCGGGCAATTCGATGATCCCGTCATGATCGTCGCCGAGTTCGAGTTCGCGCGTCGAGCACATCATGCCGTTCGATTCGACCCCGCGCACCGCGGCGACCTTCAATTCCATGCCGTTCGCGGGCACCACCGCGCCGGGAAGGCCGAGCACGCCGACGAGCCCCGCGCGCGCATTGGGGGCGCCGCACACGACGGTCAGCGGCGCGCCGCCGTTGATGTCGGGGCCGGCCTCGACGGTCAGCACCTGCAATTTGTCGGCCTGCGGATGTTTCTCGGCGGTCAGCACGCGCGCGACGCGGAAACCGGTCAGCTTCTCGGCCGGATTCTCGACGCCTTCGACCTCATGGCCGATGCGGTTGAGCGTCGCGACGACGTCGGCGACGGTGAAGTCACCTTCCAGATGCTCGCGGAGCCAGTCGAGGGTGATCTTCATGCCGAAATCCCCCCGCTGAGCGTCGGGACCGACAGCGCGCCGAACCCGTAGTGCGACAGCCAGCGCAGGTCGCCGTCAAAGAAGGCGCGCAGGTCGTCCATGCCATATTTGAGCATCGCGAGCCGGTCGACCCCGACCCCGAAGGCGAAGCCCTGCCACACATCGGGATCGAGCCCGCAGTTCGCGATCACGCGGCGGTTGACCATGCCGCTGCCGAGCAGTTCCATCCACGCATGGCCGTCGTCGTCGCCGTTGCCGCCAACGATGCGGCGGCCCTTTTCCTGTTTATAGCCGACATCCACCTCGGCCGAGGGTTCGGTGAAGGGGAAATAGCTCGGGCGCAGGCGGAGCACGATGTCGTCGCGCTCGAAATAGGCCTTGAGGAAGGTCTCGAGCGTCCATTTGAGGTGCCCCATATGGATGCCGCGGTCGATGACGAGACCTTCGACCTGGTGGAACATCGGGGTGTGCGTCGCGTCGCTGTCGCTGCGATAGACACGCCCGGGGGCTATAATCCTGATCGGCGGTTCTTTTTCCATCATCGTGCGGATCTGCACCGGCGACGTATGCGTCCGCAGCAACATCCGCTGCGCGGAACCTTCGCCAACTTCGGGAAAATAGAAGGTATCGTGCATCGCCCGCGCCGGATGCGTCTCGGGAATGTTGAGCGCGGTGAAATTGTGCCAGTCGTCCTCGATCTCGGGACCCGTCGCGACCGCGAAGCCCATGTCGGCGAAGATTTCGGCAAGTTCGTCCATCACCTGACTGACCGGATGCACGCTGCCGCGCGCGGCGGCGCCGGCGGGGAGCGTCATGTCGAGGCGTTCGTTCGCGAGCTTCGCCTCGAGCGCCGCACCTTCGAGCGCGTCCTTGCGGTCGGCGAGCGCGGCGGTCACCGCCTCGCGCAGCGTGTGGATCTGCGGGCCGACCGTCTGGCGCTCCTCGGGGGTCATGCCGCCGAGCGTCTTGAGCAGGCCGGTGACGCTGCCCGCCTTGCCGAGCGCGGCGACGCGCAGCGCCTCGAGCGCGCCCACATCGGTCGCGGCCTCGATCGCGCCGGTCAGCTCGGCCTGCATAGCCTGGTAATCGCTCATGGTCGTTTGTCCTGCGGCGGCGGAAATGCCGCGCTTTACTGCGGCGCCGCTTGCACCGAACGGGCGGCGCGGGTCAACCCCCGAGGGCCCGGATCGCGCTAGTTTCCGGGCTTGTGCAGCCCCTGTACGGCGGCTCCGATCGCGGCGGCGCGCCCGCGGGCGGCGGCACCGAGGATCGGCTTGGCGCGCGCGGCATAGGCGCGTGGACTCATCCCCATGAAGCGTTGGAAATCGCGCGTGAACTGCGCCTGGTCGTAATAATGATAATCGAGCGTATCGATCCACGTCATCGACGGGTCGAGCATGAAGCGCGCGAGGCTGCGCAGGAAGCGCTGGCGGCGTAGCAGCAATTTGGGCGGGAAACCGAAAGCGCGGCGGCTCAGCCGCTCGACCGAGCGTTCGGACAAGCCGAGCTTGTCGGCCAGTTCGGCGACGCTGCCGAGATCGTCGTCGATCAGCGCGCCGTGCGCGGCAAGGATCGCCGGGTCGTCGCGCGGCGCACCGTCCAGCAGGCCGGTGAAATGATCGTCGATCGCCTGCGCCGCGGCTTCGACGTCGTTGGCCTGCCGCAATTTTCCGGCCAGCGGGGCGAGCGCGGCAAAAGCGGGGTGCGCGGCGCCATCGACGAAGCGGTCGGCCATCTCCTCGGCCGGAATCGCAAAGAATTTCGCCCAGCCCGCCGGCAGGATGCCGATCCCCCAGGTGCGCATGCTGCCGACCGAGAAATAGGTCGCCTTGCTGGTCGGACCGGTGACGTTGAAATTCGGTGCAGGCACCACCGGATCGTTCCCGATCGCGCTCAACGTCGTGTCGCCCTCTATGAAGCGCATGTTCGCCCATTCGGGGTGCAGATAATCCTCGATGCGCACACCCGCCGGCGCCTCGACCTCGGTCAGATAGATGATGCTCGAATAGGGCCGAAGCGCCGCGGACACGGGAAAAAAGCGCGTCGCCACGCGCACGTCGGCGCCTTGCCCCGAATGACTGGTCTCATCCGTCATGACGCCGCACCCTTCGCACCTATGCGAAAAAAAACAACAGGCTAAGCGATTCCTTTGTCGGGTTTTTACAATTCTTCCGCGGCGCGCGACCGCATATGTCGCGGCAAGGAACATCTTCCACCGGCCGGCGGCTTTCTGCGACCCACGGCTTTTCGGTTCGGAGGGAGGGGGGCGGTGCGTCGTTTACGATCATCGTCGGAACGGCGCGAGGGGCAACCTTCGCGCCGTTTCTGTTTGTGGCGGCCCGCCGGCAAATGGTGCGGGCACGAAAAAGGGCGGCCCCTCGCGGGACCGCCCTTATGTCTTTGTCGCGATGATGCCCGGGGCTCAGGCCGCCTTGGGCAGCGCCGCCTTCGCCTGCGCGATGATCGCGGCGAACACGCCGCCTTCGTTCATCGCCAGGTCGGCCATGACCTTGCGGTCGAGGTCGACACCCGCCAGCTTCACGCCGTGCATGAACTGCGAATAGGTCAGGCCTTCGGCGCGAACCGCGGCGTTGATGCGCTGGATCCACAGGGCGCGGAAGTTCCGCTTTTTGACCTTACGGTCGCGATAAGCGTATTGGCCGGCCTTTTCGACCGCCTGCTTGGCGACGCGAATGGTGTTCTTGCGACGGCCGTAATAGCCCTTCGCCTGTTCCAATACGCGTTTGTGCTTGGCGCGCGTGGTGACGCCGCGTTTGATGCGTGACATGGCTTAGCGCTCCTTACTTCAGGCCGTAGGGCGCCCAGAGGCGCACATGGGCCACATCCGAATCGCTCAGCACGCTGGTGCCGCGGTTGGTGCGGATATATTTGGCATTGTGGTTGATCAGGCGGTGACGCTTGCCGGCGACGCCGTGCTTCACCTTGCCCGAGGCGGTGAATTTGAAGCGCTTCTTCACACCGCTCTTGGTCTTCAGCTTGGGCATTTTGGTCTCCTTTGGAAGTCCGTTTGCGTAGCGGCATGGCAGCCCTTTCAGCCAGCCGTTACAATCGGAAGCGGCGCGCCTAGAAGGATTCGCCCGGAAATGCAAGCCTTGCGGTCCATTCCCATGAAAGAACGGGCCGCCGTTTCCGGCGCCCCGTTCCGTCCCGCCATGCTCAGAAGCGGACGCCGAGCGCGACGCCGGCGTGGCGACGCTGGAAATTGATGCCGCCGATGCGGCCATTGTCGCCATAGCCGAATTCGACGCGGCCATAGAATTGCTCGCCGAAACCATGTTCATAGCCGACCGCGCCCTGAAAGCCCGATCCGCTCTCGGTGGCGCGCAGCGCGCCGCTCTGCGCTTCGACGCGCAGCTTGGCATAGCCGACCTTGCCATAGATCTGGCCCTTCGACCCGATCGCATAGCCGAGGTGCAAGCCGGCGCCGAGATTGTCCTTGACCTTCAGCGTGTCGATGCCGTCGCTGGCCTCGACCGACGATTTTTCGAAGGTGACATAGGGGCCAACCACGAACGACGAGCCGACGGCGACGTCGAAGCCCGCTTCGCCGCCCCACGCGACCGCGCTGCCGACCTTGTAGACATCGTTGTTCTGGGCGATGCTGCTGACCGTCGGCGTTTCATAGACGGCGCGCGCTTCGATGCGGAAACCCGCCTTGGCATTGCCTGCATCGTCTTCCTGCGCGAGCGCGGGCGAAGCAAAACCGGCCGCGAGGATCGCAGCCACAATCATATTTTTCACGAAATACCCCCTGTTTAGAAGACGCTGGGTTCAGCGTCGCGGGGGCGATTAGCCGTTTGGGCGACAGAGTAAAGCGACATTGCGTTCGCAATGCCAACGGCCTTCGAAGGCGATGGCCGCTCGCCTCAATGGTGGCAGGCGAGTCCCTCGACGACATCCTCGAGTCGCGCCGGATCGCCAAGCGCGATGACACGGCCCTCGCTCTCGCTGTGGAGCGGGTCTCCGTTCCAGTCACACATCGTTCCACCCGCGCCCTCGACGACGGGGACCAGCGCGGCAAAGTCGTGAAGCTTCAACCCGGCCTCGACCACCAGATCGATATGGCCGCTGCTCAGCAGCCCGTAATTGTAGCAGTCGCCGCCAAAGACCATGCGCTTGTGCGCGGTCTGCGCCGCCAGCGCCATGAAATGCTCGCCGTCATGGTCGCTGAAATATTGCGGGCCCGTCGTCGCGAGCACCGCATCGGACAGGTTGCGGCAGCTGCGCGTGCGCGCTGGTTTGCCGTTGAACAGGGTCGGCTGTCCCATTGCCCCCACCCAGCGTTCGCCCGCGACCGGCTGGTCGATGATGCCCAGCACGGGCCATCCGTCTTGCAGCAGCGCGATCAGCGTGCCGAAGATCGGCCGGCCGGCCATGAAGCTGACGGTGCCGTCGATCGGGTCGAGCACCCACTGGCGCGATGCGCCGGGACGCTCGGCGCCATATTCCTCGCCGATGATGCCATCGCGCGGCGCTTCGGCGTCGAGCAGACGGCGCATTGCGGCCTCGGCCGTGCGGTCGGCCTCGGTGACGGGCGATGCGTCGGCCTTGGCCTCATGCTGATAGGCGGAACGGAACAGCGGGCGGATCGCGGCGCCGGCAGCGTCGGCGAGGCGGTTGGCGAGGGCGATGTCTTCGGCGCGCATGGGGGCTCCAATGGAGTGGCAATCAACGGCCAATGCCATGCCTGCCGGTGCGAGGCTAGAGCAGCCAGTCGATCGGCAGGTGCGACAGCAGCCACACGCCGGTGCGGTTCCACGCCGTGGTTCCCGGTTCGGTGACCAGGATGCTTTGCCGCCCGTCGGTGGATATGCCCCATTGCAGTGAGCCTTCCGGCGACAGCGTCACGGCGTAGCTGTGATCGGGCAGGCGTGCGCGCAGCCCGTCGGCGACCAGCCCGGACAGATAGGGGCTGTCGATCAGGAAGCCCATTTCGCAATTGAGTTCGGCCGACCGCGGATCGAAATTGAACGAACCGACGAACAGCAGCCGGCGATCGACGACGAAGGTCTTGGCGTGCAGGCTTTCGCCGCCGCCGCTAAAGCGGGTCGCGCTGTGGGGGCTTTCTTCGGCATGTCCTTTGGGACCAGGCCGGACCTCGAACAACCGAACACCGGCTTCGAGCAGGGGCGTGCGCTTCTTGACATAGCCGGCGTGGACCAGCGGGACGTCGGTAACCGCGAAGCTGTTGGTCACGACGAGCGTATCGACCTTGCGCTGCGCGAGGCCGGTGAGCAGGTCGGTCCCGGACCCGGCGGGCACGAAATAGCCCGAAATCAGGTCGAAGCTGCCCTTCGCGCCGGCGATCACCGGTTTCAACCGGTTGATCAGCAGCGATTCGGGCGGTTCGGCCCCGAGCGCCTTTGCCGGGTCGTCGCTGAACAACCGGACGTCGGTCCATTGCCAGTTCAGCGTCTGGCTCATCGCATCCCGAATGAAGGCGGTCGCCGCGATGGCCGCGCGATATTGCCGTCCGCGTTCGCTGTCCGATTCGGGTGGGTCGCGCAGCGCCGGCATCGGCTCGCCGCCATCGGCGGCGATCAGCAATTCGGCCGGATAGGCCGACCGGCTGTTCCAATAGCGGTCGAATTGCGCCGACACCTCGGGCAGCACCGCGCCGATCGCCAGCGCGTCCATGTCGATGAACAAGCCGTCCTGTTCGGCGCCGAAATATTCGTCGCCGACATTGCGCCCGCCGACGATCGTTACCGCGCCGTCGATGGTCAGCGACTTGTTGTGCATCCGCCGGTTGAGGCGTGGAAAAGCGAAGAGGTAATTGGCCGCGCGGACCGACCGCAGGGTCAGCGGGTTGAACAATCGCACCTCGATGTGCGGATGGGCGTTCGCGCCGGCCAGCATCGGGTCGAGTCCAGCCGTGGTGTTATCATCGATCAGCAGGCGGACGTCGACGCCGCGATCGGCCGCCCTGACCAGTTCGGCGAGTAGAATCCGCCCCGACAGGTCGTTGTTCCAAATATAATATTGCAGGTCGACCGACCGTTCGGCGACGCGGATCATCTCGACCCGCGCGGCAAAGGCGTCGAGCGCATCGGGGAGCAGATAGATGCCGCTTTGTCCCGGGTGCCGCGCCGACACCGGGGCGATCGCCGCCGCAACGGCCGCGGTCGGATCGGAGACCGCCTGGCTGCTCCGCCGGCCATCGAGCGAGGGCAGCGGGAATGCCGCCCACAGCGCCAGTGCCAGCAACGCAAAGCTTCCGGTCGCGAAAACCAGCGACGTCAACATGCGTCGCAAGAGCCTTTTCCGGCGCGATGACCGCTGTTCAGGAATTTTGTCATCGCCGTGCCCCATATCGTGCCTTCCTCGCGCCAAGTCTGGGCGCAAAGCGGGGGCAAGGCAATCCGGCGATCGCGCCTCAGTCGAACAGGCTGCTGACCGAGCTTTCGTCGGCGATGCGCTTGATCGCCTCGCCCAGCAACGGCGCGACGGTCAGCGCGCGGACCTTGCCGCTGTCGTTGACCGCGTCGGTCGGCTGGATCGAATCGGTGATCACCAGCTCGGTGAGCTCGCTCGCATCGACGCGCGCGACCGCACCGCCCGACAGCACACCGTGGGTGCAATAGGCGACGACACCCTCGGCGCCCGCCGCCTTCAGCGCCGCGGCGGCGTTGCACAAGGTGCCCGCCGAATCGACGATATCGTCGATCAGGATGCAGAAACGCCCCTTCACGTCGCCGATGATGTTCATGACTTCCGATTCGCCGGCGCGCTCGCGGCGCTTGTCGACGATCGCCAGCGGCGCGTTGTCGAGCCGTTTGGCGAGCGCGCGGGCGCGCACCACGCCGCCAACGTCGGGCGACACGACCATCAGATTCTTGCCCGCAAAGCGCGCCTGGATGTCGGCGCTCATCACCGGTGCGGCGTAGAGATTGTCGGTCGGGATGTCGAAAAAGCCTTGGATCTGCCCCGCGTGCAGGTCGATCGCGAGCACGCGGTCAGCGCCCGAGGTGGTGATCAGATTGGCGACGAGCTTGGCCGAGATCGGGGTGCGCGGGCCGGGTTTGCGATCCTGGCGGGCATAGCCGAAATAGGGAACGACCGCGGTGATGCGCTTCGCCGAGGCGCGGCGCAGCGCGTCGTTGATGATCAACAGTTCCATCAGATTGTCGTTCGCGGGGTAATTGGTCGGCTGGACGACAAAGACATCCTGGCCGCGGACATTTTCGTGGATTTCGACGAACACTTCCTCGTCGGCGAAGCGCCGGACGCTGGTGTCGGTCAGCGGCAGTTCCAGATAGTCGGCGATGGCGCGCGCCAGCGGCAGGTTGCTGTTGCCGGAGATCAGTTTCATGGGGTGCGACGCCCTTTCGCGCGGGAATGATGCGCGGCCCTTAGCCAGCCGGGGCGCGAAGGGGAAGACCTAAAGCCACCCCGCCGCGCGCAACGCGGGCATCATATCGCGCGCGACCGGTGCTTCGTGGCCGCCTTTCAGGACGATCACCGCGGTGCGGCCTTCGCGGCGCACGCTTTCGACCGCGGCCCTGGCGACCCACCAGCTGCGGTGAATACGCAGGCCGTCGGCGTCGCCGAGCCGGTCGATCGCGTCGCGCATCCGCATCAGCACCATCTCCTCGCGGCCTTCGCCGATGATGCGAACATAGTGATCCTCGCCCTTCAGCGCGCGCACCGGGCCGAAACCGGGTGGCAGCAGCAAGGTGGCGGCGGCTGGTTCGGGTGGCGACGGCGCGGGCCCGGGAACAGGGGCCGCGGCCAACGGCGGCCCCGCCAACGCAGGGGACGCCTCGGATGCTGCCGCATCGCGTCGGAAGACCGCGCCCATCGCGATCGAGACGACCGCCGAGACGACCCATATATAGAGGTACATCGTCCAGAAGCCCGGCCAGCGCAGCGCCGCGGCGAAATCCATGCGCATCGCCATCATCGTGATGATCAGCGTCAGCGGCACGCTCGCGACGACGAGCGCGAGCAAAGTGCCGGCAAAGCGCGGCATCCCGGTGGCTTCGCACAGCCAGCTGGCGACCACGCCGGTCGGGCGAAACAGCGCATAGCCGGCGAGCAACCAGATCACCCAGCTCAGCATCCGCTGCGCCGGCGGCGCGCCGAATGTGCCGAAGGGGCCGAGCAGCCCGATCAGCAGCCCGAGCGCCACCATCACCAGCAATTCGATCGTCAGCCTTTTCGCCATGTCGCGTCTTGTGTCTGCCATTTCACGAAGCGTCAATCGGCGAAGCAGCCTGTTTTGCGAAGAAATCCGCCGTTTTTGCGAAGCCCGGCTTGCCCGCGAACCGCGCCGTGGCAGGGACAGGGCATCGTATCGACCAACGGGGATTTCATCATGACCGCTCTCGCCGCCAAGCCCGCCCGCGCCGCCAACCTGCGCCGCATCGTTGTCACCGCGTTCATCGTGCTGGGGGCGATCGTCGCGGCGGTGCTCGTCCGCTCCTTCACCGGGACATCGGACTATCGCACCCCGGCCTGGGCCGTCCAGCTCCACCTCGCGACGGTCATTCCGGCGCTGCCGCTCGGCGCCTGGCTGCTGTGGCGTCCGGCCAAGGGCGACGCGACGCACCGCATCGGCGGGCGCGTCTGGGCGCTGCTGATGATCGCCACCGCGATCGACAGCTTCTGGATCCGTACGATCACCGGCGGCATCGGCCCGATCCACCTCTTTTCGGTGCTGACGCTGGTGCAGCTACCGCGTGCGATCTGGTTCGCGCAGAGCGGCCAGATCGATCGCCACCTCAAGACGATGCGCGGCGTCTATTTCGGGCTGCTCGCTGCCGGCTTCTTCGCCATGGCGCCGGGCCGGACATTGTGGATGCTCGTCTTCGGTTGAAATCGGAACGGTTCGGCCTAAACCGCAGGGCATGACCCAGCAGCTCTCGATCGTCCTTTCCCAGATGACGCAGGTCGTCGGTGACCTTGCCGCCAACGCCGACGCGATGCGTGCCGTTCGCGCGCGGCACCCGCAGGCCGACCTGCTCCTCTATCCCGAGCTGCAGCTGATCGGCTATCCGCCCGAGGATCTGGTGCTCAAGCCCGCACTCGCCGAGCGGGCGGCAAAAATCCTCGCCGAACTGGCCGCCGAGACCGCCGACGGTGGCCCCGCGATGCTCGTCGGCTCGGTCGAAAGAGACGGCGATGCGCTCTACAATATTGTCGCTTTGCTCGACGGTGGCCGCGTCGTCGCGACGCGGCGCAAGCATGAACTGCCCAATTACGGCACTTTCGACGAAAAGCGCGTCTTCGCGCCCGGCCCGCTGCCCGATGTGGTCGAGTGGCGCGGGATCAAGCTCGGCCTGCCGATCTGCGAGGACGGTTGGCTGCCCAAGGTGTCGGCGCATCTCGCCGCGCAGGGCGCCGAGTTGCTGATCTCGGTCAACGGAAGCCCCTATGAAATCGATAAGGACGACCGCCGGCTGACCCAGGTTTTCGCAGGCCGCGTCGCCGAGACCGGCCTGCCGCTGATCTTCCTCAACCGCATCGGCGGGCAGGACGAGCTTGTCTTCGACGGCTGCTCCTTCGTGTTGAATGCCGATGGCGCGACCGCGCACCGGCTGACCGACTGGGAGGAAGAAGAGCGCGTTACGCACTGGATCAAGGGCGCGGACGGCTGGGCGTGCGACAGCGGCACGATCGCCGAGTGGGAGGCGCATCCCGCCGACATCTACAGCGCGATGATCCTGTCCCTGCGCGACTATGTCGAGCGCAACCGCTTCCCTGGCGTCGTGCTCGGCCTGTCGGGCGGGATCGATTCGGCGATCTGCGCCGCGATCGCCGCCGACGCGCTCGGTCCCGACAAAGTGTGGTGCGTGATGCTGCCGAGCCGCTTCACCAGCCAGGAAAGCCTCGACGATGCCGCTGGCTGCGCGGCGATGATCGGCTGCCGTCTCGACACCATATCGATCGCCCCGGCGGTCGATGCCTTCGACACGATGCTGTCGGACAGTTTCGCCGACGCGGCTGTCGACACCACCGAGGAAAATGTCCAGTCGCGCATTCGCGGCGTTACGCTGATGGCGCTCAGCAACAAATTTGGTCCGATGCTGCTGACCACGGGCAACAAGAGCGAGATGAGCGTCGGTTATGCGACCATCTATGGTGACATGGCGGGCGGGTATAATCCGCTCAAGGACGCTTATAAGATGACGGTCTTCGCCGCGGCGAAGTGGCGCAACGCGAATGTCCCGCGCCTGTCGCGCAACCCGGTGACCCCGGTGATGCCCGAGACCATCATCACCAAGCCACCGAGCGCCGAGCTGCGCCCCGACCAGAAGGACGAGGACAGCCTGCCCGCCTATCCCGATCTCGACCGGATGCTCCACATGCTGGTCGAGGAGGAAAAGAGCGTCGACGATGTCGTCGCGAAATATGGCTTCGACCGCGATGCGGTGGCGCGGATCGAACGGCTGCTGTCGATTGCCGAATATAAGCGCCGCCAGGCGCCGCCGGGGGTCAAATTGTCGACGCGCAACTTCGGGCGCGACCGCCGTTATCCGATCACCCACGGTTTCCGCACGGCTTAGCGGCGTGCTTTTCGCGATCGTCGTGGCCGGGTCGCCGCAGCGAGCGGCGCCAGCGGGCTGACCGTCGCGGTCGGCGCGGTGTCGCGCTGCGGCTTGGCGGCATAAAGCGCTTCGTCGGCGCTGCGCATCAGATCGAGCAGCGAGGCGCCGTCGTCGGGCGCACGCGCCAGTCCCGCGCTGGCACCGATGCGAATCGGCTGGCCGTCGATCGGGAAGGGCGCGGCAAGCGCCGCGAGCAGCGCGCTTGCCCGCACATCGAGCGCTTCGGCATCGCAACCGGGAAGCCATATCGCGAATTCGTCGCCGCCGACGCGCGCGACGGTCGCCGCTTCGCCCGCCTGCGCGCGCAGCCGCCCGCCGATCGCGATCAGCAACAGATCGCCTGCGGCGTGGCCGTGGCGGTCGTTGACCGGCTTGAAGCCGTCGAGATCGATCAGGACCAGCGCCGCCCCGGCACCGCCCGCGGCGAAAAATTCTTCCGCGGCCATGTGGAGCGCGCGGCGGTTGGCGAGCCCGGTCAGCGGGTCGGTCATCGCCTGGCGTTGCAGCCGGCGGCGCAGCATCAGCATCTCGACCTGCTGGCTATGCTGGTCGAGCACCAGCCGGACGAGGAACGCCGCGGCGAGCAGCGTGATCGCGACCGCGATCAGGTCCATCCAGTTGCCCGCGACGATCAGCAGCGCGACCACGGGGCCGATTCCCGCCGCCATCACCGACAATGTCGCGCCGCGCACCGGGGCGAGGCAAAAGGCGGTGGTCAGCGTGCCCATCACCACGAACATCGGATAATAGGAGCGCTGGCCGGGGACCGACAGCCACCAGCTCGACGCCGCCCAGACGCTGCACAGCGCGGCGATCGGCATGGCGATGAGGAACATCCGGCCGATCAGGCGGTGCGCGGCGGCGGCGCTCATCGGCGCGGTGCGGCGGCGCAGCCAGTGGACCAGCCGGATCGCGGCGACCCCGACCGCGGCCAGCGGCATGCCATAGCGGACCAGCCAGGGCGCCTCGTCGCCGGCCGCCAGCGCCGGCGCGTCGCCCGCCGTGGCGGCCATCGCGGTGAGGATCACCGCGATCATCACCGAATAGAGGATCGGGACGAGCACCCGAAGCCGCGCGACGCGCGCCAGCGCCAGCTCGTCGGCAATCGCCGAGGGCACGCGCGGCCACAGCCGCTCCCGCCATCCTGTGGTTCCGCCCTCCATGACGCGGGTGCTACGCAGAAAGCGCAAAGAAGCGGTTAAGCCTGACCGCGCGGCAGGCGAAGTTGGGGTCGCCATGCGGGGCGCGATGGCGCTATAGGCGCGCGCATGACCGTCACCACCCGCTTTGCCCCGTCGCCGACGGGCCACCTCCATGTCGGCAATGTCCGCACCGCGCTCCACAACTGGATGTGGGCGCGCAAGGCCGGCGGGCGCTTCCTGCTGCGTATCGACGACACCGACCGCGAACGGTCGAAGGAAGACTATGTCGCGGGCATTCGCGCCGATCTCGCCTGGCTCGGCCTCGATATCGACGGCGAGGAGCGCCAGTCGGCGCGCTTTGACCTGTACGAGCGCGAATTCGACCGGCTGAAGGGCGCGGGGCGCGTCTATGCCTGTTACGAGACCCCCGAGGAACTCGACATCCGCCGCAAGGTGCTGCTCTCGCGCGGCCTGCCGCCGGTGTATGAGCGCAAGCCCGCCGACGCCCCGGTTCCCGAAGGCGTGACGCCGCACTGGCGGTTCCGGCTCGACCATGATGCGATGATCGCATGGACCGACATGGTCCGCGGCGACCAGAGTTTCGACCCGAAATCGATGTCCGACCCGGTGGTGCGCCGCGCCGATGGCAGCTGGCTCTATCTGCTGCCGAGCGTGATCGACGATATCGCGATGGGCATTTCGCACGTCGTGCGCGGCGAGGACCATGTGTCGAACACCGCGGCGCAGATCCAGATGTTCGCGGCGCTCGGCGCGGCTCCGCCCGCTTTCGCGCATGAGGCGCTGCTCGTCGGGACCGAGGGCAAATTGTCGAAGCGGCTGGGCTCGCTCGGGATGGATGGCTTGCGCGAACAGGGGATCGAGCCGGTCGCGCTCGTCGCGCTGCTCGCGCGGCTCGGCACCAGCGACCCGGTCGAGCCGGTCACCGACGCCGCGCCGCTGATCGAAACGATCGACTTCGCCCATTTCGGCCGCGCCCCGGCGCGTTTCGACGAGGCCGAGCTGGCGCTGGTCAACCAGAAGATCGTCCACCAGCTGGGCCATGAGGCGGTTGCCGACCGCCTGCCCGCAGCGATCGACGCCGCGCGCTGGCACGCGATTCGCCCGAATCTGATGACCGTCGCCGAGGCGGCCGACTGGGTCGCGGTGTTCGACGGACCGCTGGGTCCGCCGCCCGCCGACGACGCCGATCGCGCGGTGCTCGCCGCCGCCGCCGCCGCGGCGCCCGCCATCGATTGGGGCGCCGATCCCTGGCACGCGCTCACCAATGCGGTGAAGGTGGCGACCGGCGCCAAGGGCCGCGCGCTGTTCCTGCCGCTGCGCCGCGCGCTCACCGGCCGCGACCATGGCCCCGACATGGGCGAACTGCTGCCGCTGATCGCGAAGGATCAGGCGATCGTGCGGCTCTCCGCCGCCTGAACCCCCCGGTATCCCGCGATGATTCGCTTGCCGACCTCTTCGCTTGACAATCACAGGTATGTTATAATATCACATGATTGCGACCAGGCCGGATAGCAGCACAAGCGCGGCGGCCCCGGGTCGGTTCGGCAAGGAGAGAGGCCATGACCCTGATACCGTTGATATCCGCCGCCCTGTCGCCACGCTCGGCGATGGCGGCATCCGCCGGTGGCTCGCTGCTGCAGCGCGGCAGTTATAATCCCGGCGCCGGCCATCGTCCGTTCGCCGCGGTCTTCGCGGTCGGGGTGCCGATCGCGCTGCTCACCGTCGTGGCGCTGACCCCGATGATTTCGGTGATCGTCGAAAAACCCGGGCCCACCACCGTCATCTCGATCCCGATCGAAAAGCCGCTCCCGCCGCCGCCGGCGCCCGATCCGGCGCCGCAGCAGAAGCAGCAGCAAACGCCGCTCACCACGACCCCGACGGAACTGCCGCCGATCGCGCAGACCCCGATCTTTGTGCCGGAACAGATTTACGTGCCGCCGGCGGGAACGGGAACGGGACCTTCGATCCCCTATGCTCCGCCCGTGCCGCCCATGCCCAAGCTGGTCCTCGCGCAGCTCGACCAGCGCTACCTCGCGAATTTCCAGCCCGATTATCCGGCGCGCGAGCAGCGCGAAGGGATCGAGGGTGTCGCCAGGGTGCGGGTGCTGATCGGCAGCGACGGCAAGGTGAAGCAGGTCGAACTGGTCAGCACCGACAGCCCCGGCTTTTTCGACGCGACGAAGCGCCGTGCGCTCGCCAAATGGCGCTTCAAGCCCGCGACGCGCGGCGGCGTGGCCGAGGAAAGCTGGAAGGAGATGACGGTGCGTTTCGAGATCCGCAACGCCTGACGTCTCTCCCGGGCGGGCGGCGGCCGGCCTCCTGACACTGGCCGTCGCTCGTTCGTTTCGCTTGACACAAGCGCCGAATCCCGTCAGAGGCGCGCGCTTATCGGGGGCGACGTGCTTGCGCGCTGCCCTGTCGTTTTTCACACATCAGTCGGGGTCTTCGCCCCGCGCGCCGCGACCGCCCGCCGGTTTCTGCGTCACTATTCGAGGAACAGGGCCATGGCCAAGCCGACGACCGTCAAGATCAAGCTCGTGAGCACCGCCGACACCGGCTTCTTCTATGTCACCAAGAAGAACCCGCGCACGATGACCGACAAGATGGCGCAGCGCAAATATGACCCCGTCGTGCGCAAGCATGTCGAGTTCAAGGAAGCGAAGATCAAGTGATGCATCGACCCGTTCGGCAACGCTGAACGGAATGATGCGTCTCCCGGTGAAAGCCGGGATCCGGAGGGCGGCCTTTGCGCCGCCCTTTTTCGTGCGCTGCCGCCGCCTGCCTCGCTGCCTAGCGAGCGGCCATTAGCGCGTCGATGAAGGCTTGCGGCGGCGCATAATGATGCGCCACCACATAATGGTGGATCAGCGCCGGCGCGACATAGGTCAGCCCGCCCTGCCCCTCGACCCAGATTTCGCCATTGCCCCGGGTTTCCCGGGGCGAGTCGAGCATCGGAATACCCCCCGGCGACAGGATGGTGGGTGGGTGGGGGCAGAAGTCGCAGAGATGGCTGCCGCGATAGAGGTTGATCGGATCGGCCGCGATCTTCGCCAGCGCCGCGACGAACGCCGCGTCCGGCACCGCCGTAGCGATCGCGTGATCCGAACAGAGCCAGCCGATATTGAGAATCGCGGGGTCGGGTTCGGCGCCGCCATACACGAAGGGGGTCAGGTCGGGATAATAGGCCATGCGCCGTCCTAGGAGGAAAACCGATGGCGCGCCGCGCTTTTTTTTCGTGCGCGGGTGAAGGGCGTTTGGGGGAGGTTATTTCGCGTAGACGGAGGCGGCGGTCTGCCCATAACGCTTCGCTGAAGGCCGACAGGGCGGGATTTTTGGTTTCGCGCAAAGACGCAAAGATGTTGGTTTGCGGCCGCACGGTCGCCTGTCCATCTTCGCCGCGTCCGGCGCAGCGTAAAGGGAATGGAGCCGCTTCGCGGTCATCGCGACATCTTCGCGCCTTCGCGCCTTTGCGCCTTTGCGTATCTTACCGACATCCGCGGCACGGCAATCCGCTCCTGCTGGCGCGCCGCGTCTTCTCGTCACCCCTCGCGCAAAGGCCGCCGTGCGATGTCGTTTTCGATGATGTTGCGGATCGCGATCATCGTCGTGAACGAATGCACCCCCTTGTCCTCGCCGAGCGCCCGGCGGGTGAAGCGGTCATAGTCCTCCATCGTGCCGACCTGAACCTTGAGCAGGAAGTCGTCGTCGCCGGTCACGTCCCACGCGCCGGTGATTTCGGGGTGATGGACGATCTCGCGCGCGAAATTGTCCATCGTCTGCGGCCCCGCCTGCTGCATCTGGACGAGCACATGCATCGTCAGCGCCGAGCCGGTCAGCGCCGGGTCGACCACCGCGATATCGGCGACGATCACCTTTTCCTCGCGCAAACGGCGCAGGCGGCGCAGCACCGCCGACAGCGACAGCCCGACCTTGTCGGCGAGGATTCGCGCGGGCTGGAGATTATCCTCGCGCACCAGCGCGAGCAGGCGGCGGTCGAAACGGTCGAGATCGGGTATTTTTCGCATGATTCCCATCATAACGCGAAAATTGGTCGTTCATATGGTCAATTTCGGCGCCAATCGGCACGGCCCCGGGATTAGAAGAATCGCGTCCGGGCCGCTCTCCCCCTCCCTTGCCGGTCCGGACGCAGGAGATACCCCATGACCCACACGACAAACGAAACCAACTGGATCAACCGGTTGTTCGCGGCGATGATCGAAACCTCGGCGACCGCAGTCGCGGTCCATTATGCCGCCCCGTGGAATGACGCGGCGCGTGGCAAGCGTACCGATCGCAACTAATCGGTCATCAGCCAGTCTTAGCGAGCTTGGCTAGCCAAGCTCGCTATTCCATTGGCCGGATCGGATTGCGGCGTCTCCGCCTGAGCCGGATTACGATCACCGCGCAAATTGCGATCGCGGGCATTGCCCAGTAGAGCGCGAAGAGGCCCCAAGCATAGGCTCCTCCGGCTTCCAACAATTGGCCGCTATGCCCCATTTTGGTGAATAGGCAACCCCTCCCGCGGCATTGGAACCCAAAGGCCTCGGGCCAGTTCAGCTTGCCGGACAGCCACGCTTCCGCCCCCGCGAACGCTAGGCCGAAGGCGATCATTCCGCCCATCAATATGGAAAAACGTATCGGTCCAAGGGTTGAATAGAGCGCCTTGGTCTCGGAAAAGCTGCCCATGTGATGCGCCACTCCCAGATCAGGCGAACGCCCCGACGCTCTCGATGAACTTGATCACCGAAATCGGCTTCGAGACATAGGCCTCGGCGCCGGCGGCGCGGATCTGGTCTTCGTCGCCCTTCCCCGCATAGGCGGTGACCGCCATGATCGGCACCGCGCGCAGTGTCAGGTCGGCCTTCATCTGGCCGATCAGTTCGAGCCCGCTGACATGCGGCAGCTGGATATCCATGATGATCAGGTCGGGCGACACCTCGTGCGCCTTCGCCAGCGCATCGCGCCCGTCGCGCACGGGATGGGCGCTATAGCCATGGGCGTTGAGCAGGTCGCAGAACAGGCGCAGGTTGAGTTCATTATCCTCGACGACCAATATGGTCTTGCCCATGATATTTCACGTCCCCACCTTGCGTTCGGCGCCGGTTTAGGCGAATCGGCGCGGCGATACAATTGCCTCCCGCGAAAGGGAAAACCGACTTGCACGATGCCGACGAAGCGCTGGCGCTGAGCGCGCTGGGCTGGATCCTGACCGACGAACCGCGCGCCGAACGGCTGCTCGCCCTCACCGGCCTGGCGCCCGACGACTTGCGCGAATCGCTCGGCGAACGATCGACGCTCGCGGCGATCCTGTCGTTCCTGACCGCGCATGAGGCCGACCTTGTCGCCTGCGCGGTGGGGCTCGACCGGAAACCCGAAGACATCGCCGCCGCCGCCCATCGCCTGTCTGGCGACGAAAGGATCGAGATATGAACCGCCCGCTCGTCATCACCGATTGCGACGAGGTGCTGATGCACATGGTCGTCCCCTTCGCGCAGTGGGTCGACCAGGAACATGGCGTGCTCTTCCGCATCGAGGACGCGAGTTTCGCCGGTGCGCTCAAGCGCAAGGAATGCGGCACGCCGCTCGAGGCCGCCGAGGTGTGGCCCTTGCTCGACGGTTTCTTCACCACCGAAATGACGCGCCAATATCCGATTCCCGGCGCGCTCGCCGCGATGGCGGAGATCGCCAGGCACGCCGATATCGTCGTGCTCACCAATGTCGGCCCCGAACATCAGCAGCGCCGTATCGACCAGCTCGCGCTGCACGATTTCCACGCCCCCGTCATCGGCAGCCGCGGCGGCAAGGGCGAACCGGTGCGCCGCCTGATCGAGGAATATCAACCCTCGGTCGCGGTGTTCATCGACGACCTTGGCGGGCATCACACGTCGGTGGCGGAGGTCGCGCCCGAGGTCTGGCGGCTTCATCTGGTTGGCGAACCCGCGATCGCCGACAAGATCGCGCCGTCGAAACATGCCCATGCCCGCATCGACAATTGGGCCGAGGCGCAGGACTGGATATTGGCGCGCCTTGCTGAAAATACTCCCGCCCCCACCCCGCTCGCCGTATAAGGAACGTCCCATGGATATCGCCGCAAAGCTCGCCGATCTCGGCCTCGAACTGCCCAAGGCCGCCGCGCCCGTCGCCGCCTATGTGCCGGTCGTCGAACAAGGCGGCCTGCTCTATGTCAGCGGCCAGCTCCCCTTCGACGACGGCAAGGTCGTCACCGGCCGCCTCGGCGCCGATGTCGATGTCGCGGGCGGTTACGACGCCGCACGGCGCTGCGCGCTGATGCTGCTCGCGCAGATCGGCAATGTGCTGGGCGGCGACTGGTCGCGGATCGAGAAGGTCGTGAAGCTCGGCGTCTTCGTCAACTCCACCCCCGATTTCACCGATCAGGCCAAGGTCGCGAACGGCGCGTCCGAACTGTTCGAATCGCTCTTCGCCGATGCCGGCCGCCACGCCCGCGCGGCGGTCGGCGTCGCGGTGCTGCCGCTCGGCGCCGCGGTCGAGGCCGACGCGATCGTCGCGGTGCGGCCGGCCTAAGGGCTGGAATGGCCGAAGCCGACCCGCCCGCGCACACCATCTCGCTCGGCACCGGCGTCGCGGCGATCGAGGCCGCGGCGTGGGATGCGCTCCACGACGGCGGCAACCCCTTCGTCGGCCATGCCTTTCTGTCGCTGCTCGAACGATCGGGCAGCGTCGGGCCGGGCACCGGCTGGCAGGCGGCGCCGTTGCTCGTCGAGGATGAGGCGGGGACGCTGCTCGCCGCGGCGCCCGCCTATCTCAAGACCCACAGCCAGGGCGAATATGTCTTCGACCATGCGTGGGCCGATGCCTGGGCACGCGCCGGCGGCGATTATTATCCCAAGTTGCAGATCGCGGCGCCCTTCACCCCGGTGCCGGGGCCGCGCCTGTTGTCGCAGAATCGCGACGACGCGCTGCTGCTGATTCGCGCCGCCGAGGCGGTGGTGCGCCAGAACGGCCTGTCGTCGGCGCACGCCACCTTCATCGCGCCCGACCAGATGCCGTTGTTCGAGGAGGCCGGCTGGCTCGTCCGCCGCGACATCCAGTTCCATTTCGCCAATGCGGGTTATGCCGGCTTCGACGATTTCCTTGGCACGCTGACCTCGGCGAAACGCAAGCAACTGCGCAAGGAGCGCGCGCGGGCGGTCGAGGGTCTGCGGATCGAGGAGTTCACCGGCGCCGCGATCCGCCCTGAGCATTGGGACGCGATGTGGCTTTTCTATCAGGATACCGGCGCGCGCAAATGGGGCCAGCCCTATCTGACGCGCGAAGCGTTCGACCTGATGGGGGCGCAGATGGCGGACGATATCATTCTCGTCCTTGCCTATGACGCGAACGACCGGCCGCTGGCCGGCGCGATGCATTTCATCGGCGCCGACACGCTCTACGGGCGTTACTGGGGCTGCCTGATCGACATCCCCTATCTGCATTTCGAGCTTTGTTATTATCGCGCGATCGATATCGCGATCGAACGCGGGCTGAGGCGGGTCGAGGCGGGTGCGCAGGGCGGGCACAAGCTCGCGCGCGGCTATGGCCCGGTCGCGACCTGGTCGGCGCATTATATCGCCGATCCGGGCTTCCGGCGCGCGGTCGCCGATTATCTGGAAACGGAACGCCGTGCCGAGGAAGCCGAAATGGACTGGCTCGAGGGGCATATGCCCTTCAGGCGAAAGGACTAGGCCGCAAACCGCCGGGCGGCCGGGCGGCGCGCGGTTTCGTCGAGCCAGGCGCGCGCCTGGCGCTGGGCTTCGGCGATTTCGTCGCGGCTCATTTCGTCGGACAGGTCGGCGCGGCATTGCTGGCCTTCCTTGTTGCCGCCGAGCGCCGCGAGGTTGAACCATTTATGCGCCTGGATCAGGTCGACATCGACCCCGCCGCTGCCGGTCGAAAAGGCGATCCCCAGATCGAAATAGGCATTGGCGTCGCCGCGGGCGGCATCGAGCAAGCGGCTTTCGATCAGATATTGCGCAGACTTCAGACTGTTGGCCATGATAACCCCCTGTCGCTTCCCCCCACAGGAAGCTTCGGGTCCCAACCTTGCGGATCATGGTCAACAAAGCGTTAACGACGATCGGACTTTTTCGGGGATAAGGTCTGAAACCAACCGGAATCGGCCATTTTCGGCGTCAATCAGCCGACGGGATAATTGTCGATCAGCCGCGTTTTTCCGATTCGGGCCGCCGCCAGGAGGCGGGCAGGGGCGCGAAAAACCTTCAATCTTTCAAGGCTGTCGGCATCGGCGAGCGCGACATAATCGACGCTGTCGAAACCGCCCGCCAGGATCGCCGCTTCGGCGGCGGCCAGCGCCGCGCCGACATCGCCGCCGCCGGCGATCGCCGCCGCCGCGGTTTTCAGCGCATCGGGAAAGGCGGTCGCGGCGGCGCGCTGGTCTTCGCTGAGATAGGCGTTGCGCGACGACATCGCGAGTCCGTCGCGATCGCGCGCGATCGGGGCGCCCAATATGTCGAGCTTGAAATCGAGGTCGCGCGCCATGCGGCGGATGATCGCCAGTTGCTGCCAGTCCTTCTCGCCGAAGATCGCGACATCGGCGCGCACCTGGTTGAACAATTTGGCGACGACGGTGGCGACCCCGTCGAAATGCCCCGGCCGCGCCGCGCCGCAATAATCGCCGCCCAGTTCGGCAACCTCGATATGGGTGCTGTGCCCGGCGGGATACATGACCGCGACGTCGGGCGCCCACAGCAGCGCGACGCCTTCGTCGGCGAGCAGCGCGGCGTCGCGCGCCTCGTCGCGCGGGTAGGCGGCGAAATCCTCGTTGGGGCCGAACTGGGTCGGATTGACGAAGATCGACACCACGACATGGTCGGCGACACGCTTGCCCATGCGGACCAGCGACAGATGTCCGTCGTGCAGCGCCCCCATGGTGGGGACCAGCGCGACGCTTTTTCCGTCCCGTTTCAGGGCGTCGACCGCGCGGTGCAAAGTGGCGATGTCACGGATGATTTGCACGGCTGCCCGCCCTCCGATAATGGCGGCTGAGAC
The DNA here is from genome assembly GCF_058790875.1 of Sphingopyxis sp. EU05-FHT14B03. NCBI lineage: Bacteria > Pseudomonadati > Pseudomonadota > Alphaproteobacteria > Sphingomonadales > Sphingopyxidaceae > Sphingopyxis > Sphingopyxis sp. EU05-FHT14B03. The sequence continues at coordinate 1,714,002 of NZ_JBYTDC010000001.1, forward strand.
GCCACCCCATGCGGCCCCATGCGCCGCCGACAGGAAATTCGCAACGATCATGATGACTCCCGCGCCGCACCGCATCATCTTTGCCAATGAAAAGGGCGGGACGGGCAAATCGACCTGCGCCGTGCATTTCGCGGTGGCGCTGGCGAGCCAGGGCTGGCGCGTCGCCGGGCTCGACCTCGACCCGCGCCAGCGCACCTTCCACCGCTATCTCGAAAATCGCCGCGCGACCGAAAAGCGGCGCGACATCGCGCTGCCGACCCCCCATTTCGAAGTGTTCGAAGGGTCGACGATCGAGGAACTCGACGCGCAAGTCGCGCGGCTCAGCGAAGGCGCCGATTATTTTGTCGCCGACACCCCGGGCCGCGACGATATCTTCGCGCGCCACCTCGCGACCAGCGCCGACACCCTCGTCACCCCGATCAACGACAGCTTCATCGATTTCGACCTGATCGGTCAGGTCGATCCGGAGACCTTCCAGGTCACCCGCCCCAGCTTCTATTCCGAACTCATCTGGGACACCCGCAAGGCGCGCGCCAAGAGCGACGGGCGGACCATCGACTGGATCATCTTGCGCAACCGCCTCCAGCATGTCGACGCGCATAATATGCGCCGCGTCGGCGAGGCGCTGACCCAATTGTCACGCCGCGTCGGCTTTCGCGTCATCCCGGGCCTTGGCGAGCGCGTCATCTACCGCGAACTTTTCCCCGCCGGCCTCACCCTGCTCGACAAGGCGCATCTAGGCGGCATGGGGATCGGCCATGTCGTCGCGCGGCAGGAGCTGCGCGAAGCGATGGCAGGGCTTAACCTGCCGGCGCGCGAGCGGCTGCATCCCGACGGCGACCTGTTCGCCGCCGCCTGACCTCCTTCTCCCCCGAAAGCGAGCGACCCATGACCCAGACGCATGTTTTTCACCCGACGATGCTGCGCGAATATGACATCCGCGGGGTCGTCGGCGACACGCTGTCGGCCGCCGACGCCTATGCTATCGGGCGCAGCTTCGCGACGTTGATCCGGCGCGCGGGCGGCAGGTCGGTCGCGGTCGGTTATGACGGCCGCCTGTCGTCGCCGATGCTCGCCGAGGCGCTGATCGAAGGGATCAACGCCGCCGGGATCGATGCGCTGAATGTCGGGCTCGGCCCGACGCCGATGCTCTATTATGCCGCGTCAACCGAAGAGGTGGACGGCGGTATACAGATAACCGGCAGCCACAACCCCCCCGACTATAACGGCTTCAAGATGGTGTTTCAGGGTCGCCCCTTCTACGGCGCCGACATCGCGGGCATCGGGACGATGGCGGCCACGGGCGACTGGGACAGCGGCGAGGGATCGTCGCAGAGCATCGATATCGTCGACGCCTATGTCGATCGGCTGGTCGAGGGCTTCGCCGGCGCCGCCTACCGCATCGGCTGGGACGCCGGTAACGGCGCCGCCGGCACGGTCATCGAGAAATTGACGGCGCGGCTTCCCGGCGAGCATTTCCTGCTGTTTACCGACATCGACGGCCATTTCCCGAACCACCATCCCGATCCCACCGAGGAAAAGAATCTGGCGGACTTGCGCAAGCTCGTCGCCGAGAGGAATCTCGATTTCGGCGTCGCTTTCGATGGAGATGGCGACCGGATCGGCGCGATCGACGGGCAGGGCCGGGTGATCTGGGGCGACCAGCTGCTGCAAATCTATGCCGCCGCAGTGTTGAAGGAACTGCCCGGTGCGACCGTCATTGCCGACGTCAAGGCCAGCCAGGCTTTGTTCGACCGCGTCGCCGAATTGGGCGGTCAGCCGATGATGTGGAAAACCGGCCACAGCCTGATCAAGGCGAAGATGAAGGAAACCGGCAGTCCGCTCGCGGGTGAGATGAGCGGCCATATCTTCTTCGCCGACCGCTATTATGGCTATGACGATGCGCCCTATGCCGCGGTGCGGCTGATCGAGGCGGCGACCAAGCTCGGGCAAAGCGTCACCGAGCTGCGCGGCGGCATGGCGCCGATGGTCAACACCCCCGAATTGCGTTTCCAGGTCGATGAGATACGCAAATTCGCCATTGTGGACGAAGTTCTCGCGCGGCTCGCGGCGGCGGGCGCGAATGTTGACCGCACCGACGGCGCGCGCGTGCTCACCGACGACGGTTGGTGGCTGCTCCGGGCGTCGAACACGCAGGACGTGCTCGTCGCGCGCGCCGAGGCAAAGGACGAGGCCGCTCTCGACCGGCTGATGGCCGCGATCGACGAACAACTCGCGCTGTCGGGCGTCGTGCGCGGCGAGCAGGCCGCGCACTGATAGCCCCTGCAAATAGTCCCTGCAAAAATCTTGCCAGATTGACCTTTACGGCGCTCCTCGGGTAGTGCGGTGCCAATCTTTGGACGGACAGCGACGACGATATGACCGACGACTCCACCCTCGCGACCCCGCCGGCCAGCGGCGATCACGGCGTTTCCGAACACACCGCGCATGTCCAGGAAGAGGCGGCGGCGGGCAACGGGCTCGCGGTCGTGTCGATCGCCAAAAGCTATGACAAGCGCGTCGTGCTCTCCGACGTCTCGCTCTCGGTCGGCAAGGGCGAGGTCGTCGGGCTGCTCGGCCCCAACGGCGCCGGCAAGACGACCTGCTTCTATTCGATCATGGGGCTGGTGAAGCCCGACGCGGGACGCATCATGCTCGACGGCGCCGACATCACCGCGCTGCCGATGTACCGCCGCGCGATCCTCGGTCTCGGCTATCTTCCGCAGGAAACCTCGATCTTTCGCGGCATGACGGTCGAACAGAATATCAGTGCGGTGCTTGAACTCAGCGAGCCCGACCGCGTGTCGCGCGAACGCCGGCTCGAGGAATTGCTCGACGAATTCGGCCTCACGCGACTGCGCAGCGCCGCCGCGATGGCGCTGTCGGGCGGCGAACGCCGCCGCGCCGAAATCGCGCGCGCGCTGGCCGCGAACCCGTCGATCATGCTGCTCGACGAACCGTTCGCGGGTATCGATCCGCTGTCGATTTCGGACATTCGCGACCTTGTCGCCGACCTCAAGACGCGCGGCATCGGGGTGCTGATCACCGACCACAACGTCCGCGAAACGCTCGACCTCGTCGATCGCGCCTGCATCATCTACGACGGCAAGGTGCTGCTCGCCGGGTCGCCCGCCGAACTCGTCGCCGACCCCGAGGTGCGCCGCCTCTACCTCGGCGAGGGTTTCTCCCTGTGAGGGAATGGGGCCGTGTCGGTGTCGAATAAGCCTGTTCTGGTTTCCGTTTGTGTCGAGCGAAGTCGAGACACGCCGAGTTCGTGCATGGCTTCACGTGTCTCGACTTCGCTCGACACAAACGGGATAGAAGGTCGCTAATTCCCAGTGGCGCTCGGTCCGCGCCTCGATCTCCGCCAGTCGCAATCGCTGGTGATGACGCCGCAGCTGCAGCAGGCGATCAAGCTGCTGGCGTTGTCGAACCTCGAACTCGACGCCTATCTGGCTGAAGCGCTTGAGGGCAATCCGTTGCTCGACACCGCCTCGCCCGACAGCGATGGCGCAGGGGACGAAGCGCCCGAGGGCGACGCGGCGCCCGCCGAGGCCGCGACGCTCGACGCCGACCAGGCGCTCGCGTCCGACAGCGGCGCGACCGACGATCTCGACGTCGATCTGGGCGCGGAAAGTTTCCACCACGACAGCGCGAGCGACAGCGTCGGCCTGTCAGGCGACAGCGAAGGCATCGATTTCGACAGTTTCGCCGGGGAGGCCGACAGCCTTTACGAGCATCTGCTCGCGCAGGTCGGCGAGTGCTTCTCGGGGCTGGAGGCGCTGATCGCCGAACAGCTTGTCGCGATGATCGACGAGGCGGGTTACCTTCGCGCCGACCTCGCCGACCTTGCGCAGCGGCTCGGCGTCCCGCTCGCGCTCGTCGAAACCGTGCTCGCGGGGGTGCAGTGCTTCGATCCTTCGGGCGTCGGCGGCCGCGACCTGGCCGAATGCATCGCGATCCAGGCGCGTGAGGCTGATCGTTACGACCCCGCGATGGCGACGATGATCGCGCATCTCGATCTGGTCGCCAAGGGCGCCTTCCCGCAGCTCAAGCGGATCTGCGGCGTCGACGACGAAGATCTCGCCGACATGATCCGCGAGCTGCGCGGTTATGATCCCAAGCCCGGACTGCGCTTCGGCGCCAGCGTGTCGCAGACCGTCGTGCCCGACATCTACGTCCGTCACACCGGCAAGGGCTGGGCGGTCGAGATCAACGGCGGCACCTTGCCTCGCCTGCTCGTCAACCGCCGCTATTACACCGAACTCGCCACCGGCGCTGCGGCGAAGAGCAAGGCGTGGCTGTCCGAGCAGCTCGCGGGCGCCAACTGGCTCGTCCGCGCGCTCGACCAGCGCCAGCGCACGATCGTCAAGGTCGCGAGCGCGATCGTCAAGCAGCAGGAAGGCTTTTTCCTCCACGGCGTCGCGCATATGCGCCCGCTGACCCTGCGCCAGGTCGCCGAGGAAATCGGCATGCACGAATCGACCGTCAGCCGGGTGACCAGCAACAAATACCTCTCCTGCGCGCGCGGGCTGTTCGAACTCAAATATTTCTTTTCGAGCGGCATTTCGGCGACCGAGGGCGACGGCGCGGTGTCGTCCGAATCGATCAAGAGCCGGATCAAGGCGATGATCGAGGGCGAGGACGGCAAGGCGATCCTGTCCGACGAGACGATCGCGCAGAAGCTGTCGGCCGAGGGCCACGACATCGCGCGGCGCACCGTGGTCAAATATCGCGAGGCTATGGGCTATGGCTCGTCGGTGCAAAGGCGGCGGCAAAAGGCTTTGGCGGGGTAGGCCCAGTCGTCCGCGAACCCGGTTTAAACTCCATTCGTGTCGAGCGAAGTCGAGACACCTATCGGCAGCGCAAGCCTTCGTGTATCCTGACTTCGCCCGACACGAACGGAAAACGGGCTGCTTTCAGGGCGTCGCTAACCAATTCCTAACCACGCAGCGGCTAGCTTTCCGGCCAAAGGAGCCGAAATTCTGTGACTTCGCAGCCGCATCCCTTCACCGTCCTCGTGACCGGCGGCGCCGGCTATATCGGCAGCCACGCGGTGCTCGCGCTGCTCGACGCCGGCTGGCGCGTTGCGGTGCTCGACAATCTCGTAACGGGCTTCCGCTGGGCGGTCCCCAAAGCTGCGGCCTTTTACGAAGGCGATATCGCCGACGCGGCGCTCGTTACGCGGATCGTCGCCGAACAGGGTGCCGGCGCGATCATGCATTTCGCGGGGTCGGTCGTGGTTCCCGAATCGGTGACCAACCCGCTCAAATATTATGACAACAACAGCGCGCGCAGCCGGTCGCTGATCGACACCGCGGTCCACGCCGGGGTGCGCCATTTCATCTTCTCCTCGACCGCCGCGACTTACGGGATCCCCGATATGATCCCGGTGCGCGAAGACGCGCCGCAGCGGCCGATCAACCCCTATGGCATGTCGAAACTGATGACCGAGGCGATGCTCGCCGATGTCGCCTTCGCGCACGACTTCAACTATGCTGCGCTGCGCTACTTCAACGTCGCGGGTGCCGATCCCAAGGCGCGCAGCGGCCAGTCGACCGCCGGCGCGACGCACCTGATCAAGGTCGCGGTCGAGGCCGCGCTCGGCCGCCGCCCTCACGTGGACGTTTTCGGCACCGACTTCGACACCCCCGACGGCACCGGGGTACGCGACTATATCCATGTCAGCGACCTCGCCGCCGCGCATCTGCTCGCGCTCGATGCGCTGATCGCCGATCCCAAGGCCAGCCACCAATTGAACTGCGGCTATGGCCGCGGCTTCTCGGTGCTCGAAGTGCTCGATGCGGTCGACAAGGCGACGAATCGCAAGATCGACCGCCGCATGGGCGATCGCCGCGCCGGCGATCCCGATGCGTTGATCGCCGACAATGGTGCGATTCGTGGCCTCCTCGGATGGGAACCGCAGCACGCCGAGCTCGACACGATCGTCGCCCACGCGCTCGCGTGGGAACGCGCGCTGGAAGAACGGCGCTTCGCGGCCTGATTTCCGCGCCAAGGGCGGTTGACTTTTATCGCCCATCCCCATAGTTGCGCCGCTTCGCGTACAACGCCAGACCATCGGAATAGAGCCATGAAGATTCGCAATAGCCTGAAGTCGCTGAAGGACCGCCACCGGGACAACCGCGTGATCCGCCGTCGCGGCCGGACCTATGTGATCAACAAGACCAACCGCCGCTTCAAGGCGCGCCAGGGCTGATGCCCCTGCGCGGGGCTGAACCGCCCCGTTTGCTTTTGCTGAACCGCGTAACGCCGTCGGACCCTTCCGGCGGCGCTTTCGCGTGTCTGGCGTTCGCATGATCGATCGCTGCGTTATCTTCGACGTCGGCAAGGTCCTGTTCGACTGGGATTTGCGGCATCTGTTCGGCAAGTTGATTGCCGACGAGCAGGAACTCGAATATTTCGTCGGCAACATCATCACGCCGGGGTGGCATTTCCAGCACGACGCCGGCCGCCCTGCCGCCGAGATGGTCGCCGAGCGAAAGCTTGAATATCCCGATCACGCCGCGTTGATCGATGCCTATGGCACGCGCTTCAACGAGACGATCCCCGGCCCGGTCCCCGGCAGCCTCGAACTGGTCGAGCGGCTCGACGCGGCGGGGGTGCCGCTGTTCGCGATCACCAATTTCGGGCATGATTTCTGGGAAGGTTTCCGCCCGACCCAGCCGATCTTCGACCGTTTCCGCGATATCATCGTCTCGGGCACCGAGAAACTGATGAAACCCGATCCCGCGATCTACCGCCTTGCGATCGCGCGATTCGGCATCGATCCGGCGGGCGCGCTGTTCATCGACGATGTCGCGGCGAATGTCGCGGGCGCCGAATCGGTCGGGATCGCGGGGCACCAGTTCGTCGATGCGGCGACGCTGGAGCGCGAACTAGCAGCAAGGGCTTATCTAGCTTAGTTTTTCGTCATCCCAGCCTTCGCGAGGATGACAGGGCCGTCGTGCGTCGTTGGCGCGTAGATGTCGAGATCCAGAAAAAGGCTCCGCTCGGCGATGGCCGACAGAGTCGACGGTTCAAGCCGCAGCCCCTCGTTCGATTCCTCCATAAATAGTCCGCAAAACAGTCGGGCCTGGAAGCGCTGGGTCAACTCCATCCAAATCTTTAGATCCGGCGTCAACTGCGCCAATATTGCATCAATCTGGGCAGCAAGATCGCCGGGAACCGACCGTGGCACATTGAAGAGCCACTTGCCTGTCTTTTCCGTAATCTCGCGGCCGCTCGCGGTGGTCCGCGTTGCTCCCTTTGCGGCGCTTTTGCTGGGCGCGGTGCCCAACAACGCCGTCAATTCGGCGGGGTCGAGATCATCGCCGAAGAATCCTAGAGAAACAGTCGTTTCAGAAACTCCCGCCATCGAGCCTACTTCTCCACCCCCAGCTGGGTCAGCACGAAGGCGAACTCCTCGGCGTCCTCGCGCAGCGCGCCCCAGCGGCCCGACTTGCCGGCGTGGCCCGCGCCCATGTTGGTGCGCAGCAGCAAAGTCGCGTCGTTGGTACGCGTCGCGCGCAGCTTGGCGACCCATTTGGCGGGCTCCCAATAGGTCACGCGCGGGTCGTTGAGCCCCGCCGACACCAGCATCGGCGGATAGGATTTGGCGGTGACATTGTCATAGGGGCTGTAGCTCAGCATGTAATCGAACGCCGCCTTGTCGGTGATCGGATTGCCCCATTCGGGCCATTCGCCTGGGGTCAGCGGCAGCGTTTCGTCGACCATCGTGTTGATCACATCGACAAAGGGCACCCCCGCGAGCACCGCGCCCCACAATTCGGGCGCTTCATTATAGATCACCCCCATCACCTGGCCGCCGGCCGAACGGCCCTCGACGGAAATCTTGCCGGCGCTGGTGTATTTCTTGGCGATCAGCCCCTTCGCGACGTCGATGAAATCGTTGAAGGTGTTTTTGCGGCGGTCGGTCTTGCCCTCCAGATACCATTCACGCCCCAGATCGTCGCCGCCGCGGACATGCGCGATCGCATAGACCATGCCGCGATCGACGAGGCTGAGGCGCGTCGTCGAAAAGCCCGGCGGGACGCGATAGCCGTAGCTGCCATAGGCGTAGAGATGCATCGGCGCGCTGCCGTCGAGCTTCGTCCCCTTTTTGTAGACGAGCGAGGCGGGGATCATCGTCTTGCCGTCGCGGCTCGGCAGGTTAACCCGTTCGGTTACATATTGCGTCGCGTCGTAACCTGAGGGAATTTCCTGGACCTTCAGCGTTTCGAGCTTTCCGCTCGCGAGGTCGTAATCATAGACGGTGTCGGGGGTGACCATCGATTCATAGTCGAGCCGGAGCTTGTCCTGATGATATTCGGGATTGTCGCCAAGCCCCGCCACATAAGTAGCGGCGGGGAACTGGATCCGGCCCGGGGTCAACGGCGCGTCATATTGGCGGACATCGACCTGGTCGAGCCCGTCCTCGCGCGCCTCGAGCACGAAATAATCGCGGAACACCGAGAAACCGGTGATGTAGCTGTGGTCCGATCCGGGGATCAAAGTCTTCCACTCGCCGGGCGTTTTCACGCTCGCGGTGGCGACGCGGAAGTTCGGATGTTCGTCGTTGGTGTGGATATAGAGGGTGCCGTCGCGTTCATCGACGCTGTACTCGCGGCCCTTTTTCCGCGCCGACACCAATTGCATCGGCGCCTCGGGATTGCCGGCGGGGAGCAGATAGACCTCGCTCGTCTCGTTATCGCCCGTCGCGATGACGATATAATTGTCGGCGGCGGTCTTGCCGATGCCGACCCCGAAACCGATGTCGGCCTCCTTGTAGAGCAATTTGTCGGCGCTCAGCGGGGTACCGAGCTTGTGCAGCCGGACATTGTCGGTGCGCCAATTCTCGTTGGCGAGGCCATAGAGGATCGCGTCATTGCCCGAGGTCCAGACCAGCGACGACAGGGTGCCGGGGATGACGTCGGGCAGCATCTCACCGGTTTCGAGGTTGCGGATGCGTACCTCGAAGCGTTCGGAGCCATTGTCGTCGAACGAATAGGCCATCAGCTTGCCGTTGGGGCTGATCGACAGCTCGGCGAGGCGGAAATAATCCTTGTCCTTCGCCATCGCGACCTCGTCGAGGATCAGCGCGGCCTCGCCGTTGCCCGCCGCGGGCTTGCGGTACCATTTCTTATACTCGGCGCCTTCCTCATATTCGACCCAATAGGTCCAGTCGCCGTCCTTCTGCGGCACCGAGGAATCGGCCTCCTTGATCCGGCCCTTCATCTCCTGGAACAGGGTTTCGACCAGCGCCGCATGCGGCTTCATCTGCGTGTCGAAATACGCATTCTCCGCCTTCACATAATCGAGCACATCCTTGTCATCGACGACCGGATAGCTGTCATCCTTCAGCCAGTGATAGGGATCGGACAGCGTCTTGCCGTGCAGCGTCATCTCGTGCGGCCGCTTGTCCGCGACGGGGGCGGCGGACGGGGCAGGGGTCTTGTCGGTCAATGCTGTCTCTTTCTCTTCGGCGAAAGCGCCCGGGGCCGCGACAAGCGGGGTGGCAATTGCCGCCATAAACATCCAAATAGCGCGCATCAGGAAACTCCGCGGTGCCGCCCCCGATGGGCCGGATCGACCGCGATGTAGGAACAAGGAAGCCGCCATGTCCAGCCCCGTCCATGCAGAGCGACTCGCCCGCGTCCGCGCCGAACTTGTCGCGCGCGGTCTCGACGGCTTTGTCGTGCCGATCAGCGACGAACATATGAGCGAATATGTCGGCGCCTATGCGCAGCGCATGGCCTGGCTCACCGGCTTCGGCGGCTCGGCGGGGACCGCGGCGGTGCTGCCCGCCAGGGCCGCCGTGTTCATCGATGGCCGCTACACCGTGCAGGTGCGCGATCAGGTCGACGGCGCCTTGTTCGACTATGTCGGCGTGCCGGCGTCGAGCGTCGCCGAATGGCTCGGCGCCCATGTCAGCGCGGGGCAGAAGGTCGGTTATGATCCGTGGCTCCACGGCATCGACTGGGCCAATGCGACGGCGAAGGCGCTGGCCGCCAAGGGCGCCGAACTGGTCGCGGTCGCGTCGAACCCGATCGATGCGGTGTGGGACGACCAGCCCGCGCCGAGCGATGCCGTCGTCGCGGTGCACGACGTCAAGCTCGCGGGGCAGAGCGCGATCGACAAGCGCTCGGGCATAGCCGACTGGCTGAAGGACAAGGGCCTCGACACCGGCGTGATGACCGCGCTGGATTCGATCGCCTGGACCTTCAATATTCGTGGGCAGGACGTCAGCCACACGCCGGTCGGCCTCGCCTTCGCGCTGCTTCATGCCGACGCGACCGCCGACCTGTTCATCGCGCCCGAAAAGATCACCGACGCGGTGCGCGCGCATCTCGGCAACAGCGTGCGTATCCACGACCGCGACGCGTTCGAGGCGGCGCTTGCCGATCTTAAGGACAAGAAGGTCGCGGTCGATCCCGGATCGGCGGTCGCGGCAATCTTCACCGCGCTCGAAAAGGCGGGGGCAAAGATCGCGCGCCACCGCGACCCCGCGGTGCTGCCCAAGGCGATCAAGAATGAGGTCGAATTGAACGGCACCCGCGCCGCGCATGTCCGCGACGGCGTCGCGGTCGCGCGCTTCCTGCAATGGATGGAAGATGTCGCGCCGCAGGGCGGCCTCGACGAACTCGGCGCCGCGGCGAAGCTGCGCGACTTCCGCGAGGCCGGCGGGGGTCTCGTCGACCTGAGCTTCGACACCATCTCGGCGGCCGGCCCCAATGGCGCGCTGCCGCATTACAAGGTCGACGAAACCACCAATCGCCGAATCGAGACCGGCACGCTCTACCTGGTCGATTCGGGCGGCCAATATGCCGACGGCACCACCGACATCACGCGCACGATCGCGATCGGCCCGCCGACCGCCGAAATGCGCCGCCGCTTCACCCAGGTGCTCAAGGGTCATATCGCGCTCGCCATGGCGCGTTTCCCGACGGGCACGCGTGGCAGCCAGCTCGACATCCTCGCGCGGCAGTATCTGTGGGCCGACGGGGTCGATTATGCGCATGGTACCGGGCACGGCGTCGGCACCTATCTCGCGGTCCACGAAGGCCCGCAGCGGATCGCCAAGCCGTCGGGCGGGCAGGCGGGGACCGAGGAACCCTTGCACGCCGGCATGATCCTCTCGAACGAGCCCGGCTATTACAAGGCCGGGCATTTCGGCATCCGCATCGAAAATCTGGTCATCGTCGTGCCGCAGCGCATCGACGGCGCCGAAGAGGATATGCTGGGGTTCGAGACGATCACCTTTGCGCCGATCGCGCAGAACCTCGTCGAGACCGCCCTGCTGTCGCCCGCCGAGGCCGACTGGCTCGATGCCTATCATGCCGAGGTGTTCGAAAAGCTCGCGCCGGGCATGGACGATAGCGACCGGGCCTGGCTCGAATCGGCGTGCGCGCCGCTCGACCGCGCCCCCGCCGCGCTTGCCGCCTGACCATGGCCATCGAACAGGTTCCGCTCGTCGATTTCCGCGTCCACGAAACGGTTCGTGTGCGCTTCAATGAAATCGACGGGCAGAATATCGTCTTCAACGCCCATTATCTCGTCTATGCCGACATCGGGGTGACCGAATATTTCCGCGCCGTCGGCGAAGGACAGCCGGGCCCCTATTTCCACCAATATGGGACCGACATCCGCGAGGTGCATTGCGAGATCGATTATCACGCCCCGGCGCGACTCGACGAGCTGATCACCATCGCGGCGCGAATCAGCCGATTCGGGCGCGACAATTTCACCCTGCACTGCGGTGTCTTTCGCGGCGAGGAGCGGCTGACCGATATCGAGATCAGCTATGCGCATATCGATCTCGACAGCGGCGGCGCCACCGCGCTGCCGGGCAGCTTTATCGCCGAAGTCCGCCGGTTCGAGAAACGCATGCCCGTACAGGCCTGATCGGTTCGTTAGCGTTATCAACGACGCAAATGCGTGGCCGTGACGGCTGTGGGCACAAACCAAAAAAAAGGGCCACCCGAAGGTGGCCCGTGAAAGTTTTGGGAGAGGATGCCTAAAAGGCATGCTCATATTGCAGCGCACAAAAAATGTTGCAACTGCGAAATGCACATCCGCTATTGCATTTTCTGCAATCGTGACACCGGTGGGCGCCGGACGGGCTGAAAAACCGCCGCAATCGCTATCCTCTCGCAAAATGCGCGCACCTATCCTAAATTGGCGCGATGAGAGTGATGATGAACAATTGGGACGTGCGCGGCGGCGTCTCCGACTTCTGGCACTATATCCGCGCCCCGCGTCCGCACCGCTGGGCTTTCTGGACCGCGACGATCGCGGTGACGCTCGCTGTCTTTTACGGCATTGCCACGAATATCGTCCGCACCGAAGAACCCAAGGCGCAGATCATCTATTTCGAAAACTGGACCGCCGGCCGCAGCGTCGCCGAAGTCGAAGCCGGCTGGATCGAACGCGCCAAGGACGTGAACCGCGCCAACGCGCTACGCCGCGCCGAATATCAGAAGCTCGCCGACCGGATGGGGGTCGACTATGATTCGAGCGAAGCCGACAAGGAAACGCGCGAAACGCTGGGCGCCGAAGCCGACACCGTCGTGAAGGCGCCCGAACCGCCCAAACATTCGACCCTCGCCGAACGCGCCGCGCGCGGTCCGAAGGCGGCGCCGGCTGCGCCGGCCCCCTCCGCCACCCCCGCTCCGACCGCCCGCTAGGCATGCGCCGCCCGCCCGCCGATGCCGACTGGATGGCGGCGGCGATCGCGCTGTCGCTGCGCGGGCGCCCGGCCGCGGCGCCCAATCCCAACGTCGGGTGTATCCTGGTCAACGACGGCCGCGTCGTCGGGCGCGGCTGGACCCAGGCGGGTGGCCGTCCGCATGCCGAGGCGATCGCGCTGGCTGCTGCGGGCGACGCGGCGCGCGGCGCGACCGCCTATGTCAGCCTCGAACCCTGCGCCCATGCCAGCCCGCGCGGACCCTGCTGCACCGATGCGCTGATCGCCGCCGGGGTGGCGCGGGTGGTGATCGCGGCGCAGGACCCCGATTCGCGCACCAATGGCAAGGGTATCGCGCGGCTGCGGGACGCGGGTCTTTCTGTCGTCGTCGATGTGATGGCGACCGAAGCGCGCATCGCGATGGCGCCGTGGTGGACGCGGCAGGCGCAGGACCGCCCGTTCGTCACGCTCAAGCTCGCGACCTCGCTCGACGGCTGCATCGCGCGCGCTGACGGGGCGAGCCGCTGGATCACCGGCGCACGCGCCCGCGCCCACGGCCATCTCGAACGCGCGCGGCACGCGGGCATTCTCGTCGGGCGCGGCACCTTCGAAGCCGATTCGCCCAAACTCGACGTCCGCCTTTCGGGACTCGAATCGCGCAGCCCGCAGCGTTTCCTTCTCACAAGTGGCGCCGCGCCCGCCGGCTGGACCGCCGTCGCTTCGCCCGGATCGGTCGCGGGGTTCGATTCGCTGCTCGTCGAGGGCGGCGCCGGCGCCGCCTCGGCCTTCCTCGCCGCCGACCGCGTCGACCGGCTGCTGCTCTACCGCGCCCCGATCCTGATCGGCGGCGGCAAAGCCGCGCTCGGCGACATCGGCCTCACCGACCTCGCCGATGCGCACGGCCGCTGGCGCCTGGCCGACAGCCGCCTGCTTGGCAGCGACCGGCTCGACGTCTACGAGCGGGTCAGAGAAGGACCCTAGACCTTATGTTCACCGGCATCATCACCGACATCGGCACCGTCCGCGCGCGCGAGGATCGCGGCGACGCGCGGCTGATCATCGGCACCGTCTTCGACATCGACAGCATCGCCCTCGGCGCCTCGATCGCCTGTTCTGGGGCGTGCCTGACCGTTGTCGATAAAGGCGTCGACAGCGACAGCAACGGCCCCGGCGGCTGGTTCGCGATCGACGCGAGCGCCGAAACCATCGCCTGCACCGCGCCGGGCATGTGGGAGCCGGGCCGCCGGCTCAACCTCGAACGCGCGTTGAAGGTCGGCGACGAACTTGGCGGCCATATCGTCACCGGCCATGTCGACGCCGTCGGACAGATCGTCTCGGTCACCCCGGTCGGCGACAGCTGGGGCCTCGTCATCTCGGCCCCCGCCAGCCTCGCGCCGCATATCGCCGCCAAGGGTTCGATCACCGTCGAGGGCGTGTCGCTGACCGTCAACGACGTCACCGACCAGCCCGACGGCAGCGCCCATTTCACCCTCAACATCATCCCGCACACCCGCGCGATGACGACGCTCGACGAGGCCGCGGCCGGGCGCCCGGTGAACCTCGAGATCGATATCCTCGCGCGCTATCTGGCGCGGATGCAGGCGCGCGGATGAGCGGCGGCGAGTCGTCCCGGCCGCTGACACGCGTTCGCCAGGGGATTTGGGGCGGCGTCGCATTGGCTGCCCTTCTTCATCTGCTCAATCAGGGCTTCGACGTCTTTTCCCTCGCGCTCATCGCGACCCTCGTCGCCTTCGGCTTTGCGGTCCAATATGTCGAAACACGCACGGTGCGCCCGCGCCGAAACTATCTGCGCGCTGCCCTGGTGTCGGCGGCGCTCGCCCTCGTCCTCGTCGCCATGCCATTGTCGATCGGATCGGGGCTCATCGTCGGTCTGATGCTGTGGGGCGGCTTTTCGGCCGCCGGCCTCGTCTGGGCCGTCTATTACGAACGCAGCGAGCCGCTCTAGCCCTCGCTCCACCCCGCCGCGAGTTCGGGGTCACTGGCGATCATCGACCGCCGCATCGCCAGCCGTCCGATGCGCAGCAGTTCGGCCTTGCGCCGCGCGGGGGCGAGGTCGCAGCTGACCGCCTCGCGCACCACCGCCGCGCCATAGCGGTCGGCGACGATCAACCCCGACGTCGCGGGGCGATAATCGGGGGTGTCGAGGATCGCGGGGTCGAGCCCCGCCGCCAGCGCCCAGTAAAAATGATCGCACCAGTCGCAATAGTCGGGCCATTTGCCGTCGCCATGCAGGTCGGCGCGGCTGACCTTGATCTCGACGATGGTGATCCGGCCCCTGGCGTCGATCGCGGTCAGGTCGGTGCGCCGCCCATTGGGCAGCGGCACTTCGGGGATCGCGACGAGTCCTTGCCGCGCGAACAACCGGCACACGCCGCGCGCGACATCGGCGGCGATCAGCAGGTCACTCGCCATGGGTCAGGCGCTCAGAAGGGGACGTCGTCGTCCAGGTCGTCGTCGAACGGCGGGCGTCCGCCGCCACCGCCGCCCGAACCGCCGCCAAAGCCGCCGCCGGAACTACCGCCCGACGAACCGCCGCCGCCCTGGTTCCAGCCGCCACCCGAGCTTCCGCCCGAATCGCCGCCCCAGTCACCGCCGCCGCGCGAGGCTCCGCCGCCACCGCCGCCGGGCGCGCCGTCGAGCATCGTCAGCGCGCCGCCGATGCCGGCGATCACGACTTCGGTCGTATATTTGTCGTTACCGTCGCGGTCCTGCCATTTGCGGGTGCGCAAGGACCCTTCGATATAAACCTTCGAACCCTTTTTCAGGTAGCGCTCGACCACCCCGACCAGCCCCTCGCCGTTGATCACGACATTGTGCCATTCGGTGCGCTCCTTGCGCTCGCCGGTCATCCGGTCCTTCCAGTTTTCCGACGTCGCGATGCGGATATTGGCGATCTTGCCGCCGTTCTGGAACGACTTGATTTCGGGATCGGCGCCGAGGTTGCCGATCAAAATTACCTTGTTGACGCTGCCAGCCATTGCCGCTCCGCTCCGCTAGAAAATGTGGAGGATCAGCCTAGTCCAAAGGCGACGGCTGTCCAGTAAGTGATTCCGGCAGCGGCATAGGCCAGCAGGAACAAATAGCCAACCATGAACAATGGCCATTTCCACCCGTTTGTTTCGCGCCGGGTGATCGCGATCGTCGAAATACACTGCGGCGCGAACACGAACCAGGCGAGGAAAGCGAGCGCGGTGGCGAGGCTCCACTTGCCCTGCAATCGTTCGCCTAGCGTCTCGGCCATCGCATCCTCGTCGCCGTTGGCGTCGATCGCATTGGCGGTCGCCATCGCCGACACCGCGACCTCGCGCGCCGCCATCGCGGGGATCAGCGCCAGCGCGATGTCGTGGTTGAACCCGATCGGCGCGACGACGACCTCGAGTCCGCTCGCGATGCGGCCGGCGACGCTATATTCGACCTGGCTCTCGCCCACCGGTGCCTTGGGGAAGGTCAGCAGCAGCCACAGGATGACGGTGGTCATCGCGATGATCGTGCCGGCGCGGCGCAGGAAGATCCACGCGCGCTGCCACAGGCCGAGCGCGACGTCGCGCCACTGCGGCATCTGGTATCGCGGCATTTCCATCATGAAGCCCGCCGGGCGACCTTTTGCGACAGTACGCCGCAGGACATAGGCGACGACGAGGGCGCCGAGGATTCCCGACAGATAGAGGCCGAAGAGCACCAGCCCCTGAAGCCCCACCGGCGAGCCGCCGATCGTGCGGTTGGGGATGAAGGCGGCGATGATCAACGCATAGACGGGAAGGCGCGCCGAACAGGTCATCAGCGGCGCGATCAATATCGTCGTCAGCCGGTCCTTCTCGTCGGGGATCGCGCGCGTCGCCATGATGCCGGGTACCGCACAGGCGAAGCTCGACAACAGCGGGATGAAGCCGCGCCCCGACAATCCGACCTTGGCCATCAACCCGTCCATCAGAAAGGCGGCGCGGGTCATATAACCCGACGCTTCGAGCAGCAGGATGAACAGGAACAGGATCAGGATCTGCGGCAGGAAGACGATAACCGCGCCGACGCCCGCAAGCAGTCCCTCGACGACCAGGTCGCGCAGGAAGTTTTCGGGGAAAGTCGCGACCACCCATTGCTGAAGCACGCCGATCCCGCCTTCGAGGAAGTCGGCGGGTGCCTCGGCGGCGGCATAGACCGCCTGGAACATGATGAACATCAGCGCGAGCAGGATGGCGAAGCCTGCGACCGGATGCAGCACCACCGCATCGACGCGTGCGGTCCAGCGACGCACCGGGGTTTCCGACAGCGTCGCGGCGCGCGAGATCGCGCGCGCGCGACTGTGCAACGCGGCATCGCTTGGAGTCGGGACCCGAGAGATCGGCGCGACCGGGCCCGCTGCCCGGATCGTTTCGTCGACTGCGGTCAGCAAATCGGCCATGCCGCGCTTGCGCACCGCGACCGTCGGGACCACCGGCACGCCCAGTTCCCGTGCCAATCGTTCGGGGTCGAGGGTGAGGCCGTCGCGTGTCGCAAGGTCGAGCATGTTGAGCGCGACCACCGTCGGCAGGCCGAGCGCGATCAGTTCGAGCGCGAAGCAGAGATGATTGTCGAGGTTCGCGGCGTCGAGCACGACGATCAGCGCATCGGGCTGGCGCTCGCCATCCTGACGCCCAAGGATCACGTCGCGCGTCACCGCTTCATCGGGGCTCGCGGGGGACAGGCTGTAACTGCCGGGCAGGTCGATCAGCGACAGCGGCCGGCCGTCGGCGAAGCTCGCATGGCCTGCCTTGCGCTCGACGGTAACCCCTGGATAATTGGCGATCTTCTGCCGCGCGCCAGTCAGCGCGTTGAACAGGCTCGATTTTCCGGCATTGGGATTGCCGACCAGCGCGATGGTGGGGATGGGGCCGGTCATGCGACTTTGGGCTCGCTCTCGACCGCTTCGACGACGATCATCGCCGCCTGCCGCGCGCGGATGATCACCCGCATGCGTCCGACCGACAGCGCGAGCGGATCGCGCGAGAAGAGGCTGCCACGGTGGAGCGGGGTGACCTCGACGCCTTCCATCAGTCCGAATTCGCGCAGGCGGCGGCCTTCGTCCTCGGACATCGCGGGCCAGTCGATCCCGGCGATCCGCACCGCAACGCCCAGCGGCGCGCTATCGAGCAAAGCGTTCATTTGCGAGCGATTATCAATACCAACAACGAAGCGCCAGCTATTTATCGCCCCGGATAGCGCAACCGCCCGACAAAGCGCGCCAGGCTGGGGCGTTCGATCTTGCTCGCGGCGCGGCGGTGTTTCCAGCCTTCGAAGCGCATCACCTGGTCGATCCGCCGCGAGAGGAAGGCGCGGGTGTCGGCGTGGCCGGCGCTCTCGTCGTTCAGGAACGCCGCCATCGTCGCGCCATAGACGCTGCCGAGGATCGCGCGCTTGCTGTAGTGATTATAGTCGGTCGCGGTATCGCCCGCGAGCCGCCACATCAGGTCGGCGGCGCGCCAGCCGAGCTTGGCCGCGAACGACACATTGGTCGGCAGCGCGAGCAGCGCCAGCGCGCGGCGCAGCGCCTCGCGATTCGGCGCGAGCAGGTCGATCCGCGTTTCGACCAGGGTGGTGATCCGCTCGCGAATCTTCAGCGCCGCAAGGGTCTCGGCGGGCCATTTTGCCGCCATCCGCGCGTCGATATCGGCGAACCAGGCGTCGACCATGTCGCGCCCGCCGCCCGGAAATGCGAGTCGCGCGACATCGATATCGATGCGCACGCGCGATGCGGCGTCGACGAGCGCCGCGTCGCCAAACCCGTCGAACGCGGCCGAGGCGGCGATCAGCGGCGCCAGCGCAGCGCGAATCTCTTCGAGGGTGGGGTCGTCGGGCAGGATCGAGGCCATGGCCATCAGATAGGCCGCGCGCCGCGGCTCGGCAACCTTATCAACACCAGCGCCGCCCCGACCATCACGCCGCCGAGCAGGTCGACGGGCCCCAGCAGCTCGCCGAACGCCAGCCAGCCTGCAAGCGCGGCGATCGCCGGCTGGATCAGCAGGGTCAGCCCGATGACGAGCGGGGTGAAGCGTGGCAGCGACCAGATCATCAGCCCCTGACCGACGATCTGGCTGGTCAGCGCGAGCAGGATCAGCGGGGTCCAGTTTTGCGGCATCACCGTCTCGCCGAGCGCGAACGCCGTCGTCAGCAGGATCGGCACGCACACCGCCGACGCGATCGCCAGCGCGGTCCACGGCGCGAGGGTGCCGCGCACCCGCTGCATCAGGATGACGTAACCCGTGTAGAGCACGCCCGCGAGCAGGCTGAGCAGGTCGCCGACCAGATAGTCGGGCGACAGTTCGTAACTTTGCCCCATCAGCAGCGCCGATCCCGCGAAGGCGAGGGCGATCGCCAGCGCCTGCCACCCGCGCGGCAGGGTGCGGGTCAGGAAAATCCCCCAGATCACCAGCAACAGGCTGGCGCAATTGCCGAACAGCGTCGCGTTGGCGACCTTGGTCTGCAGGATGCCGATGTGCCAGGCGGCGAGGTCGAAAGCGAAGAAGATGCCCGCGGCAGCGGCGATCAGGATCGCGGAGCGCGGCGGCAGCCGCCCGCCGGTCTCGCGCCAGGCGAAAAACAGCAGGACCGGCGCGGCCAGCGTCATCCGCCAGAAGGCCGAGGCGGTGGGTCCGGTGTCGGCGAGGCGGACGAGCATCGCGCCGATCGACAGCGCGATATTGCCCGCCAGCAGCGCGGCGAAGGCCCAGCGTCCGGCCCCTGTTGCTGCACCCTCGTCGCTCACCGCTTGTTCCGCCTTTAGATTTTCTTTTGCTACCGATGCTTGCGTGGGCGGGCATCCGTCCATAGCTTCGCAGCCCATAGCGACGGCCCCGGGGGGCGTCGCTCGAAAAAAAGATGTCCCCAAAGATATCCAGGAGAATTCCATGTCCGCATCGCTGCTCGATCCGATCAAGCTGGGCGCCATCGACGCGCCGAACCGCATCATCATGGCGCCGCTCACCCGCGGCCGTGCCGGCCCCGGTTTTGTGCCGAACGAGCTCGCGCTCGAATATTATCGCCAGCGTGCGTCGGCGGGGCTGATCATTTCGGAAGCGACGGGCATTTCGCAGGAAGGCCTCGGCTGGCCGAGCGCCCCCGGGCTGTGGACCGACGCGCAGGTCGAAGGCTGGAAGCCGGTGACCGACGCCGTCCACGCCGCGGGCGGGCGCATCGTCGCACAGCTCTGGCACATGGGCCGCCTCGTCCATTCGGTGTTCAACGACGGCAAGCCGCCGGTTTCGGCCTCGGCGACGCAGGGCGAAGGCCGCGCGCATACCCCGGTCGGCCGCCGCGATCTCGAAGTGGCGCGCCCGCTCGAACTCGGCGAGATTCCGCGCCTGATCGCCGATTATGTCAAGGCGGCGGAAAATGCCAAAAAGGCCGGTTTCGACGGGGTCCAGCTCCACGGCGCCAACGGCTATCTGATCGACCAGTTCCTGCGCGACAACAGCAATTTGCGCGACGACGATTATGGCGGGTCGGTCGAAAACCGCATCCGCCTGCTCCGCGAAGTTACCGAAGCGTTGGCAGGCGTCTGGGGCGCCGACCGCGTATCGGTCCGCCTGTCGCCGAACGGCAATTCGCAGGGTGTCGACGACAGCAACCCTGCGCCGCTGTTCACTGCGGCCGCGTCGGCGCTCGACGCGCTCGGCATCGGTTTCCTCGAATTGCGCGAACCCGGCCCCGACGGCACCTTCGGCAACACCGATGTGCCCAAGCAGTCGCCCGCGATCCGCGCCGCGTTCAAGGGGCCGCTGATCCTCAACAGCGATTACAATGTCGCGCTCGCCGAAGCAGCGCTCGCCAGCGGAGTCGCCGACGCGATCGCCTTCGGGCGTCCGTTCATCGGCAACCCCGACCTCGTCGAACGCATCCGCGCCGGGGCCGAATGGTCGGCCGACAATCCGCAGACCTGGTACGCGCCGGGGCCCGAGGGCTATATCGACTATCCGGCGCTGCAGCCTGCGTAGGCGGACTCGTCATTGCGAGCGTAGCGAAGCAATCCAGAGCAGTCTTGCACAGCTCTGGATTGCCGCGCCGCCTGCGGCTCCTCGCAATGACGATGTACATTTGCCTTGGGCGGCTAATTCCGCTCGGCCAGCGCCTTGTCGACGATCCCGGCGCCGATCGGCCCCAGCACGCTGCCGCCGAAGCGGAACAGCAGGAACGCCGCGACGAACAGGATGATCGGTTCGATGAACAGCACGACCATCGCCGCGATCAGCACGACGAAAAACAGCGTCACGAAACCGCCGCTCAGCGTCTGCTGACCCTTGGGTCCCAGTTCGATCGTGCGCGGTCCCTTGCTGTCCCACCATTTGCCGGTGACGATCGTCTTGCGCCCGCGTGCGGGTGGTGCCGGGCGTTGGGGAATGCGCGCGGGCGCGGCGTCGGTCTTTGGCGCCGGACGGTCGTGGGAGCCTTGGGTCCACGGCCGGCTCTGCCTTTCGGCGGCCTTCGCCGCCATCCGCGCCTTGCCGGGATCGGCCGCGGGCTTCGCCGGCGCGGGTTTCGGGGTCTGCTGCACCGGGGCGGGCCGTGCGCTGAGCCCCGATTCGGCGCGCGCCGCGGCCGACAGGTCGGGGGCGGTGCTGGTGCGGGCGGGGCGAATCGGCTCGACCCCCAAAGCGCGGTCGTGATTGTCCATACGCTCGGCGGCGGTTGGCGGCGTCTGGCCGGTCTGCGTGTCGATCACCACCAGCCGCCCGCCGCGTTCGACGACGGAATATCGGCTGGGGGGTGGGCGATCAACCAATGCCGAATTGTTCCTTCAGGGCCAGCATAGCGATCGCGGCCTTCGCCGCCTCGCCGCCCTTATCCTTGCGCGTCTTGTCGGCGCGCGCAAGCGCCTGTTCTTCATTTTCGACGGTGAGGATGCCATTGCCGACTGCAAGGCCATCAAGGGTCAGCGCCATCACGCCGCGCGCGCTCTCGTTCGACACCACCTCGAAATGATAGGTTTCGCCGCGGATCACGACGCCGAGCGCGACAAAAGCGTCATAGCGCCCGCTGTCGGCGCCGAGCGAAATCGCCGCGGGAATCTCGAGCGCGCCCGGGACGGTCACCGTGTCATGGCTATGCCCCTCGGCCGCGAGCGCGCTGCGCACGCCGTCGAGCAGCATGTCGTTGAGGTGGCTGTAGAAACGGGCTTCGACGATCAAGACATGCGCCATTATGCGGCCTCCCCGGGGATCGAGCGTTCGCCGACGACCGACAGGCCATAGCCCTCCAGCCCGACAAGATTATTGTGCGACGGCGTCAGCAATTCCATCGCGTGGACGCCAAGGTCCGCCAGGATCTGCGCGCCGATGCCGTAAGTGCGCAGGTCCATTCCGCCCGTCGGCGGCGGCGTCGCATCGGCCTCGGCCGATCCGGGCAGCGGCCGCATCAACATCACGATCACCCCGCCGCCGGCCTCGCCGATGGCATCCATCGAACGCTGCAGGCGGCGCTTGCGCGCGCCGGGGCGGCCCATCAGGTCGTCGAGCAGCGACACCGGATGCATGCGAACCAGGGTCACGCCCTCGGGGTCGATCGCGCCCTTCTGCAGCACCATGTTGATGCTGCCGTCGATCTTGTTGCGATAGGATTTCAGGCGCCACTCGCCGCCATAATCCGATTCGAACGGGTCGTCGGACACGCATTCGACCAGCCGGTCGTTGCGGTGGCGGTACGCGATCAGGTCGGCGATCGTCCCGATCTTCAGCCCGTGGCGCCGCGCGAAGGGCACCAGGTCGTCGAGCCGCGCCATCGACCCGTCGTCGTTCATGATCTCGCAGATCACCCCCGACGGGTTGAGTCCCGCGAGCCGCGCGATATCGACCGACGCCTCGGTGTGGCCAGCACGGACGAGCACCCCGCCGTCGCGCGCGATCAGCGGAAAGACATGGCCGGGGGTGACGATGTCGTCGCGACTTTTGCCCGCGTCGATCGCGACCGACACGGTGCGCGCGCGGTCGGCGGCCGAAATGCCGGTGGTGACGCCTTCGCGCGCCTCGATCGAGGTGGTGAAGGCGGTTTCGTGTCGCGTGCCGTTCTGGCGGCTCATCAGTTCGAGCCCGAGCTGGTCGACGCGTGATTTCGTCAGCGTCAGGCAGATCAGGCCGCGGCCGTGGGTCGCCATGAAATTGACCGCGTCGGGGGTCGCCATCTGCGCTGGAATGACGAGGTCGCCCTCATTTTCGCGGTCCTCGTCATCGACCAGGATGAACATCCGGCCGTTGCGCGCCTCGGCGATAATCTCTTCGGGGGTTGCCATCGGCGACAGGTCGCTGCCGTGCGCGAGCCAGTTCTCGAGCTTGCGCAGCGTGTCGGCGGTGGGGTTCCAGCCGGGAGAATCGAGGTCGCGCAGGCTGTTGGCATGGAGACCGGCGGCGCGTGCGAGGCCCGAACGGGACATGGCGCCGTCATCGACGATGGCGCGAATGCGCTCGATGAGTTGCGTAGACATGCTGCGCAAATATCACATCATGATGTGATTGCAAATCCAAATATCACATTGCGCCGGGCGGGACCTAGTTGGGGCCGAACACCGCGCCAGTGTCGCGCAACGGCTTGTCGCTCTTGGCGTCGAGCAGCGCGAGCAGCTGGCCGCTGCGGTCGTCGCGCTTTGCATAGTCGCGCGCCGACATGCCCGCGACATGATCGGCCCGGTCGGGATTCGCGCCGCGCTTGACGAGCAGGCGGATCATCGCGGCGTTCTTGGCCTGAACCGCCAGGATCAGCGCGGTTTCGCCGCGCCGATTCGTCTGGTCGACCGGCGCCTTGGTGTCGAGCAGCTCTTCGCCCGCTTCGACGAAATTCATCAGCGCGGCGTGCATCAGCGGGGTCATGCCCTGCTTGTCGCCGATCTCGGGATTCGCCTTTTTGTCGAGCATGAAGCGCACCCAGATGATGTCGCGGCGCTTGGTGACGATGATCAGCGCCGTCTCGCCGGTGTCGGGGTGCCGCGTGTTGATCAGCGTGTCGTCGTCCTTCAGCGCGTCGGTCGCCTTGGTCCCGTCGCGGCTGTCGACCGCCTGCAGAAAGGCATAGCCGCCGCGGAACTGCGCCTGCGCGGTGGGGGCGACGGCGAGCGCGACGAGCGCGGCGGCCAGCGACAGGGAGGCGAAACGGAAAGCGGCGCGACGAACCATGATTTGATGACCTCGGGTAGCGGGTGTCGCGCCCGTTTCCCGGCAGGCGACGACAAAGGTTGATTTTCGGCGCCTAGCCCAGCAAGGCTGGCCCGATGATGAATAGATTGAATATGGGCCAAAAGGCGCTTCGTGCAAGCCTGCTCCTGCTGACGGCGGCGACGCTCGCGGCGTGCAACGGTCCCGCCGCGCCGGCGCCCGATGCCAGGCCCCCTCTCGAAGGTGCCCGGATCGGCGGACCTTTCACCCTCACCGACCAGGATGGCAAGACGGTCAGCGACAGCGATTTCGCCGGCAAATATCGCCTCGTCTATTTCGGCTACAGCTTCTGCCCCGACATCTGCCCCGTCGATGTCCAGAAACTGATGCTCGGCCTGTCGCAGTTCGAAAAGGCCGACGCGGCGCGCGGTGCCAGCGTGGTGCCGATGTTCGTCACGATCGATCCGGCGCGCGACACGCCGGCGGCGCTGAAGCCGTTCGTCTCGCGCTACCACCCGCGCCTCATCGGGCTGACCGGTACCCCCGAACAGATTGCTGCCGTCGCGAAGGCCTATGTCGTCAGCTATCACAAGGTCGAGGGCTCGGCCCCCGACCGCTATCTGATGGCGCACACCCAGCTCGCCTTTCTGATGGACCCCGCAGGCAAGCCGCTCGCGCTGCTGCCGCTTGACGACCCCTCGACCGACAGCGACGAGGGCGCCCCCGACAAGGTCGCCGCCGACCTTGCGAAATGGGTGAAGTGACCGGGCGCGAGAATTTCTGGGAAGCCCCACTCGCCAGCCTCGACGCCGGCGAGTGGGAAGCCCTGTGCGACGGCTGCGGCAAATGCTGCCTGCACAAGGTCGAGGATGAGGACACCGGCCGCATCTATCCGACCAATGTCGCGTGCCGCCTGCTCGACCTGCAAACCGCGCGCTGCGGCGATTACAAGCATCGCCGCCGCCATGTGCCCGATTGCCTGACACTCACCAAAGCTAAGCTCGAGAGCATTGAATGGCTGCCGCAAAGCTGTGCCTATCGCCTGCGCGCGGAGGACCGCCCCTTGCCCGAATGGCACTATCTGGTCTCCGGCGATCGCGACGCGGTGCACCGCGCCGGCCAGTCGATCGTCGGCTGGACGGTCGGCGAACAGGTCGCCGGGCCGCTGGAAAATCACCTTGTCGAACGCATTGTTTAAGCGCGCGGCCCCGCCGGCGGCCGAGGCGCCGCAGATTGTCGTCGGCGACGATGCCTGGCCGGTGCGCCTCGTCCACCATGCCCGCTCGCGCCGCTACCGCCTCGTCTTCGACGCCGCGCGCGCCGAACTGCGGCTGACCCTGCCGCGCCGCGGCAGCGCCGCCAAGGCGCTGCGCTGGGCGAGCGAGCAGCAGGACTGGCTCGCCGAACAGGTCGGCAAGGCGGTGATCCCGGTCGACATCGGCCCCGGCGCGCATGTACCGCTCTTCGGTGTCGAACGGCGGATCCTGTGGGACGCCGCCCTGCCGCGCGCGGTGCGGCTCGACGGCGATGTCCTGATGCTCGGCGGCCCCGCCGACAGCGTCGGCCGCCGCGTCGAACGCTGGCTGAAGGCGCAGGCGCTCGACCTGATGGCGGCGGAAAGCCGCACCATCGCAGCGCGCGCCGGTCTCGACATCGGGCGCATCGGGGTCGGCGACCCGCGCAGCCGCTGGGGCAGCTGCACCGCGACCGGCGACCTGCGCTACAGCTGGCGGCTGGTGATGGCGCCCGACCATGTCCGCCGCGCGACCGTCGCGCATGAGGTCGCGCATCTGCGCCACATGGATCATGGCCGCGCCTTTCACGCGCTCGTCGACGAACTGCACGACGGCGACGTCGCCGCGGCGCGCGCCTGGCTACGCCGCGAGGGCCGCGGGCTGCACCGCTACCGCTTCGGTTGAATATCCTCCCTGTGGCGAAGCCATGGGGAGGTGGCAGCACCCTTCGACTGCCTTGCAGGCGCTCAGGATAAGCTGCGCCAAAGGCGCAGCGCTGACGGAGGGACGATGACGCGCCGTTGCGACCCCTCCACCCCTCGCTTCGCGAGCGGTCCCCCTCCCCATCGCTTCGCGACAGGGAGGATTAGGGCTAGTCATTCTGTCCCTGCGATTCGCGGGGCGGGACGCGCACCGTCGAGCTTTTGACCGCGGGCGGCAGTGCCTTGTTCGCGGGTGGCGGCGGCGTCCTGGGTGCCGGGTCGGTGCGCCCCGTCTGCTCGTCGAGCCAGCGCTGGTCGAGGACCGGCGCCTCGTCGGGCGTCGGGGCCGGCGGGTTGCTGTTATCGGGATTCGCCGGAGGCCGGCTGTCATAGGGCAGTTCGATCGGCATGCCGTTATCGTCGACCAGTCCGCCTTCGCCTGGCTCGCCCAGATAGGCGTCCTCCTCGTCCTCAAGCTGCCATTCGGGCAATTTGACCTCGGTGTCGAAGGCTTCGACCGGACGCCGGGCCACCGCGACGCGCATGAAATCGGCAAAGGCCTTGGCGGGCGCGCGCCCGCCCTGGAGCCCGCCGACGGCTTTCGCATCGTCGCGCCCCATCCACACGCCGGTGGTCAGTCCGCTCGAGAAACCTAGGAACCAGCCGTCCTTGTTGCTCGACGTCGTGCCGGTCTTGCCCGCGACCGGACGGCCGATCTGCGCCGCGCGCCCGGTGCCGGTGGCGACCGCGGTCTGCATCAGGTCGGTGATTCCCGCCGCGACCCAATTGTCGACCAGCACCGTGCCGCGCTCGGCGGCGCGCTGATACAGCAATCGCCCGTCGGCGGTGGTGACCTTGGTGATGCCATAGGGCGCCGCCGACACGCCCTTGCGCGAGATGGCGGCAAAGGCGGCGGTCATGTCGATCACGCGCACGTCGGAGGTGCCGAGCACCATCGACGGCTGGGTGTTGATCGGGGTCGAAATGCCGAACCGGCGCGCCATGTTGGCGACCGACGAGGTGCCGACCTCGTCGCCCAGCTTCGCGGCGACGGTGTTGACCGAATAGGCAAAGGCGCTGCGCAGGTCCATCGCGCCCGAAAAGCGGCCCGACGAGTTGCGTGGGCTCCAGCCGCGGATCGTCACCGGCTCGTCGACCACCTCGTCATTGACCTTATAGCCCGCCTCGAGCGCGGCCATATAGACGAAGACTTTCCACGCCGACCCCGGCTGGCGCACCGCCTGCGTCGCGCGGTTATAGTTCGACGCGACATAGTCGGTGCCGCCGACCATCGCGCGCACCGCGCCGTCGCGGTCGATCGACACCAGCGCACCCTGAGCCCCGCCCGGCACATTGGCCTGGATCGCCGCGGTCGCCGCGCGCTGCATGCCCAAGTCGATGGTGGTATAGACGTCGATCGCCTCGCTGCCCTCGTCGATCAGCATGTCGAGCTGCGGCAGCGCCCAGTCGCTGAAATAGCGCGCGCTGTTCTGCCCGGTCTCCTGTGCCATCTGGACGTCGGCGGGTTTGGCGCCGTCGGCCTGCGACTGGGTGATCACCCCGGCGTCGACCATGACCTCCAGCACCACACCGGCGCGGCCGAGCGCGGCGCTGGCATCGGCGGTCGGCGAATAGCGCGACGGCGCCTTGACCAGCCCCGCGACCACCGCCGCCTCGGACAGCGACATCTGCGTCGCGCTGTGCCCGAAAAAGCGCCGCGACGCGGCATCGATGCCGTAACTGCCGCCGCCGAAATAGACCTTGTTCAGGTAAAGCTCGAGGATCTCGTCCTTCGAGAATTTCCATTCGAGCGCCATCGACAGCACCATCTCGCGCAGCTTGCGCGTCCAGGTATAGCTGTTCGACAGAAAGACATTGCGCGCGAGCTGCTGGGTGATCGTCGACGCGCCCTGCAGGCGGCGGCCGCTGCCGCGGTTCTGCACCGCGACGACCGCGGCGCGGGTCATGCCGACCGGATCGACCCCGGGATGATAGCGAAAGCGCCGGTCCTCGACCGCGACCATCGCGTCCTGCATCACCCGCGGCGTTTCGCTGAGCGTCATCCAGCGGCCGTAATTGGGACCCAAGGACAGGAACACGGTGCCGTCGGCGGCGTGCACACGGATCGTCTGGCCGGCGGGCGATTTCTTGAGCTCCTCAAAGCTCGGGATGCGCTGCACCGCGATGCCGACCGCTACCGCGAGCGCGACCGCGCCGACGAGCGCGAGGCCGAGCCCCCAGCGGAAGGCGCGCCGCAGCCAGACGCGCCAGCGCGGCGGCTCGCCCTTCGAAGGCGACCCGCCCGATTTGGCGCTACCCGACAATTTCCCTGACGAAGCCTGCTGTCTTTCGCGGCGCAAAGCCGATTTCCTTCCCTCGCCGCGTCCCTGATCGCGTCAGCCCATAATGGTCCGCATCGAGGGTTGGCCCGTCAACCCGCGTCGGTCTTGGCGTCATCCTGCCCACGGTCGGCGAAGTCAAGCGCCGCGCTGTTGATGCAGTAGCGCAGGCCCGTCGGTCCGGGGCCGTCGGGGAAGACATGACCCAGATGGCCTTCGCATTTGGCGCAGCGCACCTCGGTGCGGACCATGCCGTGGCTGGTATCGGTCAGTTCCTGCACCGCACCGCCCGCGGCGGGCGCGGTATAGCTGGGCCAGCCCGATCCGCTGTCGAACTTGGTCCTGCTGTCGAACAACGGTTCGCCGCACCCGGCGCAGCGATAGACGCCGTCGCCCTTATGGTCGGTATATCGGCCGGTAAAGGCGCGCTCGGTGCCGCCCTCGCGCAGCACATGATGCGCCATCGGGTCGAGCGGTTTGGTCGTCTTGGGATCGGTCATCGGATGATCTCCTTCGTTGCCGCCAATATCGGACTGGATACGGGCGGCTGCAAGGGCCTCGGGCCGAATGTGGGCTGCGCGAATCTTTTCCCTCAGCCGAGCCGGGTGGCCCGGGACGTGAGGCGAACGAGCCAAGGGGCGGCCGCGGCACAGGCCGTAAGGGGGCTCGCCGTCCGGGGATTTTCGCCGAGCCGCCAGATGAGGTTCGCCAGCGCAAAGGGCCGTGTCATCCGGGCAGCGAGCGCGCGCTGGAAGCCCGGCGCCGCGCCGGCCGCGCCGTGCCGCCATGCCGTCACCGCGGCCTCGGCGCTCGCCAGCGCGATCCCCATGCCCTCGCCCGCCAGGCTCGGGATCACCCCCGCCTGATCGCCGAGGCGGAACAATCCCGGCGTCGTGACGCCGTCGCGCCAGCCATAGGGCACATGCCCGATCGCATCGATGCCGCGCGACCAGTCGGCAAAGGCGAGCCTTTCGCCGAGCCGCGGATGCTCGTCGCCGAGTCGGCGCAGCAGCGCTTCGGGGGCGCCGCCCAGCCGCGACTTGTGGACCGCGAGGCACAGGTTGGCGCTGCCATCGTCCTGCCGAACCAGCCCGGCATAGCCGCGGTCGAACAGGTGCAGTTCGACCGCGTCGCCGACCAGCCGGTCGAGCGCGGCGGCTTGCGGCATGCGCAGCCGCAACCCGATCACCGGGTCCTCTCGCTGCCACGCCGCCGGCTCGCGCGGAAAGCCGCGAAACCCGTGCTTGCCCGCCGCGAGGAAGACCGACGGTGCCGCCAGTTCGGCGCCGTCGCGCGTCTGCACCGCGCCGCCTTCCAGCGCCGTCGCATGGACTCCGCGCTCCAGCCCGGCGCCCGCCGCCACCGCCGCCGCCTGCAAGACCGAATCGAGCCGCAACCGCGACACCCCCGTCGCCGCCTCGGGCAGCATCGTCTCGCTCGACCGCGCGCCCGCGAACAGCCGCACCCGGCGCACGACCTGTCCGCCGAGCGTGGCGCCATCGATCCCCAGCGCCGCCAGCCGGGCCAGCGACTGCCAGCTCAAAAACCCGCCGCACAGCGCATCGCCGGTCTCGCGGCTTCGTTCGAGCAGCACGATCTTCGCGCCGCCGCGCGCCAGCCCGATCGCCGCGCTCGCCCCCGCCGGCCCGGCGCCGATGACCAGCGCGTCGGGGGCGGTCACCGCACCCGCTCGGCGCACAGCCGATAGGGAAAGCTGCGAAAGACGCGGCATTGGTCCGCGGTATCGGGCAGCGCCTCGGCCAGCATCGCCGCCCACTCACCGCGGCGGAAACTGCGCCCGACCGACAATTGCCCGTCGCGTCGCACGATCGGATCGACCCACGCCAGCGCCGCGAGCAGCGGATAGCCGGCGAAGGGCAGCCGCTGGCGGTGGAGGTCGTTGACCAGCCACCCGCGCGCCGCCTCGCCGTCCATGAAGCACAAAAATTCGGTGCGCTGCGCTGGCGTCATATGATGGGTGACGAGGCTCGACAGGATGATGTCCCACCCGTCACCCGCCAGATCGCGATAATCGCCGGTGACGAAGCGCGCGCGGCCGCCGAGCCGCGCCTCGGCGACGGCCATGCTCTTCGGGTTGAGGTCGACCCCGACGAGGTCGAGCGCCACCCCGCGCCGGTCGCCCCAGCGCGCGATCCGCGCCAGCATGTCGCCGGCGCCGAAGCCGACGTCGAGGATGCGCCACGGCTTCGTGTCCACGCGGCGCGCCCGCACCCGCTCGAGGAACCCCAGCGTCGGGCGCGCCGCCAGCGTCAGCGCATTGATCCGCGACAGGTCGCCCAGCACCTTCGCATAGCGTTCGGGCGCCAGCTCGGCCGCGTCCATCTCCTCCTCGGCCTCGATCGGCACGGCGAGGCTGGCAAAGGGGTTCATGACGCGGTGAAGCGGATCGCTTCGGCGGCGAGTCCGGGGCCGAAGGCGATCGCGATGCCCTCGCCCTTCGCCCGCCGCGCCATCATCCGCGCGAGCACGAACAGGATCGTCGCCGACGACATATTGCCCCACGCGCCGAGCACCGCGCGGCTGTCGGCCAGCGCGTCGGCGGGGACGTGCAGCGCCGCCTCGACCGCATCGAGCACCGACCGCCCGCCGGCATGGACCGCGAGCAGCGGCGGCGGCGCGCCGGTGCCGAACAATTGCTCCTGCACCCCGGGTTCGCCGAGCGCGGCGCGCAGCCGCCCGGGGACTTCGCCCGACAGCTGCATCGCGAATCCGGTGTCGCCGATGTCCCAGCGGATCAGCGCGGCGCTGTCCTCGAGCGCGAGGCTGCGGCCCTCGCCGAGTTCCAGCCCTTTGGCTTCACCCGACACGATCCCCGCCGCGGCGCCGTCGCTGAACTGCAGCATCGCGAGCAGCGGTTCGGGCGCATCGGCGTGTTGCAGGTGCAGGGTCGACAATTCGACGCTCACCACCAGCACCACCGCATCCGGCTCCGACCGCACGATATGCCGCGCGCTCCGCAGCGCGGTGACCCCGGCGTAGCACCCCATGAAACCGATCAGCACCCGCTCGACCGTCGCCGCCAGCCCCAGCCGCCGCGCGACGACCTGGTCGATCCCCGGGGCGACGAAACCGGTGCAGCTCGCGACCACCAGATGCGTCACCCGCGCCGGGTCGAAGGCGTCGCCCAGGCCCGCGATGGCGGTCAGCGCCAGCTCGGGCGCATGCTCGGCATAAGCGGCCATCCGTGCCGAGGTCGGCGGCAATCCCGGTACATCGTAAAATCCGCCCGGCGCCACCGGCGATCCGCCGCCGGCGGTCGGCGGCAGCACCGACCAGCGATGGTCGATCCCCGACCGTCCCGCCATCCGCGCAAAGATCGCGCGCACCCGTGCGTCGGCCAGCCGCGGGGTCGCCCAGTCGATGAAGGCTTGATGGATGTCATGGTCAGGCGTCGCGGTGGAAAGCGCGTTGAGCCAGGCGGTCGGCGGCTTCATCGTCATGGCGCTCATGTGGAGCAAAAGCGGGGGGCAGGCCAGCGGATTAGCGCCGGCGCGGCTTTACCGCGGCTTAACCATGGATCGGCTATCGGAAAGGCGTGAAATTGCGCCTTTTCCTCCTTCTCGGTCTGATTTTCGGCGCGCCCTCCGCGGCCTCGGCGCAGTGCATGCTGTGCGGCGAGCAAGGCGCGGCGAGCGGCGGCGCGAGTCGCAAGGCCGAAACCCCGCTGCGGGTCGAGGTCGAAACCCAGCTCGACATGGGCCGCGTCGCGGTCGGCGCGGGTGGCGGAGAGGTCGAACTCGACCCGCTCTCGGGCGCGCGCCGCCTACGCGGCGACGTCGTCGATCTCGGCGGTTTCGCGGTCACCGGGGTGGTCACCGTGACCGGCGAACCCGGCGCCGAAGTCCGCGTCATCCTGCCGACCAGCGTCGATCTCGAAAGCGATCGCGGCCGCAGCGCGCGCGTGTCGAGCCTTATCACCGACCTCAGTGCCGCTCCGCGCCTCGGCCCCGATGGCCGCCTGCAGTTTCGCTTCGGCGGCCGGCTGCAGATCGCCGGCCTTGACGACGGCGACTATCGCGGGCGGATTCCGGTGACGGTGGAGTATCAATAGCGTTCGATCGCCGACGGCTATGTCTGCTTTGGGGTGGGAAGCGGACGCTCTTTAAACCGTCTTAAACCGTCGCCCCCGCGAAGGCGGGGCCGCTAACGGGCTATTTCCGTATCGCTGCGTAAACCGACAGCGGCCCCCGCCTTCGCGGGGGCGACGTCTGGTTTCGCCCGAAACCGGACCCACTCGCGCCAGCCGGTACAAGCTTTGCGCCGAGACCCAATATTGGCGGTACCAATCGCCGCAGGGTGACGCTAGGGATCAGCGCAATGGGCGCGCGTCTGTGGAATCGAACTGAGGGGACAAACTAATGGACAGCGGCAGCAAGATACAATTCTCGGATCGCGAGGCCCTGCTCTATCATAATTACGGCCGGCCCGGAAAAATCGAGATCGTCGCGTCGAAACCGATGGCGACGCAGCGCGACCTGAGCCTGGCCTATTCACCCGGTGTCGCGGTGCCGGTGAAGGCGATCGCCGAGGATCCGGCCACCGCCTATGACTATACGATCAAGGGCAATCTGGTCGCGGTGATCTCGAACGGCACCGCGATCCTCGGCCTCGGGAATCTTGGCGCGCTCGCCTCGAAGCCCGTGATGGAAGGCAAGGCGGTGCTGTTCAAGCGCTTCGCCGACGTCGATTCGATCGACCTCGAGGTCGACACCGAAGACCCCCAGCGCTTCATCGAGGCGGTCGAGCTGCTCGAGCCGAGCTTTGGCGGCATCAACCTCGAGGATATCGCGGCGCCGAACTGCTTCATCATCGAGCAGGCGCTGAAGGAAAAGATGAACATCCCGGTGTTCCATGACGACCAGCATGGCACCGCGATCATCACCGCCGCCGGGCTGATCAACGCCTGCCACCTGACCGGGCGCGACCTCGACACGGTGAAGGTCGTGGTCAATGGCGCCGGCGCCGCCGCGATCGCCTGTACCGCGCTGATCAAGGCGATGGGCGTGCGGCATGAAAATGTCATCATGTGCGACCGCAAGGGCACCATCTATCAGGGCCGCGCCGAAGGCATGGACCAGTGGAAGTCGGCGCATGCGGTGCCGACCGAGACTCGCACGCTGACCGAGGCGCTGGTCGGCGCCGACGTCTTTCTCGGCCTGTCGGCGGCGGGCGCGCTGAAGCCCGAGATGGTCAAGGACATGAAGCCGGCCCCGATCATCTTCGCGATGGCGAACCCCGATCCCGAAATCTCGCCGCCCGACGCGCGTGCCGCGCGCCCCGACGCGATCATCGCCACCGGGCGGTCGGACTATCCGAACCAGGTCAACAATGTCCTGTGCTTCCCCTTCATCTTCCGCGGCGCGCTCGACGTGCGCGCGACCGCGATCAACGAGGAGATGAAGATCGCCGCCGCCTATGCCATCGCCGACCTCGCGCGCCAGCAGGTGCCCGAGGAAGTGGCGGCGGCCTATGGCGGGCGCGCGTCGAGTTTCGGCCCCGAATATATCATCCCCTCGCCCTTCGACCCGCGATTGATGGAAATCGTCCCCGCCGCGGTCGCCAAGGCGGCGATGGATACCGGCGTCGCGCAGCGGCCGATCGAGGATATGGCCGCCTATCGCAACTCGCTGAAGGCGCGGCTCAACCCGACGACGTCGGTGCTGACGCTCGCTTATGAGGCGGCGCGCGCCAATCCGAAGCGGGTGGTGTTCGCCGAGGGTGAAGAAGAGGTTGTATTGCGCGCCGCGATCCAGTTCCGCGACGGCGGTTACGGCATCCCGGTGCTCGTCGGGCGCGAAGGGTTGCACGACAAGCTGCGCGACATGGGGGTCGCCGACCCCGAAAGCTTCGAGGTCCACAACAGCGTCAATTCGCCGCATGTGCCGCAAATGGTCGACATGCTGTACGAACGACTGCAGCGGCGCGGTTACCTGCGCCGCGACGTCGAGCGCATGGTCAACCGCGACCGCAACATCTTCGGCTCGCTGCTGCTCCAGCTGGGGCTGGGCGATGCGATGATCACCGGCACCACCCGCACCTATTCGCAGTCGATGCGCGAAGTGCGGCGGGTGATCGACCCCGCCGAGGGCCAGACCAATTTCGGCATCCACGTCCTGGTCGGCCAGCACCATACGGTGTTCATGGCCGACACCACGGTCAACGAACGCCCGAGCGCGCAGCAGCTTGCCGACATCGCCGAACGCACCGCGCAGGTCGCGCGGCGCATGGGGCACGAACCGCGCGTCGCCTTCCTGTCCTATTCGACCTTCGGCAACCCGCCGGGATCGTGGCTCGACAATATCCGCGACGCGGTGGCGATCCTCGACGAACGCAAGCCGGGATTCGAATATGAAGGCGAAATGTCGCCCGACGTCGCGCTGAACCCCAAGGTGATGGCGAATTATCCCTTCTGCCGCCTGTCGGGACCCGCGAACGTGCTGGTCATGCCGGGGCTGCAATCGGGCAATCTGTCGGCCAAGCTGCTGCGCGAACTGGGCGGCAGCGCGGTGATCGGCCCGATGCTGGTCGGCATGGAAAAGCCGGTGCAGGTCGCGACGATGGCGTCGACCGCGTCGGACCTGGTGACGCTGGCGGTGCTCGCGGCGGGCGGGATCGCCGAGTAACGATCGAACGTTCGTCGTTGCGCGCGAAACGAAGCAATCCAGGGCGGTTAGCGCCGACTCTGGATTGCCGCCTCGCTCCACGCCTCGCGATGACGCGCTGTTACGGTCCCGAAGGGCCGCCGCTGCCGCCCATGCCCGGGGCGCCCACCGCGCCGATGTTGCCGAAAATATCCTGGAAGAAGCTGCGCTCGCGGCCCAGCGTCGGGGTCTTGTCGCCTTCGGGGCTGATCCGGCTCACCAGCTCGATTCCGGTGCGATCGACCGCGGCGACGTTGCCGGTGGCGTCGAAGCGCACACGCAGCACCTGCTGCGCCACCGGGCGCGGGTTGGCGAAGGCGAGCTGGCGCGTCTCGCGCGACACATAATAATATTCATTGTTGCTGAACTGGCCGACGAAGGTCGGGCGACCGAGCGTCTTTTCGACCGATTCGCGGTTGTCGACGCCGGGCGTGATCGCATCGGTCAGCACGGGGTCGACGACATAACCCTGCCGGCCCTTGAGCTGCGCGCAACCGCTGGTCGTCAGCGCCAGCGCGAGGCCGGCGACGATCAGGCGCGTCCGCGGCGCGGAAAAAATCGTGGTGAAGTGCGGCATCAAAAATCTCCGTTGCGCATGCCTGCCGCTCGCCCCCGCGACCGCGCTTGTTACCCGCGCCTCTTAAGCGCAAGCGGGTGCCGCATACAAGGCCTATGGCGCGCCGCTTGTGGCGCGGCAAAGCTTGCTGCAGCCTGACCGGCGGGCCTTTTCGGCGGGCGCAAATGCGCCTAAGCGGAGCGCATGATCTCGTTCCGCAAACTCTTCACGCCCGATCCCGACCCGCGCGAGGCGCGCCGCCCCTTGTGGAACGCCGTGGTCGCGGCCGCGCGCGCGCCGCACTGGTACCAGGCCGGCGGCGTCCCCGACACGCTCGACGGGCGGTTCGACATGATCGGGCTGGTGATGGCGCTCGTCCTCCACCGCATCGACGAAGATCCGGCTCAGGCGCTGGCGGGGGTCCATCTTACCGAATTGTTCGTGACCGACATGGACGGCCAGATGCGCCAGATCGGTTTCGGCGACATGGTCGTCGGCAAGCAGATCGGGCGGATGGTCGGCGCACTCGGCGGCCGGCTCGGCGCCTATCGCGCGCCCGACGGGTCGGACGACCTGCGCGCGGCGCTGGTTCGCAACCTGTGGCGCGGCAACGAACCCGGCGCGAGCGAACTCGCGCACGTCATGGCGGGGACCGCGGCGCTGCGGACCGCGCTCGCCGCGATGCCGGTGACCGAACTGATCGCCGCCGACCGCCTGCCGGACGCGGCATGAGCAGCGAATTTTCGCATGTCGTAACGCTCGCCGAGGTCGGACCCGGCAGGACGGTGACGTTCGAGGCCGACACCGCGGCGCGCGGGGCGATCGCCAAGCGGCTCGCCCTCGTCGAACTCGACCGGTTCGCGGTGACCGTCGAGGTGCGCGCGGTCGCGGGCGGGATCGGGCTGCGCGGCGAAGTGCGCGCGGCGCTGGTGCAAAGCTGCGCCGCGACCGATCTGCCGGTACCGGCGACGATCGCCGAACCCTTCGACCTCAAATTTCTGCGCGACCTGCGGCCGGACGACGACGAAGAGGTCGAGGTCGAACTGGGCGCCGAGGATATCGACGTGCTGCCGCTCGAACATGACCGCGTCGACCTGGGCGAAGTCGCGGTGCAGACGCTGTCGCTCGCGCTCGATCCGTTTCCGCGCCATCCCGACGCCGACCGCATCCTCGCCGAAAAGGGCGTGCTGAGCGAGGAGCAGGCCGGACCGTTCGCCGCGCTCGCGGCGCTCAAGGGCAAGCCCAAGAGCTGAGGCGTCACTCGGGGGCTTCGTTTTCCTTCGCCGCCTCGTCGGGCTTCGGCGGATCGGCGAGCAGGTCCGCCATCGCGTCGTCGAGGCCCGATTCGGTTTTTTCGGACGGCGCGGGCTTGTCACCCTCGCCCGCTTCGTCCGCCGCCGCCTTTTCGGCGCGGGTCGGCGGCAGGCTGCCGCCGAGCGCCCTGGCGAGGCCGATCAGCTGTTCGCCGATCACCTTGTCGACCGCAGGGGCGATTTCGGGGACCTTGAAGCGCATATAGCCGCCGACAATATAGTCGAAGCGGATCGCCGCGCCGGTCGGGGTTTCCTTGATCTGGATCGTCAGCGTGCCGGTCAGCGCCTCGCCCTGCAGCGGGCCGAAGGCGCCCGACAGGCGGAGCATTTCATCGGGCTTGGCGAAAAGGATGCGCGCGTGCTGGACGCTGCCGAGGCCCTTTCCGGTGTCGGGCAATTTTTCGCAGAAGCAGCCGCCGGCCTGCGAATCGAGCCAGAAATTAGCGGGATCGCCCGACCAGCTATGGTCCTTCGACCACCATTTCTGGGGCATTTTGAGCATTTTCCACACATCTTCGGGGGTCGCGGCGACCTGCGCGGTGTGCGCGACGGTGAAGCCGATCTCGCTCTGGTCGATGACCTTGGCCTGTGCCGGAGCCCCGGCGAGTACGGCAACCGGCAGAAAGGCCGCCGCCAGCATGATTTTCAGATTCATCGCCCATCCCCCGCCACCACCGGGCTTCGTCATGGCGAGCGAAGCGAAGCAATCCGGAGCGGCCTGTTGCCGCTCTGGATTGCCACGGGGCTGCGCCCCTCGCAATGACGATGTTGAAGCGGACTAGGGCGCTGTGGCGGAGTTGAGAATCAACTCGATCGCGTCGTTGACGACGTCGATATCGGCCATGCCGTCGACGTGGGTCACGATGCCGCGCGCTTCGTAGATCGGCAGGATCGGCGCGGTCTTGGCGCGATACTCGGCCATGCGCGTGCGCACCGTTTCCTCGTTATCGTCGGGACGACGCTTGAAGTCATGCCCGCCGCACTGGTCGCAGGTGTCCGCGACCTTCGGCAGCTTGTAGCGGTCGTGATAGCCGGCGCCGCAGGTGGCGCAGGAGAAGCGGCCGGTGATGCGATCGACGAGCGCATCCTCTTCGACCAGCAGTTCGATGACATGGTCGAGCTTGCGCCCGCGCACGTCGAGGATTTCGTCGAGCGCATCGGCCTGCGCCGCGGTGCGCGGATAGCCATCGAATATCACCGACACATCGCCGCCGAGCTGGTCGAGGCGTTCGCCGATCAGGCCCGAGACGATTTCGTCCGAGACGAGCTCGCCCGCATCCATCACCGCCTTGGCCTGGACGCCGATCGGCGTTCCCGCCTTGACCGCCGCACGCAGCATGTCGCCGGTCGAGAGCTGGACCATGCCATGCTCGTCCTCCAGCCGCGAGGCCTGCGTTCCCTTGCCCGCTCCCGGCGGACCCAGCAAAATGATATTGAGCGTCATGAAGGCCCCTGTTTCCCTGCCCTGTTCGAAACTCGCGTAGCGGGCGTATCAGCGCCGCGCAACGCCGCCTTTCAATTTGGCCTTCTTGATCAGGTCGCCATATTGATGCGCGAGCATGTGGCTCTGGATCTGGGTGATGGTGTCGATGGTGACGTTGACGATGATCAGCAGGCTGGTGCCCCCGAGCTGGAAGGGCAGGCCCGACCGCGCGATGAAATATTCGGGGATCAGGCAGATCGCCGCCAGATACGCCGCCCCGATCACGGTGATGCGCGTCAGCACATGGTCGAGATAGGCGGCGGTGTTCTTGCCCGGGCGGATGCCGGGGATGAAGCCGTTCTGGCGCTTCAGATTGTCGGCGGTTTCTTCCGGATTGAAGACAACCGCGACATAGAAGAAGCAGAAGAAGACGATGCCCGCGGCATAGAGCGCCATGTACAGCGGCTGGCCGTGCGCGAGATACTGGTTGATCGTGATCAGGAAATCGCCGGTCGCGGTATCGCCCTGAACATTATTGCCCATGAACTGGGTGATCGTCAGCGGCATCAACAGCAGCGACGAGGCGAAGATCGGCGGGATCACGCCGGCGGTGTTGACCTTGAGCGGCAGATGGCTGCGGTCGGCCTGCATCCCGCCGCGCTGGGTCGCACGCTTTGGATATTGTACGAGCACCCTTCGCTGCGCCCGTTCCATGAAGCTGATGAAGGCGATGATCGCGATCGCGCCGATGATCACGGCGAGCACGGTGCCGCCGCCCATCGAGCCTTCGCGGACCTGGCTGAACATCTGGGCGAAGCTGCGCGGCAGCTGGGCAAGGATGCCCGCCATGATGATCAGCGAGACGCCGTTGCCGATGCCGCGGCTGGTGATCTGTTCACCGAGCCACATCAGGAAAAGGGTTCCGCCGACGACGCTGATCACCGTGGTGATGCGGAACAGCATGCCGGGGTCGAGGACGACGGTGATGCCTTGCGCGCCGGTCGACGCCTCGGCGGTCAGCGCGAGGAAATAGGCCTGAATCGCGGTGAGCACGACGGTGCCGTAGCGGGTATATTGGTTGAGCTTCTTGCGCCCGCTTTCGCCCTCTTTCTTGAGCGCGGCGAGACTGGGGGCCAGCGCCGAGGCGAGCTGAACGACGATCGAAGCCGTGATATAGGGCATGACGCCGAGCGCGATGATGCTGAGGCGCTCAAGGCTGCCGCCCGAGAAGGTGTTGAAGATGTCGAGGACGCCGCCCGAGGCCGCCTGCTTATAGGCCTGCGCCAGCGCGACGGGGTCGACCCCGGGGAGCGGCACGAAGGACAGGAAGCGGAAGACGATCAGCGCGCCGATCGTGAACCAGATGCGGTTCTTGAGTTCGGTCGCCTGGCCGAACTTCGAAAAGTTCAGGTTGGAAGCAAGCTGGTCGGCGCGAGAGGCCATGGGTATTTTTCCTCGGATTTCCGGACCGCGCCCCCCGCGACCCGGCGCCTATGTGCGTTCGGTGGTCGTGAAGCGCAAGGGGAAAGGCCCGATTCAAATGCGTCGGGGGCGGCGTGGCCTGTTGCCGCGCCGCCCCCGAAAATCATCAGGCCTTCTTGGCGGCCGCCGCAGCCTTGCGCTGGGCCCGCTTGCCGTCGCCTTCGGGCTTGGCTTCGGGCAGGTCGACCTTGCCGCCGGCCTTTTCGACCGCCTCGATCGCGCCCTTCGACGCGCCGGCAACCGCGAAGTTCAGCTTGGTCGTCAGTTCACCCTTGGCGAGGAGGCGAACGCCGTCCTTGCCGCCGCGGGCAACGCCGGCGGCCTTGAGCGCCGCGTGATCGACCACGGCCTTGGCGTCGAGCTTCTTCGTATCGATCAGCTTCTGGATCATGCCCAGATTGACGATCGCGAAGTCCTTGCCGAAGATATTGTTGAAGCCGCGCTTCGGGATACGCATGTGGAGCGGCATCTGGCCGCCTTCGAACCCGTTGATCGCGACGCCGCTGCGCGCCTTCTGGCCCTTCTGGCCGCGGCCGGCAGTCTTGCCCTTACCCGAGCCGATGCCGCGTCCGACGCGCATCCGGCCCTTGCGGGCGCCGGCGTTGTCGCTGAGTTCGTTAAGTTTGATCGTCATGATTGCACTCGCTTTCGCTTTGTTCGCGCTGGGGACTGGCCGCCGGGGCGGGATCAGTCCGGTTCGATTTCACTCGATGGCTGAAAGCCGGGGTAGGCCCCGGCCTTGTCCATCACGATGGCTTGGGCGACATAGCCGCGGCCATCGACACTGGTGATCGACGGGCTGCCGTGAAGCTGCCACCCCCGGTTGAGCAGACCTTCGACGCGGGCGCAGAACGCGCTGTCGTCGGGACCGGTCAACAGGCGGTACAGCTTCACCGGCTTTTAGCCCTCGATCACTTCCACCATGTGCGGAAGTTTGCGGATCATGCCGCGCACTTCCGGGGTGTCGATCAGTTCGACCTCGCGATGCATCTTGCCCAGGCCGAGGCCGGTCAGGATCGCACGCTGGCTCTTGGGACGACGGATCGGCGAGCCGATCTGGCGGATCTTGATCTTCTTGTCAGCCATGGTCTTACTCCGTCACCGCGGCGGCTTCGGCCTCGGCAGTGCGATCGGATGCACCGCCGCGCTTGATGAGGTCCGACACCTTCTTGCCGCGACGCTGCGCGACCGACTTGGGGCTTGTCTGCTCGCCGAGCGCTTCGAAGGTGGCGCGGATCATGTTGTAGGGGTTCGAGGTGCCGTTCGACTTGGTCACCACGTCGGCGACGCCGAGCGATTCGAACACGGCGCGCATCGGACCACCGGCGATGATGCCGGTACCCGCGGGCGCCGAGCGCAGCGTGACCATGCCGGCACCGAAATGGCCGAGGCCGTCATGGTGCAGCGTGCGGCCGTCGCGCAGCGGAACGCGAATCATCGCCTTCTTGGCAGCGGCGGTCGCCTTCGAAATGGCTTCGGGCACTTCGCGCGCCTTGCCATGGCCGAAACCGGCGCGGCCCTTGCCGTCGCCGACGACGACGAGCGCGGCGAAACCGAAGCGCTTGCCGCCCTTCACGGTTTTCGAGACACGGTTGATGTGGACGAGCTTTTCGATCAGCTCTTCGCCGCCATCATCGTCGCGCGGACGACGATCGTCGCGGCGACCACGGCCGCCGCCATCACGACCGCCACGATTGCCGCCCGGTCCGCCGGCGCCGCCGCCACGACCGCGGCGCGGAGCCTGGGTGGTGGTTTCGGTCGCCGCTTCGGGCGCTGCGCCTTCGACGTTCTGTACTTCGTCAGCCATATTAGAACTCCAATCCGCCTTCGCGAGCCGCGTCGGCCAGCGCCTTGATGCGCCCGTGGAACAGGAAACCGCCGCGGTCGAACACGACCTGCGTCACGCCGGCCTTTTTCGCGGCAGCGGCGAGGCGCTTGCCGACGTCGGCAGCCGCCGCGGTGGTCGCGCCGGTCTTGCCGCGGACATCCTTGTCGAGCGTCGAAGCCGAAGCCAGCGTTGCGCCGGCAGCGTCGTCGATGAGCTGCGCATAGATGTGACGGCCCGAACGGTGCACCGACAGGCGGGCGCGCCCACCGGCGCGCTTGCGAAGGGCGGTACGAACGCGTTGGCGGCGTTTTTCGAATTGGGTAAGATGTGCCATGGCTTACTTCTTCTTGCCTTCTTTGCGGAAGATGTACTCGCCGCGATATTTGATGCCCTTGCCCTTATAGGGTTCGGGCTTGCGCCAACGGCGGATTTCCGCCGCGACCTGACCGACCTGCTGCTTGTCGATGCCGGTGATCTCGATCGTCGTGTTGTCCGGCGTCTTGATCTCGATCCCCTCGGGGATCGTGAAATCGACATCGTGGCTGTAACCGAGCTGCAGCTTCAACATCTTGCCCTGGGCGTTGGCACGATAGCCGACACCGGTGATTTCGAGCACCTTGGTGAAGCCGTCGGTGACGCCGGTGACGAGGTTCTGGACCAGCGTGCGCTGCATGCCCCAGAAGGCGCGCGCCTGCTTGGTGGCGTTGGCAGGCTGGACCGAAATCTCGCCTTCCTTGACCTCATAGGCGATGTCGTCGGCGAGCGCGAGGGCCAGGGTGCCCTTGGGGCCCTTGACCGACAGCTGACCGCCGTCGATGCTGGCCGTGACCCCCGAAGGGATGGCGACCACTTTTTTACCAATACGCGACATCAGAACACCTCCGCCAGCACTTCGCCGCCGACATTATGTTCGCGGGCCTCGGCATCCGAGAGGACGCCGCGCGGGGTCGACACGATGGTGATGCCCAGGCCGTTGCGCACGATCGGCAGTTCTTTCGAACCCGAATAGATGCGGCGGCCCGGCTTCGAGACGCGCGCCACGTGGCGGATCGCCGGCTGGCCTTCGAAATATTTCAGCTCGATGCGGATGCCCTTGTGCTGGCCCTTGGCGCCCAGCGCTTCTTCGCTGTAGCCGCGGATATAGCCTTCGCGCTGAAGAACATCGAGAACACGGACGCGCAGGGTCGAGGCCGGCGTCAGGACGCTGTCCTTCTTCGCCTGCTGGCCGTTGCGGATGCGGGTGAGCATATCACCCAGAGGATCGGTCATTGCCATCTTGCGTCTTCCTTACCAGCTCGACTTCACAACGCCGGGGATCAGGCCCTTGTTGGCCAG
The DNA here is from genome assembly GCF_058790875.1 of Sphingopyxis sp. EU05-FHT14B03. Classification (NCBI taxonomy): domain Bacteria; kingdom Pseudomonadati; phylum Pseudomonadota; class Alphaproteobacteria; order Sphingomonadales; family Sphingopyxidaceae; genus Sphingopyxis; species Sphingopyxis sp. EU05-FHT14B03. The sequence goes on from NZ_JBYTDC010000001.1 coordinate 1,756,690, forward strand.
ATCGCGGAGCTGGATACGGCAAAGCCGGAACTTGCGATAATATGCGCGCGGACGACCGGTCATCTCGCAGCGGTTGCGGATGCGGGTCGGGTTTCCGTTGCGCGGAACTTCCGCCATCTTGAGGCGCGCGATCAGTCGCTCGCCATCGTCGAGCGACGTGTCCGCCGCAATCGCCTTCAGCTTCGCATAACGGCCGGCGTACTTCTTCACCAGCTGCTTGCGACGCTCATTCTTGTTCACGGAACTCAGTTTCGCCATGACTTAAGTTCTCTTTCCTTCTTGAAAGAGCCTGCCTGGTCCCAGAGGGATCAGGCGGCTTCCTTTTCCTGCGCTTCGATCGGGAAGGGGAAGCCGAACAGCTTGAGCAGTTCGCGGGCTTCTTCGTCCGTATGGGCGGTGGTGGTGACGATCACGTCCATGCCACGCACCTGGTCGATGCGGTCATAGTTGATCTCGGGGAAGATGATCTGCTCTTTCAGACCCATGGCATAGTTGCCACGGCCGTCGAAGCTGGTCGCCGACACGCCGCGAAAGTCGCGGATGCGCGGCATTGCGATGGTGATCAGGCGGTCGAGGAATTCGTACATGCGTTCGCGGCGCAAGGTCACCTTGCAGCCGATCGGCATGCCTTCGCGCAGCTTGAACTGTGCGATCGACTTCTTCGCCTTGGTCACGACAGGCTTCTGGCCGGCGATCAGCTCCATTTCTGCAGCTGCCGATTCGACCTTCTTCTTGTCCTGCGTGGCTTCACCGACGCCCATGTTGAGCGTGATCTTTTCGATCTTCGGCACTTCCATCGCGTTCTTGTAACCGAATTTCTCGGTCATCGCCTTGACGATCACCTCGTCGTAGCGGGTGCGCATGCGCGGGGTGTAATTGTCAGCCACTGATCGTCTCCCCGGACTTCACGGCCACGCGGACCTTCTTGCCGTCCTTGGTTTCAAAGCGCACGCGGGTCGGCTTGCCCGACTTGGGGTCGGCCAGTGCGACCTTGCTCGCGTACAGCGGCGCTTCCTTGCGTTCCAGGCCACCCTGCGGGTTGGTCTGGCTCGGCTTGCGGTGCCGCGTGATGATGTTGACGCCCGCGACGACCAGCTTGCCGTCTTTCGGCAGGCTCTGCGTCACTTCACCGGTCTTGCCCTTGTCCTTGCCGGACAGGATGACAACCGTGTCGCCCTTCTTGATCTTCGCCATACTCATGGTCAGAGCACCTCCGGCGCCAGGCTGATGATCTTCATATAGCCACGGCCGCGCAGTTCGCGGACGACGGGGCCGAAGATACGGGTGCCGATCGGCTCCTCGTTCTTGTTGACGAGCACGGCGGCGTTGCTGTCGAAGCGGATCACCGAACCGTCGGCGCGGCGCACATCCTTCGCGGTGCGGACGATGACGGCGCGATGCACGTCGCCCTTCTTCACCTTACCGCGCGGCTGGGCTTCCTTGATCGACACGACGATGACATCGCCGACGCCGGCGACGCGACGCTTCGACCCGCCCAGCACCTTGATGCACTGGACGCGCTTCGCGCCGCTGTTGTCGGCGACTTCCAATTGTGACTGCATCTGGATCATCGATGCATTTCCTTCTTGTTTGGCCTACCGGGCAATCCCGGCGGTTCCGTGAAAACCAGCTTAGGCGTCGGCAGCCGTTTTGGGCTTGCTGTGGGTGTCGACCTTGTCGAGCACCTTCCACGTCTTCAGCTTCGAAATCGGCTTCGTTTCCTCGATGCGGACGGTTTCACCAGCCTTGATGCTGTTGTCCTCATCATGGGCGTGATACTTCTTCGAACGACGGATGATCTTGCCGTACAGAGGGTGCTTCACCTTCCGCTCGACTTTCACCACGACGGTCTTGTCGCCCTTGTCGGACACCACGGTGCCGGTCAGAATGCGCTTCGGCATCGATAGTCTCCTTACTTCGCAGCCGAGCGCGTGCGCTCGGTCTGCTGCGTCTTGATGCGGGCGATCGAGCGCCGCACTTCCTTGACGCGCGATGCCTTTTCAAGCTGGCCGGTGGCCGCCTGGAAACGCAGGTTGAACGCCTCACGCTTCAGTTCGCCAAGCTGTTCGGCGAGCTGGTCGTCGGTCTTGGCCTTGAAATCTTCGGTCTTGGCCATGTCCTTAACCCTCCAGGTGGGTCGTGTCGCCGAGGCGGGCAACGACCTTGGTCTTGATCGGCAGCTTCATCGCGGCGCGTTCGAACGCCAGCGCGGCCACGGGGCCCGGAACGCCGTCGAGTTCGAACAGGATGCGGCCCGGCTTCACGCGCGCGGCCCAGAATTCCGGCGAACCCTTGCCCTTGCCCATACGGACTTCGGCCGGCTTCGACGACACGGGGACGTCGGGGAAGATGCGGATCCACAAACGGCCCTGACGCTTGATCGCACGGCTGATCGCACGGCGAGCCGCTTCGATCTGGCGCGCGGTGATGCGCTCGGGTTCCATCGCCTTCAGCCCGTAGGAGCCGAAATTCAGGCTGGTGCCACCCTTGGCATTGCCATGGATGCGGCCCTTGAAAGCCTTGCGGAACTTGGTTTTTTTCGGTTGCAGCATGTCAGCAGTCCTTAGCGGCGATCATCGCGCGCCGGGCGCACGCCCGACGTCTGCGCGTCGAGCATCAACCGGTCGGTCGCCATCGGGTCATGACCCAGGATTTCGCCCTTGAAGATCCACACCTTGATCCCGCACACGCCATAGGCGGTGTGCGCGGTCGCTTCGGCATAATCGACGTTCGCGCGCAGCGTGTGCAGCGGCACCCGGCCTTCGCGGTACCATTCGGTGCGCGCGATTTCCGCGCCGCCCAGACGGCCGGCGCAGTTGATGCGGATGCCCTCTGCGCCGAGACGCATCGCCGACTGCACCGCGCGCTTCATCGCACGGCGGAACGCCACGCGGCGCTCGAGCTGGTCGGCAATGCCCTGGCCAACGAGCTTGGCGTCGACTTCGGGCTTGCGGATTTCGACGATGTTCAGCGACACGTCGCTGCCGGTCAGTTCGCCGAGCTGCTTGCGCAGCTTTTCGATGTCGGCGCCCTTCTTGCCGATGATGACGCCCGGACGAGCGGCATAGATCGACACGCGGCACAGCTTGGCGGGACGCTCGATCACCACCTTCGAGATCGCTGCCTGCGGCAGCGTCTTGAAGATGAAGTTGCGGATCTTCAGATCCTCAACGAGCATACGGCCATAGTCCTGCCCTTCGGCGAACCAGCGGCTGTCCCAGGTGCGGTTGACCTGCAGGCGCAGGCCGATCGGATTGCTCTTCTGGCCCATGTTACGCCTCTTCTTCCTGTTCGCGCACGACGATGCGGATGCGGCTGAACGGCTTGACGATCCGGGTCGACTTGCCGCGACCGCGTGCGTGCCAGCGCTTCATCGAGATCGACTTGCCGACGCTGGCTTCCTGGATGACCAGCGCATCGACGTCGAGGTTGTGGTTGTTTTCCGCGTTGGCGACGGCGCTGGCGAGAACCTTGCGCACGTCGACCGCCATCGCCTTCTTCGAGAAAGCGAGGACGTTCATCGCGTCTTCGACCTTGCGACCGCGGATCAGCGCAGCGACGAGGTTCAGCTTCTGCGCCGAGCCACGAATCTGCGTGCCGACCGACAGCGCCTCGTTATCCGCAACGCGGCGGGGGGATTTTGCCTTGCCCATTAGCGTTTGCCCTTCTTGTCGGCCGCGTGGCCGGGGAAGAAGCGCGTCGGCGCAAATTCACCCAGCTTCATGCCGACCATGTCTTCGTTGACCGACACCGGCACGAACTTGCGGCCGTTGTAGACGTTGAAGGTCAGCCCGACGAACTGCGGCAGGATGGTGGACCGACGCGACCAGGTCTTGATCGGGGCAGAGCTGCCACCGTCCTGGGCCGTTTCGGCTTTCTTGAGGAGATGAAGGTCGACAAACGGACCCTTCCAGACCGAGCGAGCCATGGCTTACCTCTTCTTCTTGGCGTGACGCGACCGGATGATCATCTTGTCGGTCGACTTGTTGTGACGGGTACGAGCACCCTTGGTCGGCTTACCCCACGGGGTAACCGGATGACGGCCGCCCGAGGTACGGCCTTCGCCGCCGCCGTGCGGGTGATCGACCGGGTTCTTGGCCACGCCGCGGGTCAGCGGACGCTTGCCGAGCCAGCGACCACGGCCAGCCTTGCCGAGGTTGGTGTTCTGGTTGTCGGGGTTCGACACCGCGCCGACCGTGCCCATGCACTCGCCGCGGATGTAACGCTGCTCGCCCGAACCGAGACGCACGATGACGAGACCGCGGTCACGACCGACGACCTGGGCATAGGTGCCGGCCGAACGGGCAATCTGGCCGCCCTTGCCCGGCTTCATCTCGATGTTGTGGACGATCGTGCCAACCGGCATCTGCGACAATTCCATCGCATTGCCCGGCTTCACGTCGGTCTTCTTGCCCGCGACAACGACGTCGCCGACCGCCAAGCGCTGCGGCGCCAGGATATAGGTCTGCTCGCCGTCTTCGTACTTCACCAGCGCGATGAAGGCCGTACGGTTGGGGTCATATTCCAGACGCTCGACGGTAGCCGGCATGTCCCACTTGCGACGCTTGAAGTCGATGAAGCGGTACTTCTGCTTGTGGCCGCCCGCGATGCCGCGCGAGGTCACATGACCCTTGTTGTTGCGGCCGCCGGTCTTGTTCTTGCCTTCGGTCAGCGCCTTGACGGGCTTGCCCTTCCACAGCGACGATTTGTCGACGAGGATCAGGCCGCGCTGCGCGGGGCTGGTCGGATTATAGGATTTAAGTGCCATTGTTCTTGCCTCTTCCTACAATCAGACGCCGGTGGTGACGTCGATCGACTGGCCTTCGGCCAGGCGAACGATCGCCTTCTTCACGTCGCTGCGGGTGTAGGGCTTGCCCTTCCAGCGCTTGGTCTTGCCCTTGGTGATGAGCGTGTTGACGCCGATCACCTTGACATCGAACAGCGCCTCGACGGCGGCCTTGATGGCGGGCTTGGTCGCATCGTTCGCAACCTTGAACACCACCGCGTTATTCTCGCTGAGCAGGGTCGACTTTTCGGTGATCACCGGAGCGAGGATCACGTCATAGTGACGCGCGTCGACAGTTTTTGCCTTAGCCATGGAAACGGGCCTCCAGCTTTTCGACCGCCGCGCGGGTCAGGACCAGCGTGTCGGCACGGATGATGTCATAGACGTTGGCACCCGCCGCCGGCATCGAGTCGATACCGATGAGGTTGGCCGACGCCATGGCGAAGCTTTCATGGACCGCATCGCCGTCGATGAAGAGTGCGCGGTTGCCGAGTTCGAACTTGCCGAGCTGGCCGGCGAGCGCCTTGGTCTTGGCATCCTTGAGCTCGAGCGTGTCGAGAACGACGATCTTGCCGCCCTTCGCCTTGTCGCTGAGCGCCATCTTGAGGCCAAGCGCGCGAATCTTCTTGTTCAGCGAGTGACCGAAGGTGCGGGCCCGGGGACCGTGCGCCTTGCCGCCGCCGATGAAGATCGGTGCCTTGCGATCGCCGTGACGGGCGGTACCGCCGCCCTTCTGGCGACCGAACTTCTTGCCGGTGCGGGCGACGTCGCTGCGTTCGCGGGCGGCGCGAGCCGGACCACGGCGCTTTTCGAGCTGCCACGAAACGACGCGGTGCAGGATGTCGGCGCGCGGATCGACGCCGAAGACGTCGTCGTTGAGGTCGATATCGGTGCCGGCCTTGCCGTCGATGGTCTGAACCTTGACCTTCATGATCAGGACTCCTGCGCGCCGTCGGTGGTCGCGGTGTCGGTGACGACGGTCTCTTCGACCGGCGTTTCGACCGGCGCGTCTGCCGGGGCTTCCTGGTTGCTGTTGGCCGCGCTCTTGATGCCCGCCGGATAGGGGGCCTCGGGGTGGCGCGGCAGCTTGACCGCATCGCGGACCATCAGCCAGCCGCCCTTCGAGCCAGGGACCGAGCCCTTGACGAAGAGAAGGCCGCGCTCGACGTCGGTGCGGACGATTTCGAGATTCTGCTGGGTGCGGTTGCGCGCGCCCATGTGGCCGGCCATCTTCTTGTTCTTGAAGACGCGGCCCGGATCCTGGCGATTACCCGTCGAACCATGGGCACGGTGGCTGATCGACACGCCGTGCGTGGCGCGCATGCCTCCGAAACCCCAGCGCTTCATCGCACCGGCAAAACCCTTGCCCTGCGTGACGCCCTGGATGTCCACGATCTGGCCGGCGACGAAATGGTCGGCCGACAGTTCGGCACCGACATCGAGCGTCGCGTCGTCAGCGACGCGGAATTCGACGACCTTCGCCTTGGGTTCGACTTCGGCCTTGCCGAAAGCGCCGCGCTGGGGCTTGGCGACGTTCTTCGCCTTCGCCGAGCCGGCACCGAGTTGGACGGCAACATAGCCGTCGCGTTCTTGTTCGCGCACGGAGATAACCTGACAGCCTTCGAGGCTCAGGACGGTGACGGGCACGTGGCGGCCGTCGTCCTGAAACAGGCGGGTCATCCCCATTTTTTTCGCGATCACGCCAGTCCGCATGATCAATACTCCTCAACAGAGGCCGGGCGGACCATTCCGCACGGCTTGCGGGAAGCCATCAAGCCAAGCCCGACGACTACCCTCCCAGCCCATAATTTCGATGCATCGCCCCGTCCGGGCTGAGGTGCCGCCATCCCGAAGGACCTGCGGCGAGACGGGGGACGCAGCCCGGACCCTGGTGCTTCCAGCGGAAGCGGTCCGGCGGTATCCACCCTATCGTCGGTCCGGATCGCTCCGGACGATGCAGGCGGCGAACCGCCTGCCGATAGAGACCCCGGTCTTCACCGGGGCTTCGCTGGCCTTAGGCCAGCTTGATTTCAACGTTCACGCCCGCGGCGAGGTCGAGCTTCATCAGCGCATCGACCGTCTGCGGGGTCGGCTGCACGATGTCGAGCAGCCGCTTGTGGGTACGGACCTCGAACTGCTCGCGCGACTTTTTGTCGACATGCGGACCGCGGTTCACGGTGAACTTTTCGATGCGCGTCGGCAGCGGGATCGGGCCGCGAATAAGCGCTCCGGTACGACGCGCCGTGTCGGCGATGTCGGTGGTGGCCTGATCGAGCACGCGGTGATCAAAGGCCTTGAGGCGAATGCGAATATTCTGCGTTTCCATGACTATTCCAGTCGAATCCCGTCTGACGATGCGAAAGAGCCGAAATGGCCTGCTCCGGCTCCCGCAGGGAAGCCGGATCGGCCATCTAAATTCCTAGTGCTACGAGCCGCGCGAATCGCTTCCGAATCGCGTGGCTCGCGGCCCTATATTACTTTGTGATGGTCGCGACAACCCCTGCGCCGACCGTGCGGCCACCTTCGCGAATCGCGAAGCGCAGACCCGGGTCCATGGCGATCGGGGCGATCAGCTTGACGGCGAGCTGGACGTTGTCGCCGGGCATGACCATCTCGGTGCCCTCGGGGAGGATGACCTCGCCGGTGACGTCCGTGGTGCGGAAGTAGAACTGCGGACGATAGTTCGCAAAGAAGGGCGTGTGACGGCCGCCCTCGTCCTTCGACAGGACATAGACTTCCGAGGTGAACTCGGTGTGCGGCTTGATCGTGCCGGGCTTGCAGAGAACCTGGCCACGCTCGACTTCTTCACGGCCGACGCCACGGATCAGCGCACCAACGTTGTCGCCAGCCTGGCCCTGGTCGAGCAGCTTGCGGAACATTTCGACGCCGGTCACGACGGTCTTCTTGGTGTCCTTGATGCCGACGATTTCGACTTCTTCGCCGACCTTGACGATGCCGGTTTCGATACGGCCGGTGACGACGGTACCGCGACCCGAGATCGAGAACACGTCTTCGATCGGCATCAGGAAGGGCTTGTCGAGCGGACGTTCCGGCTGCGGGATCCACGCATCGACGGCTTCCATCAGCTTCAGGATCGCGTCCTTGCCGATGGCGTCGTCGCGACCTTCGAGGGCGGCGAGCGCCGAACCCGGGATGATCGGAATATTGTCGCCGTCGAAGTCGCGCTTCGAAAGCTCTTCGCGGATTTCGAGTTCGACGAGCTCGAGCAGCTCGGGATCGTCCAGCTGGTCGACCTTGTTAAGGAAGACGACCATGGTGGGAACGCCAACCTGCTTCGCGAGCAGGATGTGCTCCTTGGTCTGCGGCATCGGGCCGTCAGCGGCCGACACGACGAGGATCGCGCCGTCCATCTGGGCAGCACCGGTGATCATGTTCTTCACATAGTCGGCGTGGCCCGGGCAATCGACGTGCGCATAGTGGCGGGCGCCGGTTTCATATTCGACGTGTGCGGTCGAAATGGTGATGCCGCGTTCGCGCTCTTCGGGCGCCTTGTCGATGTTCGCGAAGTCGACGGCGACGCCGCCCGACGTTTCGGCGAGCACCTTGGTGATCGCCGCGGTCAGCGAGGTCTTGCCATGGTCGACGTGACCGATGGTGCCGATGTTGCAGTGCGGCTTCGTCCGCTCAAATTTAGCCTTGGCCATGATTTAAGAACCTTCTTGTTCGATAGTTGAATTGATCAGTCTTGGACGAGCCTGCTGAATCAGGCGCCGCCCTTAGAGGGCTTTGCCGCGCGGCGCAAGTCCGCGCGGCTTAGACCCGTCAGGCCATCTTGGCCTTCACCTCTTCGGCGACGTTGGTCGGCACTTCCTCATAATGCGAGAATTGCATCGAGTAGCTGGCGCGTCCCTGGCTGAAGCTGCGCAGCTGATTGACGTAGCCGAACATGTTCGCGAGCGGAACAATCGCCTCGACGACCTGGGCGATGCCCCGGCTGTCGGTGCCCTGGATCTGGCCGCGGCGGCTGTTGAGATCGCCGATCACGTCACCCATGAACTCTTCCGGGGTAACAACCTCGACCTTCATCACCGGTTCGAGCAGCTTGATGCCGGCCTTTGCCGCCACTTCGCGCATCGCCGCACGGCCCGCGATTTCGAACGCCAACGCCGACGAGTCGACGTCGTGATACGCGCCGTCCGTGAGCTTGATTTCGAAGTCGATGATCGGGAAGCCGATCATGTGACCATTGTCGGCCGATTCTCGCATGCCCTTTTCGACCGACGGGATATATTCGCGCGGGATATTGCCGCCCTTGATCTCGTCGATGAAGGTGATGCCCGAACCGCGTTCGCCGGGGGCGACGCTGACCTTGACGCGGCCGAACTGGCCCGAACCACCCGACTGCTTCTTGTGGGTGTAGTCGACGTCGACCGGCTTCGCGAGCGATTCGCGGTACGCCACCTGCGGCGCGCCGACATTCGCTTCGACCTTGAACTCGCGCTTCATGCGATCGACGAGGATGTCGAGGTGAAGCTCGCCCATGCCCTTGATGATCGTCTGGCCCGATTCATGGTCGGTCGAGACGCGGAACGAGGGATCCTCGGCGGCCAAGCGGTTGAGCGCGATGCCCATACGTTCCTGGTCGGCCTTGGTCTTCGGTTCCACCGACAGCTCGATAACCGGCTCGGGGAATTCCATCCGCTCAAGGATGATCGGCGCGTTGGTGGCGCAGAGCGTGTCCCCGGTGGTGGTTTCCTTGAGGCCGGCGAGCGCGACGATGTCGCCCGCATAGGCTTCTTCGATGTCTTCGCGGCTGTTCGCATGCATCAGCAGCATACGACCGACCTTTTCCTTCTTGTCCTTCACCGAGTTCAGGTACGTGCCCTTGTTCAGGGTCCCCGAATAGATGCGGGCGAAGGTGAGCGAGCCGACGAACGGATCGTTCATGATCTTGAAGGCGAGCAGCGACAACGGCGCATCATCGGCGGCGGGACGCGAATCGGGCGTCGTGCCGTCGAGCTTGAGACCCTGAACGTCAGGAATGTCGAGCGGCGAAGGCAGATAGTCGACGACCGCGTCGAGCAGCGTCTGGACACCCTTGTTCTTGAACGCCGAGCCGCAGAGGACCGGAACGAACGCCTGCGCCAGCGTGCCCTTGCGGATCAGCGCCTTGAGCTGCGCGACCTCGGGGAGCGTGCCTTCGAGATAGGCTTCCATCGCGTCGTCGTCCTGTTCGACGGCGAGCTCGATCAGCTTTTCGCGATATTCGGCGGCCTTGTCGGCGAGGTCGGCGGGGATTTCCTCATAGAAGAATTCGGCGCCGAGGCTTTCGTCCTTCCAGATGATCGCCCGCTCGTTGACCAGGTCGACGAGACCCTTGAAGTCGCCTTCGGCGCCGATGGGCAGATAAAGGACAGCCGGGGTCGCACCGAGGCGATCGATGATCGTCTGGACGCAATAATAGAAATCGGCGCCGGTGCGGTCGAGCTTGTTGACGAAGCACATGCGCGGGACTTTGTACTTGTCAGCCTGACGCCACACGGTTTCCGACTGCGGCTCGACGCCGGCAACGCCGTCGAACGCGGTGATCGCGCCGTCGAGCACGCGCAGCGAACGTTCGACTTCGATGGTGAAGTCGACGTGGCCGGGGGTGTCGATGATGTTCAGGCGATGCTCGGGGCCCTGACCTTCGTCGGCTTTCCAGAGGCAGGTGGTCGCAGCCGACGTGATCGTGATGCCGCGTTCCTGTTCCTGCTCCATCCAGTCCATCGTCGCGGCGCCGTCATGGACTTCGCCGATCTTGTAGGACTTGCCGGTGTAGTAAAGAATACGCTCGGTCGTCGTGGTCTTGCCGGCGTCGATGTGCGCCATGATACCAAAATTGCGATAATTTTCGAGCGGATGGCTGCGGGCCATGGTCTTGTCCTTGAATTTGGGGGGAGGCCGCGAGGGCCACCCCCGATATAGGAAGGATTGTTACGAATGCGAGACGCCCGGCCACGAGGGCGGGGGCATCCCGCGTTCGATTACCAGCGGTAGTGGCTGAAGGCGCGGTTGGCTTCGGCCATGCGGTGCGTGTCTTCGCGCTTCTTCACCGCGTTGCCGCGGTTGTTCGACGCGTCGAGCAGCTCACCCGACAGGCGCGCGGCCATCGTCGTTTCGCTGCGGTTGCGCGCGGCGGTGATCAGCCAGCGGATCGCGAGCGCCTGGGCGCGGTCGGGGCGAACCTCGACCGGAACCTGATAGGTCGCACCGCCGACGCGGCGGCTACGAACTTCGATGTTCGGACGGATGTTCGCCAGCGCTTCATGGAACACGCCAATGGGTTCCTTCTTGGCACGGGCCTCGACCGATTCGAGGGCGCCATAGACGATGCCTTCGGCGGTGGACTTCTTTCCGTCCAGCATGACGCTGTTCATGAATTTCGACAGCACCACATCACCGAAACGGGGATCGGGCAGGATTTCGCGGCGTTCAGGACGACGACGACGAGCCATAGGTAATTCCTTTTAACAACAGCATCCCGGCGCGCATGCGCTCACGGGATGATCAAAAGCCGAAAAAGCGGTCCTTACTTCGGACGCTTGGCGCCGTATTTCGAACGGCTCTGCTTGCGGTCCTTCACACCCTGCGTATCGAGCACGCCGCGCAGGACGTGGTAACGCACACCGGGAAGATCGCGGACACGACCGCCACGGATCAGCACGACGCTGTGTTCCTGGAGGTTGTGGCCTTCGCCGGGGATGTAGGTGATGACTTCGCGCTGGTTGGTCAGGCGGACCTTCGCAACCTTGCGGAGCGCCGAGTTCGGCTTTTTCGGGGTCGTCGTATAGACACGGGTGCAAACGCCGCGCTTTTGCGGGTTTGCGTCCATCGCCGGGACCTTGGACTTCACCTTCTGGGGAGTCCGGCCCTTGCGGACCAGCTGGTTGATCGTGGGCATGAATGCTTCACCTTTAAATGTTCGCCCATCAAAGCGAACGGTTACTGTACCGCGGTGGATGAAGCATCGGTCCGGTCCCACGGAAAACCACGGAAAACGGGCGACCTTGTAACAGCAAAAGACCCCGGCGGATCACAAGGATCTTCCGGAGGCTCCATCCGCGCCAGCAATGTTCAAGCGCTGTTGTAACCGGAACGGGCAGCAAACCGCCCTTTTCGGTCGAGCGCGCCCCTAGCCTCGATTCCCCCAACGGTCAAGGGGGGAGCAATATTGTTGCGCCGGTCGGGCCGCGCTATCGGACGGGGCATGCCGCCCGTCCGCCACGCCAGTTTTGCACCGCACGTTCATGCCGACACGCGGCTGCTGATTCTCGGCAGCCTGCCCGGCGCGCGGTCGCTCGCCGAGCGGCGCTATTATGCGCATCCGACGAACCATTTCTGGCGGCTGGTCGGCGAGGTGATCGGCCGGCCGCTTGCGGCGATGGACTATGAGGACCGGCTGTCAGCATTGCGCGACGCGCGCGTCGGGCTGTGGGACGTGATCCGCACCGCCGAACGGCGGTCGAGCAGCGACAGCGAGATTCGCGGGATCGAGGCGCAGGATCTGGCGGCGCTGGTCGCGGCGCTGCCCGAATTGCGGACGGTCGCGTTCAACGGCGGCAAGGCCGCGACGATCGGGCGGCGGCAATTGCCGGCGCTGGACGGTGTGGATGTCCTCGATTTGCCGTCGAGCAGCGCGGCGAATACGAGTGGCTATGCCGGGAAGCTGGAACGGTGGCGGCGGTTGAAAGCCGCGATCACGGACTAAAGCCTCGTCATTGCGAGCGAAACGCAGCAATGCCGCGCGTCATAGCCCGCGCACGGCCGCTTCGGAGGCCGCTGCCGCGCGTTCAGCGGCAGCGGCGACCCCGTCAGCGTCATCTTCGGCATGGGCTTGTCGCTCGCGCTCGAGAAGTTCGGCCAGTTCGTCGGCCCGGTCGGGATCCTCCGCCATCGCACGCGCATCGGCGCGGACCTGTTCTTCCTCGCGGATCGCATCATATTCGGAGCGGATATGCTGATCGAGCACCGCGGCAACCAGAAGGTCACGGACAAGACCGACGAATCGTGTCCCGCGTTCGGGCTCGACCACCGCGCCACCATCACCGCCCGCGATGGAATAATCGACGTCGGTCCGGAAGGTCGTGCCCTTCAGGTCGACATTCTCCGCTTTGGCAAGAGCCTGGATGTCGCCCTTGCCCAGCATCGCGGCGACATTGTCCGCCTTGGTCAGGACATCCTCCGGCACGGTGATCGACAGCCGCCCCGCACAGCGCCGCGCCGCGTGGGGACCCTTTTCGATCACCCGCGCCTTCGTGACACTCAATTCAAAACGATCGGCGACGGATCGAAAAGCCGACAGCGTCGCGCCCGACCCGCGCATGCGGTGATCGGCCATTTGCTGCGCGCCGGTGATCGCTTTTTCGGTGATGCCCTTGGTAAGCGCCGCAATCACCGCATCGCCCTGGCATGCCGCATCGGGGTTTTCCGCACAGGCGGCGATCGAAAGAAGGGCCAGCGCCGCCACGCTCCGGGTAAAATGCATCGACCTGCCTTCGCTGTTGGACAAGGCCCGATCTAAACACCCCACCCGTTAAGATCATTCTACCACCGTCCCCCGCGCCATCACGAAATCGACCTTTTTGAGCACCCGCACATCGGCGATCGGGTCGCTGGCGACCGCGATGATGTCGGCGCTCTTGCCCGGCGTGATGGTGCCGATCTCGTTCGAGAGGCCGAGCAGGTCGGCGGCATTGACCGTCGCGGCCTTGAGCGCCTCAGTGGGCGTCATGCCATGCTGGACCATCAGTTCGAATTCGTCGCCGTTGCGGCCGTGCTTCGAGACGCCGGCGTCGGTGCCGAAGGCGATGCGCACGCCGCGCGGGACAAGCTGTTCGAGGCTCTTGCCGGTGATCGAAATGCGCCATTGGATCTTCGCCAGCACGTCGGGCTCATAGGCCGCGGCATTGGCGGCGATGCGTTCCTTGTACCCGTTCACAGTCGACAATGTCGGGACATAATAGGTCTTCGATTTTGCCCACAGCGCGATCGTCGCCTCGTCGAGGATTGTGCCATGTTCGATCGAATCGGCGCCGGCGACGAGCGCGAGGCGGATGCCGTCGGCGCCATGCGCGTGGACCGCGACCTTTTTCCCGAACATATGTGCCGTATCGACGATCGCCTGCGCCTCGTCGTCGAACATCTGCTTGCCGAGGCCGGCGCCGATGCGGCTGTTGACCCCGCCGGTCGAGGCGAATTTGATCGCGTCGGCACCGCGCCCGACCTGATGACGCACCGCGCGGCGGCAATCGTCGGCGCCGTTGCAGGTGTTGCCCGCGCCCGCGAAAAAGGGCTTGAGCTCGTCGCGATAACCGAGCGAACCGTCCATATGCCCGGCGCTGCCCGAGATCGCATTGCCGGCATCGACGATGCGCGGCCCCTGCACCTTGCCCGCGGCGATCGCATCCCTGAGAGCGAGCGTCGCGCCGTCGCCGTCGCCGAGGTTGCGCACCGTGGTGAAGCCCGCGCGCAGTGTCTTCATGCCGTTGACCTCGGCATTGAAGGCCTGCGCGGCGGGGCTGAGGGTGATTTCTTCCAGCTGCCCGGCGAGACCACCGGCGTCGCTGGTGAGATGGACATGGCTGTCGATCAGCCCGGGGAGGACATATTTGTCGCTAAGGTCGATCAGGGTCGCGCCAGCGTCGGCGGGCTGGTGGCCGTCGGCGATCGAGACGATCCGGCCGTTCTCGATGATGATCGTCGCGGCTCTCTTCGCGGGCTTGCCCGGTTCGGCGATCAGATGGCCGGCGTGGATGACCGTGCGGGCGGTCTGCGCGGCGGCGGGCGCGGCGAGCGCCGTGCCGAGCAGCAGGAGCGGGAGGAAGGTCTTGTTCATGCAGCGTCCCCTGTCGTCTGATGATGTCGTCACCGCGGGCCTGACCCGGGGTCCCGCCGGTTTGAAGGCCAAGCGGGACCCTGGGTCAAGCCCGGGGTGCCGAAGGGGGAGGGTGGCTTGCCCGCGACGCGCCCGATCGTTAAGCGCCGCCACATGACCGAGCGCCTCGCCGATATCGATACGTGGATCTTCGATCTCGACAACACGCTCTACCCGCCGTCGGCGCAGCTGTTCGACCTGATCGACGCGCGCATGGGCGCGTTCATCATGCGGCTGCTGGGCGTCGACGCCATCGAGGCGCGGCGGGTGCAGAAGCAATATTTCCACGACCATGGCACGACGATGGCCGGGCTGATGCGCCATCATGGCGTTCATCCCGAGGATTTCCTGGTCGACGTCCATGCTATCGCGCTCGACCGCATCGCGCCGGACGCGCGGCTGCGCGCGGGACTCGAGCGGCTGCCCGGACGACGGCTGATCTTCACCAACGCCGATGCCGATTATGCAGCGCGGGTGCTGGCGGCGCGCGGCATCGCCGACCTGTTCGACGGCGTCTGCGACATTCGCGCCACGCGCTACACGCCCAAGCCCGATCCGGCCGCCTATCGGATGATGGTCGACCATCTGGGCATCGACCCCAAACGCAGCCTGTTCGTCGAGGATATGGCGCGCAACCTGACCCCGGCGAAGGCGCTGGGGATGACCACCGTGTGGCTGGACAATGGCAGCGAAAGCGGCCATCGCGACCACCTGCCGGACCAGGTCGATTTCCATGTGAACGACATTTCGGACTGGCTCGACACTTTGCCGACACCCTGGGGGATTTCATGACGACCGACCTGCAATCGACCATCGAAGCCGCCTGGGATGCGCGCGACACTTTGGGCCTGACGACGCAGGGCGCGGTGCGCGAGGCGGTCGAGACCGCGCTCGCGGGGCTCGACGACGGCCGCTATCGCGTCGCGACACGCGACGCCGGCGGCACCTGGCAGGTGAACCAGTGGTTGAAGAAGGCGGTGCTGCTGTCCTTCCGCCTCAACGACATGGAGGTCATCGAGGGCGGCGCCGGCGGCGCGACCTGGTGGGACAAGGTGCCGTCGAAATTCGCCGGCTGGGGCGAGAACCGTTTTCGCGATGCGGGCTTCCGCGCCGTCCCCGGCTCGATCGTCCGCCGCGGCGCCTTCATCAGCAAGGGCGCGGTGCTGATGCCGAGCTTCGTCAATATCGGCGCCTATGTCGGCGAGGGGTCGATGGTTGACGCCTGGGCGACGGTCGGCAGCTGCGCGCAGATCGGCGCCAACGTCCATCTGTCGGGCGGTGCGGGGATCGGCGGCGTGCTCGAACCGCTGCAGGCCGGACCGGTGATCATCGAGGACGGCGCCTTCATCGGTGCGCGTGCCGAGGTTGCCGAGGGCGTGATCGTGCGCGAAGGCGCGGTGCTGTCGATGGGCGTCTACCTCGGCGCCTCGACCAAGATCATCGACCGCGCGACGGGCGAAATCTTCATCGGCGAAGTCCCCGCTTACTCGGTGGTCGTGCCGGGGTCGCTGCCCGGCAAGCCGCTGCCCGACGGCACGCCGGGGCCGTCGCTCTATTGCGCGGTGATCGTCAAGCGCGTCGATGCCAAGACGCGCGCCAAGACCGGGATCAACGAGCTGCTGCGCGACTGATCGCCGCGGGCGACAGGCAGGGGACCTGATCGGCGGTCCAGTCGATATCATAGGTCGCCGGAACGACCTTGCGGTCCGGATTCGGACTGGCACCGCCATTGGGGCTGTAGAAGATCCACGCCATGCTGTTGTCGAAGGCGGCGATACGGCCATTGTCCTGCCGCGCGCTGGCAGCGTCGATTTCGGGGCGGTCGACGCGCCGCCCGCGGACCATACGGACCGATCCGTCGCGAACATCGAACGCGCGATAATAGTTCATGCCGAAGATGTGCGTGTCGAAACCCGACTTGTGCGTCCAGTGTGCCGGATCGGTGCCCGACGGCAGCCGGACCGTCGTCACCCGGCAATCGAATTCGGGCTTGGCATAATATGGCAGCCCCTGGTCCTGGTCGGGCGGCCGGACGCGCTTCGCGGGCGGGTTGAAGCCGCCGCCGGGCAGCGAGTAGCTTCGCCCGAAACGCGAATCCTTGTCCCAGTCGACATCCCAGCTGCCGCGAATGGTCAGAATGCTGGCGCCGGCCTTTTGATCGTAGCGCCATTTCACCTCGTCAACCGACTGCCAAGTGCTGCCGACAATCTGCTGGCGCATCCCGGCCAGCAACTGGTCGGACGTGACGCTGGATAATTGGGCCTGCTGCTGCAAACCCGCTATGCCGCGTGTGATCGTGGTGTTCGTCACCTGCGCCGGCACGTCGAAACCCGCGCGCGCGTCGATTTCATAGAGGGTGATCTCGTCGGGCGTCGCAGCGGGTTTCCAGGCGCGCTGCTCGATCGCGTTCCCCTTCGCGCTGAGCGGCAGAACCCAGCGATAGGCGATGACGGGATCGGTCGTCGGAACGGCGACAGGCGGCAGCGTGCCGTCGAGCCAATAGCTGGTCCCGTCGATCCGCGCGCGAACCAGGACATGGTCGAACAGGGCCGGATTGGCGAGCCGCGCATCGAGGCCGTCGTCGGCGCCCTGGTTGTTCACGAGCACCGGCTCGGCCTCGATCCCCAGTTCGGCAAGCAGCCCAAGCAGCAAGGCCGTCTTGCCCTTGCAGTCGCCATATCGCCGTTGCCAGGTCTCGTCCGCGCTGGCGGGGGTCAGATTCCCAGTGCCCAGCCCGACATAGATGTAGCGGACATCCTGCTGAACCAGCTTGAGCGCCGCAGCCGCACGGTCGGTCGGCTGCACATGCGCCGCCGCAATCCGGCGCGCTTCAGCCTTGAGCGGCGATCCCTCTGGAATATGCGCCGCCTTGGCGAAAAGCGGAGAAAAGTGCCGCGACACGGCCGACCAATCGGCGAAATCGCTATATTCGACGACGCGTTGCCACTGGAAACGCGGGGGCGCATCCTTCGCCGGCGTCTTGATCGGGGGGTTGTCGAACGGGAAGTCTATCCCGCTGGCGCCGGAGTGCGCGACCGCGGTCATGTCCGGCGTCATCCGGATTCGCGGCTTGAACCCCTCCTCCCAGCTGAGTCCGAGCCGGGTGCGCCCGGGCGGCGGACTGTCGACGATGAACAGCAAACCCGAATCATTCTTCGCCAGCGTCGGGTCGTCTGCACGCGTCGTCAGGCCGACTTCGATTTCATCGCCGACGCGCAGGTCCGGTATGCGCAACACCGCCGTCAGCACGCCGTCGAGTTGGGCGGCTTCGAGCTGGTCCTCACGGCGCAAGATCTCGAACGAGGTGTTTTCGAGGACGTCAATCGCCTCGTCGCCGCGGTGCAGCTTGATCAGATGCACGACCGGTGGACCCGAAACAGGCTTCCAACTGATCGAGATATTGCCGAGTTGCAGTGCGTTGGAATGCAGGATGCGGGTTCGATAGCCGACATATTGCGCCTGCCCCCGGGCATCGAGATGCGCCAGCACATCCTGGCGCCGCACGAAGAGCAGCCCGCCGGCGTCCTCGGGGACCGGCATCAATTCGGACGGAACAACCCAGTCGGGCACCGGCCCGCGCTCGATCTGATCATCCTCGGCATTCGCCGGCGCCTGCGCGAGCGCAGCCACCAGCAGCATCGACCCAAAAATCCGCACCTTCACCCCCGCAATTTGCTGACATCATGTCGCAAATTTCGCCGGACGCAAGACCACATGGCGCGCCGCGCGGTCGTGTCGCTCGTCGAACAGCACGGGGCGTTGGTAGACATTGTAACGAAACTTCATTATTGCGAACTATTCGCACAAGGGACGGGCTGCACTTCGATCGCGGCGCGGTTGGGGGAAGTCATGTCGGCCTTTATTTGTCGAGCGTCGTTCGCGGCGATGCTGTTGGCGTCGGCCGCACCCGTCTGGGCGCAGGAACCGACCGGCGACGCGCCCGCCGCGATCCCCGCGCCGGTGGGCGGCGCCGAGCGCTACACCCCCGCCGACTTCACCCGCTTTGCCCCGCGCACCGCGCTCGACATGGTCGAGAAGGTCCCCGGCTTCCTGATCGTCACCGGCACCAATGGCGGCGATCGCGGGCTGGGACAGGCGACCGAGAATGTGCTGATCAACGGCGAGCGCATCGCAAGCAAGACGACCGACGCGCGCACGGCGCTGGCACGGGTCACCGCGACGCAGGTCGCCTATATCGACATCGTCGACGGTGCGAGCCTGAACGTGCCCGGGCTGACCGGGCGGGTCGCCAATGTCGTGCTGGTCGCGGGGGCAGGGGCCGGCGGCGGGTTCAAGACGACGATCCGCTGGCAGCCCGAATGGCGCCCGCGGATCGAGGACAATTGGCTGAACGGCGAGATTTCGACGACGGGCAAGCTGAACGGTACGCAGGTCACGCTGAGCCTGAAGAATGAGGCGAATCGCAGCGGCCATTGGGGTCCCGAGCAGCGGTTCGACCGCGATGGCGCCCTGTTGTTCGTCCGCGACGAATTCGGTGCCTATGACGGCGACCGGCCGCGGCTGTCGGCGGCGCTCGCGCGTACGACCGCGAACGGCAACAAGTGGAATTTCAACCTTGGCGGGCAGCTGCAGAATCTGCGCGAATCGGTGCGTGGCACGTCGGTGCAGCCGGGCTTCGGGCGCGTATCGGAAGATTTCCGCTTTACCGAAGACGAGCATAATTTCGATATCGGCGGCGATTATGAAATGGGGCTGGGCAAGGGCCGGCTCAAGCTGATCGGCCTTTATCGGTTCGAGCATAGTCCGTCCGTCGATACGTTCATCGTCGATCGCGCGATCGGCGGCCGGGCGGGCGAGCGTTTCAGCCAGACCGCCGACGAAGGCGAATCGATCCTGCGCGGCGAATATAGCTGGCGCACCGTGGGCGGCACCGACTGGCAGATCGCGCTGGAGGGCGCCTATAACACCCTCGACGTCGATGCCGAATTTGCGAAGTTGCAGTCCGATGGCAGCTTTCTGCCGGTCGGCTTTGAAGGCGAGCAGACCAAGGTCGAGGAAAAGCGCAGCGAAGCCTCGCTCACCTGGGGCCGCGCGCTGGCGCCGAACCTGACCGCCCAGCTGAACCTTGCCGCCGAATATAGCGAACTGACCTCATCGGGGCCGGGCGGGCTGACGCGCAGCTTCATCCGGCCGAAGGGCAAGTTCGCGCTGGCGTGGAAGGTGGGTCCCAGGACGACGATCAACTGGTTCGTCCAGCGCCGCGTCGACCAGCTCAATTTCTTCGATTTCGCGAGTTCGGTCGATGTCGCGAACGGGCAGGGCAATGGCGGCAACGGCCAGCTCGTCCCGCCGATCGTCAACCGCAGCGAGCTGGAATTCGTGCAGGACATGGGACGCTGGGGCAATGCGTCGGTCGCCTTCGCTTATGGCTATGCGCAGGACCTGGTCGACCAGATCCCATTGTCGTCGACCACCGAGGGGCGCGGCAATCTGCCGGGGGCGCATCTCTATCGCGTCACGACCAAGGGCACGCTGCTGCTCGACCCGTTGGGGTGGAAGGGCGCGCGGATCAACGCCGATGTGACCTGGCGCCGAAACCGTGTGCGCGACCCGCTGACCGACCAGTGGCGCGATCAGAGCTTCGGGCAGGACTATGTCGCCGACCTCAGCCTGCGCCACGACATTCCCGGCAGCAATATCGCGTGGGGCGGCGGCTATTTCGACGAGCGGTTCAGCCCTGGATTGCGGCTCGACGCGATCGAGAAGGAATATACGGTGGGACCGTTCGTCACCGCCTTTGTCGAGCACAAGAATGTCGCGGGCTTCACGGTGAAGCTGTCGTACCGCAACCTTGCGGGGATGAAGGACGGCTTCGACCGCACCGTCTTCGTCGAACGGCGCGACGGGCCGATCGCGTTCAGCGAGAGCCGCCAGCGCAAGTTCGGGCAATATGTCCAGCTGACGGTGACCGGGACGCTGTAACCGAGTCCCTCCCCGTCATTGCGAGCGAAGCGAAGCAATCCAGCCTGGTCCTGTGCCACTCTGGATTGCCGCGTCGCTTCGCTCCTCGCAATGACGAGGTCGATTATTTCTCGCTCAGATAATAGCGTTCGCGCGCGGTCAGGTCGTCGTTCAGTTCGTAGACGATCGGCTGGCCGGTCGGGATCTCAAGCCCGGTGATGTCGGCGTCCGAAATGCCCGACAGATGTTTCACGAGCGCGCGCAGGCTGTTGCCGTGCGCCGAGATCAACACCGTCTTGCCCGCCGCGAGCTGGGGTTCGATTTCAGCCTGATAATAGGGCAGGACGCGCCCGATCGTGTCTTTCAGGCTCTCGGTCGAGGGGATCGCGATGCCGGCATAACGCGGATCGCTCGCGAGGTCGTAGGGCGAGCCGGCGTCGAGCGGCGGCGGCGGGATGTCGAAGCTGCGGCGCCAGATCTTGACCTGTTCATCGCCATGCTTCGCCGCAGTCTCGGCCTTGTCGAGCCCGGTGAGGCCGCCATAATGGCGCTCGTTGAGACGCCAGTCCTTGGTCACCGGCAGCCACAAGCGCCCCATCGCCTCGAGCGCGAGGTTGAGCGTCTTGATCGCGCGCGACTGGACCGAGGTGAAGGCGGCGTCGGGCGCGATGCCCTTTTCCTTCATCAACTCGCCCGCGGCCCATGCCTCGGCGGCGCCCTTTTCGGTGACATCGACGTCCCACCAGCCAGTGAAGCGATTTTCGAGGTTCCACTGCGACTGGCCGTGGCGGATGAGGATGAGCTGCGGCATGGATAGTCCTTCTCGTGACAATTCGCCGTCCCCTTAGCGTGGCTTTCGGACGAAGGCCAACGCCCCTCTTGAAATGGTTTCGCCCGCCACCAGATTCGGATCATCCGGTCGCCATGAAGGGACCGGGTGGCGATCGCGGCACGCGCCGCGGTCCCTGACTTCGCTTATCAAAGGAAGAAAGACCCATGCGCAACAGCTTCGACTGGACCCCCTATCGCCGTTCGACCGTCGGTTTCGACCGCCTGTTCGAATTTCTAGAAACGAGCGGTTCGGGCGCCGAAAATTATCCGCCGTTCGACATCGAGAAGGTTGCCGACGACCATTTCCGCATCACCGTGGCGGTCGCGGGTTTCAAGTCGGGCGAGATCGATATCACCGCGCAGCAGAATATGCTGACCGTCAGCGGCCGCAAGGCGACGCCGGATGAGGGCGACGGCCGTCAGCTGCTGTACAGCGGCATCGCGACGCGCGCCTTTGAACGCCGCTTCCAGCTCGCCGATTTCGTGCGGGTGAGCGAGGCCGACCTCGCCGACGGCCTGCTGACCATCGACCTGGTCCGCGAAGTGCCCGAGGCGATGAAGCCGCACAAGATCGCGATCGGCGGCGCGCAGCCGGTGATCGAGGACAAGAAGGCCGCGTAACGCGCCCGATTGTCCAAACCCCTCGGGGTTATGAGCGGGGTCCGGAGTTCCTTCCGGACCCCGTTTTCATTTGGGCATTGGCCTCGCCGGGTTGTGGTGTGGCGCAAGTGTCGCGTTTTTTGTTTCGCGCAAAAACGCAAAGACGCAAAGAGGTCGTGCCTGCCGCGAAGCGGCCTTTTCCCACAACGCAGCGCCAAACGCATCGCCCAAGAAGAAAAGGGTCTATCGGCCCGGAGCGTCTTCTTCGTGTCTTTGCGTCTTTGCGCGAACCCCTTTCAAAGCGATCGTGTCATGAAACGACTGAACGGGTCGGGCCTGTAATCGGCGAAGGGTTCGCAGTCTTCGAAGCCGTAGCGCCGATAGAGCGCGAGCGCGGGTTCGAAGGCGGAGCTTGAGCCGGTTTCGAGGCTGAGCCTTTCGGCCCCGCGCCCGCGCGCTTCGGCGATGATATGGTCGAGCATAAGCGCCGCGACGCCCTGCCTGAGGAAAGCGTCATGCGTGCGCATCGACTTGACCTCGCCATGCCGGCCATCAAGCATCTTCAGCGCGCCGCATCCGGCAAGATCGTCGCCATGATGGATCGACCAGAAGGTCACATCGCCCGCACGCAGGCCATCGAAATCGAGGAAGTGGCAGCTGCCCGCCGGCGAATTCGCCAGCATGCCCGCGAAATGTTGTTCGAGCAGCGCGCGGATGGGGGCGCCCGACAGATCGTCCTCGACGATATGCCAGCCGCCCCCGTCGGGCATCACAGCATCTGGTCCAGCGTCGACAGGCACGCGTGCGCAAGCAGCTTCGAGCGTTCGGGCGACCAGCCCTGCACCGGGTCGGGCAGGTCACGATTGTCCTTGAACGGCATTTCGAGCGTCATCGACACCGCGCCGAACCGTTCGGCGAGCTGGGTCGTCGACATGCTGAGGTTGGCCTTGCCCGGCGCCGATTCGACATAGCCGAGGTCGACCTGAAAATCGGGCGTCGCGGCGGCGAGCGCAGCCTGGAACGCCTTATATTTGTCCTGCTGCGCGGGCTTAAGCGACGGGATGCCTTCGAAGCCCGCGAAGAAGACCGCCGGGATCGCTTCGTCGCCATGGACATCCATTGCCCAGTCGACGCCGGTCTCATCCATCGCATTGCGGACGCAGAGCACTTCGGGACTGCGTTCGGCGGTCGGTTCGTGCCATTCGCGGTTGAGATTCACGCCGGCGAAATTGGTGCGCAAATGGCCGCGGCGCGAACCGTCGGGATTCATGTTGGGCACGATGTGAAAGCGGCATTTGGCAAGCAGCGAGCGCGCGTGCGGATCGGCGGGATCGGTGAGCTTCTCTAGCGCGCCTTCGATCCACCATTCGGCCATGCTCTCGCCCGGATGTTGACGCGCATAGAGCCAGACCTGCGTGTCGCCGCTGCCCATTTCGAGGCAATCGATCGGCTGGCCTTCGAGGCTGTGGCCGAGGCGGCGATAGGTGACACCTTCGCATTCGGCGACCGAGGCGACGAGGTCGTGGTGCCGCTCCATCGAATAAGGCGCGAAATAGGCGACCCACAGGATCGGGCTTTCGGCGGTGTGGCGGACGATCAGCGACCCGCCGTCGGCGGCCGCGTCATAATCGGTGTCGAGCCGGAACCAATGCTCACGGTCGGTGCTGGCGCACACCGCATAATCGGGCCAGCCGTCGGGATAGGCCGAGTTCGCCAAACCCGTGATGCTGAGTTCCAGTGCATCGCCGACGGCGCAGCCGACGCGGAAATGGAACCACTGGAAGAAATCGGATTCGCGGTCCTTGCGGATCGAGAGCCGGGCGGTGGTGCCGGCGAGCGACTCCACGACGATATTGCCGCTGTCGAAAGCGGCGTCGATGCTGATGGTCATGGGACGCTGATAGTGCGTCCCGATTCGCCGGGGAAGTCCTTGAATAAGGCATCGGCCAATTTTGCCGCGGCGAGCGACGGCTGCGCGGCGGGCGCCTTGGCCGGGACGGCGGCGATCGCGCGGCCTTCCCACAAGGCGTTACCCGAAGCGGCATCGTCGATGCGCACCGACAGTTGCAGATCATAGATGCGGCGCGGTCCGCCGCCGAAGCTGAAACCGACGCCAAGCCCGACCCCCGAGCGATAGCCGCCCGTCGAACCGCCGACGCCGACCGACACCGGCGAGTTGCCGCCGCCGCTCACCCGTTCGCTGCGATCGAAACCGATACGCACGAGCAAGGGCGCGCTGTCGCCCGACCCCGCGGCGACAAGGCCCTGCCGCTGCAATTGCTGGTCGACTGCCGTGCGGTAGCTGTTCCACTCGATCGACGGCATGCCAGCGCCCGGACCGTCGACAGGCGCGGTCGCGGTCGCGATGGCGTAGCGGGTGCCGGGTGCCCAGCCGGGAACCGCGTTGTGAAAACGCGTGACTTCGACGGGCGGAACAACAGTTGCGCAACCGCCGAGAGCCAGCGCCGCTGCACCGAGCAGGGCGGCATTAAGATGAAGCTTCATGCGCCCACCATGCGCCAGCGAATCTGGCTTGGCAATGAACGGGATGCGCGGGCGCACCCCGTGCCATCGTCAGCGATAGAAGATGTGATTATCGATCTGCGCGATGCGCGTCTTGCGCCAGCCGGGCGAGACGTGGCGGGCGTGGAAGAAGAGCGCGCCGGGCGCCTGGTTCTTCCAGCTGCCGTCGCGGGCGATCTGTGCGATCGCGACCGCGTTCGACCACAGGGTCGACGATTCGCGGATCGCCGGCATCTTGCCGCCGCGCACGAAGCTGAACTGGCTCGGCTGATGGACGACGCCGCACAGGCTGGTCGGGAAGCGGCCCGACTGCGCACGGTTGATCACGACATGCGCGACCGCAAGCTGGCCGACGAGCGATTCGCCGCGCGATTCGAAATAGACCGCACCGGCAAGGCAGCGCAGTTCGGGATCGAGCGTCGCCGGACGCGACGTCGTGGCGACGAGCGCGGCCAGCGATTCGGCGGTCACCGGAGCCGGGATCGGTTCGACGGCGGGCCGGTCTTCGATGGTATCGGGGGTATCGACCGTCGTGTCGGTCGGCAGATCCGCCTTCTGGAGCAGTTCGGGCACATCGGCGCCGGGCAGGCTCAACACGGGCAGGCTGGCATCAAAAGCCAGATTCTTGGCGAAACCGGGTTCCGCAACGAACAGCATGGTGGCGACGGTCATGCCGACGGCGGCCACGCTGGCGACGTTCAAAATGCGACTCATAAAATCCGTCAAAAGGGCGGCTGACGGGCCAAAGAAAAACAGGCGGGGGACTTAGTTTCTGTACCCGCCTGCGGCCATCATCCGACTGCGTGTCCGAACCGTTTGCCGGGTCTCTCGACTTGAAGCCGATGCAACCCACGGGACGACCTACGCGTTAATCTGTCGGCGCCACTTATTGTGCGCCGCAACAATGTCAAGCCAGTTCGGCCCACTCGGCGACGAGTCGTGGCGCATCCGCGATGTCCAGTTCGACGATCCAGAGGTCGGGATCGGCGTTTTTACGCCGGTCGAGATAGGCGGTACGCGCCGCTTCATCGCCCCCCACCGATGCGCCGACATCTTCCCACACATAAGCGCCGGTCATGGAAAAATGCCGTTCGAGCAGCGGTCCGGCCGCGCCGCGCGCGCGGCACTGGATCAATATCACCCCCGATTGGGCGTCGCCGGAGGCGAGAATCGTCGCGAAGCCACCCGCCGCGTCGGTGCGGCGGAGCAGAAGATCGATCAGGAAGCGGCTGGTCAGCCGCGTCATGCAGGGGTTTCCGGCACTGGTGCGGCGTCAGGCCGCGTCACGCGTTTCGCTGTCGGCGAGCAGCGCATATAGCGCTTCGTCGCTCTTCGCGCCGCGCAGCCGGTCGGCGATCGCCTCGTTGCGGAGCATGCGCGAGACGCCGGCGAGCGCTTTCAGATGGTCGGCACCGGCATCGAGCGGCGAGAGCAGCACGAACAGCAGATCGACGGGCAGGCCGTCGACGGCCTGGAAATCGATCGGCCGCGACAGCTGAAGGAACAGGCCGCGCACCCCGGTTAGGTCGGCCATCTTGGCGTGCGGCAAAGCGATGCCGCGGCCAAAGCCGGTCGATCCCAGCCGCTCGCGTTCGAGCAGGGCTTCGCTGACCTCGCCCGAATCGAGCCCGAGCGAACGCGCCGCGAGTTCGCCGACGAACGGGAACAGCGCCTTTTTCGAATCGAGCTGAACATGCGCGCGCACGGTCGCGGGATAAAGAAGGGAAGATAGGTTCATCTTTTTGGTCAAATCTCAAACAGCCCGGCCAGCGCCCAGGTCGCCCTGACGGCAATCGTTCACGGATCGTCGTGACGGCCCCCGCCATGCCGGCCCCGGCACCTTTGGGTGTATCGTTGGGCGCGGCCCTTAGGCCGGATGGCGGAGAAAATCCAGTCCTATTGCGGTTCGACCCAGCCGATGGTGCCGTCGGTCCGGCGATAGACCATGTTGTGTGCGCCGGTCTTGCTGTTGACGAAGAGCAGCGCGTTGGTGTTCCTGAGGTCGAGCATCATCACCGCGTCGGAGACGCTGCTGCTGGGAATATCGACGCGCGTTTCGGCGATGATCGCGGGGGCGTCGCCCGCATCCTCTTCCTCGCTGCCGCTGTCGAAAACGATGTAGCTGGCATTGTCCTGGATCTCGTCGACCGTCGGCGAGGGTGCCCCCGACCCGTTGCGGTCCTTCAGCCGGCGCATGTAGCGGCGGAGCTGTTTTTCGATGCGTTCGGCCGCGCCCTCAAAAGCGACATGGGCGTCCTGCGCCTGGCCATGCCCCTTGAGTACGAGGCCCTGCATCACATGCGCGACGATGTCGCACTGAAAACTGTCGTGCGGCCCCTTGCCGAAGGTGGCGTGCGCGCCGATCGCGCGGGAGAAATATTTGTCGGCAATCGCGTTCATCCGATCCGACACGTGCGACTGCAGCGCTTCGCCGGTTTCGATCTGGTGGCCAGAGACGCGGATTTCCATTTTTCTTCTCCTTCTTGGCCGGCGCGATGGTCAGGGAATGGCCATCACACCGTATCGAGCCACAGCGGCTGGTTGAGCCCCGTGACAAATTCGGCATGGCGCGCCAGTTCGGCGGCCGATGCCATATGCGGGCGCGGTTCGCGCCATGGTTGGTCGGGTGAGGAAGATGCGGCGGCGGCTGCCAGCGACGAGGCCACCTGCGCCGACGGCCTGGCGGCGAGTCCAAGTCCGATCTGCCGCCCGCCGGTCATTTCGATATAGAGATGCGCGAGCAGTTCGGCGTCGAGCAACGCGCCATGCTTGACCCGGTGGCTGCGATCGATGCCGTAACGCGTACACAACGCATCGAGGCTATGTTTGGCGCCGGGATGAAGCTTGCGCGCCATCTGCACCGTGCAGCACATACGCGTCATGTCGAGCGCCGGACGCCCGGCGCGTGCGAGTTCGGCGTTGACGAAACCAAAATCGAAGACGGCGTTGTGCGCGACCAGAGGCGCATCGCCGAGAAATTCGAGCAGATCGTCGACGCGCGCCGCGAACAGCGGCTTGTCCGACAGGAAGCCGATCGACAGGCCGTGGACGGCTTCGGCCGCGGCGGGCATGTCGCGTTCGGGGTTAAAATAGGCGTGGAAGCTCTGGCCGGTTTCGCGGCGGTCGACCAGTTCGATGCACCCGATTTCGACCAGCCTGTCCCCGGTTCTGGGGTCCAGCCCCGTGGTTTCCGTATCGAAGATAATCTCTCGCATCGAACCCGCAATATTGACCCTATCGGGCATGGAAACAAGAGGCGATGGCGCGAATCTGGCGATGCGTCGCGCTTTTCGGGCGACCCGTTTCGATGATGAAATCGGCGCGCGCGCGCTTGACGCGGTCGGGGACCTGCAGCCGGCGGATCGCCTTGAGCTTCGCGGCGGTCATGCCCGGCCGCCGCATCACACGCTTGCGCTGCATCCAAGCGGGGGCCGAGACGACGGCGATCGCGCCGACGCGTCGCCAGCCGCCCTTTTCGAACAACAGTGGGACATCGAGCACGACGACGTCGCGCGCGCGGTGCCGAGCGAGGAAGCGTTTCTGCGCCCGGCCGACCGCGGGGTGGACGATCGCCTCGAGCGCGGCGAGCTCGTGCATATTGCCAAGCACTTGCGCGCCGAGCTTTTGCCGGTCCACGCCGTTTGACCCGGTAGTGCCGGGAAAGCGCGCCTCGATCGCGGCGACGAGCGCGCCGCCGGGACCCTGCAGCCGATGCACCTCGGCATCGGCGTCGAACACCGGGATGCCCTCGGCGATGAACATCTTTGCCGCCGTCGACTTGCCCATGCCGATCGACCCGGTGAGGCCGAGAAGGAAGGGACGGCGGAGCCGCGACGCGGGACGCTTGTAGTGACTCATGCGGTGAGCAACGCGCGCAATTCCTCGTCACGTCCCTCGGGCGGCGCCTTGCCGAAGAAGAGTTCGAAGGCGAGTGCGGCCTGGCCGATCAGCATGTCGAGGCCATCGACCGTGTCGAGTCCGCGCGACTCGGCGGCGCGCAGCAAGCCGGTCTTGAGCGGCGCATAGACGAGGTCATAGACGATCGCATCTTCGGCGAGCGGCGACAGGTCGAGGTCGAGCGGCGGCTGGCCGGTCATGCCCAGGCTGCTGCTGTTCACCAGCAGCGCGGCGGGGGGCAGCGCGGCATCGAGCGCGACGACGTCGCCCTTGAGGCCGAAGGTCGCGAGCAGGCCCATGGCTTTCAACGGACTGCGGTTGAGGATGGTGACCGGCCCGACCTTCGCGCGGGCGAGCGCAAACAGCACCGCCCGCGCCGCGCCGCCCGCGCCGACGACGACGACCGGCGCGCCCTCGAGGTCGAGTTCGGCGAGTGGGGCATAGAAGCCCGCAGCATCGGTGTTGGTGCCGATCAGCGCGCCGCCCGGCTGGTGCACCACCGTGTTCATCGCGCCGATCGTGCCGCGCACATCGCCGGGATCGTCGACGAAATCCATCACCGCCAGCTTGTGCGGGATGGTGACGTTGCAGCCGCGCCAGTCGGGATCGTTACGGCGTTCGGCGATATAGGCGGGAAGATCGTCGGGCTTTACATGCGCACGGCGATAATCGCCGTTGAGGCCCAGCGCCTTGAGCCAGAAACCGTGGATCAGCGGCGACTTGCTGTGCGCGATCGGGTCGCCGATCACTTCGGCATAAGGAACGCCGCCGCTCATGATGGCGCCAGCCCGGTCGCGCGCAGCCACGACAGCAGCGGAAGCATCGGCATGCCGATGATGGTCCAGGGATCGCCCTCGACCCGGTCGAACAATTGCACCCCCGCCCCCTCGATTTCGTAACAGCCGACGGTCCAGCGGATGCTGTCCCAGTTTTGCGCGACATAGTCGGCGATGAAGGCGTCCGACAAGGGGCGCATCCACAGTTTCGCTTCGCCGATCGCGCGCCACACCGGCGCCCCGTCGCGCGCGGCGACCGCGGCGCTGAACAGGCGGTGGCGGGTTCCCGACAGGCGGCGGAGATGGTCGGCGGCCTCCGCCGGGCTCTCCGGCTTGCTCAGCATCGCGCCATCATCGAGCGCAAGGGTCGAATCGGCGCCGAGTACCGTGACGCCCGGAAGCCGCGACGAAATCTTGATCGCCTTCGCTTCGGCCAGCGCGTCGGCGATGTTGCGCGGAGTCTGGCCCGCGGCGTGCAGCGACGCGGTCAGCGCCTCCTCGTCGACATGCGCGGCGCTGGTTTCGAAGGTCAGCCCGGCAACGCGGAGCATCGCGGCGCGACCGCTGCTTTGCGAGGCGAGGAGCAAGGTCATGCCGCGCCGCGGTCCTCGACCAGCTTGATCACCGCGGCGGCGGTTTCCTCGATCGAGCGGCGCGTCACATCGATCACCGGCCAGCCATTGTCGGCGAACATGCGACGCGCATAGGCGAGTTCGGCCTTGACGGTTTCATCGTCGACATAAGGCGTCTCGGGGGCCTGGTTGAGCGCGAGCAGCCGGTTACGGCGCACCTGCACCAGCCGGTCGAGCCCGGTGGTCAGCCCGACGACCAACGGTTTCTTGAGCTGATAGAGTGCATCGGGGGGCGGCGATTCGGGGACGATCGGGATGTTCGCGGTCTTGAAACCGCGGTTGGCGAGATAGATGCTCGTCGGGGTTTTCGAGGTGCGCGACACGCCCGCGAGGACGATATCGGCCTGTTCCCAATTTTCCCAGCCGATCCCGTCGTCGTGCGCGACGGTGAACTGGATCGCTTCGACCCGCGCGAAATAAGCGGCGTCGAGCTGGTGCTGGCGGCCGGGGCGCGCCTTGGCTTCCTGCCCCAGCATTTGCGACAGCGCATCGGTCACCGCGTCGAGCGCGGCGACGAGCGGCAGGTCGCGCGCCCGCGCGCGGCGTTCGAGGCTGACGCGCAGGTCGCCGTTGACGAGGGTGAACAGGATCATCCCCGGGCTCGCCTCGACCTCGGCCATGATCCGGTCGAGATGCGATTCCGAGCGCACCATCGGCCAGAAATGGCGCACCACTTCGACGTCGTCGAACTGCGCGATCGCCGCCTTGGCGATATTTTCGAGCGTTTCGCCCGTGGAATCGGATATGAGGTGAAGGTGGAGCCGGCCCATCGCCGCACATGGCGCAAAGCCGCAGAAAAAGGCAAGCGATGAAGCGTTCGGGCCGGCTGTGGATAAGTTTCGGGACAAGTGGGGGGAGCAAATCGGCACGGTGGATTCATCCCCGGCGGCGCCGATTCCACCCCACGGCTTGTCCACAGCGAAGGCATCTTATCCACAGGCTGTGAATTAGGGGGAAAGCCCGCCGCGACTCCTTGGCAAAGATCATCGCCGCGCGAGTCAAGCTGTTGGCAAAAGCGGCGGCGCTGCCTAAAGCCGCGCTATCCGCCCGCCAACAAACCACCACCATATTCTTATATATTATATTGGAAGAGAAAGAGGTCCGCGCCATGGCTTCCCGTAAGAGCTTGCTCGCGACGCTGCGCGGGGCGCGGCAAGACAGGCCGCCGCTCTGGCTGATGCGCCAGGCAGGACGCTATCTTCCCGAATATCGCGCCCTTCGCGAAACCAAGGGCGGTTTCCTCGAGCTGTGCTACGATCCCGAAGCCGCCGCGGAAGTGACACTGCAGCCGATCCGCCGTTTCGGCTTCGACGGTTCGATCCTGTTTTCGGACATCCTCGTCATCCCGCACGCATTGGGACAGGATCTGTGGTTCGAGGCCGGCGAAGGCCCACGGCTCGCCCCGCCGCTCGTCGACCATGCGCTGGCGTCGCTCGAGGCCGTGCCGCAACGGCTCGACCCCGTCTATGCCACCGTGGCGCGCGTCGCGGACGCCTTGCCGCCCGAGACGACCTTCCTGGGTTTTGCAGGAAGTCCCTGGACGGTCGCGACCTATATGATCGCTGGCGCGGGGTCGAAGGACCAGGCGGCGGCCCGGCGCATGGCGTTCGGCGATCCGGCGGCGTTCCAGGCGATCATCGACGCGATTGTCGACCTCAGCACCACCTATCTCTCCGGCCAGATCGAAAACGGGGTCGAGGCGGTGCAATTGTTCGATAGCTGGGCGGGCAGCCTCAGCCCTGCGCAATTCGAACGCTGGGTGATCGCGCCCAATGCCGAGATCGTGCGCCGGCTGAAGGCGCTGCATCCCGATACGCCGATCATCGGCTTTCCGAAGGGGGCCGGCGGTAAGCTGGCAGCCTATGCGAACGAAGTCGGCACCGATGCGGTCGGTCTCGACGAGACGGTCGATCCGGTGTGGGCCGATGCCGTTCTGCCACCCCATTTGCCGGTGCAGGGTAATCTCGACCCGTTGGCGCTCGTCGCCGGCGGCGAGGCGCTCGATGCGGCGATCGACCGCATCCTTGCGGCCTTCCGTCATCGTCCCCATATCTTCAATCTCGGCCATGGGATCGTGCCCGACACCCCGATCGCCCATGTCGAACATCTGATCAAGCGCGTGCGAGGATAGGCATGGAACTGGCAGGTTTCCTGGGATCGGCGACCTTGTGGGTCAAGGCGGCGCATGTCATCTTCGTGATCTTCTTCATGGCCGGGCTGTTCATGATGCCGCGTTTTTTCGTCTATCATCACCAGTGTCCGGTGGGGTCCGAGGAAGATGCGAAATGGATCGAGCGTGAGGACCGGCTGCGCAGGATCATCCTCAATCCGGCGATCATGGTCGTGTGGATCCTGGGGCTGATGCTCGCCTTTAACGGTTCCTATTGGAACCAGGGCTGGTTTCTGGTCAAATTCGCGATCGTGATCGCGCTGTCGGGCTATCACGGCTGGATGATCGGCTATTTCAAGAAGCTCGCCAAGGGTGAGCGCCCCTTGACCGAGAAACAGCTTCGCATGCTGAATGAGGTGCCGGGCGTCGCGGCCGCGGTGATCGTCATTCTGGCAGTCGTTCGCCCCTTTTGATCCTTCGGTGCGGCGCTGCGCCGATTGACTTGGACAAAAGCCGGTTATAGGGGCCGATCAACCCCGTTTCCTGCGGGCGGCGCTTCGATGCGCCGAACTATCTGTAACGGTTGTCCCACGACCGGATAGGCGCCAGCCGGTGCGACGAAACTAGTCTCCATATCTTCTTATATTCATACCCGGAATCCATCCCATGCATCTTAAAGAACTCAAAACCAAATCGCCCGCCCAACTCGTCGAAATGGCCGAGGAACTGGGCGTCGAGGGCGCGTCGACGCTGCGCAAGCAGGACCTGATGTTCTCGATCCTGAAAGAACTCGCCGAAGAGGGCGAGGAAATCATCGGTTCGGGTACGATCGAGGTGCTTCCCGACAGCTTCGGCTTCCTGCGTTCGTCGGAGGCCAATTATCTGGCCGGTCCCGACGACATCTATGTTTCGCCGAACCAGGTTCGCAAACATGGCCTGCGCACCGGCGACACCGTCGAAGGCGAAATCCGCGCCCCGCGGGACGGTGAACGCTATTTTGCGCTGACCAAGCTGATCAGCGTCAATTTCGACGATCCCGACGTCGTCCGCCACCGCGTCAATTTCGACAACCTCACGCCGCTCTATCCGAACCAGAAGCTGTCGCTCGATAGTCTCGATCCCACGGTCAAGGACAAGTCGGCGCGGGTCATCGACCTCGTCAGCCCGCAGGGCAAGGGCCAGCGCGCGCTGATCGTCGCGCCGCCGCGTACAGGCAAGACGGTGCTGTTGCAGAATATCGCCAAGGCGATCACCGACAACCACCCCGAGGTCTACCTGATCGTCCTGCTGGTCGACGAGCGTCCCGAGGAAGTCACCGACATGCAGCGCAGCGTGAACGGCGAGGTCGTCTCCTCGACCTTCGACGAACCCGCGACGCGCCACGTCCAGGTCGCCGAAATGGTGATCGAAAAGGCTAAGCGCCTCGTCGAGCACAAGAAGGATGTCGTCATCCTGCTCGACTCGATCACGCGCCTCGGCCGTGCCTACAACACCGTCGTCCCGAGCTCGGGCAAGGTGTTGACCGGTGGTGTCGACGCCAATGCGCTGCAGCGTCCGAAGCGCTTCTTCGGCGCGGCGCGCAACATCGAGGAAGGCGGTTCGCTGTCGATCATCGCGACCGCGCTGATCGACACCGGCAGCCGCATGGACGAAGTGATCTTCGAAGAATTCAAGGGCACCGGTAACTCCGAAATCGTCCTCGACCGCAAGGTCGCCGACAAGCGCATCTTCCCCAGCCTCGACGTCGGCAAGTCGGGCACGCGCAAGGAAGAGCTGCTCGTCGAAAAGGACAAGCTGTCGAAAATGTGGGTGCTACGCCGCATCCTCATGCAGATGGGCACCATCGACGCGATGGAATTCCTGCTCGACAAGATCAAGGATTCGAAGACCAACGAGGATTTCTTCGACAGCATGAACCAGTAAGTCGCCGGGGCGATGGCCGTGATCGAACACGCGTTGCTCCCCGTGCGTGCGGGCAGTGAAGCGGCTTTCGAGGCGGCCGTCGTCGAAGTGCGGCCACTCATAGCCGCGACCCCTGGGTTTATTTCGATGCAAATCCGCCGCCCGACAGGAACTGGACAGCCTTATCTGCTGTTGGTCGAATGGCGGTCGGTCGAGGATCACCGCGACGGGTTCCGCCAGTCCGATCGCTATCAGCAGTGGCGGGCATTGCTGCATCATTTTTATGACCCTATGCCAGAGGTCAGCTATTTCGGGGACATGCTGTGATATTCGATATTTTGACGCAAGCGGCGGCCGCCGCACAGGGCCTCGGTTCTCCGGCCGAAATGTGGCAGCATATTGTCAACGATTTCAGCAATATAACCTCTCCGGCGGCCTTTTCGACCTTTCTGACGGTGATTGGTCTTGATCTGGTGCTTGCGGCGGACAATGCGATCATTGTTGGCGCTCTTGCAGCTGGGCTTCCCGCCGAACAGCGCCGCAAGGTCATCATCATTGGCGTCGTTGCGGCGCTGATCTTGCGAATTCTCTTTGCGTTGGTCGTTGTGCAACTCATGCAGGTCGTCGGTCTGATCTTTATCGGCGGACTGTTGCTGGTTTGGGTCGCATGGAAAATGTGGCGTGAAATCAATCACAACAGCGCCGTACATTCGGCCGGATCGCCCGAAATATCGGGTGATGAGACGTCTGGCATCAAACCGGCGAAAAGCTTTTGGGCTGCTGCCTGGGCTGTCGGCGTCGCCGACGTCTCGATGAGCCTCGACAATGTTCTGGCGGTGGCCGGTGCGGCAAAGGATCATCCGGGGATCATGATCGTCGGACTGATTTTTGCCGTGGCGTTGATGGGGGTAGCCGCCAATTATCTCGCGCGGTTGATCGAGCGATATAAATGGATCGCTTATATCGGCTTGGCTCTCGTCATCTATGTCGCCGTCAAGATGATGTACGAGGGTTGGATCAATCCGACCGTCGGTGTCGGGACATTGTTCGGCTAAGTCCCGCAACAGCAGTCATCGACACTAAGGGGGCGGCTCGACAGGGCGGCCCCCTTGTTCCTTGGTTCTTTCTCCTCATTTAAGACCCATGCATCCCCTTCATCTCACCAAGGTCGCTGTCGGCTGCGCGCACGTCGAAACCTTTGCCCGGCGCGTCGCGGTACGCGCCGACAATGGCGAATTGCGCGTGCCGACGCGGATGCGGCCGAAGCGGCAGGACGAACTGATCGGCGGCGCGCTGCACTGGATCATCAAGCACCGCATCGTCGCGCGGCAGACGATCCTGCGTTTCGAGGATCGCAAGGATGGGCGGCTCGACATCGTCTGTTCGGACCAGCTCGAGATATTGCCGCCAACCTACCGCCGCGCGCATCAGGGTTGGCGCTATCTGGCCGGCGAGGATGCGCCCGCTGGCATCGGCGAAGGCGGGGAGGGCGACGAGCTGCCGCTGCATCTCCAGCGCGAACTTGCGGCGCTGATGCTACTCTAGATCGCGGCGCGGAAGCTGTCGGCGCGCGCCATCGCCCAATAGCGAGCGCTCGCGACCGAGTCCGGATCGTCCAGCAGCACGCCGCGCTCATAGAATTTATAGATGCGGTCGATCGAGTCCGAGCGCGCCGAATTGAGCCGTTCGTGGAGATGATGCGGCATGATCTGCCACGGCGTGTCGAGCCCCATCGCGCAGGTAATGTCCCATAGCGCGTTGACCGTCGCTGCCTGGAAGCGGCGCACGCGTTCGGCCTTGTCCTCGACCACCAGCCCGCGTTGGCGACCCGGGTCCTGCGTCGCGACCCCGGTCGGGCAGCGATCGGTGTGGCATTGCAGCGACTGGACGCAGCCGAGCGAGAACATGAAGGCGCGCGCGGCGTTCGACCAGTCGGCGCCGAGCGCGTTATTGACCGCGAGCCCGGCACCCGAATGGACCTTGCCCGATGCTGCGAGCTTGACCTCTTCCTTGAGTCCGCAGCCGACCAGCGCGTTGCGCACGAAGATCAGCCCTTCGCGCAGCGGCATGCCGACGCGGTTCGAAAATTCGACCGGCGCCGCCCCCGTGCCACCCTCGGCACCGTCAACGACGATATAGTCGAGCCGGACGCCGGTCTCGATCATTGCCTTCATGACGGCATAGATTTCGTGCGGCTGGCCGACGCAGAGCTTGATCCCGACCGGCTTGCCGCCCGACAGGTCGCGCAGCTTCGCGGCCCATGCCAGCATCTCGACCGGAGTCGAAAAGGCCGAATGCGCGGCGGGTGAGATGCAGTCATGGCCCTCGGGAACGCCGCGCGTCGCGGCGATCTCGGCGCTGACCTTCGGCCCAGGAAGGACGCCGCCATGGCCGGGCTTGGCGCCCTGGCTCAGCTTGATCTCGATCATCCGAACCTGGTCGTTTTGCGCGGTGTCGCGAAAGCGTTCGGGATCGAAATGACCAGCGTCGTCACGACAGCCGAAATAGCCGCTGCCCAGCTCCCACACGATATCACCGCCATGCTTGCGATGATAGGGGCTGAAGCCGCCCTCACCGGTGTCATGATAAAAGTCGCCCATCCTGGCGCCAAGGTTCAGCGCCTCGATCGCATTGGCGCTGAGCGAGCCGAAGCTCATCGCGGATATGTTGAGCAGCGCGCTTCGGTAGGGCTTTGAACATTGCGAGGTGCCGACATGGACGCGCGCGCCGCGATCGCCATGGGCGGTTGGCGCGATGCTGTGGCTCATCCACTCATATTCGTCCGAATAGACGTCGAGTTCGGTGCCGAAGGGATGCGAATCGAGATCGCCCTTGGCACGCGCATAGACGAGGTCGCGTTCGGTGCGTGCGAAGGGGCGCCCGTCGAGCGGGCTTTCGACGATATAGGCGTAGAGGAAAGGCCGCAGCGCCTCGAACAGCCAGCGCATCCGCGCGATCAGCGGATAGTTGCGGCGGAGCGAGTGGTGGCGCTGGACCGCGTCGTAGAGCGCGATTCCGAGCAGCGGAACCCAGAGGATCAGCGTCCAGCGCGCCGGTCCCCACCAGGCGGCGAGCGCGATCGCGGCGGCGAGAATGGGGATGGCGATCCAGCGCGGAACCCGCACCATGACGTCAGCTCGCCTGCGCGGCGAGCATCGCGGCCATTTTCTCCCACACCTTGTTGATCGCCTTCAAGGGCCTCACCATCACCTTGAAATCGATGATCTTTCCGTCGTCGTTCCAGCGAATGATGTCGACGCCGTTGATTTGGATATCGTCGAGCGTCGTCGCGAATTCGAGCATCGCCTGATCGCCATCGACGATCTCGCGCAGATAGCGGAAATCGTCGCCGCCAAGTGCGTGGCTCGCCGCGTGGAGATAGGCGAAGACCTTGTCCCGCCCCTCCTGCGGCGTGTGGACGACGGGTGAGTGGAAGACCGCATCCTCGGCGAGCATCGCGCGCAAGGCCGACGGATCGCCGCCCCCTTCCATATAGGCGTGCCAGGCGGTGACTCCGGCGTGCGCGCTCATGCCAGATGCTCGGCGAAGAAGGCCTTGGTGCGCCCGTCTGCGAGCTGCGCGCCGGCCTCGTTGCGGCGATTGCCCATCGTCGCGGCGAAGCCATGGTCGAGGCCCTGATAATCGTGGATCGTCACCTTCGGATGCGCGTCGAGCCCTTCGTGGATCACCTTTTGCGCGTCATGGTCGACGAGATGGTCCTCGGTCGGGATATGGAGCATCAGCGGATGGGCGATCGCGTGGCTTTCATTCAGCATCTGGTCGATCATGACGCCATAATAACCCACTGACGCATTCACGTCGGTGCGTGCGGCAACCATATAGGCTAGGCGACCACCGAGGCAGAAACCGACCGCGCCGACTTTCGACGCGCCCTGGCCGTGGAGCCAGCGGATCGCGGCTTCGATGTCCTTGACCCCGTCATTGGCGTCATATTGGCCGAAATAGCCGAAAGCTTCCTGCAATTCGGCTTCCACATCGGGGTTGAGTTCGACGCCGGGGGCGAAGCGCCAGAAGATGTCGGGCGCGATCGCCAGATAACCTTCGGCGGCCCAGTCATCGCATTTCTTACGGATGCCGGCGTTCACGCCGAAAATTTCGGGAATGACGATGATCGCGCGCGAGCTGTCGGCGTCGGGCCGCGCGACATAGGCGGGGATGTCCCCCTCGCCGTCGAGCGCGGGGATGCTGTTGTTGGTCGCGGACATGGGGGACTCTCCTGTGACTCTTGCTTCTTGGCGGTGAAAGCGCGAAGCTAGCGGGCGCAGCGGCGCGGCTCAAGCGCGGTTCGCGGTTTTTTCAGGGCGGAGACGGACGATGAAATTCAATATCGAGATCGATTGCACCCCCGAGGAAGCGCGGCGGCTCGTCGGCCTGCCCGATCTCGAGCCGCTGCACGCCATCTACCTCGACCGCGTCAAGGAATTGATGGCGAAGGGGATCACTCCCGACATGGTCCAGTCGATGGTCAAGAGCTGGGTGCCGATGGGTGAAAGCGGGCTCGGGCTCGTGCAATCGCTGATGAGCCAGTTCGGCGGCGGATTGATGGGCGGCGCGGGCAAATCGGCCGATAAGGACGACGGCGACGACAAGCCGGCGCGGGGGCGCAAGAGCTGAACCAAGACGGAAGCAGCGACACGATCTTCGCGCTGTCGAGCGGGATGCCGCCGGCGGCGATCGCGGTCGTGCGCGTCAGCGGGGCGCGGGCGGGCGCAGCGCTTGCGGTACTGGCGGGCCGATTGCCCGAGCCGCGGCGCGCGGTGCTGGCCGATCTGAAAGATATGAACGGCGCCGCGCTCGATCGCGCGCTGGTCCTGTGGTTTCCCGGACCCGCGACCGCGACCGGGGAGGATCTGGCCGAGCTGCACCTGCACGGCGGCCGCGCGGTGGTCGCGGCGGTGGAGGCGGCACTTGCGGCGATGCCGGGGCTGCGCGCGGCCGAGGCGGGTGAGTTTACACGCCGCGCCTTCCTCAATGGGCGGATCGACCTCGCCGAGGCCGAGGGCCTTGCCGACCTGCTTGCGGCGGAGACCGAGAGCCAGCGGAAACAGGCCCTCGGGATGGCGAGCGGGCATGTGTCGCGCGCGGTCGAAGGCTGGCAGGACCGGTTGCTCGGGCTGATGGCGGCGGCGGAGGCCGAGCTGAACTTCGGTGATGAGGAGGATGTGCAACTTCACGATGATTGCGCACATCGCCTAGGCGAAGGGATGAAGATGCTCGCCGCCGAGCTCGATGGCTGGCTGGCCAGGCCGGGCGCCGAGGTGATCGCCGAAGGGTTGTCGGTCGTCATCGCGGGGCCGCCAAACGCCGGGAAATCTACCCTTATCAATGCATTAGCCAAGCGCGAGCTGGCGATTGTGTCGCCGGTCGCGGGGACGACGCGCGATGTGATCGAAACCGCGCTGGCGCTCGACGGGATCGCGATGCGCTTTTCGGATACCGCGGGATTGCGCGCCGAAAGTGCCGATGCGATCGAGATGATCGGGATCGACCGCGCGAAGGCCGCGGTTGAGGCTGCGGATATCTTGCTGTGGCTGGGGCCGGCGAAAGACGCGCCCGAGCATGCGCGCCTGATATTGATCGCGGCGCAGGCCGACCGCTGGCGCGGCGATGCCGCGGCGGAAACGGAGGCCGCGCGCTGCGACCTGATATTGTCGGCGGCAACGGGCGAGGGGATGGACAAGCTCCATCGCATGATCGTCGAGATGGCGCGGACTTTGTTGCCGCGCGAGGGCGAGGCGGCGCTGCGCCGACGCCAGCGCGACGCACTCGCCGAGGCGCGGGACTGGCTGGAGGTCGTGCCCGGGTCGCGCGAGGCGAGCGATCTGATTTTGCTCGCCGAGCGGTTGCGGCTCGCGGGCGGTGCGCTCGACCGGATCACGGGACGGGCGGGGGTCGAGGAAATGCTCGATACGCTGTTTGGGCGATTCTGCATCGGGAAATGATGTTTCACGTGGAACAGCGATCGATTTCGCCGTCATCCCGGACTTGATCCGGGATCCACATATTCGACGCTGCGAGGATCGACCCCGGATCAAGTCCGGGGGGACGAGGGGCGTTGACGGCTCTTCCATCGACGTATTTTGCCGCGCTCGATCGGTGGTCGAAGACCAGATGGATTTGACCGGCAGTTTCGGCTATGCGCCGCCACAATCATGGACAGCAGCGCAATATATGATGTCATCGTCGTCGGCGGTGGGCATGCCGGGACCGAGGCGGCCGCGGCGGCGGCGCGGCTCGGCGCGTCGGTTGCGCTGGTCAGTTTCGACCCGGCGCTGATCGGCACCATGTCGTGCAACCCGGCGATCGGCGGGCTCGGCAAGGGGCATCTGATGCGCGAGGTCGATGCGCTCGACGGATGGATGGCGCGCGCGGCCGACGCGGCGGCGATCCATTACCGGATGCTCAACGCGTCGAAGGGCGCGGCGGTGCAGGGGCCGCGTATCCAGGCCGACCGGAAATTATACCGGCAGGCGATCCAGGACCTGCTCGCCGCCGAAGAGGGCATCACCGTCGTCGAAGGCGAAGCGGCGGCGCTGGTCCTGTCCGACGATGGCGCGTCGGTCGCGGGGCTCGAACTCGGCGACGGGAGCAAGCTGGTGGCGGGGGCGGTGGTGCTCGCGACGGGGACCTTCCTTGGCGGACGGCTGTTCCGCGGCGAGGAACGGATGGAAGGCGGCCGCATCGGCGAGGCCGGCGCGCATCGGCTCGCCGAACAGTTGCGCGGCGCAAATCTGCCGATGGCGCGGCTCAAGACCGGGACGCCGCCGCGGCTGGACGGGCGGACGATCGACTGGGCGCGGCTCGACGAGCAGCCCTCGGACAGCGCCGAGGGCGCTAGCTGGACCTGTTCCACGTGGAACAGTGTGCGGACGGTGCCGCAGATTTTCTGCGCGATCACGCGCACCAATAGCGAGAGCCACGCGATCATCGCGGCGAATCTCGATCGTTCGCCGCTGTTTACCGGGGCGATCGGCGCGGCGGGGCCGCGCTATTGCCCGTCGATCGAGGACAAGATCCACCGCTTCGCCGACCGTGACGGGCATCAGGTGTTTCTCGAGCCCGAGGGGCTCGATTCGCACCTCGTCTATCCGAACGGCATTTCGACCTCGCTCCCCGCCGATGTGCAGCTGAGCATGTTGCGCACGATGGCGGGGCTCGAGACGGTCGAGATGGTCGTGCCGGGCTATGCGGTCGAATATGACCATATCGACCCGCGCGCGCTCGACCGGACGTTGCAGGTTCGCGCGATCGGCGGGCTGTGGTGTGCGGGGCAGATCAACGGCACTACCGGCTATGAGGAGGCCGCCGCGCAGGGGCTGGTCGCGGGGGCCAATGCGGCGCTCGCCGTACAGGCGCGCGATCCGCTGATCCTCGACCGGTCGATATCCTATATCGGGGTGATGGTCGACGATCTGGTGCTGCAGGGGGTGAGCGAGCCGTACCGGATGCTCACCGCGCGCGCCGAAT
This sequence comes from Sphingopyxis sp. EU05-FHT14B03, assembly GCF_058790875.1. Taxonomy (NCBI): domain Bacteria; kingdom Pseudomonadati; phylum Pseudomonadota; class Alphaproteobacteria; order Sphingomonadales; family Sphingopyxidaceae; genus Sphingopyxis; species Sphingopyxis sp. EU05-FHT14B03. Next base: position 1,798,034 of record NZ_JBYTDC010000001.1, read on the forward strand.
ATCGGTTGCGGCTGCGCGCCGACAATGCCGCGACGCGGCTGACCCCAAAGGGGATCGCGCTCGGACTGGTGCGGCCGGCGACCGCGGCTTTGTTCGACGCGCGGATCGCCGAGCGCGCGCGGGCGGCGATGTTGCTGGAAGCGCCGGTAACGACCGCCGACTATGCGGCGATCGGGCTGGCGCTGCCCGGCGACGGCGCGGCGCGGCGGCGGATCGATCTGCTGCGCTTTCCCGAAGTGACGATGGCGACGCTGGCGCTGCTGGCGCCCGAACTGGCCGCGATTGACGAAAGGCTGCTCGCCGAGTTGGCCGAGGATGTCCATTATGCGCCCTATATCGCGCGGCAGGAGGCGGAGTTGCGGTCGCTGGCGGCGAATGAAGCGATCTTGCTCGACCCCGCGCTGGATTATGGTGCGATTGGCGGGCTGTCGCGCGAGATGGTCGAACGGCTGACCAAGGCACGGCCCGAGACGCTGGGGCAGGCGGGGCGTATCGACGGGGTGACCCCGGCGGCGCTGACCGCGATCCTGGTGCATAGCAAGCGGCGGGCGGCCTGAGCGGGGAAGAGGTGATGAGCGGCAAGAAAACCCGGATCATGTATATCGAGGATAAGTCCGCCGGGCTGAACGGGCCGGCGCGGATCGGCCGCGTGACCTTCTCGAAATCGGGGCAGTCGATGCATTATGGCGGCCGCCTGTTCCAGCGGCTGGGCGGTGATGGGTTCAAGGCGAATTATTACGATGCCGAGACCGGAGATCATTTTTGGATTTCAGGTCCGCGGAAGGATGGTTGCGATCGGCTTTATCCGTCAAGTTCGATGCCGGTCGAAGTCGATGCGGATGTCCACGACGAATATTGGACCGAGATTCGGGGGGGGGGTGACGCTCGCTGAGGTTCGCGGTGCTGACCCGCGATCCTGTTGCAGAGTGACCGTCTAATCCCGACGAGGCCGGGAAATGCGCTTCGATTGAGGCCTATCCTACTCGGAAACAGCTTCATTCCCAATGAAGCCCAATTCGAAGTCGGCAGCGAATGCAGCTGCCATCAGACAGGATATCGCGCCGTCATCTTCCGGCCTGGGAGGCAGCGCGATTCGGCTGAGCCATTCCGGGCTGATGACGTGTGGACCATAGGATGATTGCAAAGCACCCCGAGCAGCGGGCCCACAAATCGATTCCAATTGCCGGGCGAATTCCACCGCATCGGTTTCTCCGGCGCGAAACTTCGGTATCTCATCCGTCAGACCTCGCGCCGACGACGACGCTGCGGTTCGTTCGCGAAGCGCCGTCATATATTGTGCCAGCCTGATTTCGTCGAAGCCCTTTTGCAGTTCGGGCGGCAATTCGGCATCGTAAAAGCCAGCAGCATTGTTGATGCATGGGAGCTGTTCCACAGTCGCTCCGCGAACGACGAGGGTAGGCGACTTTGTGAAACCCTCCAGCTCGTCGAAGTCGTCGTCGTAGCGGACTTCGACGGCCTCGGCGCCGCATTGCACGATGTTCCGCGATGCGATTTCGGGGCTGGTGAAACCGAGATACTCCACAGGGTCGGCAACTGACGCGGACCACAAAATGAATATCGGGACTATGGTTGCCGAAATGCCCATGGGTGGAAAGATCGCACGGATGGTCGAGGTTCGCAATCGGCCGAATGCTTGGGAGCGCGAGGCTTTCAAAACATCGCGCAAGGGCGCAAAGCTGGATTCCCGCTTTCGCGGGAATGACGAATGAAGGTGGTGACTGGTGACTTCCCCTGACGGGATTTTGGCGAGTGAGGACGAGGCACGCGGCTGGATTGCGAAGGCTTTCTCGCCGACCGCCGCGCAATGGGCGCGGCTCGAGCGGTTTGCGGCGATGCTGGTGGCCGAGAGTGGGCGGCAGAATCTGATCGCGGCGTCGACGATCCCGATTTTGTGGGTGCGGCATATCGCCGACAGCGCGCAGCTGCTCGCGCTCGATCGGGACGGCGAGGGGCTTTGGGTCGATCTGGGGAGCGGGCCGGGGCTGCCCGGGCTGGTCGTCGCAATCCTGTCCGAGCGGCCGATGTTGCTTGTCGAATCGCGCAAGCGGCGGTGCGAATTCTTGCGCGATGTCGCGGGCGAGCTACGACTGGCGCATGTCGAGGTTGCCGAGGCGCCGCTGGAAAAGGTGGCAACCCGGCCCGCGGGGACGATCAGCGCGCGGGCCTTTGCGCCGCTCGACAAGCTCATCGACTTATCCGCGCGTTTTTCCACCGAATCGACGCGCTGGCTGCTGCCAAAAGGGCGAAACGCGGTTAAGGAACTGGCGTTGCTGCCGCCGGCGTGGCAGAGAATGTTTCACGTGGAACAGAGCCGCACCGATGCCGATAGCCAGATTTTGGTGGGATCGGGCCAGATCGCGGCGCAACAGCGAGGAAAGCGATGATCCGCATTGCCGTGGCGAACCAGAAGGGCGGGGTCGGCAAGACGACGACCGCGATCAACCTGGCGACCGCGCTTGCGGCGACCGGCTGGCGCACGCTGATCATCGACCTCGATCCGCAGGGCAATGCCTCGACCGGGCTGGGCATCGGGCAGGCGCGGCGCACGCTGTCGAGCTATGACCTGCTGCGCGGCGAAGCGACGCTGGCCGAATGCGCGATCCCGACCGCGGTGCCGCGGCTCGACATCGTCACCGCGACGGTCGACCTGTCGGGCGCCGAGATCGAGCTGATCGAATATAAGGACCGGCTGCACAAGCTGCAGCAGGCGATGACCGACGCCGAAGCGGGGCAGTGGGACATCTGCCTGATCGATTGTCCGCCGTCGCTGGGGATGCTGACGCTCAACGCGCTGATCGCCGCCGAATCGCTGATCGTGCCGTTGCAATGCGAATTTTTCGCGCTCGAGGGGCTGAGCCAGCTGCTCACCACGGTCGAGCGGGTGCGCGGCAAGTTCAACCAGCGGCTGACGATCCTAGGGGTCGCGCTGACGATGTTCGACCGCCGCAACCGGCTGACCGATCAGGTGTCGGACGATGTCCGCGAGGTGCTGGGGCCAGTGGTGTTCGAAACGGTGATCCCGCGCAATGTGCGGCTGTCCGAAGCGCCGAGCCATGGGCTGCCGGCGCTGATCTATGATCATCGCTGCGCCGGGTCGGCGGCCTATATCGCGCTGGCGCGCGAGCTGATCGATCGCCTGCCCAACGTCCGCAAGGCTGCATAAATGGCTGATAAACAAGACGAAACTGGCGTTTCTGGCGCGCTTCCGGCGAAGAAGCGGCCGTCGGGGCTGGGGCGCGGGCTGAACGCGCTGTTCGGCGATGCCGCGGTCGAGGCGCCGGTGCTGGCGAGCCCCGGCGGCGCGTCGCCCGCGCCGGCGAGCGGCGAATCGGTGCAGCATGTCGCGGTGAGCGACATCCGCCCGCTGCCCGGCCAGCCGCGCCGCCATTTCGACGAAAATGCGATTGCCGAGCTTGCCGATTCGATCAGCGCGCGCGGGTTGCTGCAACCGATCATCGTGCGCGCCGCGCCGGATGGGCACGGCTATCAGCTTGTCGCGGGCGAGCGGCGCTGGCGCGCGGCGCAGCGCGCGGGGCTGCACCAGATCCCCGCGCTGGTACGCGAACTCGACGATGCCGCGACTTACGAAATCGCGCTGGTCGAGAATATCCAGCGCCAGGACCTCAATGCGATCGAAGAGGCGGGGGCCTATCGCAAGCTGATCGAGGATTTCGGGCATAGCCAGGATGCGCTGGCACGGCTGGTCGGCAAGTCGCGCAGCCATGTCGCGAATCTGATGCGCCTGCTCGAGCTGCCGCGCGCGGTACAGGACCTCGTCGGCGACGGCAGCCTCGCGATGGGGCATGCGCGCGCTCTGATCGGCGCCGAGGGCGCCGAGGGCCTTGCGCGCAAGATCGTCAAGGACGGGCTGTCGGTGCGCGCGGTCGAGGCGCTGGTACGCGCCGGCAAGGGCGGCGGGCGCAAGGCGCCGCTCGAATATAAGAGCATGGACGGCAATCGCGACCCCGACATCGTCGCGGTCGAGCGGCATCTGTCCGAGCTGCTCGGCATCGGCGTCGGCATCCAATATGCCGGCGACGGCAAGGGGGCGCTGACGCTGAAGTTCGCCTCGCTCGACCAGCTCGACATGATCTGCCAGCGGCTCTCCGGCGAATCGATCTGATTGCTACCGAAGGCGTGAAGGGATTCGCGCAGAGGACGCGGAGTGCGCCGAGCAATCGGGCCGCTTAGCCGCTCTGCGTCCTTGGTGTCTTCTGCGCGAATCCGATTCTGCGGTTCGAATCGATTTTGTCGGACCGGGCTTAATTTGTACCGAAGCGGGCCGTTATAGGAAAAAGACGGTCCCCACCGTCCCGCTAATTTTGCGCCAAGACGCTGATTTCGCCTGCTTTCCACCGGAAATGCGGGCCAATCCCTAATGCGCCATTAACCATGGTTGTTGGGCAAAAGCTGAACCGGTCGTCGGTAGAAGGGCGACAGCGATGGGGTGGGATTTCCAATCGCTTCCGATTGACCAAGGGACCAAAAACTTATGCGCAACATTGCACTGAAGCGCGCCCTGATGGGTGCCGCTATTGCCGCTCTCGCCATGAACGCCTCGGCGGCGAACGCGGCATCGGCCACGGGTACGGCGAAGGCCAAGATCCTGCGCCAGATCACGCTCACCAACACCAGCGACCTGCAGTACGCCACGGTCATCAGCGGCGCGACGGCTTCGACCGTTGTCGTTTCGACCGCCGGCGCCGCAACCTGCGGCACCGGGCTGACCTGCACCGGCACCACGACCGCCGCGAACTTCAACATCGCCGGCACCTCGGGTGCGGTGGTGCTGGTCGGCGGCGATTCGTCGGTGACGCTCAACGGTTCGCTCGGCGGCACGATGACCTCGTCGCTGTCCTATTCGGCGAGCAACGTCACGCTGAGCGCGACGGGCGGCAGCTTTCAGGTCGGCGGCACGCTGAGCGTCGGCGCCAACCAGACCGCGGGCGACTATTCGGGGACGTTCAACGTCACCGCCAACTACCAGTAAGTTTCGACAGGGTGGGGGGACCGGCGGGCCTTCGGGTTCGCCAGCCGCAAAAGGGTCGTCGGGGTACCAGCCTCCGGCGGCCCTTTTTGCGTTCTGGTTTGGCGCGCTGCGCAGCAGTCAGCGCGAAACACCATGGTTAGCGAAATATCAACCATGTTGGCGCAACAGGGAGGGGACTGCCGGGCGGTGTGGGCCGACCGGTTTCCAAAATGGTGGGGACCATTTCCATGTTGCGATTTTTCAAGGCTTTGTGCCTGTTTTCCGCGTTCGCGATCGGTGCGGCGGCGATGCCCGCGCACGCCGCGGGCGATCTGCTCGTCGCGCCGACCCGCGTCGTCCTCGACGGCTCGCGCGGCACCGAGGTGGTGCTGAATAATATCGGGTCCGAGCCCGCGACCTATCGCATCAGCCTCGAGATCAAGCGGATGACCGCGCTCGGCGGGCTCGACGAGATCGACGAGGGTGACGCGAATGACGCCGAAAAGGCGGCGCTGAACATGATCAGCTTTAGCCCGCGCCGCGTCACCTTGCCGCCGAACCAGCCGCAGGTGATCCGCGTCGGGGTGCGCGTGCCCGAAGGGACGCCGCCCGGCGAATATCGCGCGCATATGCTGTTCCGCGCGGTGCCCGATGCGGCGCCCGCGGCCGACCCGGCGAAGCCCGTGACCAGCGGCGGCGTGTCGATCGCGCTCACCCCGATCTATGGCATCACCATCCCGGTGATCGTGCGCGTCGGCGACCTCGGGGCCGAGGCGTCGATCGGCGAGGCGCGGGTGGTCGATACCGTCGATGGACCGGCCTTCGCCTTCGACCTCGCGCGCAGCGGCAACCGTTCGGTCTATGGCGATATCGAGGTGACGCGGCCCGGGGTCGCCGAGCCGCTGCTGCTCGCGCGCGGCATCGCGGTTTATCCCGAGGTCGGCCAGCGCCAGGTCCAGCTGCGCGTGCCCGCCGAACTGGCGGCGAAGCTGAAAGGGCTGGTGCGCATCCGTTATAGCGAGGACCGCGAGGTCGGCGGCGGCACGATCGACGCGGTCGACCGGGTGGTGAAATGAGCATCGGGTAGTCGGCCGAGCGGGCGCGGCTATGCTTCGCGCGCTTCTGACACGAATTTTCCCGGTCCTCGCGGCCGGGCTGGCGCTGGTGGGGCTTGTCCCGGCCGGCGCCCATGCGGCTGAAAAGGCAGGGGTCTCGGACGGCTGGAAACCCAGTGAGGACGACAGCTGGTTGGTCGACCTGCGCTCGGGCCAGTACCGGCTGGGCGACGGCATTCGCGGCTATCAGACGCCGACGGGGATGTGCGTCGACCTGGCCGACATGGTGATCGCGCTCGACCTGCCGATCCGCGTCGACAAGAAGTTGCGCCGCGCAACCGGCTGGGTGTTCGACGAGCGCCGCAGCCTGACGATCGACCGCGATGCGGGCGAGGTAAGGCTGGGGAGCCGCAGCTTTGCCATCGACACCACCGCGATCCGCGACACCGCCGCGGGCTGGTGCGTCGATGTGAAGCAGCTCGCGGCGTGGTTCGAGCTGCCACTGGTCCCCGACCTGTCGAACGCGGTGCTGCGTATCGATTCGAAAGAGAAATTGCCCTTCCAGCTCGCCGCCGAACGGCGCGCGCGCGGCACCGGGCTGCGCCCGCAGCAGAGTTTCGACCTTGCGAGCCTGCCGCAGGCGGTGCGACCTTATGAAAACTGGGCGACGCCGTCGGTCGATGTCGTCGCCTCGGCGGGGTTCGTTAACGACAAGCGCGGCGGCTCCTATGTGCAGGCGCGCTATGAGGTCTTCGCGGCTGGCGAGGTGTTGGGCCAAAGCTTCGACGCGCGGCTGTCGTCGGACAATGAGGGGGTGCCCGACAGTTTGCGGATACGGCTCTATCGCACCGACTCGCAGGGCAAGCTGCTCGGGCCGTTGAAGGCGACGCATTATGCGGTCGGCGATGTCAGCCTGCTGTCGACGGGGATCGTCGCGGGATCGTCGCCGGGGCGCGGCGCGGTGCTGACCAACCGCCCGGTCGAGCGCCCCGAGGCCTTCGACAAGACGGATTTTCGCGGCGACCTGCCCGCGGGCTGGGACGCCGAGCTGTATCGCAACGGGCAGTTGCTGGCGTTCACCAGCCCCAATGGCGACGGTCGCTATGAATTTCTCGACGTGCCGCTGCAATATGGCTCGAACCGTTTCGAGATCGTGCTCTATGGCCCGCAAGGACAAATCCGGCGCGAGATCAAGCAGTTGCAAGTGGGGATCGATTCGATCCCACCGCAGCAAACCTATTATTGGGCGGGTTTCGCCCAGGAAAATGCCGATTTGGTCGAATTCGGCAATCGGCGCCAGACCTTCCGCCGCGGCTGGCGCGGCACGATCGGGGTCGAGCGCGGGCTCGACACGCGCACGTCGGTCGCGGGCTATCTCCACAGTCTGATGATCGAGAATGTCCGGCGCAACTATGGCGAAGTCGCGCTGCGCCGCTCGATCGGCCCGACCCTGCTCGAGGTGGCGGGATCCTATGCCGATGACAATAGTGGCGCGCTGCGTGCGAGCTGGCTCGCGGCGTTCGGCGAGACCTATGTGCGCGCCGACGCGATGCGTGGTTTTGGCGGTTTTGTATCCGACCGTTTTATCAACAATATCAATGGAATGTACCAGATTTCGGTCGACCAGTCGGTCAAGCTGGGGCGCACCGTGCTGCCACTGCACCTCGATTTGCGCCAGGTCGACCGGACATCGGGGGTGCAAAGTCTCGAGGCCTCGGCGCGCGCCTCGGCTAGTTTCCGCGCTTTGACCTTCACCGGCCAGCTTGACTGGGCGCGCACCAAGGTGCCGATCGGTCCCGACCCGCCCGACAATCTGAGCGCGACCCTGCTCGCCAACGCCCGGATCGGGCGGGTGCGTCTCCGCGGCGAGGCGCGCTTCGCGCTGTCGGGCGCCGCCGCCGATTCGCGCGCGACGGTGATCGCCGAATGGGCGGGGAAGGGCGACGGCGAATGGCGCGCCGAACTGGGGTATGACAAAGGACTCGACCGCGCGCGGGCGGGCCTGGGTTATACGCGCCGTTTCAACAAGTTGCAGTTGACGGGTTTCGGCGAAGTGGCGAGCGACGGCTCGGTCGCCGCGTCGCTCGCGCTCGCCTTCAGCTTCGGGCCGAAACCGCAGGGTGGCGGCTGGCGCGTGTCGAGCGAGAAACTCGCGAGCCGCGGCCAGGTGACGGCCGAGGTGTGGATGGACGATAATGGCGACGGCATCCGCCAGCCGGGCGAGGCGGCGTTGCCCGATGTGCCGATCACCGCGGGCAACGCCTTTGTCGACGCTGCGACCGACAAGGGCGGGCGGGCGACGGTCGACGGGCTGGAGCCTTTCCGTCCGGTGATGATCGGGATCGACGCCGGCAGTCTGCCCGACCCCTATGTCCAGCCCGCGCTGCCCGGGGTCGTTGTCACCCCGCGCCCGGGCGTGGCGACCCGAGTGATGTTGCCGATGACCGCGGCGGGCGAGATCGAAGGCACCATGATCCGCGACGGCGGCAATCCGATCGAGGGGCTGACGCTCGAACTCGTCGACGCCGAGGGCCGGGTGCGCGCGACGACCTTGACCGAGTTCGACGGATATTTCCTTTTCGAAAGCGTCGCTTACGGCCGCTACACGGTGCGTTTGGCGAAAGCGTCGGCGCAGTTGCTGCGGATCGATGGCGCGTTTGCCATCGGCGCATCGCCAGGCAAGGCGGCGCCGCGGATACGGCTGGGGACGCTGGCGCTGAAGCCTGTTCGCCGCGATCTGGCGGCGGCGAGCGACGGGGTGACGGGCGCGGGCAACAGCGCGCGCGGGCCGCCGGTTGCGGAGGACAAGGGGCCCGCGCGGGCGCCATCCGTCCCGTAATCGGGGCAGGCCGGTCGCCCCTTTGGTTCAGGACGGATCGATCGCGACATAGACCGCCCATGCCGCCGGATGCGCGAGCGATTGACCGCGCGCATCGCGCGAAGGATCGGCGGCAATCTCGCGCATCGCTTCGCGCAAGGCCGCCGCGATGTCGCCGTGCTTGTCCTTGAGCCGCGCGACCGCGGTGGTGGTCATCCGTTCGCCGACTTCGTCGTTGACCGGCGAGTAGGTCGCCAGCACGGCGCGCGCGCCGGCCAGAAGGAAAGCGCGCGTCAACCCGCTGAAACCGTCGCCACCCCTGGTGCCCGCCGCCGTGTCGCACGCCGACAGGATCACCAGCGCGGCGTTGAAGCGCAGTTCGGCGACCTCCGACGCCGTCAGCAGGCCGTCGTTCCTTGCGTCGGCGGGTTCGCCGCCCGTCCGGGCGCCCGGCGTCAGCGCCAGGGCGGGTTCTGCCAGCGTGCCGTCGAAACTGCCGCCGAGCAACGCGTGGGTGGCGAAAAGGACGATATTGCTGTCGCCCAGCGTCCCGTCGCGGCTGCTGCGTTCGAGCCGTGCCTGGGTCGCGTCGAGCTGGAGCAATTGCCGATCGGGCGGCGCGCCGAGGAGCTGGGCCATCGTCCGGATTTCGGCGGCGCTATGGTCGAGGCGCGGCAGCTTGGCGAGCATCGTGGGGTCGGCGACGCCGCCGCGGTAGAGGCTTTGTCGCGGCGCCATCAGGATATTCGCCGTCGCCGAACGAGCGGCGCTGTCCACGGCGATGCGGTCGGGCGATGCCTTCGGGGCGGGATCGGCAATGCCGCGGAAGGCGGGGTCGCCGACGCCATAGAATTTGCCCGGACCCCACGCCATGGCGCGGCCCCGGCGCGCCGTGCGCAGCGCGTCGACCGACGGCAGCACGACGATCGCGCGTTCGAGGCCCAGCCAGGCGGTCGCGCGCAACATGGCGGGATCGATGTCGCCGGCTGCGCCGCCCGCGGGCGGGCGCGACACGAGCGCCGCGAAATTGAGCGCGAGCAGCGGGCCTTCGGGGACGATGATCCAGCGACCCTTGTCCTTGAGCAGCGCGGCGACGGCGGGATCGCCGAACAGCGCCTGATGCACGCGATAGGCGGCGCCGCGATCATAGTGGAGATAGTCGAACAGGTCTTCGCCCGGCACCCGTTCGGTCGCGCCGGAATTTTGCCGGTCGGACAATTGTCCGTGAAGGTCGACCACGACCTGCGCCAGATCGGCGCCGTCGATCGGGATTTCGGTCCAGGCGGATCCCGTGCGGGTCACCGCGAAGGCGATTCCGCGGCTCATCTCGCCGCGCGCATCGGGCATCCCGGGATAGAGGAGGATCAGCGCTTCATCCTCGCGCAGCAGCGCCGGCTTGCCCCCGCTGCCGGTCACTTCGTCCAGCGCCACCGGTTCGGGGCGGAGCGTCGCGAAGATGTCGGGCATTTGATCCTGCAGCCGGATCGTCGTTTCGGCGAGCATCTTGCCGGCGGCGGCGCGCTCTTCGAGCAGCCGGCCCCGGTCGGCGTCGCCCCCGGCGCCGCGCTGGGCGGCGGCGCCGATCGCCGCGTCGAGCGAAACCACCCGGTCGCGCGCCGCGACCCACGCGCCGAACAATTCCCCCTTGTGGGTCCGTTCGGCCAGGGTGCGGGCCGCGGTTTCGCTGATCGCCGCGCTCGAAACCGAGGGGTGCGCGAGCTGGGCGACGGCGAACCCCGCCGCGCGACTGGCCGCATCGCCGCCTTGCGCGGGGTTCGCCCGGTCGGTCCAGTAGAGTTTCAGCAGGTCGCTCGCCTTGATGCTGATGAAATCGCTCAGGCTGCGCCGATAGTCGGCGTTCGCGCCCTCGGGGATCGCGGACAGCTCGGCGCGATATCCGGCCAGGACATCCTCATAATAGGGCCTGGCTTCGCTCGGCCGGCGCTGGATCCACAAAGCGACCCCCAGATTCTGCGCGAGCCGCAGCGTTTCGCGGTGGCTGGGGCCGAACCGCGCCTTCGCGATCTCGACCGCATGCCGGCGGATCGGCAGGGCATCGTCGAACCGGTCGAGAATCTGCAATGTATTGCCGAGATTCTCGATCAGCGCGGGATTGTCGGGATCGCCGGCCAGTGCGCGGCGATAGATGGTTTCGGCTTCGGCCGCGGTATTGCGCCTTTGCTGCAACAGGCTGGCCAGTTCGAGTTCGAAGCCATGGCCCTGTCCGGGGCCCATCGCCGCGATGACGCGCCGCTGATAGGCGATCGCTTCGCTCAGGTCGCTGCGGAAAACATTGTTTTTCCAGCCCCGTTCGAGCGAGGTCGATTTGGCGAGATTCCACAGCGTCATCCAGTTGCGCTTGTCGCTGCTCGCCGGATCGGCCTCCTGCCGGGCGAGCACCGCACGATACAGCGCCTCGACCCGTGGCGGGTCGGCCCCGTACAGCCGCTGCGAATAGAGGATGATGTTGCTGAGGTCGTTGGCATTGGCGGTAGAAAGGATCGCTTCGAAGATGTCGAGCTCGCGCGAAAACCAACTCGCGGCATCCTTGGCGCGCAACTGTGCTGTGAGGTTGTTGCCGAGCGCTTCATAGACGTCGACCAACGCGAGCCGATTCACGTCGGGCATCGTCTGGATCAGCGTGACCGCCTCCTGGCGCAGCGGCTCGGCATCGACCGGGCGGCCTGCGGCCTCGAAAGTCGCGGCGAGTGCGCCGGCGCTCGATGCGACGATCGCCGGATAGTCGGCGAAGTGCCGGCGTGCCAGCGCGAGCGCCTCGGTGGCGTCGGCGATGGCGGCGTCGGGCTTTGCCTGCTCGCGTCGCAGCCCTGCCTGCGCGGTCAGCGCGGCAAACAGCGTGGCGGGTTGCGCGCGCTTGCGGCCGATCGCGACGAGGCGTGCGATGATTTGCTCGTTCTCGGCGCGTCCTTCGGGGGTCTTGCCATTATAGGCGAAGTGACAGAGCAGCGACATGAGCGGGCGGGCGGTGGCCGGATGGTCGGGGCCGTAGGTGCGTTCGTAGAGCTGAAGCAGCGCGCGTCGCGGGGCTTCCAGCGCGGGCTGCCAGGTCGTGTTGCAGGCTCTGTCGATCCCGACCTGGCTTTCGAGCGTGGCGATCTGGTCCTGTTCGGCGAGGGTCGGCGCCGCGCGGTCGGGCGCGAGTTGCCGGGCGGCCTGTTCGGCCGGGATCATCGCCTCGCGCGGGACGAATTGCGCGGCCGACGGCGCAGCATATGTCGCAAGCGACACCGCAAGCCCCAGCAAAAGGCGGCGTCCGATCATGGCCCTGCTTAGCGCCGGGCCAGAGCCGAGTAAACGGGCCGGAAACGCGGCCGCGCGGCGATATTCCCGCGCGGCATTAACCAATTTTTATCCATGATTGCCCACAGCAATCGCTGAGCATGAATTTGCCTGTGGGGAATCAAATTATGTCCGACGCATCCGCGCCGAAAAATCGTCCGACCAGCGCCGATGTCGCGATCATCGGGGCAGGGCCGGCGGGACTGACCGCCGCCTATCTGCTGACCAAGGAAGGCTTTTCGGTCACCGTGATCGAGAAGGACCCGACCTATGTCGGCGGGATCAGCCGGACGGTCGAGCATGAGGGCTTTCGCTTCGACATCGGCGGGCACCGCTTTTTCTCGAAAAGCCAGGAAGTCGTCGACCTGTGGAACGAGATTTTGCCCGACGATTTCATCCAGCGTCCGCGGATGAGCCGCATCTATTATGAGGGCAAATTCTATTCCTATCCGCTTCGCGCGTTCGAGGCGCTGTGGAATCTGGGCATCGTCCGTTCGACTTTGTGCATGGCGAGCTATGCGCAGGCGAAGCTGTTTCCGAACAAGACGGTCCGCAGCTTCGAGGACTGGACGATCAACCAGTTCGGGCGGAAGCTTTATTCGATCTTTTTCAAGACCTATACCGAGAAGGTGTGGGGCATGCCGTGCGACGAAATGTCGGCCGACTGGGCGGCGCAGCGCATCAAGGGGTTGAGCCTCGGCGCCGCGGTGGTCGACGGGCTGAAGCGCAGCCTGGGGCTCAACAAGGCGCCGAATGACGGCATGGCGACCAAGACGTTGCTCGAAACCTTTCGCTATCCGCGGCTGGGGCCGGGCATGATGTGGGAAGCGGCGCGCGACAAGGTCGTCGCGGGCGGCAATTCGGTGCTGATGGGGCATAGCTTCAAGCAGGTGACGCAGGATCAGGTGTCGGGGCGTTGGCGGCTGACCGCGACCGGGCCCGACGGCGATGTTATGATCGATGCGGGCCATGTCATCAGTTCGGCGCCGATGCGCGAGCTGGCGGCGCGGATTCATCCGCTGCCGGCGTGCGCGCTCTCCGCCGCGCCGTCCCTGAAATATCGCGATTTCCTGACCGTCGCGCTCAAGATTCGCTCGGAGGACCTGTTCCCCGACAACTGGATCTATATCCACGACAGCAAGGTGCAGGTCGGCCGGGTGCAGAATTTCCGCAGCTGGTCGCCCGAAATGGTGCCCGATCCCGAACTCGCGTGCGTCGGCCTCGAATATTTCTGCTTCGAGGGCGACGGGCTGTGGGCGTCGAGCGACGAGGATCTGGTGGCGCTGGCGACCAAGGAAATGGCGATCCTCGGGCTGTGTGACCCCAAGGATGTGGTCGGCGGCGCGGTGGTGCGGCAGGAAAAGGCCTATCCGGTCTATGACGACCATTATGCCGCGCATGTCGAGACGATGCGCTCCGAACTGGAAGCGCGTTATCCGACGCTGCACATGGTCGGGCGCAACGGCATGCACCGTTACAACAACCAGGATCATGCGATGATGACCGCGATGCTGACGGTGCGCAATATCGTCGCCGGCGAGCGGATTTACGACATCTGGGGCGTCAATGAGGACGCCGAATATCATGAGAGCGGCACCGAGGGCGAGCAGGCGGCGCTGGCGTCGGTGCGCGACGTGCCCGCGCGCGTGAGCAAGGCCGCCTGATGCTCGGCGAGGCCGGCATCGGTCGTCTCGGGCAGCGGCTGCTCGCGCGGCTGCACCAGATCACCTATTTGCGCTATATCGGCGCGAGCGCGCTGGCGCTGGCGGCGGATATGGGGCTGTTCCTGCTGCTGCTCGCGGGCGGCTGGCATGCCGCCGCGGCATCGGCGATCAGCTATAGCGCCGGGATCGCCGTGCATTGGCTGATCTCGACGCGGCTGGTGTTCGTCGCGGGCGCGCGGACCCAAGGGGTCGAGCGTGCGCGGCAAAAGGCGTTGTTCCTCGGGTCGGCGCTGGCGGGACTCGGTATCACCGTCGGCATCGTGTGGATCGGCGACGCCTTCGGCCTCGACCCGCGGCTCGCCAAGCTCGCGGCGATCGCGATCAGTTTCCAGACCACCTATGTGCTGCGCAAGACGATCGTCTTTGCGCGCGGCTGACCCGCGATGACCGGTGCCTCCGCCCCGGCCCCGCGCCCGCTCGCCCGCGACCTGTGGCTTGCGGTCGCGCTGGCGCTTGGCGTCATGGCGGTCATGCTGGCGATCTATTGGCCGGCGATCGCGACGATGGGCTTTCGCGACGGCGACGACGCGCTGCGGCTGGTGCAGGTGCGCGACCTGATCGCCGGTCAGTCCTGGTTCGACACGACGCAATATCGCATCAACCCACCATCGGGTGGTCTGATGCACTGGTCGCGGCTGATCGATGCGCAGATCGCCGCGCTGATCCTGATGCTCGAACCGCTGATCGGCCGCGCCGCCGCCGAGCAATGGGTGGTCGCGCTCTATCCGCCGCTGTTGCTGTTGCCGTTGTTTCTGGCGATCGCGCTGGTGCTGCGGCGTCTGTCGGACGACCGCGCGGTGGTCGGTACCGGGCTGCTGCTCGCGGCGACGACGGTGACCTTCCTCCATTATTTCGTGCCGCTGCGCATCGACCATCATAATTGGCAGACGATCTTGTCGACGCTGTTGCTCGCCATCGCGCTCGGCGCCGCCGACCGGCGCCACGGGCTGCTCGCGGGGGCGGTGGTCAGCCTCCACCTCGTCGTCTCGCTCGAGGCCTTGCCCTATCTGATCCTGTTCGGCGCGATCTTCGCATTCGCCTGGCTGCGCGACGCAGCCGCGGGCGCGCGGTTCCTGAGCTTCGTCGCGACCTTGGCGCTCGGCGCGCCGCTGCTGCTGCTCGCGACGCGCGGCTGGGACGGCGTGGCAGGCGACTGGTGCGACGCCTGGTCGCGCCCGTTCCAGAGCGGTGCCGCCGTGGCGGCGCTGATCCTGATCGGCGGGGCGCGGCTGGCGCCGGTACGCCGCGACTGGCGCGTCCGGTTCGGGCTGATCGCGGTCGCCGGAGCGGCCGGTGCGGCGGTGTTCGCCTGGCAGAATCCGCTCTGCCTCGCGGGGCCGTTCGGCGCGCTCGAGCCGCTGGTGCGCGACTATTGGTATGTGAATGTGCTCGAAGGGCGACCGGTGTGGCGGCAGGCGGCGCCGGCGATGGCGCTGCTGCTGGCGCCGTCGCTCGTCGGTCTGGCGCTGTGCTGGCGCATCTGGCGAAGGGCCGCGCCGGGACCCGCGAAAGCACGCTGGGAGACGATGCTGATCGTGCTCGCGGCGAGTTGCCTGTTGTCGGTGCTGATCGCGCGGACCACCGCGGTCACCCATGTCTATGCGCTGCCCGCGCTTGCCCTCACCGGGGTGGCGCTCTGGCGTCATGGCCAGTCGCGACGTTCGCCGCTGGCACGGATCGGCGCGTCGCTGGCGGTGCTGCTCGTCGTGCCGCCGGTACTCGGCCAGATCGCGACTTCGGCGGTGGGTATGATCGCGCCCGCGCCGCGCACGGAGAAAAAACCGGTCGCGCCGTGCCCGGCGCCCGCCGATCTGGCGCTGCTCGCGCGGCAGGCGACGGGACTCGTGCTGTCGGGGATCGATATCGGCCCGATGCTCCTCGTCGCCACGCCGCACGCCGTCGTCGCGACCGGCCATCACCGTAACCATGCGGCGATGAACCGGGTGATCGGGGCCTTTGCCGCAACCCCCGCCGATGCCGAAGCGGTCGTCGCGGCTGCGCGCGCCGATTATCTGTTCGTCTGCCCGGGCCAGCCCGAAATGGAGAATGTCGCCAAGTCCTTCCCGGCCGGACTCGCCGCGGCGCTGGCGTCGGGACGCGTGCCGTCGTGGCTTGAACCCGTGCCGATGCCGCAGGGGTCGGCGGCGCGGCTCTATCGCGTCAGGCGGGGCGGAAGCTGAGCGCGGCGCCGTTCATGCAATAGCGCTTGCCCGTCGGTTTCGGGCCGTCGTTGAAGACATGGCCGAGATGACCGCCGCAGCGGCGGCAATGGACCTCGGTCCGCGCATAGCCGAGCTCATGGTCGGTCGACAGGCCGATGGCGCCTTTCAGCGGCTCCCAGAAGCTTGGCCAACCGGTCTTGCTGTCATATTTGGTCTTGCTCGAATAGAGCGGCAGCGCGCAACCGGCGCAGCCGAAGGTGCCGGCGCGATGCTCGCTGTTGAGCGCGTTGGTGAAGGGGCGCTCTGTCCCCGCTTCGCGCAATATCCTGTACTGGAAGGGCGTCAGTCGCTTTTTCCACTCGGCCTCGCTGAGTTGCCAGCCCGGCTGCGCCTTCGGACGCGGCGAGGCCTTGGCAAAGAGCATCGGCGCGCCAATGAGCGCGCCGCCGAGCGCGATGCCGCCGATAATGTAACGCCGTTCGATCATGGCAGGGCTCCTCTACCCTGGATACGTTGGCGCCGGTGCGGAGGTTTCAACCCCCATCAATATTTTTCGAGCTGCACCGGCATATGGCGATAGCCGTGGACGAAGCTGGCGTGGACGCGTTCGGGCTCGGCGAGGACGTTCACGCGCAGGCGGCGCTTCTGCATTTCGCTGATCAGTGTCGTCAGCTGCAGCTCGGCGACACGCGCGCCGACGCAGCGGTGGATGCCGTAACCGAAGGCGAGGTGACGGCGCGCGTTTTCGCGGTCGACGATGATGCGGTCGCCGTCGGGGAAGACGCTCTCGTCGCGGTTCGCCGAGGCATACCAGAGCGCGATCTTGTCGCGCGCCTTGATCTGGTGGCCGAACAGTTCGGCATCCTCGGTCGCGGTGCGGCGCATATGCGCGAGCGGGGTCTGCCAGCGCAGGATTTCGTGCATCGCGTTGACCGCGAGTTCGGGGTCGTGATTCTTCTCGAGCTTCGCGCGCTCCTCGGGGAAGCTGTGCAGGCCATAGGCGTAGGCCGACATCGAATTGCGCGTCGTATCGTTGCCGCCGACGATCAGCAGGATGAGATTCCCCATGAACTCATTCTCGCTCATATGCTTCATCGCGTCGGACTGGAGCATGATCGAGATCAGGTCGTGCTTGCCGGGATTCTGCGCCTTGGCGTCCCATAATTGCTTGAACGCGGCGCCCATTTCGAACGCCTTGCCGAGCCGGACCTGGCGCTTTTCGAGCGTGTCGAAGCTTTCGATGTCGCCGAGCGCGTCGGACCAGCCGGTGAGCCGGTGGCGCTCTTCCCACGGAAAATCGAACAGGATCGCGAGCATGTCGGTGGTGAGTTCGATCGACAGCCGTTCGACCCAGTCGAAGGTCTCGCCGATCGGCAGCGTGTCGATCAGCGCCGCGGTGCGCGCCTGGGTGTCGGCGCGCATGCGCTCGATTTCCGACGGGCCGAAGGCGGGAGCGACGGTGCGGCGCTGCGCGGTATGTTGCGGCGGATCCATCGCGATGAACATCGGCATCGGGATCTCGCCCTCCTGCAGATGTTCGATACCGTCGCCGGCGACGGTGATGCCGCCATATTCCCACGACGAGGAGAAGATCTTGGGCAGCGCCTCGATATGCTGGATCGGCTTGTAGGTGGTCACCGACCAATAGGGACCGAATTTCGAATCCTCGCAGCGATAGATCGGCGATTCGGCGCGCAACTGGCGCATTGGTTCCTGCCAGCGGTCCTCGCTCCACAATTCGGCGCGGGAGACGTCGAGCGGATTGGCGATTTCGGGGGCGATACGGACTTGGGTGGCCATGGGCTGCTCCTCTGGAGGGCCGTCTGACGCGGCCGATTCAGTTGCAGAATGCCACTATTTACAGCTTTGTCAATGTGGGGTGGGCGGCGCCATTTTTGTTTCACGCGGAGGCGCGGAGAAGGAGAATATTCGCGCAGAGGACGCAGAGGGCGCAGAGAAGGGAAAATGGGCGGCGGAGCCGCCGATCCTTTTTCTCCGCGTGAACCTCTCTTCTCTGCGATCTCTGCGTCCTCTGCGCGAATCTAGTTCTTCGCCTTCCGCCGCCAGAAGCGCCAGTCGCTGCGGCCGCTGAGGACGCCGGCGCGGAAGAGGCGGACCGAGAGGAAGATGACGAGTGCGACCCAGATCGCCTGCCAGCCGAGCGCAGCCAAGTGGACGCCGATCGAGTCGTCGGTCGCGGCGCGGGCCGCCATTGCCAGCGGCGAGGAGAAGGGGAATATCTGCGCAAAGGTTGCAAGATTGCTGCCCGGCGCGCTCGCCGAGGCGGCGCACAGGCTGAACATGCCGACCTGGAAGATGGTGATTGGCAGGCTGAGCATCTGGATTTCGCGCACCGTCGCCGCCTGCGCGCCGACCCCGAGGAAGACCGCGCCGAGGAGCAGGAAGGACATCACGAAATAGGCGAAACCGATGCCGAGGAAGAAGGGCCAGCCGACGGCGGGCGCGGCGGTGAGGGTCGCCGCGGCCTTGCTGGCGCCGCCCGCGGCGGCGATCGCCGCCGGGTCCATCTGGGTCATCGCGACCAGCCCGCCGCCAACCGCCATCACCATCCAGAAGGCGATGAACAGCACCGCGACGCCGAGGAAGCCGAGCAATTTGCCAAGGAAGACGCTTTCGAGCGGCACCGCGGCGGCGAGGATTTCGATGACCTTGTTGCCCTTTTCCTCGGCGAGCGAACTCACCGTCTGCCCGGCGAGGAGCAGGGTGAGCAGGAAGATGGCGAACACCGCGCCGAACCCGAGCGATTGCTGGGCCGCAATGCTGGTGCCGCCGCTCGACAGATTTTCATAGGTCGGGGTTACCGGCGGCAGCGGGCCGGCGGCGCGGGCGCGCAGCACTTCGCCCGCGAGCAGCGCGAGATAGCGCCCCGAACTGCTGCCCGGTTCGCGCTCGACGATGCGCGGCGACGCCAGCGGGCCGCTGAGCACAGCATAGGTGTCGCTGCCCTTTTCGCGCGCGATCATCAGCGAGTCGCGGTTCGCGGGGCTTGCGACGCGCAGTTCGAGCAGCGCGGGTTCGCGCGGCATCGCAGCGCGCAGCCTTGTGTCGGCGGCGCGCAGCGCCTCGACATCGGCGGCGTCGGCGACCGCGACGATGCGGCCGGCGCCGCGCGCGCTGTCGGCGAGCTGCGACGCACCCATGCCGCCGACGAGTCCCATGCCGACCATGAACAAAGGCGCGAGCAGGAAGAGCAGGAAGGTCGGGGTGGCGACGATCGCGAGAAAGTCGCGCCGCGCAACGACGAGCATATTCTTGATAAAGGCGTTCATGCGCCGGCCTCCTCGCCGATGTCTCCGGCCGCGTCGGCGTCGAAGCTCGCGTCGACCTGGCGGACGATATGGACAAAGGCGTCGTGGAGCGCCGGGCGGCTGATCGAGAGGCCCGTGACGCCAAGATGGCTCGTCGTGATCCGCGACAGCAGCGGCTCGACGTCCCCGTCCTCGATCGCGAAATGCCAGGCCTCGCCGCGCAATTCGGCGCCGGCGGGGAGCAGCGCGGCGACGGCGTCGCGGCCGGCCTCGCTCCGCGGGGTGTAGCGGACCTGCATCGGCAGCAGCGCGCGCGCGTCGTCGACGGTGCCTTCGAAACGGCGTTGCGAGCGCGCGATGATCGCGAGCCGGTCGCACAGCCGTTCGGCATGCGCCATGACATGGGTCGAAAAGAGGATCGTCGCCCCGCGGTCGCGTTCGCGCCGCACGAGCATCTCCAGCCGTTCCTGATTGACCGGGTCGAGCCCCGAGAAAGGCTCGTCGAGCACGATGAGGTCGGGGGCGTGGACGATCGAGCCGATCAGCTGGATCATCTGCGCCATGCCCTTCGACATCTTGCGGATTTTTTCGTCGATGACGCGTTCGAGCCCGAGTTCGGTCATGAAGGTCGCGGCGCGGCGGCGCCCCTCCGACCAGTCGAGTCCGCGCAGCGCGCCCATGAAGGCGATCGCCTCGCGCGCCTTCATGCCGGGATAAAGTCCGCGTTCCTCGGGCAGGTAACCGATGCGGTGGCGCACCGACTGCGGCTTGTGACCGCCGAGCAGCCGGCTGGTGCCCTCGTCGGGGTCGATGATGCCGAGCATCATGCGCAGGCTGGTGGTCTTGCCCGCGCCATTGGGGCCGAGCACGCCATAGATGCTGCCCGCGGGGACCTGCAGCGACACATGGTCGACCGCCTTATAGGCCTCGAAATATTTGGTGAGGCCGACGGCCTCGACACTGAGATCGGTCAAATGCTGGTCCTGCGAAATGTCGGCACCGCCCCCTATGACATGCGAAGGCCGCTCGCGTATAGGGCGCCAATGGTTGCCGAAGCCTTGCCCTCTCTCGAACAGCGGCTCGAAGCGGTGGCGCGCGAGCATGGCTTCGTCGCGTTCGGCATCGCGCGCGCCGATGCCGCGCCGCAGACCGCGGCGCGGTTGACCCGGTGGCTGGCCGAGGGGTGTCACGGCGAGATGATCTGGATGGAAAGCCGCGCCACGCAGCGCGGATCGCCGCAGGGGCTGTGGCCCGAGGTCCGCTCGGTGATCGCGCTGGGGATGAGCTATGCGCCCGATGTCGATCCGCTGGCGCTCGCGGCGCACCCCGAGCGCGGGCGGATCTCGGTCTATGCGCAGGGCGGCGATTATCATGACGTCGTCAAGAAAGCGCTGAAGCATGTCGCGCGCTGGCTGGTCGCCGAAGCGGCGGACGCCGAGGTCAAGGTGTTCGTCGACACCGCGCCGGTGATGGAAAAGCCGCTGTCGGCGGCGGCGGGGCTCGGCTGGCAGGGCAAGCACACCAATTTGGTGAGCCGCCAACACGGCAGCTGGCTGTTCCTGGGGGCGATCTACACCACGCTCGACCTGGTGCCGGCGGTGCCGGGGCGCGATAGCTGCGGCAGTTGTTCGGCGTGCCAGGATGCCTGCCCGACACAGGCCTTTCCGGCGCCGTACCGGCTCGATGCGCGACGCTGCATCTCCTATCTCACGATCGAACATGCGGGGCCGATCCCGGTCGAATTCCGCCGCGCGCTGGGCAACCGCATCTATGGTTGCGATGATTGCCTCGCGGTGTGTCCGTGGAACAAATTCGCCGAAAGCGCGGCGCGCCACCGCGCCTTCCTGCCGCGCGCCGAGCTGGCCGCGCCGTCGCTGGGCGACCTGCTGGTGTTGGACGATGCCGCGTTCCGCCAGGTCTTCGCGGGATCGCCGATCAAGCGCATCGGACGCGGCCGCATGGTTCGCAACGCGGCGATCGCGGCGGGGAACAGCGGCGACCAGCGCTTCCGGTCCGCGCTCGAACGGTTAAAAAGCGACGAGTCCGCTGTGGTTGCCGAGGCGGCGGCGTGGGCGCTCTCCGAACTGGCGTCCTGACGTCACCTTAGCGGCGCAGCGTTTCCGCGCAGCTGCTCAATTCGGCATTGCGCCCGTCGGGGGTGCGCGCGTCGACATGGGTCGCGACCGGTGCGGCGCCGGCGCGCGGGGCGTAGAAATAGATATCGATGACGCAGGCCGACCCTTCGAACTGCAGCTTGCGCGCGGCGCCTTCGGTGACGTCGAGGCGCGGTTTGCCGAACATCCGGCCGATGGCATCGGCGCTTTGGCCGATCAGGCTGTTGGTCTGCACGGGGCGCACGATGGTCGGCGGCGGCGCCGCGGCGACCGGCGGCGGGACGTTGCGCGGCGAGGGGACGGCGGCGGTGCAGCCGCCGAGCAGGGCGAACAGCAGGACGGCGGAAAGGCGGGTCATGGATGGTCCCTGTTTCGCAGGTGAATGAGGTGGACGGCCATAGCCGCGCCGAGGATGGGCGCCAACAGGTTGACGACGGGTACCACAAAGGCTGCGGCGGACAGAATGCCGAGCGCCCAGCGGTCGCCGCGCGCGAGCCGCGGCGCGTCGGGATGGCGGGCGAGCACCATCGCCTCTAGATCGCGGCCGAGCAGCGCGGCGTTGATCGCAAAGGCGAGCAAGGGCGCGCCGATCGCGGTGAACAACAAGGGGATATAGAGTGGCAGCGCGACCAGATTGACCGCGATCAGCCGGACGACCGAGACGAGGCCGAGGCGCAGGCTTTTGGCGAAGCTGACCGGCACCGCGCGCCGCGCCGCCTCGGGATAGCGGCGCCCCTCGACGTCGGCGACGATGCCGTCGGCAAACAGGCCGACGACGGCGATCGCGACGGCGCGGAACAGCAGCCAGCTCGCGCCGACAAGCGCAAGCGCGATCAGGATGCCCGCCATGTCGAGTTCGACCTCGCCGAGCCATTGCCAATGGTAGAGCGCCCAGCGCGCCGCAAAGAAGATCGCGGCACCCACGGTCACGAAGATCAGCAGCGTCAGCGCGAGGCTTTGCGCGAGGACGCGAAGGACGCGCGGCTGGGGCAGGTCGCGAAACGCGAGGAGCAGGGCGTGGACGGCGCGGGCCATGACACGCGATGGCGCGACGACGGGGGCGGCGTCAAGCGTCGCGCTTGCCTTGGCGCGTCGCCATCCCTAAAGCCGCGCGCAATCTTTTCCCATCACCGACTGGAATTTTCATGGCCTCCACCGCCCGTTTCGACGTCGTTGCCATCGGCAATGCCATCGTCGATGTCATCGCCCGCGCCGACGATGCGCTGATCACCGCCGAAGGACTGACCAAGGGCTCGATGCGGCTGATCGATGCCGACGAGGCCGAACGGCTCTACGCGGCGATGGGGCCGGCGATCGAGATGTCGGGCGGCAGCGCGGCGAATACGCTGGCGGGCATGGCGGCGCTCGGCGAACGCTGCGCCTTCATCGGCCAGGTCGCCGACGACCAGCTCGGCCATGTCTTCACCCATGACCTGCGCGCATTGGGCGTCGCTTATGAAACCCCGCCGCTCGCCGAGGGCGCGCCGACCGCGCGCTGCCTGATCCTCGTCACCCCCGACGGCCAGCGGACGATGAACACCTTCCTCGGCGCCAGCCACCTGCTCGAACAGGCGATGATCGACGAGGCGTGGATCGCCGATTCGGAAATCCTCTATCTCGAGGGTTATCTGTGGGATCCCGAGCTGTCGCGCGCCGCGATGCGCCGCGCGATCGACGTGTCGCGCGCGGCGGGGCGCAAGGTCGCCTTCACCCTGTCCGACGCCTTCATCATCGACCGCCATGGCGAGGATTTCCGCAACCTGATCGCCGAGGGGCTGTTCGACATCCTGTTCGCGAACGAGGTCGAGATCTGCGCGCTCGCCGAGACCGAGGATTTCGAGGCGGCGGTCGCCAAGATCGCGCCGCAGGTGCCGCTGCTGATCGTCACGCGCGGCGCGCATGGCGCGATCGCGCTGCAGGGCGGGACGCGTACCGAAGTCGGCGCCGAGCCGATCGAGACCGTCGTCGACACGACCGGTGCGGGCGACCTGTTCGCCGCCGGTTTCCTCGCGGGCCTCGCCGACGGCCGCAGCATTTCGGACTGCCTGACGATGGGCGCGGTGTGCGCGTGCGAGATCATCGCGCAGGTCGGCCCGCGCGCGCAGACCGACCTGAAGGCGAAGGTCGCCGCACGCCTCGGCTAGGAACTTCGCGGTCGTTGAAGCGTCCTATGCCCCATCACTGGCACAGGAGGCTTCACATGGCCGATGAAATCCATACCACGCGCGATCCCGACGGGACGACGCACACCACGACGATCGTCGATCGCGAACCGCGCCGCGGCGGCGGGATGGGCATGATGCTGATCCTGCTCGTCGCGCTCGCGGTCGCGGGCTTCGTCGCCTTCCAGTTCCTCGGCAATGAAAAGGCCGAAACCGGCGCGATCACCGAGGCCGCGCAAAAGGTCGGCGATGCCGCGCAGGATGTCGGCGACGCGGCGCAGAAGGCCGTCGACTGATCTTCAGCCGGCGACGGTTTCGGCCGTTGCCGGTTCGGGATGCTTCTTGAACAAGGCGCGATCGGCGGGGCCGAAACCGCGAGTCCAGATCAGCCAGCTATAGATTCCCAGGATGACGGGGACCCCGATCAGCAGTTCGGCCCATTCGGGGAGCTGCGTCGCGCCCCAGCCGAGCACCGCGGCGCCCGCGGTCGCCCACACCAGCGCCCAGCGCAGGCTGTTGACCGGGGTGCCGAGGATGCGCCCGAGCAGCCAGGCCTTGGCCACCGACGCGAAGCCCAGCGCGATCATCAGCGCGAGCGCGACAGCCGCGGCGTAGTAGAGCGGCGGCCAGCCCATCGCCTCGGCGGTCTTGATGAAGAGGATGCTGAGCGCCGCCTGCAGCGCGAGGGTGGCGAGGCTGATCAGCAGGTTGCGGTGGCGCGCGACATAGACGAGCGCCGCCTCGCTCACCACCGCGGTCGCGGCGACAACCTCGGCAGCGAGCAGGAAGGCGAGCGCGGTACTGCCACCGACGAAGGCGGGGCCGACGAGGCCCATTACCGCCTCGCCCGGGATGCCGAGCGCGAGCGCGACGCCCGCCTGCGCCGCGATGATCCAGAAACCGACCTGGCTGACCTGTGCCGCCACGGCGCCAAGGCGATTCTCGGCAAGGTTGCGGGTGATGACGGGGCCGAGGATCGGTTCGAAACTGGTCTTGAGCTTCTGCGGCAGCGAGGCGACCTGCTGCGCCATATAATAGATGCCGTAGATCGTCGGCGAGGTGAACTGGCCGAGGATGAACAGGTCGAGGCGGCGGGTGCCCCATTCGATTGCGTCGGCAGCGGCGAGCGGCGCATTGCGGCGCGCGACCGCCATCAGATGCACCGGATGCGGCTGCCACCCGCGCGGTCCGCCATAGTGGCGCAGCATCGGGTAGAGCGCGGTCAAAAAGGCGCCGATCATCGCGGCGGCGTAGGACAGCATCAGCCCGTCGCGCACCGACACGAACCAGAAACCGGCGGCGGCGATGCTGATCACCCAGGGTTCGACGACCGCGCGGGCGCGGACCGTCGCGCCGATGTCGAATTTATAGGCGCAGGCGGCGAGCGCGATGTCGGTGCCGGCGATCGCGAAGACGAGCCCGGCCATCCAGCGGTCGGTGCTGTCGATGCCGCCGGCGGGGAACATCAGTTGCGGAAAGGCGAGGAGCAGCGCCGACCCTGCGGCCGAGGCGAGCAGCGCGACGAACATGCCGTCCCACACGACCATGCGATGGTCGGCATCGGGCGCGCTCAGCTGTTCGGCGAGGCCGCGCTTGAGGCCGAGGGTGGCGAGTTGGGCGACGAGTTCGATGACGAGCACCGCGAAGGCGAAGCGCCCGACCGCTTCGGCGCCATACCAGCGGCCCGCGACGTAGAGGAAGGGCAGGCGCGCGACGAGGCGGAGGATGAAGCCGAAGAAATTGGTGCGACCGCCCTTGGCGAGCGCAGCGGTATCGGCGTCGCGCGGCGGATCGCCGGGTGAAGGGGAAGGCGACGCGCTGTCGGGGGCGGGCGCGGCCGCGCTGTCCGTCTGGGTCAAACCTGCGGTCCCCCTTGCTCCTCGCCCTGCCGCTTTCTAGCGCGGCAGGGGGGGAGTGGCAAATGTCGTCGCTGGCTCACCGGCCCTCGCGTCGCAGCGGGCGGCTGAGCAGCGCCTGAATGGCTTCGCCGGCGCGGATTTCGCCCGCGACGAGCCGCGCCACCGCGTCGGTGATCGGCATGTCGATGCCGTCGGCGCGCGCCGCGGCGGCGACCACCGGGGCGCTGAACGCGCCCTCGGCGACGGTGCGGCGATCGGCCATCAGCGCCTGCGCCTCGTCGCCGCGCCCGAGGCCCTGGCCGAGCGAGAAGTTGCGCGAATTGCTCGAGGTGCAGGTGAGCACGAGGTCGCCGAGTCCGGCGAGCCCGGCGAGGGTTTCGGCCTGCGCGCCGCGCGCAAGGCCGAAACGGGTCATTTCGGCGAAGCCGCGGCTGATCAGCGCGGCGCGGGCGTTGAGGCCGAGCCCGGCGCCGTCGACGATGCCGCAGGCGATCGCGAGGATATTCTTCACCGCGCCGCCGATCTCGGCCCCGATGACGTCGGCTGAGACATAGGGCCGGAAATGCGGGCGCGCGAGCGCGCGGGCGAGGTCGTCGGCGACCGCGGGGTCGGCGGCGGCGAGGGTGATCGCGGTGGGCAGGCCGGCGGCGACCTCGTGCGCGAAGGTCGGCCCCGACAAGACCGCGACCGCGCGGCCCGGCGCCACGTCGCGTGCGATGTCGACCGGGAAGGCGAAGCTTTCGGCCTCCATGCCCTTGCTGCACAGGATCAGCGGTGCATCGCCCGGCGGCAGCGCGGCGAGCACGGAACGCAGATAGGGAACGGGGACAACGATCAGCAGCGCGTCGCATACCGCCAGGTCGGCGAGGGTGCCGGTGGCACTGAGCGAGGGTGACAGCGCCGCGCCGGGCAGGAACAGCGTGTTGCGATGTTCGATGTTGACCGCCGCGACGACCTCGGCCTCGCGTGCCCAGAGCCGGACCGGGGCGCCATCGGCGGCGAGCAGTTGCGCGAGCGCGGTGCCCCAGGCGCCGCCACCGACCACGCCGAAGCTTTGATATGACGTCATGCTTTCACGAGTCATGCTTTTACTCCGGCGCCGCGCACGGCTTCGGCCTCGGGATCGAGCGGCCAGCGCGGGCGGGCGGCGGTGTCGAGCGGATCGGTGAGCCCCGCGGCGAAGCGTTCGGCGCCCGCCCAGGCGATCATCGCGCCATTGTCGGTACACAGCCACAAGGGCGGAGCGACGAAAGGCCTGTCGTGGCGTGCCGCCAGATCGGTCAGCGCGGCGCGGATCGCGCCGTTCGCGGCGACCCCGCCCGCGACGACGAACGCCGTCGCCTCGGGGCAGGCGGAAAGCGCGATGCGGCTGCGGTCGACCAGGCAGTCGACCACCGCCTGCTGGAAGGAAGCGGCGAGATCGGGGACGCTGTGCTGGCCCGACGCCGCCGCGCGCGACACCGCGCTCTTGAGCCCGGCAAAGGAGAAATGCGGTTCGGCGCTGCCGACGAGCGGGCGCGGTAGCGGCACGGCCTTGGGGTCGCCGTTTTTCGCGATGCGCTCGACCGCGGGGCCGCCCGGGTAACCGAGGCCGAGCAATTTCGCGGTCTTGTCGAAGGCTTCGCCCGCGGCATCGTCGATCGTGGTGGCAAGGCGGCGATAGTCGCCGACCCCGCGCACAAGCAGCAGCTGGCAATGGCCGCCCGACACGAGCAGCAGCAGATAGGGAAATTGCAGCGACGGATCGGCGAGGCGCGGGCTGAGCGCGTGGCCCTCGAGATGGTTGACCGCGATCAGCGGCTTGCCCGCGGCGTGGGCGAGCGCCTTGCCGGTGACGAGCCCGACCATGACGCCGCCGATCAGCCCCGGGCCGGCGGTGGCGGCGATCGCGTCGACGTCGGCGAGCGTCTTTCCGGCATCGGCGAGTACGCGTTCGACGATCGGCGCGAGGCGGTCGACATGCGCGCGCGCCGCGATCTCGGGCACGACCCCGCCGAAGGGGGCGTGATCCTCCTCCTGCCCGGCGACGCGGTGCGCGAGGACGCGCCTGTCGCTGTCGACGAGCGCTGCCGCGGTTTCGTCGCAGCTCGATTCGAGGCCGAGGATCAGAGTCATATTGTTGCGCGCCCCTTTACGCGCCCCTTGGCGGGCAGGGCAAGGGAGGCTAGCAGCAAGCCGATGAACAGGCTTCCCACTCCCGACGCTCCGCTGCGGATCGGCACCCGCGCCTCGCCGCTGGCGATGGCGCAGGCGCATATGGCGGCGGCGGCGCTCGCGCAGGCGCATGGCCTGACCGAAGATTCGCTCTTCCTGGTGCCGATGACCGCGACCGGCGACCGCATCCAGGACCGCGCGCTCGCCGAGGTCGGGGGCAAGGCGCTGTGGACGCGCGAACTCGATGCGGCGCTCGATGCGGGGGCGATCGACATCGCGGTGCACAGTCTGAAGGATGTCGAGACGCTGCGCGATCCGCGCTTCGCGCTCGTCGCGATGCTCGAACGCGCCGACCCGCGCGATCGGCTGGTGGTGCGCGAGGGAATCATGGCGGCGACCATCGACGCGTTGCCGACGGGCGCAAGGCTGGGGACGAGCAGCCCGCGCCGCGCGGCGCAGGTCAAGCGGCGCCGGAGCGACATCGAAACGCTGTTGCTGCGCGGCAATGTCCAGACCCGGCTCGCCAAGCTCGCGGCGGGCGATGTCGATGCGACCTTGCTCGCGGCGGCGGGGCTCGACCGGCTGGCGATGTTCGATATCGGTGTGGTGCAGGACGCCGCGACCCTGCTGCCCGCCGCGTCGCAGGGCGCGATCGGGATCGAATGCCGCAGCGACGACGATCGGGTGCGCGCGCTGCTCGTCGCGGTCGATCATGTTCCGACGCACCGCGCGGTGATGGCCGAGCGCGAATTTCTCGCGGCGCTCGGCGGCGATTGCCGCTCGCCGGTCGCGGCGCATGCGCGTTTCCTGGATGATGGCACGCTGCGGCTCGATGCCGAGCTCTATTCGGAGGATGGCGCGGAGCATGTCGTCGGGCATGCGGCGGTCGCGGGTCCCGACGCCGCGGCCGAACTGGCGCGCGACCTGCTCGGCCGCGCGCCCGATGCGGTGCGGCGCCTGTTCGGGGTATGATGCTGCCCGTCATCGTCACGCGTCCCGAACCGGGCAATGCGGCGACGGTGGCGCGGGCGCGGGCGGCCGGCCTCGACGCCTTTGCGATGCCCTTGTTCGCGGCGGTGCCGATCGAGTGGCGTCCGCCCGACGCGGGCGAATATGACGCGCTGCTGCTGACCAGCGCGCAGGCGGTGCGGCTGGCGGGGTCTGGACTGGACCGGCTCGTGTCGCTGCCGGTCCATGCCGTCGGCGCGGCGAGCGCGGCGGCGGCCGAGGCGGCGGGGTTGCGCGTCGCGGCGACGGGAACCCGCGACGCACAGGCCTTGATCGACGCCATGACGTCATCGGGAAAGCCCCGGATCCTGTGGCTTTGCGGGCGCGAGCGGTCCGATTTCGACGCGCGCGGTGCGCGGCTCGATGCCCTGCCTTGCTATGCCGTCGATCCGGTCGCGCCGCCCGCCGGCTGGGATCGGCTGACCGGCGATTCGGCGGTGATTCTGGCCCATTCGGCGCGCGGCGCGGCGCGGATCGCGACGCTGACCGAGGGGCGGCGCGGGCGCCTGTCGCTCGTCGCGATCGGCCCGGCGGTGGCCGAAGCCGCGGGCGAAGGCTGGGCGGCTGTTACCGTTACGGACCGTCCCGAAGACGCGGCAATGGTGACAGCGGCTTATGCTTTGTGCCAAAAGGCGCAAAAATAGGGTCGTTCGAAAGAGGTTTATGGCAATCGACAGCAGCGATACCCCCGTCCGCCCGGGCGAGGAAGGCGCGAGAAAAGGGCCGTCCTTGCGCAGTCTGGCGATCTCCGGACTGATCCTGCTCCTGATCGGGGTCGGCGGTGGTGGCTGGGCGATGAACCGCTGGCTGGCTGGTGGCGATAGCGCGCCGACGACCAAAGTCATCGATACCGCGACCCCCGGCGGGGTGCTCGCGGTGGTCGGCGCCGGTGAGGCGGCCACCCCGACCGGCGGTGCGGCCGCGCCGATGATGGTGGCTCCGGTCGACGGGGCCAGCCCGCTGACCACACGCGTCGCCGAACTCGAACAGCGCCTGTCGCGCATCACGCTCGAAGCCGCCTCGGCGTCGGGCAATGCGTCGCGCGCCGAGGGGCTGCTCGTCGCCTTTGCGGTGCGCCGCGCGCTCGATCGCGGGCTGTCGCTCGGTTATCTCGATGCGCAGCTGCGGCTACGCTTCGGCGACGACCAGCCCAATGCGGTGAAGACGATTATCGAAACCTCGCGCGACCCGATCACGCTCGAACAATTGCGCGCCGAACTCGACGCGATCGCCCCCGAACTGGTCGGGCGCAGCGGCGACAGCGGCAGCCTGTGGACCGGTTTCCGCCGCGAACTCAATGAATTGTTCGTCGTCCGCGAGGCCGGGACCCAGTCGCCGCGCGCCGCCGAACGGCTCGAACGCGCGCGGCGCTATCTGGCGAGCGGCATGGCCGACAAGGCGATCGCCGAGGTCGAGGCGATGCCCGGCGCCGCCAACGCCAACGCGTGGCTCATCGACGCGCGGCGCTATCACGAAGCGCGGCGCGCGCTTGACCTGATCGAGACCGCGGCGATATTGGAACCGCGCGACAGCCCGGCTGCCGCGATGGCCGGAAAAGCCCCGGCTGCAACCGCCCCCTAGCGCGCGTCCCGACAGGGGCGCTCGCCGTTAGAGAGAAAGCCCCGTTCCATGGCCCTCGCCGATCCGCAGCGCGTCGTCGCGCTCGACCCGCTCGATCCCCTGCTGCTCGACGCGCAGCTCAGCGACGAGGAGCGCATGGTGCGCGACACCGCGCGCGCCTATGCCGAGGGCGAGTTGCTGCCGCGTGTGACCTCGGCCTTCCTCGACGAACGCTTCGACCGCGAGATCATGTCCGAAATGGGCGCGCTCGGCCTGCTCGGCGCGACGATCGACCCCGAATATGGCGGCGCGGGCCTCAGCTATGTCAGCTACGGGCTGATCGCGCGTGAGGTCGAGCGCATCGATTCGGGGTACCGGTCGGCCTGCTCGGTGCAGAGCAGCCTCGTGATCCACCCGATCAACGCCTATGGCAGCGAGGAGCAGAAGCGCAAATATCTGCCCGGGCTGACCTCGGGCGAGCTTGTCGGTTGCTTCGGGCTGACCGAGCCCGATGCGGGCAGCGACCCCGGCGGCATGCGCACCCGCGCCGAAAAGATCGCGGGCGGATACCGCCTCAAGGGCGCGAAGATGTGGATCACCAATTCGCCGATCGCCGACGTCTTCGTCGTCTGGGCAAAGTCCGACGCGCACGACGGCGCGATTCGCGGCTTTGTGCTCGAAAAGGGCATGAAGGGCCTGTCGGCGCCGAAGATCGAGGGCAAGGTGAGCCTGCGCGCCTCGGTCACCGGCGAGATCGTGATGGATAGCGTCGAGGTCGGCGAGGATGCGCTGCTGCCGCATGTGTCGGGCCTCAAAGGCCCGTTCGGCTGCCTCAACCGTGCGCGCTACGGCATCGGCTGGGGCGCGATGGGCGCGGCCGAATTCTGCTATGAAGCAGCGCGCAATTACACCGGCGAACGCAAGCAGTTCGGTCGCCCGCTCGCGGCGAACCAGATCGTGCAATTGAAACTCGCGAACATGCTCACCGAAATCGCGCTTGGCCTGCAGACCGCGCTGCGCGTCGGGCGGCTGATCGACGAGGGGCATGTCGCCCCCGACATGATCAGCCTGCTCAAGCGCAACAATTGCGGCAAGGCGCTCGATATCGCGCGGGTGGCGCGCGATATGCACGGCGGCAACGGCATTTCAGCCGACTATCATGTCATCCGCCACGCGGTGAACCTCGAGACGGTCAACACCTATGAGGGCACGCACGACGTCCATGCGCTGATCCTGGGGCGCGCGATCACCGGCATTTCGGCCTTTGCCTAAGCCGCTGGAGGGCATCCGCGTCGTCGAACTGGCGCGGGTGCTCGCGGGGCCGTGGTGCGGGCAATTGCTCGCCGATCTGGGCGCCGAGGTGATCAAGGTCGAGCGCCCGGGCGCCGGCGACGACACGCGGCTATGGGGTCCGCCGTTCATCGCCGGCGCCGCAGGCGAGAATCTCGGCGCCGCCTATTATCACAGCACCAACCGCGGCAAGTCGGGGGTGGCGATCGACATCGCGACCGGCGAAGGGCAGGCCGAGGTGCGCGCGCTGATCGCGGGCGCCGACGTCGTGATCGAGAATTACAAGCTCGGCGGGCTCGCCAAATATGGGCTCGATCCCGCGACGCTCCGGGCCGATTTCCCCGAGTTGATCGTCTGCTCGATCACCGGTTTCGGCCAGACCGGACCCTATGCGCACCGCGCGGGCTATGATTTCATCATCCAGGCGATGGGCGGCGCGATGTCGCTGACCGGCGAGCCCGACGGCCCGCCGCAAAAGGCGGGGATCGCCTATGCCGACATTTTCACCGGCATGTATTCGACGGTGGCTATCCTCGCCGCCCTGCGACGCCGTGACGTCACAGGGGCGGGCGCGCATATCGACATGGCGCTGCTCGATTGCCAGGTCGGGGTGCTCGCCAATCAGGCAGCCAATTATCTCGCGAGCGGGGTGTCGCCGAAGCGCATGGGCAATGGCCATGCCAATGTCGTGCCCTATCAGGCCTTTGCCACCGCCGACGGCCAGCTGGTGATCGCGGTCGGCAACGACGGGCAGTTCAGAAAGCTGTGCGCGGTGCTCGGCGAACCGGGCTGGGCCGACGATGCGCGCTTCGCGACCAATGCGGCGCGACTGGCGAACCGGGCGGCGCTGATCCCGCTGCTCGCGGCGAAGATCGCCCGCTGGGAGGCGCATCCGCTGTCGCTCGCGCTCGAGGCCGAGGATGTGCCCGCAGGGCCGATCAACGACCTGGCGGGGGTGTTCGCCGACCCGCAGGTGATCGCGCGCGGGATGCGCTTCCGTCCCGAGGGCGCGTTCGTCGATGGCGTCGCGAGCCCGATCGTGATCGACGGCGAACGCATGGTCGCGCCGGGCGGCGCGCCGGTGCTCGCCCGATAAAAAAGGGGGCGCCGTCGCCGGCGCCCCTTTCCCCCTTTTTTCGCTTGAAACCGCCGGTCAGAATTTGACCGTGCCGGTGACGAACACCTGCCGCGGGTTGCCGTAGAAGGCGGTGACGACGCCCTCCTGGCCCAGGCTGGGTGTCACATTGCCGGCTGCTGTCAGGATCGGCACGCCCGTCGTCGGGTTGACGGCGACGAACTGATAGCCAGAAGTCTTATATTGTTTGTCCAGGATGTTCTTGGCGTGGAGACCGATCGAAAAGCCGTCGTCGCTCGACGACCAGACCAGATTCGCATCCCACAGGGCATAGCCTTTCTGGTCGAGGAAGGGGCTGGGGGTTTCGAACTGGGTGGTCTTGCTGCGGTAGGACAGCGTGGTCGACGCATTGATCGAGCCGGAAAAGCCCGGGAACTGCCCCGACAGCGTGCCCGACGCCGTCCATTCGGGGGTGTTCTGGATGCGCCGGAAATCGGCGACATCGACGCCGAGATTATTGATGAACTTCAGGTATTTGCCGTCGATATAGCCGAGCGTCCCTGCCAGATTGATCGCCGATCCGTCGCCCGCGAAATCGCGGGCCAGGGTGGCGGAGCTTTCGACTTCCACGCCCTGCAGGCGAGCCTTCGAGGCGTTGGTGGTGATGCCGGCAAAGGTTTCGAACACGCCGTCGCCATTATTGTCGACGCCGACCGATCCGGGAATCTGGACGTCCTTGTAATCGGCCCGGAAGGCGGTGACGGCCAGACGCAGGCGGCGATCGAACAGTGAACCCTTATACCCCAGTTCATAGCTGTCGACGGTTTCGGGATCGAAGGTCAGGAAATCGAAGATCTCCTGATAGCTGCGCACCCCGTCGCGATTGGTGTCGGGTGCGCCCGTGGAGTTGCCGCGCGGGTCGAAGCCGCCGCCCTTGAAGCCGCTCGAATAGGACGCGTAGATCATGTGGTCGTCGGTGGGTTTGAACGAGACCGAGGCGCGCGGGGTAAATTTGTTGAACTTGCGCGATCCCTTGAAATCGGAATCGGTGACCAGCGCCACCGGCGCGACGCCGCCGAGCAGCGGATCGGGTCCAAAGATACGGCGCTGTTTCAGGATGCGCGCGTTGCGCACGTCCGATGTGTAACGCCCGCCCAGCGAGACCGAAAGCTGATCGGTGACGTCATAGGTGAAATCGCCGAACACCGACCAGGTGGCGGTCTTGACCGTGCCGCCGGTGTAGGACGAGAATTGCGGGAGGCTGAGCAGGTTGCCCGTGGTGTAGAGCAGCACGTCGAAATTGGTGATCGCCTTCGCGTCGAGATAGTAGAAGCCGACGAGGCCGTTCAGCCTGTCGCTCTCATATAGCAGCTGGAATTCCTGGCTGAGCTGTTCGTTCTTGTAGAAACCGGGGACGTCGACGTCGACGGCGGGCAGCGCGTCGAAATCGATCGGACCGAAGGTGGTGTCCTTGCGCCATGCGCTGATGCTACGCAGCGTGACCGTGTCCGACAGATTGGCCGAAACATTCATCGCGAGGCCGTAAGCCTCGATATCCTGCTTGGGCGTGATGAGGCCGCCGCGCGTGTCATAGACATCGTCGAGCACCGGCGTGCCCGTCTGAAGGCTGCGGATCAGGCGATGGCCGCCGCGCGGATCGGACTTGTCCTTGGTGTAGTCGCCCGAAATGCGGATCAGGACCGGTTCGCCATAGCCGCCGAATTCGACGGTGCCCCGCCCGGCCCAGACATCCTTGTTATAATTGTCGAGCCCGGTCGTCAGATTCTTGCCGAACCCGCCGCGCGACAACCGCGCAACCGACCCGCCGACACGGAGCAGGTCGCCAACCGGCGCGCTGACGGTAATCACGCCTTCGGCCTGATCATAGGTGCCATAGGCCGCGCGCAGCTTCAGCGAAAAATCCTGTGGCAGCGTTTTGGTGACATATTTGACCGCGCCGCCGATGGTGTTGCGGCCATAAAGCGTCCCCTGCGGGCCACGCAAAATCTCGATCCGCTCGACGTCATAGATGTCGAGCACCGCGGCCTGCGGGCGGTTGAGATAGACGTCGTCGAGATAGATGCCGACGCCGGCCTCGAATCCGCCGACCGGATCCTGCTGCCCGACGCCGCGAATGAAGGCGGTCAGCGTCGAATTGGTCGCGCGCGAATTTTCCAGCGTGACGTTGGGCGTCGTGTCGGAAATCGCGGTGATATCGGACGCACCCGACTGTTCCAGCGCCGCGCCCGAATAGGCGGTGACCGCGATCGGCACATCGAGCAGCGATTCTTCGCGGCGGCGCGCGGTGACGACGATGTCGCCGTCGCCTATGTCGGCGCTCGCGCCTTCCTCCTGCGCGAAGGCGGCGGGGGTGAAGGCGATCATGCTGAGCGCGCTGGTGGCGCAGACGGCGGCATGCACGCGGCGGGCGAAAGGACGCATTTGACTCTCCCATGACATGGGCGGCGCAGCGCCACCCTTTTCGATTTTCTTGGGCTGGTCTTGCCAAGCCGCGTCGCACCCAATAATGAAAGGTGAACCAAGTTTCAACTTGGAATATTTATCCGCTGTCTTTTGGGTGGCGGTGATGCGAAAAAGCCACGCTGGCCGCGCCGCTTGTCGGGCGCGGTCGTCCGTGGGGGAGGACGGGAAGGCAGATGATGGACCAGCCGCGAGGTTCCGCGCCCGGCAAGGGTGGCGAGGCGGGCAATCCCGACAAGACCCCGCGTACCGAGCGCGGGCGGCGGACGCTGCGCAAACTGCTTGACGCCGCGGCGATCGAGTTCGGCGAGCGGGGATTCCACGAGGCGTCGATCAGCGGCATCACGCGTCGCGCTGGCACCGCGCTCGGCAGTTTTTACACCTATTTCGATTCGAAGGATGAAATCTTCCAGGCGCTCGTCCGCTATATGAGCGAGCAGTTGCGCGACTATGTGACCCCGATCGTCCAGGCCGCGCCCGACGGCATCGCCGCCGAACGCATCGGGCTTGAATCCTTCCTGCGCTTCGTGCGCGACCACAAGGAAATCTATCGCATCATCGACGAGGCCGAATTCGTCGATTACGCCAGCTATCGCCGCCATTATGAAACCACCGTCGCACGCGTCCGCCAGCGGCTCGAGGCCGGCGCGGCGCGCGGCGAGATTCGCGCCGATGTGGGCGAGATCCACGCCTGGGCGATCGGCGGCATGAATGTCTTCCTCGGCATGCGCTACGGACTATGGGACGAGGGCGTCGATATCGAGGAAATCGCGCGCGTCGCCAACGACCTGCTGGCGAACGGGCTGGCGAAGAAGGATTGATATCGTCGCTCCCGCTGGAGACGACGGCCTATCGTGCGATCAAAAAGATTGCATGTTCGGCGCGCCAGCTGGCGGCGGCGTCGCTCGTCGGCTTGTCGCCCGACAGATACCAGGCCGCCTCGACTCCGATGCCCTTGGCGCCGATCAGGTCGCGGAAATCGCTGACGGTGACGTGGTGGATGTTCGGCGTCTCGTACCAGGCGACCGGCAGCAGCCGCGTCACCGGCATCCGCCCGCCCCACAGAAGCGCGAGCCGCACGCGCCAATGCGCGAAATTGGGGAAGCTGACGAAGGCGCGCGGGGCGATGCGCAGCAGTTCGTCGATGACTAGGTCGGGGCGTTCGGTCGTCTGCAGCGTCTGCGACAATATCGCATAGTCGAACGCGTTGTCGGGATAGTCGGCGAGGTCGCGGTTGGCGTCGCCCTGCACCACCGACTGGCCGCGCGCGATCGCAGCGGTGACGTTCGCCGGGTCGATCTCGAGCCCGCGGGCGTCGACACCCTTGGCGCGCAGCGCTTCCATCAGCTCGCCGTCGCCGCAGCCGACGTCGAGCACCCGTGCCGATGACGGCACGGCGTCGGCGATGATCGCGAGGTCGGGACGCAAGGCCATCAGTATCCGCTTCCCAAAGCGCCCGCGACGAGCCGGTCGAGCGCGGGCACGTCGAGCAGAAACGAGTCATGGCCATAGGGCGCCGACAGCTCGACGAAGCTCGCGGCGGCGCCGACGCTTTGCAGCGCCTGGACGATGCGGCGCGATTCGGCGGTCGGATAGAGCCAGTCGGTATCGAAGCTGACGAGGGTGAAGCGCACATCCTTCGCCTTGGCAAAGGCGCCCGCGAGGCGGCCGTCGTGCGGATCGGCGAGGTCGAAATAATCCATCGCGCGGGTGATGTAGAGATAGGCGTTGGCGTCGAAGCGATCGGTGAAGGCGAGCCCCTGATGCCGCAGATAGGATTCGATCTGGAAATCGGCGTCGAAGCCGAAGCTCTTGATGTCGCGCGCCTGCAGCCGGCGGCCGAATTTTTCGGTCAGCCCTTCTTCGGACAGATAGGTGATGTGTGCCGCCATGCGCGCGACCGCGAGGCCTTTCGTGGGCATGCAGAATTTGTCGTAATAATTGCCGTCCTGCCAGTCGGGATCGGCCATGATCGCCTGGCGTCCGACCTCGTGGAACGCAATATTCTGCGCCGAATGGCGCGCCGCGCTGGCGATCACCAGCGCGCGTTCGAGCCGTTCGGGATAGTGGGCCGCCCAGGCGAGCGTCTGCATGCCGCCCATCGAGCCGCCGACCACCGCATGGAGCCGGTCGATCCCGAGATGATCGAGCAGCATCGCCTGCGCGCGCACCATGTCGCCGATGGTGATCACCGGGAACGCCATGCCGAGCGGGGCGCCGGTCACCGGATCGGGGGTCGCGGGGCCGCTCGACCCCATGCAACTGCCGAGCACATTGGCGCAGATGACGTGGAAACGGTCGGTGTCGATCGGCTTGCCGGGGCCGACCATGCGCGCCCACCAGCCGGGCTTGCCCGTCGCGGGATGGTCGCTCGCGACATATTGGTCGCCGGTCAGCGCGTGACACAGCAGGACCGCGTTCGACTTGTCGGCGTTCAGCGCGCCATAGCTTTGCCAGGCGATCGTCACCGACGGCAGCGACTGGCCGCTGTCGAGCGGCAGCGGGGTCGGGATCGTCACGCTCTGGTGCGATATCTGGTGGAGCGCGCTCGCCATGATGCGCGCGGGGCTAAGCGGGTGTGCGGGGGCTGTCAACGTGCTGGACTCGCGACGCTCAGACGTTAAACGCCGCGGCATGACCGACACGACCCCGACCCTCACCCCCAAGCCGTGGATCAGCGGCATCGCCCCCTATGTGCCCGGCAAATCGGCCGGCGCCGACGGTCGTCCGCTGATCAAGCTCAGCGCCAACGAAAATCCCCTCGGTACCGGCGCCAAGGCGCGCGAAGCCTTCGCCGCCGCGCAGGCCGATTCCGATGCGCTGTCGCGTTATCCCGATCCGGGGTCGATGGTGTTGCGCGAGACGATCGCGGCGAAGTTCGGGCTCGATCCGGCGCGGATCATCTGCGGCAACGGGTCGGACGAATTGCTCCACCTCGCGGCGGGCACCTATGCCGGGGTGGGCGACGAGATCCTCTATGTGCGTTATGGTTTCGCGGTCTACGAGATCGCCGCGCGGCGTGTCGGGGCGGTGCCGGTCGAGGCCGACGACCGCGACTATGCGACCGATGTCGATGCTTTGCTCGCGGCGGTGACCGACAAGACGCGCGTCGTCTATCTCGCCAACCCGAACAATCCCACGGGTACGCTCGCGACGCGTGAAGAGGTGGCGCGGCTTTACGCCGGACTGCCCAAGGACGTGCTGTTCGTGATCGACCAGGCCTATAGCGAATATCTGTCGGCCGAAGAGGACGACGGCGGTCTCGACCTCGCGAAGAGCGAGCCCAATGTTTTCGTGACGCGCACCTTTTCGAAGATTCACGGGCTGGCGGCCGAGCGGATCGGCTGGGGCTATGCCGCCGCCGACGTGATTTCGGCGCTGCACCGCATTCGCCTGCCGTTCAATGTCACCCGCGCGGGACAGGCGGCGGCGGTCGCGGCGCTCGGCGACGAGGAATTTGTGCGCCATAGCCGCGAGCATAATGCCGAATGGCGCGCCTGGCTGGCGGCCGAGATCGAAAGCCTCGGCAACCATGGCCTGCGTGTCGTGCCCTCGGCGTGCAACTTCCTGCTCGTTCTGTTCGAAGGCGATGTCAGCGCCGAGACGGTGTACAACCGGCTGATGGACGCGGGTTATATCGTGCGCTGGCTGCCGGGGCAGGGACTGCCCGGGGCGCTGCGCATGACGATCGGTACCGAAGACGAGACGCGCGGACTCGCGGCGGCGATCCGCGCCGCGGTCGAAGGCTGACGCGCATGGCGCGCAGCGTCGAGCGGGTCGCGATCGTCGGACTGGGGTTGATCGGCTCGTCGATCGCGCGCGCGGTCAAGGACCGGCTGCCGGGCGTGATGGTGACCGGCCATGACGCCAGCGCCGATGTGCGCGACCAGGCGCGGACGCTTGGCCTGTGCGACCATATCGCAGATGCCGCCGACGCGGCGGTTGCCGGCGCCGACCTGGTCATTCTGGCGGTGCCGGTGGGGCGGATGGCCGACGCGGCAGCCGCGATCGCGCCGGGGCTGAAGGCCGAGGCGATCATCTCCGACGTCGGATCGTCGAAGACGAGCGTTGCCGAGGCGCTGGCAAAGGCGCTGCCCGATCATGCCGTCATTCCGGCGCATCCGGTCGCGGGAACCGAGAACAGCGGCCCGGCGGCGGGTTTCGCGAGCCTGTTCGACGGACGCTGGTGCATCGTCACCCCCGGCGCCGATGCCCCCGCCGATGCGGTGGCTGCGCTCACGACTTTCTGGGAAGCGCTCGGCGCCAGGGTCGACGTCATGGACGCCGCGCACCATGATCTGGTGCTCGCGGTGACCAGTCATCTGCCCCACCTGATCGCCTATACGATCGTCGGCACCGCGAGCGAGCTCGAGGAGGTTACCGAGAGCGAGGTGATCAAATATTCGGCAGGCGGTTTTCGTGACTTCACGCGCATCGCGGCGAGCGATCCGGTGATGTGGCGCGACGTCTTCCTCGCCAACAAGGATGCGGTGCTCGCGACCTTGCAGCGCTTCAACGAGGATCTGACCGTGCTGCAACAGGCGATCCGCCGCGGCGACGGCGCGAAGCTCGAGGAGTGGTTCACGCGGACGCGCGCGATAAGGCGGTCGATTATCGCACAGGGCCAGGATGATGCGGCGCCTGACTTTGGGCGGCGACACTAGGAAAGTGCGTCGTCCCCGCGGAGGCGGGGACCGCCGTCGGTTTACGCAGCATCGCTGAACAAGGCGGCCAGCGGCCCCCGCCTCCGCGGGGGCGACGATTATTTTTGAGGTGCCGTGTAGCCTGCCAACAACGCTTCCGGCGGGTTCAACGCGTTGATCGCGCGCCAGACGCGCTCCTCGGCTTCCTCGCGCGGCAGGCCGGCGGGAATGGTCTCGCCGATCTTGTAGGTGATCGTGCCCGGCCATTTGACCCAGCGGCGCGGCGGATAGACGAGGCCGCTGTTCACCGCGACGGGGATGACGTCGATACCGAGCAGGCGGTACATGCCGGCGAAACCGGGGCGCAGCGGCGGTGCTTCGCCGTGCGGGACGCGTGTTCCCTCGGCGAACAGCACCAGCGGGCGTTCCGCGGCGAGCGCAGCCTTGGCCGCACCGAGCATCGCGCGCATCGCCTTGCCGCCGCCGTCGCGGTCGACGGGGATCAGGCCGTAAAACTGCGCCGCCTTGCCCCAGACGGGGATGTTGAACAGCTGTTCCTTGGCGAAGACCGCGGGGTGCTTGAACAGCCCGGGCTGTTCGATCGTTTCGAACGCGCCCTCATGCTTGAAGACGTAGAGGACGGGTATGTCGGGCATCGCGCCCTCGACGACGATGCGGTGGCCGAGGACGAAGCGGCAGAAGAGGCGGTGCCCCTTCGCCCAGACGCGCACGAACCAGATCGTCGCCTTGTGCGAGATCGGCAGCGAGATGACCGCGCCGATCGAGCTGAAGCTGCTGATCAGGAAGAACAGCATCCAGAAAAGGATCGAGCGGAAGAGGGCGACGGTGTAGCGCATCGGCGCCGCTCTTAAAGGCCCAGGAGCCCGCCCGCCAGCCCGGCGAGATATTTATGATATTCGCGGAACAGGGTCGCGAAGCTCGGCTGGCTGCGCACCGCGTCGGGGACGATCGTCACCTTGTCGCCGACCGCGCGGCCGAGTTCATATTCGGCGCGGCGCATATGCCAGTCGGTGGTGATCAACCGCACGCTCTTGTAGTTGCGCCGCGCAACCCAGGTCGCGACCTCGGTGGCGTTCGAGCGCGTATCCTCGGCCTCGAACCCCAGCGCGATGCAGCAATCGAACAATTCCTGCGGTCGTTTATATTCGGCGGCGAGTTCGCGGGGCTTCACCTCGCGGGCGACGCCGCTGATCAGCAGGCGTTTGGCATCGCCCGCCTCGAGCCGTTCGAGCGCGCGGTCGATGCGCCCCGGGCCGCCGGTCAGCACGACGATCGCGTCGGTCTTCTGGTCGCCGGCGGGCAGCGGCGGCAGCAGTGCGAACCAAGCAAAGCCGAGTACCCAGGCCAGGAACAGGAGGGAAATGAGGCGCTTGATCATAAAATCTTCTTGAGCGCGGAGAGCAGGGTCAACCGCGCGGTCAGGGCTGCGAGCGCGATAGCCAATAGCGGCAGCGCCAGCAAGAGCGCCCAGCCCGCGGGGCCGAGCGAGGCGGTCGCCGCCAGCCCCGATGTCACCCCCGACCATTGCCAGCCGATCAACAGCATGATCGCCGTGGCGACGACGGTGCCGAGCGCGATGCCGTAGGCGGTGTCGATCGCGATGCGGCGCTGGAACAGGCGGGTGATCTGGCGGTCGGTGGCGCCGATCAGGTGGAGCATCTCGATCGTCGCATAATGGGTGCCGAGCGCGGCGCGAGCGGTCATGATCACCACCGCGCCGCTGGCGAGGGTCATGAGCAGCACCATGCCAGCCGCGATCCAGGCGAGGCTGCGGATCAACCGCGCGACGGGGCCGAGCCATTCGGCGTGCGGGATGACGCGAGCACCGGGGGCGGCGTGCGCGACGAGCGCGCGGAGCTGCGCGAGCTGGCCCGCGCGCTCGCCGCCTACGAAGTCGATATCGACCAGCGCGGGCAGGGGGAGCGAGCGCAGCACCGGGTCGTCGCCGCCGGCGCTGCCGAGCCACTGGCTTAGTGTCGCGAGCAATTCGTCCTGCCCGACGTTACGCGCGGTGCGGACATAGGGTGCGGCAAGCGCCTGTCGGCGCAGTTCGGCGGCCTGCTCGGCGCGGGTGACGGGGTTGGCGGTAACGATCTGCACCGTCACCCGCCCCGCGATCGCGTCCCCGATGTTGTTCGCGGCGCGCGCCAGCCCGACCCCCGCACCCGCCGCGAGCAGGGTGAGCATCATCAGGATCGCGATCACCCACGGCGTCGGACCCGACAGGCGGCGGTCGGGCAGCAGGCGGCGGTGCTGGACAGGAACGCGCGGAATGATCAAGGCGTCACACCTTGTTCGCCGGCGGATAGCGCAGCGCCCCCGTCGGGTCGGCGAGCCGCCCCTTTTCCAGCCGCATCATCTGGGCATTGTCGATGCGGCTGATCAGGTGAATATCATGGGTCGCGACGACGACGGTTGTGCCGAGCCGGTTGAGCGCCTCGAACAATCCGAGCAGGCGCATCGCCATTTCAGGGTCGACGTTGCCCGTCGGTTCGTCGGCGACGAGCAGTTGCGGGCGGGCGATCACCGCGCGCGCGATCGCGACGCGCTGCTGCTCGCCGCCCGACAGCGTCGCCGGGCGCGCATGGGCACGGTCGTCGAGTCCGATCCAGCTCAGCATTTCGCCGACCGGACCCGACAGATCCTCTTCGCTGACCCCGGCGATGCGCAGCGGCAGCGCGATATTGTCGCGGGCGCTCAAATGCGGGATCAGCCGGAAGTCCTGAAACACCACCCCGATGCGGCGGCGAAAACCGGGCAGGCGCTGGCGCGGCATCGACACCAGATCCTCGCCGAACAGCCGCACCAGGCCACGGCTCGGGCGCTGCGCCAGATAGAGCATCTTCAAAAGCGAGGTCTTGCCCGCACCCGACGGGCCGGTGAGGAAATAGAAGCTGCCGGGTTGCAGGTTGAAGCTGATGTCGGCGAGGACCTCGGCGTCGGGGCCGTAGCGCAGCCCGACGCGGTCGAATTCGACCATCGCGCCGCCGGGGCGCGGGCCGGCGTTGTCCGTCATGGCGTCACCCCGGGGCGGCGCGCGCCCCGATCCGCGCTAGGCAAAGGTGCAGCGTCGGCGTCCATGATGCCGCCTGTTACATGGCTTTCCCACAGTGACAAGCGCCGAGTAGGCCGCCCGGAATGACGCGGCGCTTGCAACCCGCGAATCGGCGTGTTTAGAGGGATTCATGATCCTCGCCTGCCCGTCCTGTCACACCCGTTATGTCGTTCCCGATACGGCGATCGGCGCCAACGGCCGCACCGTGCGCTGCGCCAATTGCCGTCATAGCTGGTTCCAGGAACCCGCGGCGCCGGGCGAGATGCTGTTGACCGACGCGGCGGTTGCGGCACCCGATGCGCCCGCCGCACCGGCGGTGGCCCCCGTCGCGGCGCCGCCGCCGCCCGCCTCGCCGCCGCCGACACCCGCGATCGCGCGCGAGCCGGCCGAAACCCCGCCGTCCGCCGCGTTCGCTGCGCCCCCGGTCGAGCAGAAGGTTACGGTCACCGACGCCGAGGCGCCGCTGCCTTTCCGCCGCCCGCGCCGCAACCCGGCGAAGCGCTGGACGCTGATCGCCGCGGGCGCCGCCGCGCTGATGGTCGCCGCGACCGCGGGCCTTTATTATTTCGGGCTGCCGAGCTGGGCGCAGGGGCTGGGCATTCCCGGCCTCGCCGACGAACCCGACCTCGTCATCGAATTGCCGCCGAACCAGGATCATCGCGAACTGGCCGACGGGACGATCTATTTCGCCGCGTCGGGGGTGATCATCAACCCGACCGACCGCGAACAGCGCGTGCCGCCGATCCTCGCCGAGCTGCGCGATGCGCAGGGGACAATCGTTTACAGCTGGACGATCAAGCCGCCGGTGCGGATGCTGCCCCCGAACGAGAAGGTCAATTTCAGCGAGGCCAAGCTCGACATCCCGCGCCGCGCGTCGCAGCTGACGGTCAGCTGGGCGCTGCCGAAGAACTGACAAACGTCGTCATTAAGAGCGTAGCGAAGCAATCCATGGCGGTTACCG
The DNA here is from genome assembly GCF_058790875.1 of Sphingopyxis sp. EU05-FHT14B03. Classification (NCBI taxonomy): domain Bacteria; kingdom Pseudomonadati; phylum Pseudomonadota; class Alphaproteobacteria; order Sphingomonadales; family Sphingopyxidaceae; genus Sphingopyxis; species Sphingopyxis sp. EU05-FHT14B03. The sequence continues at coordinate 1,841,735 of NZ_JBYTDC010000001.1, forward strand.
CCTGCTCTGGATTGCCGCGTCGCCGTCGGCTCCTCGCAATGACGAAGGTTATATCTCAGTATCTTACGTTGGCGTCACGCCGTCACAGCAACAGTGCGCCCCCCAACGACAGCAGGAAACTCGTCACCGTCGCGACGATGATCGGCGCGAAGCTGCGCCAGCCCTGGTCGAGCAGCAAATGCAACCGCGCCTTCATCGCGGTCGCGACGATCGCGAGCAGCAACAGCGCCTGCGCCGCGGTGGCCGCGCCGTCGGTGACCGGCTTGGGAATCGCGACGAGTGAATTGATCGCGGCGATGGCGAGGAAACCGAGGATGAACCAGGGCAGGCGCAGCGGGATGCGCGCCTTGCCCGCCGCATCATCCTTGCTGCGCGCCAGCCACAGCCCGACAAGCATCAGCATCGGCGCGAGCAGCGCGACGCGGGTCAGCTTGACGATCGTCGCGACCTCGCCGGCGGGCGCCGAGAAGGAAAATCCGCCGCCGATCGCCTGCGCGACGTCATGGATCGACGCGCCGATCAGGAATCCCGCCTGCGCGTCGGTCAGCCCGAGTTGCGCCGCGAGCACCGGATAGAGCGTCATCGCGAGCGCGCTGGCGACCGTGATGCCGACGAGGGTCAAAGTGAAGCGCGCCTGGTCGACGCGCTTGTCGCCGATCAGCGAATAAAGCGCGAGCGCCGCCGAGGCGCCGCAGATCGCGGTCGCGCCGCCCGCGAGAAGCGCGGCGTGGCGGTCCTGCCGGAACAGTCGCGCGCTGGCGACGGTGATGACGATCACCGCGATCATGATCGCGACCAGCAGCGCGAAGGGCAGCGGCCCGAGATCGACGAGCTGCGCGGCGGTGATGCGGGCGCCGACAAGGACGATTCCGATGCGAAGCGCGGTCTGCGACATCAGGTCGAGTCCGGCGTGGGTGCGCTTGTCCTGCGACAGGAAAGAGAGTGCCAGCCCGATCAGCAGCCCCATCAGCACCAGCGGTACGGCATAATGGTCGGCGAGCCAGGCGGCGGCGAGGGCGGCGATCGCGGTGACGAGGACGCCGTGCATATAGTCGCGCGCGCTGTGCCGCGCGGGCGGATGCGCCTCGAGCTGCATTTCGCCATAGAGGTCGGCGGCCATCGGCCAATTATGCTCGGATGCTTTCACCTGCGCTCCCCTGCGCCATCTTGGGTTCGCTTCGCACATCCGCGGCGCAGCGTCGATAGGCCATTGCTGGCGTGCCGCTCCCTTGCTAGAGGCCGCCGTCTGCGCACCCGTAGCTCAGCTGGATAGAGCGCTGCCCTCCGAAGGCAGAGGTCAAGCCCCAAAATTGCGCTCAATCTCTTCGTAAACCATTGAGTTTCTTATAGATTTTTGCGTCTTTTCAGCGAACCAGTCTGGTGAAATCGCTTCACGTAAGCATGACGTAAGCATACTGCGTAGTATCATAGAGTGCGAAGGGCTACGGCAGAGTGGCGCAGTCGCGAACCGAGCAGTCGGACCATCCTGCATCGAATCCGTTGACCAATGACCGTTCGACCGGCTAGGCACCGCCGCGAAGCACCCGTAGCTCAGCTGGATAGAGTGTCGCCCTCCGAAGGCTCACGTCCAACGCGAGAGCAGCGATTTTATACAGGATTTACGAGGGTTTAGGAAGGCGGAAGAAAGGACGGAAGAAAAAACTCACCAGAAACTCACCGCGTTCGGCCGGCCGATTCTGATCGCGGATTGACGTTCATCGGCGCAACACATACGGCTTCAAGCCATCCGCACCCGTAGCTCAGCTGGATAGAGTGGCGCCCTCCGAAGGCGTAGGTCGCAGGTTCGAATCCTGCCGGGTGCGCCAAAATCTCTAATTAGATCAACTAGTTGAGAGGTATTTGGCTCTCCCATCTCCGATCTGTGCGACCCCAAAACTCACCAGCTTCGGCCTAGCCGCCGCCCATACGCCCTGGATTTCAGTCGAAAACGTGCCGGCCCAACTCACCAAGGGCAAAAGGCGCCCAATCCGGCTCACCCAAGGCTGAAATAGCTCTTACCGCTGATCCCCGCGCGGTCGAAGAAGGCTTGGTTTCTGCCTCTGGCATCTGCGAGCAGCGTATCCCACCCCATCAACTCGATCGATCCGCGAAAGCCGTCGCGCGGCTGGTATACGCGTCCGCGCCCGTCGGCGGTCCGCTGCCAGCTATAGGTCCATTCGTCGAGCTTGCCGACGATGTCGGCGACGATGAAGCAATAGAACACCGTTCGGTCATCGAGCTTAATCGGCCGACCCTTCACATCCGTCATGGTGCCGGCTTGAAGGCGCCGCACATAACGCTCGACCTGTAGCTGCGGGTTTTCCTCGTCCTTGTAGACGGTCCGGCCCGGGCGCTTGAACTCGACCAAGAGCACCTTCGACGGCTCTTCGACCTGACGTAGCCCATGAATATAGTCGAAGATGAGCACGTCGGGCCGGTCGTCGCTCTCGGTCGCCGCCGAAAGCGCGCTGAACTCTTGGTCCGAGCTGAAATATTGCGCGAAGGTCAGGCGCTCGTCGATGATCCAAAGATCATGTGATGCCGCCGGCACCACTTTCTTCGTGCCATCCGTCAACGTGTTTACGCGCAACGGGCAGATGAACGAGTGGAGCACGTCCTCACGCTGGTATGAACTGTCGCGGCTGTCGTCGCGCACCTTCTGCAAGAGGATCTCGATGAAATCGAGGACCACCTTTCGCCGGATGATGTATTCGGCGAGGCTGCGCTGTTCGGCCTCTTCGATCGCCTTGCCAGCATCAGCGATCGCGGCAGTGAACGATGCCGCGGTCACATCGCCATCCTTCAGCCGCGACAGCACGCTGCGGATCTTCTCCGCCTGGCGCTGATCGCGCCGGAAGCGCTCGCGCGAAAGATGGCCGTAAATCGCGTCGCTGTTCAGTTCGCCCGAGGGTATCTTCGCCTGAAGCTCGTCGGTGTCTCCGAACGCCACCGAGGGATAGGTCTGGGTGATCTCGCCGATGATCTCGCGTTGCTCGCCCTTCAGCGCGCTCAGCGGCTCGGCCAAGAACGCCTCGATCCGGTCGGTGCAGACATCGTTGATGATACGGTCGAGGACGGCGTCCTCGAACATGAATGCGGTGCGCTCTTGGTTGACGTTCTTGTCGAGAAACTCTCCGACGAGGATGGCGTGGAACACCCGGTCCTGATTTTCGCCGAAATATTTCAGGCCCAGCTTTCCGTCGATGCTTTGGGAATGCACCGTGCGGTCATGGGCGATGAAGTGGACGAAGTGCGAGCCCTTTAAGTCGGCGCTCGCGACCTTGTCGCATTCCATGAGGGTGAGGAAGAGCGTGCCATATTCCTCCGTCTCGAGCGCTATTGCCGGCTCCTTGCGATAGACGATCTTGTCGATGTCTTCGGGATAATAGCGGACCTCATCGCCCACAATCACCTCGACCGGCGGGCTGCGCCCACCGATGAACGTCGGCAGGAAATGCGACGTCAAGTGCTGGAAGACGAAACTGTTGCGGCCCGGAAACTTCGCCGAATAGCCATTGTCGCGCAATCCTTCGAAGCGGACGTAGAAGGATGTACCCTTGGCCTTGGAGGCAATGGTGAGCTTGTAATCCTCGATCTGGTCGTCATTGGCGAGCCGGAAGTCAAACTGCCGCCGCCGCAACCCCTTGGGCGTGTCGAATACGGACGAGATTCGCACGCGCTCAAAGCAGTCGAGCCATAGGAGCCGGCCGACGCCTTTCCCTCCGATTGTCAGCTTGTTGTCGGTATCGGTTGTCGTGAACGCGTCCCAATTGCGCTTGTCGAGCCCGACGCCATTATCCTCAACCGTCGCCCACACATTCTCCTTCTTGCGGTTGGTGCTTACAGTGACAACGACGCGCCCTTGCGCCTGCACGGTATCGCCGAACTTCGCCTGGACCGAGTGGATCGAGTTGCTGATCGCTTCGAATAGCGGCTGCATTGCCGCCGCGACATTGGTCGGCTTCGGAAGCCGATCAATTCGCTTGACGAGATTAGGCCGGAGCGAGGTCATGCCATTGTCTAGCGGTCCGTGGAGGGGGTGCCAACAAAAAGGGCAACCCTGCCATTCAAACCGCCGGAGCGCACCGCCCCGATGGGCGCTCAGTTCGGCAAGAAAGGCATGACCGCAGGAGCGCACCGCCCCGATGGGCGCTCAGTTCGGCAAGAAAGGCATGACCGCAGGCGCGACTGTGAGCGTGCCGCTTGCTGGATTATGCACAAGAATCGGCACCGCCGGATAGAGCGCGGGCCATGTCGAATAGTTCGCGATCCACGCCGCCGCGCTCGGCGAAAGCCAACCGGTGAGTGTCGTAATGCTCGCATAGCGCTGCGCGAGCGGCAGCGCGACGATCGGCTCATAGTGGGCGATCCTGTTGCGCAACAGCCGTGCTTCACGCAACTCCTGCGCGATCGCTCCACGCTGGACGCCCTTTGCCTGGAAGATCGGGCGCAGCGTCTGCCAGAGATGGTGCGCCTGGCGCCCGAACAGCGACGACCAGAACCCGAAATTGAGTTCGGCGATGATCTGCGAGCGCGTTACCGCCTTGCCGGCCTGCTGGAGCATCTGGCGCGCTTTCGCTACGCAGCCGGTCTGATAGCCGGTGGTCAGCACGGCGGGATCGTCGAACCACGTTTGGCCGTAGCGCTGGGTCAGAGCGCCATCAGCCATGTTGCGCAGCGCGATTTCCTGCATGTGGAGCGGTCCATAGAGCGCCGCCGAGAGCTGGACATTGTAGGTGTAAAGCCGCTCGGCAAGCGCCTGATCCCCGCCCGTCCAGTTGAGATAGGTGTCGAACCGTTCGGCGGACAATGCGGCTATGAGTGTGGGCACGCGGCGGCAAATCCTTGACTTTTCCGCCCCGCGCGTCCATATGGACCCCGTATCCCCCGGTGGTCCCTGCTTCGCATACCGCCGGGGCACTTTATTTCTAGCTACAGCCGATCGACTTCGCAACGCGCTTGCAGCGTGCGCATCTCGCTGTTTACCACCAACATCTAGCGCTTGAGAGGGAAAGCCTTCCCCTGCTGGCAAGCCCCTTCGGGTCTCGCCAGACCCCTTCAAGCGGGGGCACCCCGCAACGCCCCGCAGGCGGCGTATCCACGCCGGTCTGTAATCCGCCCACGCGGATTTGCGCTTCTCGTATCTGTGGAGCTCGGGCCAGGGCTGCGCCGGCCCAATCGCGTCTGGTCGTTGCTCACTCCGTCTGTAGGGTGGGCGACGCTTCCCTTTAGGCCCGCCGCGCCGGGCCGCAACGCGCGTGCCGCGCTTACCTTCTCTGCGTTCCGGTCCTGCGGATGCTGCCCGGCTCCGCCGGCGGGCCTGCCGGTCGCTCTTTCGCCGCCCACCCCATTCCGGGGTGCGTGTGGTTTTGAAGGAGAAGTGTGATGAACGCCGTTACCGAAACCGTAGCCGCCGAGCCTGTGTCGGGCGTCGAGATTTTCGTGCCGCTCGCCAAGCTCAAGAAGTCCCCGCGCAATGCCCGCAAGGTGCCGCATGGGGAGACCGCTATCGAGGCGCTGGCCGCGTCGATCCAGCACAAGGGGCTGATCCAGAACCTTGTCGTGGAACCCGAGGTCAAGGACGAGAAGCCGACCGGCTATTATCTCGTCACCGCTGGCGAGGGCCGCAGACTGGCGATGCTGCTGCGCGCCAAGCGCAAGCAGATCAAGAAATCCGAACCCGTGCGCTGCTGGCTGGATACGCTGAACGATCCGTCCGAGATCAGTCTGGACGAGAACGTCACCCGGACGCCCATGCACCCCGCCGACCAATTTGAGCGGTTCGCCGAGCTTTCCAACGAGAAGGGTTGGGGCGCGCAGGAGATCGGCGCACGGTTTGGCGTGTCGGCTTCCGTGGTGAAGCAGCGGCTTCGCCTTGGCGCAGTCAGCCCGAAGCTGTTGCAGGTCTATCGCGAGGACGGGCTTACGCTGGACCAGCTTATGGCCTTCGCCATCACCGAGGACCATGCCCGGCAGGAGCAGGTGTTCGAGGGCTTGCACCACAATCGCGAGCCGTGGATCATCCGTCGCGACATGACCGCCACCAATGTTCCGGCGACCGACCGGCGCGCGGTGTTCATCGGGGCCGACGCCTATGTCGAGGCGGGCGGCAACATCATCCGCGACCTGTTCAGCAAGGATCGAGGCGGGTTCTTCGAGGATGCGGGCTTGCTCGATATACTCGCCGCCGAGAAATTGCGCGAGATCGCGGGCGAGGTTCAGGCCGAGGGCTGGAAATGGACCGAGGCGCATATCGACTATCCGCACAGCCACGGAATGCGGCGCTTCTATCCGCAGTCCGTTCCCCTGTCCGACGAGGACGAAGCGCGGCTCGATGCCCTGTCCACCGAGCATGACGAGCTTGCCGAAGGCTATTCGTCCTATGACGAGATGCCGGAGGACGTGGCGGCGAGGCTGGAGGCGGTGTCCGACGAGATCGACGGCATTTCGGCCAAGCGTTCGGCCTACGACGCCAACGTGATCGCGCATGGCGGAGCGTTCGTCGTGCTGCACCATGACGGCACAGTCAGGATCGAGCGTGGTTTCGTCCGGCTCGAGGACGAGGCGCTGGCCGACCCGCCCGAGCCGGAGGCCGAAGGCGATGCGACCGACCCGCAGATCGGGGAGGACGAGCAGCCGGAGGACGGCGAGGACGCGCAGGAGATCGAGGAGGAGGACGAGGAACCGGGCAAGCCGATTTCCGATAGCCTCACCCGTGACCTGTCCGCCCACCGGACGCTGGCGCTTCGGGTGGCGCTGGCCGATCAGCCCGAAACGGCGTTGATCGCGCTCACGCATACGCTCACTGCACAACTGTTCTACAGCTATGCGGAGGCGGCTTGCCTTGAGGTTCGTCCCACCGTGACTCCGTTGGGGAGCCATGCGGACGGGATCGAGGACACGCCCTTGGCGGCGCGCGCGAGCGAGCAGCACGAGGCTTGGGCCCAGCGGATGCCGCGCGACGTAGCGGACCTGTGGGGCTTCATCGTCGGGCTGGACGACGAGCGGCGAATGGCGTTGCTGGCGCATTGCGCCGCACGCACCGTTAACGCGCTGCGGCTGCCGTGGGACCGCAAGCCCCGGTCGTTGCAAACGGCGGACAGGCTGGCGAGCGCGCTGGCGCTGGACGTGGCGAAGGACTGGACGCCCACCGTGGACAGCTACCTTGGCCGCGTCACCAAGGCGCATATCGTCGAGGCCGTGACTGAAGGCGTATCGAAGGACGCCGCTTCGCGCATCACCGACATGAAGAAGCCCGATATGGCGCAAGCCGCCGAGCAGCTTCTGGCCGGTAGCGGCTGGCTTCCCGCCGTGCTGCGGACGCCCGTACCCGAGCAGCCCGCGCCCGTCGAGGTCGAGGACATGGGAAGCGTGGAGCAGCCGTCCGAAGCGGAGGCTCCCGATACCGTAGCGGAGGACGGCGAAGAGTCCTTTGCTGTGGCCGCAGAATAGCGGCATCAAGCCGGGGCGCGCGAGCGGTCCCGGCCTTTTTTGCCGCAGCGGGGTAAATCGGCCGCGCGCCTACCAGCGCGCGGCCGATCGGCATGTATGGAAAGGAGTTAGGTCGGGATTTGCGTTCGCCACACCACGCGCCATCCAGCGTCAGTTTGCGCGAGCACCAGAACCTCCCGGCCCGTTGCATCATGATCGGCGCCTCCGTCGTTCCAGTTCATACGCCAATCGTATTCGACGACGGCAGCCGCACCGCGCTGCGTCACGACATAACCGTAGCTATCGAAGCCGTTGACTTCGGAGCGGCTCATGAACTCGCGATAGCTTTCGACCGAGGCGTCTAATCCTTCTATCCTTTGCTTCCCGCCCGGCGCTACCAGCACCACGTCAGCGTCGAGGTATTGCGACAGATCGCCGAACCGTCGCTCAATCCAGCAGCGGTCCATTGCTTTCGTGAAGGCGATGAGGTCTCGACCATGCCGGGAAGATGCCGAGCAAAGCGGCAGATTGAAAGCGTCGTTCGCATGGCGTCTTTACGACCGCATCGGGCATGACCGCCGCAGGCCTCTTGATTGGCTTGATCTAACCGGGGCCGGCTTCGCCTTGCTCGGCCTGGCGCAACGCCGCCGCGCGACTTTTTTCCGCCGCCTTCGGCTTTGCATCGCGAAGCAAAAAAGCCGCGCGTCGCCATTCTCCGCTGCGCTTCGGCCGCAAGCGGTGCGCGTCCGATCGTCCCCGCTTCACCGATCGCCATCGAGGCCGCGGCGGTCGTGGCCCGAAAGCGAAAGGAACTTCGTCATGGCGACCATCGGCACCTTCACCAAGGCCGACAACGGCAATTTCAACGGCACGATCACCACCGCGATCCTCAAGGTCAAAGCGACGCTCCACCCGATCGACATGGACGGCGACAAAGCGCCCGACTACCGGCTGACGGTCGGCACGGTCGAATGCGGCGCGGGATGGAAGAAGACCAGCCGCGAGAAGCGCGACTACATTTCGGTCAAGTTCGACGACCCGACCTTCCCAGCTCCGATCTACGCCACCCTGGTCGAAACCGACACCCCCGGCGAATACGCGCTCATCTGGTCCCGCTGACCCGACGCGACGCCCCCGCTCCACCCGGAGCGGGGGCGCCTAGCGTCAATTAAGCCAACTAGCCGGACAGTGAGTCGAACAGGGGGAGCGGCATGGGGGCACGCTCCGGCAGCGCGCCGGCGTGATAGGGTGCGATCGTCACCCACTCGACACGCCAATCCAGCGTCAGCTCGCCCCGACCGACGCGCGAGATCCCCGCGCCGTCCACCACGACCCGGAAATCGAAGCGATCTTCCTCAGCTTCGAGACGACCTTCAATCAGCGAACCGTCGCTCGCCGCCAACAGGAAGCGTTCCTCCACTTCGTCATAGGGAACCCGCAGCGTTTTCGTTATGTCGCCTGCGACCGCGATGCGCTGGCCCGGCTGTCCTGTGATCGTGATGCTCATACCGACTCCTTGCTGCCGGTTTGGATCAAAACAGGAACAAATGGCAAGAGGCATTTACTGGCGCCGCACGGCGGCGCGGTGCTTGGGGCGCTGCCCCCGGCGCACTCCAAGCGGCTTCCGCCCAGCTTCCTCCACGCGCGAGCGCGTTCCGTGCAGCCGGTTCCCCGCAAAGCCGCCTTCCGTTTGCACCCCCGGTCTCGCCGACGGGCAGGGTTTCAGCGCAGCGCTTCCGCTGCGCGGAAACCCAAGCCCAAGGAGTTCAGTCATGTATCATCAGCTTGCCACCCGGTTTGGCCGGAATGCTCACCAGATCAGCGGCTATGAGGCGCTCGACAACGAGGCACTGTATCGGCACGTCCCGTCCATCTTCGCCCGCGAAGCGCATGACAGCCGTTCCGAGCGCTACGTCTATGTTCCCACCATCGACATCGTGGAGGGGCTCCGCCGGGAAGGATGGTTCCCGTTCTTCGCGGTGCAGTCGGTTCCGCGCGACGGCAGTCGCCACGGCCACGCCAAGCATATGCTGCGCCTGCGCCGGGACGACGGCATCGGCAAGCCAGAAGCCGCCGAGGTCATCATCGTGAATAGTCATGACGGGACATCCGCCTATCAGATGTTCGCGGGGATGCTGCGGTTCGTCTGCACCAACTCCATGATTGCGGGCGAGCGGTTCGAAGAAGTCCGCGTGCCGCACAAGGGCAATATCCAGCACGATATCATCGAAGGCGTTTACACCGTGGCCGAGGACTTCCCCCGGCTGATCGACGCCAGCGAGGGCATGAAGGAGGTTCGGCTTTCCAGCGACGAACGGCGCTTGCTGGCCGAGGTCAGCCTTGTCGCCCGCTACGGTGACGACGAAAGCCCGCTGCGTCCCGAGCAGATCATCGAGCCGCGCCGCCGTGAGGATGTCGGCGACAGTCTGTGGGCCACATTTAACGTGGTTCAGGAATCCCTCGTGCGGGGCGGTTTGCAGGGCCGCAAGCGCAATGCCGAAGGCCGTATCCGCCGCAGCCAGACCCGCGCCATCAATGGCATCGACCAGAATGTGACGCTCAACCGGGCGCTGTGGACGCTCGCCGAGGGGATGCAGCGCCTCAAAGCGGCGTGACGATACTTACCGCAGGGCCGGAGTTTCCGGCCCTGCGGCTTTGCCATTTTCGCGCCGATCCGCCGCACCGGATCGGCGGCGGCCGCGCGTCCCAAGGTCCGCGCGGCCGCAACTGGAGGGGCTCGCCGGGCAAACGCCCGGCTCGCCATTATTCAGTTCCCAAACCCCCGTGGCGACTATATTAGTCGTTTACGTAGCGCATAGCCCTCGGCTTGTGGACGTGATCGTCCATGATCATTTCCCGCCAGGTGCGGGCCGCTCGTGCGCTTCTCGGTTGGACACAGGAGATGCTTGCAGACAAGGCCCTTGTTGCTCTGACCGCGCTCAAGCGCCTGGAATCGGAGAGTGATTTGGCCGTGCGTGACGACACCCGGCATCAAGTGGTCAAGGCGCTGGAGAGTGCCGGCATTGTCTTTCTCGATTCGGATCGCGGGCAAGGCGTGTTGCTGGTCAGCAGTCCCCCGGCCGATCCGACCAAGAAAGGCCAGGGCCGCGCTTGAACTTATCCGCGCAACCGCGCGCCGCCATAGCATAGAGGAAGCGATTACTTCGGTTCATTATGGTGTATATTCCATGAATCAGCAGACGCAGGGGGCAATGGCTGAACGGGGATCAAAGCAATGGCGATAGCCGCTTTCGAGGATCGCGCGCCCGACGTCCCCCACGTCACGCCTTACGACGAATGCCATCATCGAACCTATTGGCGCTTGCTCGATGCGGCCGAGGAAGACGCCGATTGGCAGGAGGCCGTTCGGATCATCTTCGAAATCGACCCAACCACAGAACCCGACCGCGCGCGCACCATCTACGACACGCATCTGGCCCGCGCGCGCTGGATGACCGAGACCGGCTATCGTCACTATCTGACGCCGCCGGCCTGATATGACCGCTATTGCGGCTCCAAGCCACACTATCGATCACAAAAAAGCCGCTGATTTAAATCCGCTATGCCCGCGCCCGCTCGGCAGGGCTTCTCCGCCATCGCCGGTTTAGCCACGCTCTCCCGACGCGATCCGCACGGATCATGCTTGGGAGGATTCCGATGCCGCCTGAGAGGGATTGGCGCGAGCCCCCCGACGAAGCAGGGGACGCGGCGCTACAATATGCCGATATCGCGATCGGCTATCTCAGTCGCAATGCGCGGTATCGTGTTGACTACCGCCGCGCCCTCGGCCGGGTAAAGCGTGGGACCATCACCGCCGACGACGCGACGGCCGGACTGGTTCGGCGCTGGGGCATCAGCTTTCATGCCGCGCCCGCCTCGGCCTATGATCGCCGCCATGCCGTCGCACGGCCGGACCTCTCAGCCGCCGCTATTGTTCTCGCTCCAGTGGTTCCTGGCATCGGAACGGCGCTCTCGCTCGACGTGCCAAAGCTGGGGGACATACGCGCGCGCATCCGTATCGGCGACTTCCTCCATCTCATCCTCGCCGATGCCGAAGGCGACGAGCATCTGTGCATTTACGGCTCGGCCGACATGCCGACGACGATGATGCTGCTGATCGGAGCCGATCCCCTCGCGCGGCTCGATTCCGCCAAGCGGCTTTGCCGTCGCCTGCTCGGCATGCCGGCGGGACCGCCACTGCGGCCGCCGCCTTTCCGGCGCGAGCATCTTCTGACGCTTCTCCAGGTCCTCGACGGTCAGCAGGCCGGTGCCAGCCAGCGGGAGCTGGCCGCCGCCCTGATCCATCGCAAGGTGCATCGCTACACCAATGCCGAATGGATTGAGAGCAAGGAGCGCAAGCGCATCAGGCGATGGCTCAAGGAAGCCATCGCCCTGCGCGACGGCGGCTATCTCCGCCTGCTGGGCGGTGGCTGAGGGGACATTCCCCGCCGCATCGTGCCTGTCCCTTCTTCGCCTAGGGCTGCGTTCGCCATCATCGCCTCCTGTCCGCCGGCCCCGCTTTACGTCGCCGGCCGCCATCAGGAGGATCATCATGGCCGAGACCGTAGCCGCCGTAACGCCACATTATCTCAAGACGCCCGATGCCGCCGTCCATCTCGGCCTTTCGGCGCGCACCCTGGAGAAGCACCGCTGTTTCGGCACCGGGCCGGTCTTCCGCAGACTTGGCGGCAGCATCGTCTATGCCATCGAAGACCTCGACGCCTGGGCGGCGCTCGGGACGCGGCGCTCGACCTCCGATCAGGGGAGCGGTGTCGTCCATCCAGCGAAGCGCCTGCCTACCGATTGCGTGCGCCGCTGATCGATCATGCAGATCGCCCGTACCTCGTCCCGCCGGTTCAGCGCCGAACGAACACAGCTTGAGCTATTTCGCTCGGTCCCCGGCGACCTCGCCCCGCGCGACGCGCAGGACTTGATGGCATGGCCCTTCTTCAGCCTCGCTAAGACGAAGCGGGCGACACCAATCGACTTCCACATGGGCACGACATGGATCTCGGTCGAGGCCGTGCCCGAACACGGTATGGCGACCATTTGGGATGCCGACGTACTGATCTGGGCGGCGAGCCAGCTCATCGAAGCGCGCGATGCCGGACGGCCGACCTCGCGGCTGATGGTGACGACGCCGCACGAGATATTGGCGTTCACGCGGCGCGGCACTGGCAAGGCAAGCTACGAGCGATTGAAGGCCGCACTCGATCGGCTGCAATCCACGACGGTCGCGACATCGATCCGGCAACAGCATCAGCGCCGCCGCCATCGCTTCTCCTGGATCAACGAATGGCGGGAGCTGGCGGACGGTAATGGCCGCGCGCTCGGCATCGAGCTGATCCTGCCCGACTGGTTCTATGCCGGCGTGCTCGATCGCGCACTCGTGCTGACGATCGACCGGGCCTATTTCGACCTGACCGGCGGCCTCGAACGCTGGCTATACCGCATAGTGCGCAAGCACGGCGGCCGGCAGCGGGGCGGCTGGAGCTTCGACGTTCCGCACCTTCACGTGAAGTCGGGGGTGCTCTCGCCGCTGCGCCGGTTCGCCTTTGAGCTGCGCGCCATCGTCGCCCGTCAGCCGCTCCCCGGCTACGTCCTGACGCTCGAACATGCGCTTGGCCGGGAACGGCTCAACTTCGTACCCGTCCCGATCGATCCTCTCGACGCCGCCATGCGCCGCGTCGGCCTTACGCCTGTGGATAACTGGTCATGAGGTTCGGACTATCGGGAACAGCCGGATTCGGACGATCGGGAACGCGGGACTCGGACTATCGGGAACGCACAACCCTCGCAAAGTCGCAGAAATCCTCGCGGAATCGGCTCCCCTCTAACAGTGCTAATAGAATCGAATCCTTCGGATTCTTGCTAACGGCGTGCGCGGCTGTGGACAGCGCGCGCCCGTCCGGAGGCTCGGCGCACGGTCGGCCGACACCGCGCCACTCGCGCGCTGCGTCCCCCATGACCGACATCTCAGGAGATACCCGATGATCGACGAGCGGCCCCCGGCCGTGCTTGGCAGCGCGTTCAGCGCTCTTGCCCGCGACGGCCTCACCCATGTCGAGCTGACCTGGATCGAGAAGAAGCTGGAGCATTGGATACGCTTCGGACGACTCGCCGAGGATCGCATCCTCACACGGCGAACGCGCGTCGTCGGCTTCCGGCCTGGCGCAATCTTTGCCTTTGTGCGCTGGGCATCGAACGACTTCGGCACGGTGCTTTCGCGCATCGATGTGGTGCGCGCGGTCGCGGCCAATGAGCCCTACACCACGCTCCCGTTCGTGCGACCGGGCGGCGACATCCTGCTCAAGATGGAGGGTTGGCCGAACGTCGCCAAGGTGCTCACGGCAATCGACGCGGTGGAGGCGGCCGGTGTCGATCCGTGCGAAGCCGCGCCCGATCACTGGCGGCACGTCCAAAACCGCATCGCAACCGGCCAGCAGCCGCGCCTCTACACGCCCGAGCGCCACGGCGCCTGGCTCAAACGCCGGGAGATCGAAGGATGACCCGCCACCGCTATGTCACCGCGACTGCACTCCTCGCATCCGGCTTTGTAGCGTCATTCGTCGCCATTGGACTCATCGACCCGATCCCGCGTCTCGTCTGGAATGCCAGCGCCAGCGCACCGATCGGGCTCTATCGCATTCACGCGGATCACGACCCTCCGCGTGGCGCGCTGGTCGCCGTCTCGCCGCCGTCAGGCCTAGCGCGCTGGCTTTCGGCACGCGGCTATCTGCCGGACGGCATTCCGCTCCTGAAACATGTCGCTGCCAAACATGGGCAGCGGGTTTGCCGGACCGGCGCCATTCTCAGCGTCGATGACCGTCCGGTCGCGGCCGCGCGTGCGCGCGACAGTCAGGGCCGCCCGCTGCCGGTTTGGCATGGATGCAGAACACTGAGGGCGGGCGAGCTGCTGCTGCTCAATCCCGCCGTGCCTGACAGTCTGGACGGCCGCTACTTCGGGCCGCTGCCGGCCTCCGCAGTCATCGGACGCGCGACGCCGCTCTGGCTGCGCGCGCCGTCCCATTCGTCTTCCACCGCCGAAGCCAAGGAGATCGGCCATGCAAACGAACGTCTTTGAATCCACCGCCAGCGGTTATACCGGCCGCGCCCGGCTGTTCGGCATCAACGAGCAAATCGTGCTTGTCGCGCTCGATCAGAGCGACGCCGAGCAAGTACCCGATTACCGCGTTCACCTCGACAACGAGGACGGCCCCGATGTCGGCGGCGGATGGAAACGCGTCGGCGAGCGCGCGGGCGACTACATCGCGTTGGAGATTGACAGCCCGCTTTTCCCGGCACCGTTTCGGCCGGTGTTGTTCCGCGCCGATGACGAGGGGCGGACGCTCAGGCTGTCGTGGAAGCGTCCGCGGCCACGCGAAGAGCGGAGCTGATCGGTGCCCTTCCCGGTCATCCCCTTGTTCGCGGAAAAGGCGTCTCATCCCTTCGTCCCGCTCGGTCGCAGGCCGGCCGGCGCGCGCAGTGAAGGTCAAGGGCGGCCCCCGGCCGGCGCTTCGCGCGCACCCTTGATCGGCGCGAGCACGCTGGCAGGCTGGCGGCGGTGCGGGATCGGGTTGGCTGTCAGGCTGACGGTCCTCCTGCTGCCATCGTCCGCTCTGGGATTTGGCGCAGCGCTGGCGCAGGACGTGCCCGCCGCCCGCGCGACGGCGAGTCACCCTTATGCTGCGCATGTCACCGAAGCGTCGCAGCGCTTCGGTATCCCGGAGGCGTGGATTTGGGCGGTCATGCGCGTCGAAAGCAACGGCGACGGCCGCGCGATTTCGACGGCCGGCGCGATGGGCCTGATGCAGATTATGCCCGCGACCTGGGCCGGCACGCGAGCACGCTATGGGCTAGGTTCCGATCCCTATGACGTGCGCGACAACATCATGGCGGGCGCGGCCTATCTGCGCGCGATGTTCGACCGCTACGGCAACGCGACGGCGATGCTTGCAGCCTATAATGCGGGACCGGGCCGCTATGACGAGTATCTTTCGCGCGGCCGGCCGTTACCCGCCGAGACGCGCGCCTATCTCGCAAAGCTGGCATCGATCACCGGCGGCCCGGACGACACACAGCTAGCCGTCGCGCCGCCATCCGATCCGTTCGCCTGGCGTCGCGCCGCGCTGTTCGCGGCACGGCCGGACGCGCTTTCGCCGACGCTGCCATCTGCCAACCGGACTCCATCCGATGGGCAGGCGGACGATCGCGCCGAGCTTGCCATGAGCGCTGCTCCGCCGCCCTCCAGCCGCCTGTTCGTCCCGCTTTCCGGGCGGCGTCCGCAATGAGCGGCTGTCGCGCGCTCGGGCGGTTTCCCGCGCAGCCTTTCGTAGCGCCGGAAGGGAGCAGGGTTGGGTTTTGGCAGGGGGAAGGTCGAGGGCAAGATAAAGGGCGGCAATGTGCGAAGCCATTTTGCCCCGGTCGTAGCCTTGATTCTCAAGGCTTTTGGGCATTGCTGCGCAATGTGTGCGGAAATCCCGCACTGTGCGGCGCTGGCCGAACGCCAGCCGCCGCGAGGATTTTCCGCACAGTGCGGCGCTTCGCGCCATGAGCGGCGACGATGATTTCCGCATCCGGCCTGGCCGCATCCGTTCGAAGGGAGGCCAGCGCGCGCTGCCGATCATCGTCCAGGCGCTCGCGGCCGCGCAACGGGCCGGCGGCCATGTCTCGCGGCGGGGCCGGATCGTCGCCCCTGGCCGCTCGACCTTCGGGCGCGGGCGGGTCGCCAGCCTGCGCGCTACCCACCGGCTCGGCCACCGCTCACGGCAGGTTGTCGTCAAGGCGCGTGTCGTCCGGCATGGCGGTCGCGCCTCGCTCGCCGCCCACCTCAATTATCTGCAACGCGATGGCGTCACCCGCGATGGCGAACGGGGCGTGCTGTTCGGCGCGGAGGCCGAGGGCCTCGACCGCAATGCGTTCGCTGCGGCGTGCGAAAACGACCGCCACCATTTCCGCTTCATCGTCTCGCCGGAGGATGCGCCCGAGATGGGCGACCTCAAGGGCTTTACCCGCGAGTTGATGACGCGAATGGAAGCCGACCTCGGCGCCCGGCTCGACTGGCGAGCCGTCGAGCATTGGAACACCGACAACCCCCACGTCCATATCATCGTGCGCGGTATCGGCGAGGATGGGCAGAACCTCGTCATCTCGCGCGATTATATCGGCGAGGGAATGCGGGCGACGGCGCGCGATATCGTCACGCGCGAGCTGGGTCTGCGCAGCGACCTCGACATCCGCCAGTCACTGGAGCGGCAGGTCGAGGCCGAGCGCTGGACAGAGATCGACCGCGACCTGTCGCGCACGATGCAGCGCGACGGCCTGATCGACATGGCGCCCGAGCCCGGCGTCCGGCCGGACGGCGACCATGCGCTCAGGATGGGACGGCTGCGCAAGCTGGAGCGGCTCGGCCTCGCCACCGAAATTGGGCCGGGCCAATGGACCATCGCGGCCGACGCGCAAGGAGCCCTGCGCGCGCTGGGCGAGCGCGACGACATCATCAAGCGGATGCACAAGGCGATGAGCGAGCGCGGCATCGATCGGGGCGCTGCCAATTATGTGCTCGACGCCGATCCGGCCCAGCCCGTGATCGGGAAGCTGGTCGATCGCGGCCTGCATGACGAGCTGACCGGCGGCGCCTATGCGATCGTCGACGGCGTCGACGGACGCACCCACCATATCCGCTTTCCCGACATCGAGGCGACCGGCGATTGCAAGCCCGGCGCGATCGTCGAGCTGCGCCATTTCGAGGACCGCAAGGGCCGGCAGCGGGTCGCGCTCGCGGTGCGATCGGACATGGACCTGTCCGCGCAAGTCCGCGCGCGGGGCGCGACCTGGCTCGACCGGCGCAACCTGTCGAGCGACGGCCGCGATCTGGGCGGCGGCTTCGGCACCGAAGTGCGCGCCGCGATGGAGGCGCGCGCCGAACATCTCGCCGACGAAGGGCTGGCGCGGCGGCAGGGCCAGCGCATCATCTTCGCGCGCGGCCTGCTCGACACGCTCCAGCGGCGCGAGCTGGATATGGTCGCCAAGGATCTGTCGGCCGAAATCGGCTTGCCGCACACGCCGTCCAAGATGGGCGAATATGTCGCCGGCACCGTGCGCCAGCGTCTGACGCTCGCCTCGGGTCGCTTCGCGATGATCGACGATGGGCTGGGCTTCCAGCTCGTGCCCTGGTCCCCCTCGCTCGACCGCCAGATCGGCAAGCACATCTCCGGCGTCATGCGGAGCAATGGCGGCGTCGACTGGTCGTTCGGGCGCGGCCGGGGCCTCGGCCTGTGAACCGTCAAAGGAGATAGCCCATGTCCGCGACCAAGATTCTGTGGGGTCAGATCATCATCGTCTTTTTGGTCGTGCTCGCCGGGGTGTGGGGCGCGACGCAATGGACTGCGGCCGCGCTCGCCTATCAGCCCGAGCTGGGCCGCCCGTGGTTCGTGACGCTGGGCTATCCCGTCTATCCGCCGCCGGCCTTCTTCTGGTGGTGGTTTTCGTTCGACGCCTACGCGCCGCGCATCTTCGAGAAGGGCGCGTTCATCGCCGCGTCGGGCGGGTTCGCGTCGATCGCCGTCGCGATCGGCATGTCGGTATGGCGCGCGCGCGAACTGAAGAACGCCCAGACTTATGGATCCGCGCGCTGGGCGGAAGCGAGCGAGGTTCGCTCCGCGGGCTTGCTTGGGCCGAACGGCGTCATGCTCGGGCGGCTCGGAACCGATTATCTCCGGCACGATGGGCCGGAGCATGTCTTGTGTTTCGCGCCGACACGCAGTGGCAAGGGCGTCGGCCTGGTCGTGCCGACCCTGCTCAGTTGGCCGAGCTCGGCGATCGTGCATGACATCAAGGGCGAGAACTGGCAGCTCACCGCTGGCTTTCGTGCCCGCCACGCACGGGTGCTGCTGTTCGATCCGACCAACCCGCTATCCGCCGCCTACAATCCCCTCCTCGAAATCCGCAAGGGCGCCTGGGAGGTGCGCGACGTGCAGAACGTCGCCGACGTGCTGGTGGACCCGGAAGGCAGTCTCGAGAAACGCAACCACTGGGAAAAAACCTCGCATGCGCTGCTGGTCGGCGCGATCCTTCATGTGCTGTATGCCGGCGAGGACAAGACGCTAGCGGGCGTGGCAGCCTTCCTATCCGACCCGCGCCAGCCGATCGAGTCGACATTATCCGCCATGATGACCACGCCGCATCTCGGCGAGGCCGGCGTCCATCCCGTCGTCGCCAGTGCCGCACGCGAACTGCTGAACAAGTCGGCCAACGAGCGATCGGGCGTGCTGTCCACCGCCATGTCGTTCCTGGGCCTCTATCGCGATCCCGTCGTCGCGCAGGTTACGCGGGCCTGCGAATGGCGCATAGCGGATCTGGTCGAGGGGGAGCGGCCGGTCACGCTCTATCTTGTCGTTCCGCCGAGTGACATATCCCGCACCAAGCCGCTCATCCGCCTCATCCTCAACCAGATCGGACGCCGGCTCACCGAGGAACTGACCCCGAAGCAGAGCCGCCACCGCGTGCTCCTGATGCTCGACGAGTTTCCGGCGCTGGGGCGCCTCGACTTCTTCGAGTCCGCCCTGGCCTTCATGGCCGGCTACGGCCTGAAGGCGTTCCTGATTGCCCAAAGCCTCAACCAGATCGAGAGGGCGTATGGCCCGAACAATGCGATCCTCGACAACTGCCATGTGCGCGTATCGTTCGCCACCAATGACGAGCGCACCGCCAAGCGCGTGTCGGACGCGCTCGGCACCGCCACCGAGATGCGGGCGATGAAGAATTATGCAGGGCACCGGCTCTCGCCCTGGCTCGGCCATCTGATGGTCTCGCGCTCCGAAACCGCCCGCCAGCTCCTGACCCCCGGCGAGGTGATGCAGCTTCCGCCCGACGACGAGATCGTCATGGTGGCCGGCGTGCCGCCGATCCGCGCCAAGAAGGTGCGCTACTTCAAGGATCGGCGCTTCACCGAACGGGTGCTGTCGCCGCCGGACCTGAGCGTCGGACGAAGCCGAGCGCGGCCCGACGACTGGAGCGCCCTCCCGCCGCTCGCCGCGCCCCCGCCAGCCGAACTGCCGCGGCAGGACCAGGCGCGCGAGGCCGTGAGCGAGGATGAGGATGATGAAAACGCCGGGCTGCGCCGGCAGCCCGACTTGGAACGGCATATCGACATCGCACCGCAGCCCAGGCCCGCGCCCGCCAATGAGTTCGAGCTGGACGAACCGGACCCCGACACTGACGCCGCGCGGCAGGCGGCGGCGCGTCGCCAAATGCAGGGCGCGGCGCGGCAGGCCTCGCTCGATCCCGGCGACGGCATCGAGCTATGACGACCAAGACCCCATTCTCGGTCTATCTCGATCCGGAGCTGATGCAGTCGCTCGCGGCCTATGCTGACCGCAGGGGCAAGTCGCGCTCGCTGGTCGCTGAGGCGGCTATCGCGTCGTTCTTGTCACCCGACGCCGATGAGCAGCGCGAAGCGGCTATTGCCAAGCGGCTTGATCGGATTGACCGGCGCCTGACCCGGCTTGAGCGCGATGTCGGGATAGATGTCGAGATGATCGCGCTGTTCGTGCGCTTCTGGCTGTCGAACACGCCCCCGCCGCCTGAGGCCGAGCGCGATGCCATGCGCCGCTTGGGGAACGACCGTTACGATGCCTTCATGACGGCGCTCGGCCACCGACTCGCGAAGGGACCGAAGGTCCGGCAGGAGATTGGCGAGGACTTTCCGTCCCAGGACGGCTGAGCCGCCTACGCTGCTCCCTGTCTTTCTTCGCCAGACTACGACGCCTGCATTTCCTTGTTGAATCCCGACCTTTCCTGTCTCTCTTGATGTGCCCCTGACGCCGGGCGGCGGTTCGCCCGGCCCAATTCAGGGGCTGATCCTTGACCGTCCAACCGATCCGATCCGAAGCCAGCATGCGCGGCGCGCGGATGTTGCGTACGGCGCTCGGGCCATCGATCGCGGCTTGGCTCGACGATCCGGCCGTCATTGAGGTGATGCTGAACCCCGATGGCCGGCTGTGGCTCGATCGGCTCGGCGAAGGGATCAGCGACACCGACATGACGCTGGCCGCCGCGGACGGCGAGCGCATCGTGCGTCTGGTCGCGCATCATGTCGGCGTCGAGGTTCACGCCCGGTCCCCACGCGTCTCGGCCGAGCTGCCTGAAGGCGGCGAACGGTTCGAGGGGCTGTTACCACCCGTCGTCGCCGCGCCGGCCTTCGCGATCCGCAAGCCCGCGGTCGCGGTGTTCACGCTGGGCGACTATGCGGCGGCCGGCATCATGTCGGCCGCGCACGCCGAGGCGCTGCGCCAGGGCGTAGAGACGCGCGCCAACATCCTCGTCGCGGGCGGGACCGGCAGCGGCAAAACCACGCTGGTCAACGCGCTGCTGGCCGAGGTGGCGAAGACCACCGATCGTATCGTGCTGATCGAGGATACGCGCGAGCTGCAATGCGCTGCGCCCAACCTCGTCGCCATGCGGACGAAGGATGGCGTCGTCTCGCTGTCCGATCTCGTGCGGTCCTCACTGCGCCTGCGCCCTGACCGCATTCCCATCGGCGAGGTGCGCGGCGCTGAGGCGCTCGATCTTCTCAAAGCCTGGGGCACCGGCCATCCCGGCGGCATCGGCACCATCCACGCCGGGACCGCGCTCGGCGCACTGCGCCGGATGGAACAACTCATTCAGGAGGCGGTGGTCACCGTCCCGCGCGCGCTGCTGGCCGAGACCATCGACCTGATCGCCGTGCTGATCCGCGACGGGCACGGCCGCCGGCTCGCCGAGCTGGCCCGCGTCGACGGACTCGACCCCGCCACCGGCGACTACCGCCTCACCCCGCTTTCCCCAACCCAGCCAGGAGACCTCCCATGATCCATGCTCTTACGTCTGGCGCACGTCGCGCCATGCTCACCGCTTCGGCCAGCCTGCTCGCGCTGACCTTCGCCGTTCCCGCCCATGCGTCGGGATCGTCGATGCCGTGGGAAGCGCCGCTCCAGTCGATCCTCGAAAGCATCGAGGGGCCGGTCGCGAAGATCATCGCGGTGCTGATCATCATCATCACCGGACTGACGCTCGCATTCGGTGATACGTCTGGTGGCGCGCGCAAGCTCATCCAGATCGTGTTCGGGCTATCGATCGCCTTCGCCGCGTCGAGCTTCTTCCTGTCGTTCTTCTCGTTCGGCGGCGGAGCACTAGTCTGATGGAGGCCGGCGAGCCGATCTCCGGCTACTATGCGCCGGTTCACCGGGCGCTGACCGAGCCCATCCTGCTCGCCGGTGCTCCCCGCTCGCTCGCCATCGTCAATGGCACGCTGGCGGGCGCGATCGGTCTCGGCCTGCGGCTCTGGGTCGCGGGCCTGGTCATCTGGGCCATCGGCCACGCGATCTCGGTCTGGGCGGCGCGGCGCGACCCGCAATTCGTGGATGTGGCCCGGCGCCACCTCCGCTTTCCGACATGGATGCAGTCATGATGAGCTTGCGCGAATACCGCCACAAGGCGGCGCACCTCGCCGACTTCCTGCCCTGGGCCGCGCTGATCGCCGAGGGGGTTGTGCTCAACAAGGACGGATCGTTCCAGCGCACCGCCCGATTTCGTGGCCCCGATCTCGACAGCGCCACGCCGGCCGAGCTGGTCGCGACGAGCGCCCGGCTGAACAGTTCGCTCCGCCGGCTCGGCTCGGGCTGGGCCATATTCGTCGAAGCGCAGCGCACGCCCGCGCTGGACTATCCAGATGCCGCGTTCCCTGATCCGGTCTCGGCACTGGTCGATATGGAGCGGCGCGAACAGTTTCGCGAGGAAGGCGCCCATTTCGAGAGCGCCTATTATCTCACGCTGCTATGGATGCCGCCGGCCGAGGAAGCCGCCCGCGCCGAAGGCTGGCTTTACGAGGGCCGGTCCACCACCGGCGCCGATCCGTGGGAGCTGCTCAAGAGCTTTACCGATCGCAGCGATCGCGTGCTCAATCTGGTCGAGGGCTTCGTCCCCGAAGTTCGCTGGCTCGGTGACAGCGAGACGCTGACCTATCTGCACAGCACGATCTCGACCCGGCGCCAGCGCGTTCGCGTGCCGGAAACGCCAATGCACCTCGATGCGCTGCTCGCCGACGAGCCGCTGACCGGTGGGCTCGAACCGAAGCTCGGCGACCATCATCTCCGCACGCTGACCGTCACGGGGTTCCCGAGCGTCACCTTTCCCGGCCTGCTCGACGAGCTGAACCGGCTGGCATTTTCCTATCGCTGGTCGACCCGCGCGATCATGCTCGACAAGACCGACGCGACGAAGCTGCTCACGCGCATCCGCCGCCAGTGGTTCGCCAAGCGCAAAAGCGTTGCCGCCATCCTGAAAGAGGTGATGACCAACGAGGCGTCCACGTTGCTCGATAGCGACGCCTCGAACAAAGCCGCCGACGCCGACACCGCCCTGCAGGAGCTGGGCGCCGATTATGCCGGCATGGCCTATGTCACCGCGACGGTGACGGTATGGGACCGCGACCCCGCCATCGCCGCCGAGAAGCTGCGGCTGGTCGAGAAGGTCATCCAGGGCCGAGACTTCACCGTCATCCCCGAGGGCATGAACGCGGTTGAAGCGTGGCTCGGCTCACTCCCCGGCCACACCTACGCCAATGTCCGGCAACCCCCGATCTCCACCATCAATCTCGCCCACCTGATCCCCCTGTCAGCAGTATGGGCGGGGCCGGAACGGGACGAGCATTTCGGTGCGCCCCCCTTGCTCTATGGCAAGACCGAAGGCTCGACCCCGTTCCGGTTTTCCCTTCACGTCGGCGACGTCGGCCACACGCTGATCGTTGGCCCGACCGGCGCCGGCAAGAGCGTCCTGCTCGCACTCATGGCGATGCAGTTCCGCCGCTACGAGAAGGGCCAGGTCTTCGCCTTCGACTTCGGCGGCAGCATCCGCGCCGCCGCGCTCAGCATGGGCGGCGACTGGCAGGATCTCGGCGGGATGCTCGCCGACGAGGCCGGCGACGGTGTGCAGCTCCAGCCGCTCGCCCGGATCGACGAGTCCGCAGAGCGCGCCTGGGCGGCGGAATGGCTGGCGGCGATACTGACCAGCGAAGGCGTGGCGGTCGATCCGCAGGCCAAGGAGCATCTGTGGTCCGCGCTCGGCTCGCTGGCGTCCGCGCCGGTTGCGGAGCGGACGCTGACCGGCCTCGCCGTGCTGCTTCAAAGCCAGCAGCTCAAGCAGGCGCTCGCACCCTATTGCATCGGCGGGACGTGGGGACGGCTCCTCGACGCCGAGGCTGAGCGCATCGGCATAGCCGACGTGCAAGCCTTCGAGACGGAGGGCCTGGTCGGCGCTGGATCGGCCGCCGCGGTGCTGTCCTATCTCTTCCACCGGATCGGCGACCGACTGGACGGCTCACCCACGCTCATCATCATCGACGAGGGCTGGCTGGTTCTCGACAGCCCCGACTTCGCCGCGCAGCTCCGCGAGTGGCTGAAGACGCTGCGCAAGAAGAACGCCAGCGTCATCTTCGCCACGCAGAGCCTTGCCGACATCGAGACGAGCGACATCGCGCCGGCCATCATCGAGAGCTGCCCGACGCGCATCTTCCTGCCGAACGAACGCGCGGCCGAGCCGCAGATCGCGGCCATCTACGAGCGGTTCGGCCTCAATGCCCGCCAGATCGAAATCCTCAGCCGGGCGACACCCAAGCGCGACTATTATTGCCAATCGCGGCGCGGCAACCGGCTGTTCGAGCTGGGCTTGGGCGAGGTCGCGCTGGCCTTCGCCGCCGCGTCGTCGAAGACCGACCAACTCGCCATCGCCGAGATCATCGCAACCCACGGGGCATCCGCGTTCGCGGCCGAGTGGCTGCGCCATCGCGGCTGCGCCTGGGCGATCGAGCTTCTCCCCGAATCCAATCCTCAACCCCAGCAGGAGTTACCGCTATGAAAACCGCTTATCTGCGCCGCGCCATCCTGGCCGGCGTTCTCACCATGTCGGGCGTCATCGGCATCACCGCGGCGACGCCGGCCTACGCGCAGTTCGGCGGGATCGTCTATGATCCCACAAACTATGCGCAGAACGTGCTGACCGCCGCCCGGTCGCTCCAGCAGATCAACAACCAGATCCAGCAAATACAGCAGCAGGCGACCAGCCTCATCAACGAGGCGCGCAATCTAGCGTCGCTGCCGTTCAGCTCGCTCCAGCAGTTGCAGCAACAGGTGCAGCGCACGCAGCAGCTACTCGGGCAGGCCCAGCGCATCGCCTACGACGTCCAGAACGTCCAACAGGTGTTTACCGGCCGCTATACCGGCTCGGCGCTGACCGGCACGCAGGCGCAGATGGTCGCCAATGCCAATGCGCGCTGGGAAGATAGCGTCGGGGCGTTCGAGGATGCGCTGAAGGTCCAGGCCGGCGTCGTCGGCAACATCGACGGCGCGCGCACGACGATGGACGGGCTTGTCTCGGCCAGCCAGTCGGCAACCGGCGCGCTTCAGGCCACCCAGGCGGGCAATCAGCTTCTCGCGCTACAGTCGCAACAGCTTGCTGATCTCACCGCCGCCGTTGCCGCGCAGGGCCGCGCCCAGGCGCTCGAAGCGGCGCGGCACACCGCCGAGGAGGCCGAGGGCCGCGAGCGGTTCCGCCGCTTCATGGGCAATTGAGGCGGACCTTGTGCTGCACGCTTCCTCACGCACGGTTAAAATCGCGGGCGTTGCCGCGGTCGCGGGCATGATGATGACGGTGGCGATCGTCGCCGCCACGCACCAGCCCGAGTCCGCGCCGTCGCCGCCCGTCGCTGTGCGCGAGGATGTGCGCCATGACCGGCTCGCGCGGGAACTCGACCGCTGCTCGACGCTCACCATGCCCGATGCCGGCTGTGAGGCGGCATGGGCTGAGAACCACCGCCGCTTTTTCCGTCAGCCCGCTCCCGAAGCGGGGAATGGCGCGGGCACGGCGCCTCCCGTGGAGAATAGCGCGCCATGAACGACACCGGCGTCATCGACACGTTCCTGGGCGTCTTCACCACCTACATCGACAGCGGATTTGGGCTGCTCGGCGGTGAAATCAGCTTCCTCTCGACCACGCTGATCGCGATCGACGTGACGCTGGCCGGCCTGTTCTGGGCCTGGGGCGCGGATGAGGATGTGTTGCAACGCCTCGTCAAGAAGACCCTGTATATCGGCACCTTCGCCTTCATCATCGGCAATTTCTCCAACCTCGCCAACATCGTGTTCCAGTCCTTTGCCGGGCTCGGTCTCAAGGCAAGTGGCAGCGCGATGTCGATCGCCGATTTCATGAAGCCGGGCACGATTGCGGCCACCGGCCTTCAGGCCGGCAAGCCGCTCCTGGATGCCGCAGGTCAGTTCTCCAACCTTTGGGCCGTGTTCTCGAACCTGGCTCTCATCATCGTGTTGCTGCTCGCCTGGGTGATCGTGGTGCTCGCCTTCTTCATCATCGCGGTGCAGATCTTCATCACCCTGATCGAGTTCAAGCTGGTGACGCTGGCGGGCTTCGTGCTGCTGCCGTTCGCTTTCTTCAACAAGACCGCCTTCATGGCCGAGCGTGTGCTGGGCCATGTCGTCTCGACCGGCATCAAGGTGCTGGTGCTCGCCGTCATCACCGGCATCGGCACGACGCTGTTCAATCAGTTCACGAACGCGAGCCTGGGCACCGGGCCCGACATCAATCAGGTGATGGCGATCGCGCTCGCCGCTTTGTCGCTGCTCGGCCTCGCCATCTTCGGCCCCGGCATCGCCAACGGCATCGTCTCGGGCGGGCCGCAACTCGGCGCGGGCGCAGCGGCTGGCACCGCGCTCGCCGCAGGCGGGGCGTTGGTCGGCGGCGCGGCTGCCGCTCGCCTTGGCGTCGGAGCGGCCGGCGCTGCCGTCGGCGCGACGGGCCGAATGGCAGGGGCCGCCGCACGCGGAGGCGCTCAGATGGCGGGCGGTGCGACCAGCGCCTACAGCCTCGGGTCGCTCGGCAAGAGCGGCGGCGCCGCGGTCGCGGGCGGCATGGCCGCCGTCGGCCAGGCGGCGGCCGGCAGCGCCGCCAGTGCCGTCCTCTCGCCCTTGCGCAAGGCGGCGGCCAAGGGCGGCGAGGCGATGAAGGCCAGCTTCCGCTCCGGCGCGCGCGCCGGATTCACCGCCACCGGCGGCACCATCACGGGCGGACCAGATGCCGCCGCCGCGTCCGCATCCGGTCCGGCCGCGTCCAGCGCCGCTGCTCAACCCGCCTGGGCGGTCGCCATGAAGCGCCGGCAGTCCGTGACCCACGGCGCGACCGTGCTCGCTCACACGATGAAGGCCGGCGACAGCCACGGCGGCGGCGGCGGCCCCGACATCAAAGAGAAGGACTGATCGATGTTCCGACGCCCGACCATCCGCTATGGCCAGACTCCCGAACCGACGACACCCTATCAACGCGCCGCGCAAGCATGGGACGACCGGATAGGATCGGCCCGTGTGCAGGCTAGGAACTGGCGGCTCGCTTTCTTCGGCACACTCGCCCTGTCGGGCGGATTGGCCGGCGGGCTCGTCTGGCAATCGGCGCGCGGCCATATCGTGCCCTGGGTCGTGCAGGTCGATCGGCTCGGCGAAGCGCAGGCGGTCGCACCGGCGGAGGCAGGGTATCGGCCGACCGATCCGCAGACCGCATTCCACCTCGCCCGTTTCGTCGAAGAGGTGCGCAGCATTCCTGCCGATCCCGTCGTCGTTCGCCAGAACTGGCTTCGCGCCTATGACTTCACCACCGACAAGGGCGCGCTGTTCCTCAACGATTATGCGCGCGCCAACGACCCGTTCACACAGGTCGGCAAGGTGCAGGTCGCGGTGGATGTGTCGAGCGTGATCCGCGCTTCACCGGACAGCTTCCGCGTGGCCTGGACCGAGCGGCGCTATCAGGACGGCAGCCTTGCCGCCACCGAACGCTGGTCGGCGATCCTCACCGTCGTCTTCCAGCCGCCAAGAACGCCTGACGCCCTGCGCAAGAATCCGCTCGGCCTCTTCGTCAACGCCCTCAACTGGTCAAAGGAGCTGTCGCAATGACGCGCCCACCGTTTCGTCGTGCCGCCTCGGCGGTCCTCCTGGCATCCGCCTCCGCGCTTGGCGGTTGCGCCACCACATCGGCGAAGCCGCCCGCGATTGCCTATGACAATCCGTCCCCGGCGATCGTCGCGACGCCTGCTCCCGAAGCACCCAAACCCGTCGAAGTGGTGACGATCCTCGAGCCGCTGCCGCTCCCCGGCCAGTTGAAGCCTGTCGCCGCGAACCCGCGCCCGCCCGAACCCGCCGATCCGCGCAACCGCGTCGGCGTGGCAAATGCCGCTGCCCGTGTTCAGCCGGTTCGCGACGGCTTCCTCAATGCCATTCAGCAATACCCCTGGACGGACGGGGCGCTCTATCAGGTCTACACCGCGCCCGGCCAGGTGACGGACATTGCCTTGCAGGAGGGCGAACAGCTCGTAGGGCCAGGGCCGGTAGCGGCCGGTGATACCGTGCGCTGGATCATCGGCGATACGGTGAGCGGCAGCGGCCCGACCGCGCGCGTGCATATCCTCGCGAAGCCAACGCGGCCGGACCTGTCTACGAACCTCGTCATCAATACCGACAGGCGGACCTACCATCTGGAGCTGCACGCGACGCCGAGCACCTACATGGCGTCGGTCTCGTGGACCTATCCGCAGGACGCGCTGATCGCGCTGCGCCGCGCGAATGCGGCGGCGGCTTCGGCCGCGCCGGTCGCGAGCGGCGTCGACGTGTCCGCGCTTAATTTCCGCTACCGCATCGATGGCGACCGCGCGCCGTGGAAGCCGCTCCGCGCCTTCGACGATGGCCGCCAGGTGTTCATCGAGTTTCCCACCGGGATCTCGCAGGGCGACATGCCGCCGCTGTTCGTGACCGGCGCGGCCGGCAATGCCGAACTGGTCAACTACCGCGTCCAGGGCCGCTACATGGTGATCGATCGCCTGTTCGCCGCCGCAGAATTGCGCCTGGGCGACAAGCGCAGTGCGCAGCGCGTGCGGATCGTGCGCGACGGGGCGAACACGCCTCGGGAGCGGCGGCCGTGACCGATCCTGCTGAATTCTCCGCCGTCGAGCCTGCCGCGCCCCCGGCCGATCCAAATGCGTTTCAGCTCAGGGGCGACCCGCCGCGTGTCATGCGCCTGTCGAGAAAAGCCCTCGCGGTTGTCGGCGTCGCCGCTGGCCTCGGCATCGGCGGATCTCTGATCTATGCCCTGCGGCCTCCCAGCCCGCACGAGGCCAAGGAACTCTACAACACCGACAGCCGCGCCGGCGACGCGATCACTTCCGGCCCGAAGGACTATGCGCAAGCGCCCAAACTTGGTCCGCCGCTCCCCGGCGATCTCGGCCGGCCGATCGTCTCGGCGCAGGAGCGAGGGGCCGCCGTGCCCGTGCCGCCGATCGGCGGCCAGGCCGCGCCGCCCGATCCGCGTGCGCAAGCCGCGGAGGCCGCGCGGCAGCGCGCGCAACAGGAGCGCGACGCCGTCCGTACCAGCACGGTCTTCCTCGGCGGCGGCGCGGCGGGCGCGACCGGAGCGCCCGCGCAGCCTGTGGCGTCGGTCGGTTCGCCGACGCCACCCGCGACCGCCGCGGCGCAACCCGCCGGCGCGCTAAGCGATCAGGCCGCCAAGAGGGCGTTCATGGGTCAGGCGTCCAATCAGCAAACCGTGAGTGTCGAGCGGCTCACGGCGCCGGCTTCACCCAACAT
This sequence comes from Sphingopyxis sp. EU05-FHT14B03, assembly GCF_058790875.1. NCBI lineage: Bacteria > Pseudomonadati > Pseudomonadota > Alphaproteobacteria > Sphingomonadales > Sphingopyxidaceae > Sphingopyxis > Sphingopyxis sp. EU05-FHT14B03. The sequence goes on from NZ_JBYTDC010000001.1 coordinate 1,870,837, forward strand.
CGTCCAGGCCGGCAGCATCATTCCCGCCGCACTCATCACCGGCATCCGTTCGGACCTTCCCGGCCAGATCACCGCCCAGGTGACGCAGAATGTCTATGACAGCATCACCGGCCGCATCCTGCTCATTCCGCAAGGCGCTCGCTTGATCGGCGAGTATGACAGCCAGATCACTGCGGGGCAGACTCGCGTGCTGTTCGCGTGGGACCGGCTGATCCTGCCGGACGGCCGCTCGATTGTTCTCGAGCGCCAGCCCGGCGCCGACGCGGCTGGCTATGCCGGCTTGCAGGATCGCGTGAACCAGCATTGGGGCAATCTCTTGAAGGCGGCCGCGATCTCCACCCTCCTAGGGATCGGGGCAGAGATGGGCGCAGACGAGGATGACGATCTGACCCGCGCGCTGCGCCGCGGCACGCAAGACACCATCAACCAAACCGGCCAACAGATCGTGCGGCGACAACTCGACGTGTCGCCGACCCTCACTATCCGGCCTGGCTATCCGCTGCGCGTGGTTCTGACGCGCGATTTAGTGCTCGAACCTGTCGGAGCTGCACGATGACGAAATTGAAGCTCGGGCCGCTCTCCGACGATCGGCCGGTGAAACTCTCGGTGGAGTTGCCGGCCACTGTCCATCGCGATCTTCTCGCCTACGCCGCCGCGCTCGCGGCGGAAACCGGGGGTTCGCCGGTCGCGCCCGAGAAGCTGGTCCCGCCGATGCTGGCGCGGTTCATGGACACCGATCGCGGCTTCCGCCGGCAACGCGCGCAGGGTCGTTAAACGCGATCCCGCGCTCAATTACCCATGAATTTCTTGAACCGGTCGCGTCCTTCGGCCTCGACAACGGCTTGCTCGGCATTGGCGCATTCGTCGCCGCGCACCGACCCATCCCGACACCCAGCGACGATCCCCCGCGCTTCCTCAAGATGCGCCGCGAAATAGGACTTGCCCCGTGGCTCTACTGATACGGACACTGCGGACGCCGGGCTGGCGACCACCGCCGGGGCGCTGGCAGGCCGGATTACCGGACGCAGAGTGAAGACCGCTCCGAATCCGATGATGAGCGTGACCAGCGCTATGATGAAGCTCTTGCCTTGGGTCATAACTGTTCCTTTCTCGGCTTAAGGGATGACAGCGGCCGCACCGGCATGGGCGGCAGAGAATAGCGCGCGGCTACGAAATCGAGGAACCTGCGCAGGACGGGATTTTCGTTGTGCTCGCGCCAATAGCCCGAGAAGCCGATCCGCATGTAACCGTTGTTCTCGTGGACCTCGCGAAACACGACGCCCGGCACCTGGATACCGAGTGCTGATTCCGCGACGATCGAGATGCGCCCGCCGAGCGCGAGGGTACTAAGCACCGTATCGCGGCCGATATCGTCCATGTCGATTTCGGGCATGTAGCCCGGCATGCCCAACTTCCCCAGCAGCATGTTGCGCGTCTCCGGGCCGGGATCGCGCGCGGTCAGCAGGAAGCGCTCGCCGGTCAGATCGCTCCAATAAATACGCTCTCGGGCGGCGAGCGGATGGCTCTCCGGCATCGCCACCAAGATGCGTTCGCTCCAAAAGGGGCGGCTCATCAATCCGCGAAAAGGTGCCTCGCCGGTTAGGATCGCGATGTCGAGCAAGCCGTTCTCTATCCCGGCCAGCAGCATGTCCCGGTCGCGTTCGAATCCCCGGACTCGTACTTCGGGATAGCGCTCATCGAACTCGCTCAGCGTCGCCCGAAGATTGCCGGCGGAGAAGGATGTATAAAAGCCCACTGCGAGCCTACCAGCGTGGCCGTTCCTGGTGGCGTGGACCCAGGCGTTTAGCTCCCCGAACTCCTTCACGATGCGCTGGGCCGTGCGTAAGTAAATCTGGCCATTCGCCGTCAGCGTCGCGCCGCGCGTCTTGCGGTCGAAAAGGACCATCCCGAGACGCTTCTCGGTTTCGAGGATATGCCGGCTGATTGTCGCCTGCTTGATGTTCAGGCTGCGCGCCGCGCGGCTGAAGCTACCGGCCTCGGCCGCCGCGATCAGATAGCGGAGCTGGCGTAACTCAATCACCGGCTCACCGACATGATATAAATGGGACTGATGTATCGGAAATACATTGTATGGCGATTGATCACGCCGGCTAGGGCGTGATCAACGTAAATCAGCTATTGCCGATTTACGAACTCATCTACCAGTATATTGAACTCCTCGGGCCTTTCCCATTGAGCCCAGTGGCCGCATTTGGCGAAGATATGCATGTCAGCATTGGGGATGAGCTTGCGCAGGACGAACCCGGCATCGAGCGGCAGGACGCGATCCTCGGCACCCCAGATGATGAGCGTGGGGCTTGCGATCCTGTCGAGGCCCTGGTTCCACAGATGGTCATTGGGGTGCGCCATCAAGGTGCGCAGCGGCGGGTTGGCGGCTGTTTCGGGCAGCGAGGCGATCTTCAGGCGTTCCTCCAGCAGATCCTGCGTGATCGATGAACGGTCATAGACCAAAAGGTCGGTGACCCGCGCGAGCTTTTCGAGCGTCGGTCCTTCCTCGCCGTAAAAGTCGAGCATCCGCTGCAACCCCTCGGTTGGGAATGGCGACAAGGTCGGTAAGCCGCCGCCAGGCCCCATCAGCACCAACATGTCGACCCGTTCGGGCGTGTCGAGCGCGAAGCGCAGCGAGGTCATGCCGCCCAGCGAGTTACCGACGAGGCTCGCGCTCTCTATGCCGGCATGATCCATGACATCGCGCACGGCATTGGCGAGCGACACGATGAGCCCGTCAGGCTGGGCGCGCGGCGCGGACTGGCCATAGCCCGGGAGATCGAGCACGATCACCCGGTTGCGACGGGAGAGGGGCTTCACATTCTTGCGATAATTGCTGTAACCATAGGCACCCGGCCCGCCGCCGTGGATCAGGATGATCGCCGGGCCGTCGCCCCAGCTATGGTAATGGACGCGGCCATCGGCGGCATCGGCGAACCGGCTTTCGGGCGCCACGGTATCGGTCATTATCGTCTCCTGTTCGATCACGTGTGAAAGCTGCGGCGCGGCTGATCAGGTCTATGCGGCCGGCTCGGCAAGCACGCGGCCATATCGGTCGCGGATCGCTTTTTTGTCGATCTTGCCGGTGGCGGTGAGCGGGACAGTGTCGATGATGATGCGGTCGGGCATCCACCATTTGACAATGCGCGGTTCCAACCACGCCGTCATGTCTTCGCCGGTCATATTGCTGCCTGCATGCGGTTCGACCAGCAGGATCGGACGCTCTTCCCATTTGGGATGGTGGACCCCAGCCACGGCGGCAACCTTCACACCGGGACACCCCGCCGCGATATTCTCCAGATCGATCGAGCTGATCCATTCGCCGCCCGATTTGATCACGTCCTTCTTGCGGTCCGTGATCCGCATGAAACCGAACCGGTCGATGGTGGAGATGTCCCCTGTGTCGAACCAACCATCGGCATTGATCGCGGGTGCATCGGAGCGGTAATAGCTGTCTAGCACCCAGGGTCCGCGGACCATCAACGCGCCGGATTGCTCGCCATCATGCGGTAGGTCTCGCCCGTCCTCATCGACGATCTTCATTTCGATGCCGAACATCATCCGGCCTTGGCGGGTCCAGATTGCCTCATTCTCCTCGTCTTTGCCGAGCGCGGCGAGCGCGGGCGTGGGAGTGGAGACGACGCCGAGTGGACTGGTCTCGGTCATCCCCCAGATCTGCTGCACCACGACACCGAGCCTGTCGAACGTGACCGCCATGTCGCGCGGCACGGCCGAACCGCCGATGATCACCCGCTGCAGGCCGCCCGGCGTCTCTCCCGTCCGCGCCAGATGATCGAGATACAGGGTCCAGATCGTCGGCACGCCGCCCGAGAATGTGACGCCTTCGTCCACAATGAGCTGCTGAAGGCTGGCGCCGTCGAATCTGTCGCCAGGAAAGACGAACTTCACGCCATTGATCGCGCCGGCAAAGGGCAGGCCCCAAGCCGTTGCATGATAGAGCGACTGGCACGGCATGACCACGTCGAAGGCAGAGAAGTTGAGGGCACCGCTCAGGCCCGCCGCAAGAGCGTGCAGCACGACCGAACGGTGCGAATAGAGCACGCCCTTGGGATCGCCCGTCGTGCCCGACGTGTAGCACAGGAACGCGCCCGCATTCTCGTCGAGCCGGGGCCAGTCAAAATCTCCGGCCTCGCTGGCCATCAGGCGCTCATAGCAGCCCCAACCATCGATCGTGCGATCGGCGTCGCTCAGCAGGACATAGTGCTCGACCGTCTCCAGCCGGTCCCGGATCCGATCGACGATCTCGACCATGTTGCGATCGAGCAGCAGCACCTTGCTGCCCGCATGGTTAATGGTGAAGACGAGATGCTCGTCGGGGAGCCGCGGATTGGCTGTATGCAGGACCGCGCCCATGCCCGGCACCGCGAAGAACAGCTCGAAATGCCGGTGCGTGTTCCATGCCAGCGAACTCACCCGGTCGCCAGGCGCCACGTCCAGCCGCGACAGCGCCTGCGCCACCTGCGCCGCGCGTGTCCAAGCCCGCGCATAATCATATCGCCATATCGGCTCATCGATATTTTTTGACACGATCTCCCGGCCACCATGCGCCACTGATGCAAAGCGCAAAATGTCTGCGATATTTAGGGAAGCATTTTGCATCAAGCCGGGCAACACGTCCTTCTCCTCGCACATTCAGATGGCCTGGAACTCATGGCCCCATTCGCTGATGCGGTCGTGGATCACCGGCTCCCAGGTGTCCTCGTCATCGATCCTGACGCCGCCATAGCCTATTTCCATCATGAATTTGGAAGGCGTGTACGCGTAGAAGGATACGATCCGGTCGTTCGAATGCTGGCCCAGCGTCAGTCCGATGGGGATGCCGGCGGCCTGCACGCGTTCATACGCCCTCTCGACATCCTCCAACTTACTCATCTCCAGCTCGAAATGATGGAGTTTGCTCTCTCCTCCCAGCCCCTCGGCGAAGGCGATGGAATGATGGCGCGGGCCGGTATGCAGGAACGAGGCATGCATCGTGCTGCCATCGGGCATTGGCTGGTAGATATAATCGGAAAGCTGCGCGAACAGCGCCTCGCGCATGAACTTCTCGTCGCCCTTGTGGTCGTTCGAGTTGAAGGCGACGTGACCAATGCCCTGGTCGCCCGTCACGAAACCATGCGGAACCTTGTCCGAAACGAACGGAGAGCCCGCGTCTTCCAGACCCAGCGCGATCTCGTGCCGGGCTCCGACAGGCCCTACGAAATAGAAAAACCGGTCTACGCTCCGTAGCCGGGCGGAGGCCTCGTCGCCATCCCGCGTGGCAACACCAAGGCTCTCGAGGTGCGAGCGGAGCTGATCGAAGCGCTCCTGGTTACCGGCGTCCCAACCGATCCAAGCAATATCGTCCGTTGGTCCTTCCACAAAGTGGAAGCGCCTGGCCTTCTCGTCAATCCGGCAGAACAGCCCGTCCTTCGACCGCTCGACGCCAAGACCGATCAATCCCGCAAAACGCTCCCACGCATCCAAGCTAGTTACCTCTAGCCCGAAATACCCCGTTTTGATCAACATCCTTTTTCTCCTTCGAGCCTAGTTGCAGATCAGCGCCATCTGATACCGGAGCCTTCCTCCGAGATCCGCAAATGAGTCTTCAGCTACGTGCGCGTCGCCGTAGCGACCCAAATGCTGCCACGAGTGGCCCCTGTTGGTCGGGAGTGGTGCCGTGGAGCAAGATCTGATCGGCGCCCGCGGCGAGATACTCCCCGAGACGGGTTGCGCACTGGTCAACATTTCCGATAGCGGCGCCGCTGGCGAACCAGTGCGAGGGGATCAAACTGGCGGCCTCGGCAAGGAGCCGGCGCGATTCCGCGACGTCGCTATGGCCAAACTCCAATCGATTTAGACCTGTCGCGACAATTTGATCTATAGGCGCCTGATCCCAATCGTTCATCTTGATAATGGGCAAACCGATTTCATGATGCATGAAGTAAGACACGGCACGCGCCTCGAGAACGTTGGAGCGCTCTTCAGGGGATAGCGTGTCGGGCGCCGTTACCACGATCGCATAGACGGTGATCTTATGTGGATCACGTCCAGCCTGCTCCGCCGCCTCACGGACGATCCGTATCGAACGAGCGACACCTTCCGTAGTTAAAAACGGATGCAGGACCACTCCGTCGAAATGCGCACCTGCCAGCGCGAGCGTCTTGGGGCCGACGCCTCCCAGAATGACTGGAGGCGGATTCTCGCATGCCTGAGGAAGTTGCATCTCAGGAAAATTTCCCGCAGGGCCAGTATAGGACACCGTCTTGCCGGCCCAGAGCTGTCGAAGGATACCGACGTGATCTGCCATTCCCGCATTATTGAGAACAGGTATGCCCATTTTACGGAAAAGAGGTGGAAATGACCGCCCAAATCCTAAGACAAAGCGACCGCCGCTGAGTGTTTGTAACGTCGCGCTCATACCGGCTTGTACAAGAGGATGCCGGGTTCCAAAATGCGTGATTCCTGCGACCAGTTGAACCCGGTCGGTGACCTGCGTCAGGGCCCCCATCACAGATCCAAGTTCTTTGGTGTCCCAGCGTTCTGACAAGAAAATCCCGCCAAGTCCGATTCTCTCCCCCTCTTGCGCCTGCGTGAGGCCCACACGCGCATCCGAGGCACGACCAGGGAGGATATAGGCATTTAATACGTCTGTGTTGATGTCAGCCATTTTCATATCTCTTCACCGAATTTACCGCGATATTACAAGCATTCATGTTTTAGGGAGCGGAAATCCAATCTTTAACTAACTCATCTTCAAATTGTCCATTCACTGACGAAACACAGTGCACATTTTCAAGAATTTGTCGTAATGACTCCAAGAACGGATAGCTAATACCCCCGAACCATGCCAGCACGACGTCTTGATGTGTCTTTGATCCATCGGCAGCGCGAAGTCCGGCGCCTAGGGTCATAGCGATTGCGCGCCAGTGCGCGAATATTCGGTAATATTCAAATCGCTCCTCATCGATAGGCATTCCACTAGCTCGCTCATAATTTCTTAAAAAATCATCGCGAGCGTAGAAGGAAGAACACAGCTGGGTGCCAGTTTCATCGGGTGTGCAGAACAAAGGCAATGTTGCCCACGCTAAATCGAAATGCCGGTCTCCAAAGAAACCTAATTCCCAATCGAGAATAGCAGTAATGCGCTTACTCACCGGATTGAAAAGGAAGTTTCCTGTCCTATAGTCACCGTGTACCAGAGAAACAAAGTCCAGCGGCTTGCGATTTCGCCTCAGCCATTGTTCCGCGAGGTTCATGAGCGGAACGGCCTCAAGCCGATCTTCCTCCCAAACCCGAGCCCACCAATTTATCTGCCGATCGATGTCCTCGGTCGTGCCTGCACTCGGAATATCAAAGGATGATAGATCGGCCCCCTTGACATCCAGTGTATGGATACGGGCCAGATAATCTATGAACTGCGGACCGAGTGTAGCTCGATGTTCCGCGTCAAACTGTACTCCAATGCCCGTCACATTGCTGGTGCCCGTCGGCGGCTTCTGCACGCCTTCAACGAAGCCACAGACGATCGAGGGTCGCCCCAGATGTGCTCCTGCACCATCCTCCCAATATGGAGGAGGAACCGGAATGTCACTCTTAACTGCGTTGAGGAGCTGAAACTCACGCGTCCTTTCGGTCGTGACGATGGATTCGACAGGGTCGCGGCCGAGCACCATCCGTTCGCCAGTGCGGCGTTCACCATGGTAAGTCCAATCTAACTCGAAAACATACTGTTCCTTGGAGGCGCCGCCAGAGAGGGGGCGAAGCCCCCGGATGGTAAATGGATCTTGGGTGTGCCTGGAAATTAGATCCTGCAGCCCCGTTGCAATATCCCTTTCGCGTGTCCAATCCTCACTCGGGTAGGTCCGCTGCTCAAGCTTTCGGGTCAGTGCGCTGTCCACTGTTCGCTCGGTCGGGAAGCGAGTCCGGATGCTGGCAATCCAGTCAGCAGGTGGCGAATTTCGAATATCGATCATCTGTATCTCCAAAATCTCGCCAATCAGTTATGTTGTTCAGCCTGAACGCTAAATTGTCTCGGTTTATCGAGAGTGTCCTCCAGCGGTAGCAAGCTCTCGGGAAACACATCGAAGCCGGTGGGCGCGACAAACGCCCGTTCACGACGGAGCTGATCCTTTTGATGTCTGATTATGATCCTGGCGACACGGGAGCGTATGTCAGCATCCTCGCAGGCGGCAAAATCGGCCGTGAGCCCCGCAATCGACTCCCTCAACGCGTTGTTTGCGTCGCGGAGTGCTGCGAGCGAACATTGCCAACGAGCGGGCAGCGCCATAGCGGCAGCCGCGTCAGCTCGGATCGTCGCAGACACACTATTTGCATCGACCTCGGTAAGGGCCTCGATCAAAGCGGCGTGCGAGAGAACGTCGATTGCCTCGAACCAATGGACGTAGTCAATCTGTTGACGAATGAGATCCAGCGAGCCAGCTACAACTTTGGCTTGCTCCAAAGCTGTCTGATTTGACGGATCGATCGCTGGAGTGATCGTTTCCTTCATGGCCTTGATCATTGCTCTTAACCGGAGATCGATGCTTGGCTGCACGGAAGTACTCCTGCCTTTCATGATAGATGACGAGTAATATGGATAGGCTTATGTCAATAGCGGTACGATAGGCTGAACCCAAAGGTTCGCGGTCGGCCGGCGTAACGCACCGTTGTATCGAGTATCTTAGTTGCGTTGCTCCAGTAGTACTTGTCGAAAGCATTTCGCAGGAAGACGCTTGCCGACCATTTTCCTTGCTCGCTCGAAATTCCAGCCCTGAAGTCAACTAACGTGTAAGCATCTATAGCCAACACAGGTAATTGCCCGAAAGCCGCATTGGTCTTGCTCTGGTATGCGACATTGGCGCCCAACCACGCTTCGAGCCTTTGACCGACCGACCGCCGATATTCGAAATCCGAGCTCAGCTGGTACTTTGGAGTGTAGGGAAACGGCTCGCCACCGAAGTTCCCTGCGTCGCCGTACGAGGTTATGTTGAGAAAGTCGCCATTGATTTTGCTGTCTATATAAGTCCCGCCAAAATTGATCCGAATACCTCGCACAGGGGCGAGCAATATTTGCACCTCAGCACCTTTTATGGACGATTTCGGAACATTGATAAGCGCTTCGAGCGGTCCAAACACGTTTGGCGTGGCTACCACCCGTCCCTTGAGCTGCTTGTCCCTATAGTCATAATAGAATACCGCTGCGTTAACCTGAGCTTTATGATCGAACAGAGTTACCTTGCCGCCAAGCTCGTACGCCGTAACCGACTCTTGGGATACAGGGTTAAACTGGTTGACGTCCGTCGCCGATAGCAGGGGGAAGCTTCCGGATTTATAGCCACGACTCACATTGAAGTACATCAGTGTGTTGTTATTCGGCTTGTAGTCGACACCCCCCCGCCAAGACACGTTGTTCTGGTTCAACTGGTTACGGACCGGGTCCACCGGGGTCAGCGTATTTCCATCTAGAACGATACAACCGCCGACGGGGACAACGATCGACGGCAATCCAACGCTTCCGCGGATCAGATTGGCAAGTGCCTGAATGCCCAGGCGGAGCCCAGCTCCGTCGACCGTTCCGTCGTCATACGTGCATCCATTGAAGCCTATTCGAGCGTCCGTATACCGCGCGCCAGCGTGCAACGTGATTGTGCTCGTTACGTCGAAGTCCAGATTCGCGAATGCCGCAGCCGTCCGGAATTTCTGCTTTGACTGCTGGTAGTAGGTGAAGAACGGCGGAACTCCAGGAAAAGCGGTGAGCTGAAACGCCGGCCCACTTTGATCATATGGCCCCTCGTTGTCGCGCTGGAATACATTCTCGCGATTATAGTTGGCGCCAACGATAACATTTAGATTGTCTGTAATTTTACCTTCAACCCGCAATTCCTGTGAGAAGGACGTGATATCACCCGTTGTTCTATAGCTATAATTTCTTAGAGACACCCCGTCTGGATCGATGCTCTGGCGATGCCGATAGTCAGAATATGCGGTGATTGAGGTGACCTTTAGATCGTCGGTCAGGTCAACTTCGCTGCGTAGAGCGGCCTGCAAGAAGCGATGGTTGCGCCTTGGGTCCACGGCGGGCGTCCAATCTGCAGCCCTATCGTCGTGGGGCGCCACTGGATATGCATAGAGTTCTGGCGGCACCAACGGCGCGACAGCGGGGGTGAAGGGAATCACCTGCAGGAGTTGAGCCGCCACCTCATCGCTTTTGTCCAAAAAGCCGTTGAGATTCAGCTCGAATCGCAGGGTATCGCTCGGACGGAAGTCAAAAAGAAGTCTGGCGGTAGTAAAGTTTCGATCACCGAGTTTGTCATCCCTCGTGTAGCTGCGCTGCCAGGCGCCACCCTGCTCTGTCTTTGCGGAAAGCCGGGCCGAAAGGGTGTCGCTGAGGGGCCCGCTTATGAAGCCGCCGAGATCGACCGCGTTGAAGCGTCCATAGCTGCCGTCGACGCCCGCCTCGAAACTCGAGGTTGGCTTGGCGGCAACGTAATTTATCGCCCCGCCCGTTGCGTTTTGCCCGAATAGTGTTCCTTGAGGCCCTTTCAGCACCTCCACCCGTTGCAGGTCCAGCGTGGCGCCCCGAGTTAGAATAGAAAATGGAAGTGGTACCTCGTCAACGTAGACGCTAACAGTCGGCTTGGCGCCCAGCGAGGTCTCGTAGAAACCTACTCCACGCAGCGTATAGACCGGGGTACCAAAAGCACTCTCCGTGTAATTAAATCCTGGAACCAGTCTCACTAAGTCTCGTATATCCGAAGCTCCGGATTTTGTAAGTTGATCTCCAGATAGCGCAGATATTGACATTGGTACGTCATTTAGAGCCTGTTCTCTTTTCTGAGCCGTAACAACTATATCACCGAGCACACTGGAATCATCTGGAACAGATGCTTGCGGCTGTCCGGGATTTTGAGATGCTTGCCCCACTACCTGCGCGTCAACACGATCTGCGGCGACAAGTGCGAGCGCCAACGGTGAAATGCTCAGCACTTTCAAAGAAATTGCACCTGTAATCTTTACCATAGTCCCCTCCTCTGTTTTTTGTAACTTTACGGCGCGAACCGCACTGCAAAATAATCACGATCAAATTGATATTGACCGGGCATCTTGTCTGACCCGTTCACATAAAACGACCAGGCTAACCTTCGGCGATGGCGGCCAAATCCACGAACCTATCCGTTTCGTCGCCGTCACTAAAGCGCCTCAGGCTCCCCTACCGAATCAAAAGCCCGAGCAGGAATAGCCATCCACTATTCTGAGAAATATAGGTTGGCAACGGGAATTTCGACATTAGCGAGAAAATTTCGACATTGCAGGAATCATCCGAAACTATTACAAGGATGGCATGACGACATTCCCGTTCGAACCGACCGCACGCCTTCGGGCAACGCAAGCCGTGAATACCGACGCTTCGGCGACAGGTGGCGATGAGCCGCTTCCGCGTAGCTCAATAGAGTCGACCTACCAGAGGCTTCGAGTTGATATCGTTCATGCGCGGCATGAGTCGGGCGCCAAGCTTCGACTGCATACCTTAAGCGAGATGTATCGCGTGAGTGTCGGGACGATCCGCGAGGCACTATCCTTACTCGTTTCGGACGGGCTCGTTGTACTGGAGTCTCAGCGCGGTTTCCGCGTTGCTCCTCTTTCGTTAAGCGACTTGGGTGATCTAACCAGACTGAGAATGCTCCTCGAGGGCACCGCACTTCGATATTCGATAGAACATGGCGACGATCTATGGGAAGGACGCGTTGTCGACACGTTTCATCGTCTGACCCTGGCGGAGCAGCGTCTTCAGGCGGACCCGTCTGGCGCATTTCGTGATTGGGAGGGGCGCAATCGGGAGTTTCACGAAGCGCTCGTTGCCGCGTACCCTTCGCCGTGGTTTCGTCGTTTCGACAGCGTCCTTTATCTCCACTCTGAGCGCTATCGCCGTATTCTAGCGAACGAGCGGCCGAACCCTGGGCGCGTTGTTCACGACGAGCACAGCGAGATTTTCAATGCGGCATTAGCACGTGATGCCGACCGCGCTGTGCTGGCCTTGGAGCAGCATATATCCTCATCCTATTCTTTTATGCGCGACGGCGCCTTGTTGCCGACCGAAAAACGGGAGCGGAAGGACGGACATGCGCGTCCACATCATAGCACCATCCGGGCAAAGACCGGATCTATCATTGACCGCAACGAGTAAAAGAGACCGACACGAAGGAGAGAGTACGTGAGTGGTAAATCTAACGAAAATGTGGTCGGAGACTGGACAGTCGAACAAATAAAATCGCTTTTTGATGAAGAGCAGGGCCTCATCGACCCACGTATTTATACCGACACGCACCTATATGAACGCGAGCTTGATCGGATATTTAGTCGATCTTGGCTTCTACTCGGCCACGAGTCGCATGTTCCAAAGCCGGGCGATTATCTTGCCACTTATATGGGTGAGGACCCTGTCATCCTTGTGCGTCAGAAGGACGCAAGCTTACGGGTGTTCTTAAATCAATGCCGTCACCGCAGCATGCGTATTTGTCGAGCGGACGCTGGCAATGCTCGGGCATTTACATGCAGCTATCACGGCTGGGCATACGATATTAGCGGAAAGCTCGTGAATGTCCCCTTCGAAAGCCAAGGCTATGGCGTGCTCGATAAGGAAAAATGGAGTCCTCTCCAAGCGCGGGTTGCGACGTACAAGGGATTGGTCTTCGCAAACTGGGATGAAGAGGCAAGCGAATTGGATGCCTATCTAGGCGACGCGGCCTTTTATATGGATCATATGCTCGACCGGTGTGCATCGGGTACCGAAGCCATAGGGGGGATCCAGAAATGGGTAATTCCGTGTAACTGGAAGTTTGCGGCGGAGCAGTTCTGTAGCGACATGTATCATGCGGGCACGGTGTCACATTTATCTGGAATTATGGCCGGCTTGCCAGAGGATGTCGAACTTGGGGACGTCCAGATCCCCACCTCCGGTTTCCAGTTTCGCTCGGACGGGGGAGGGCATGGAACAGGCTTCTATGTTGCGGAACCGGCCATGCTTCAGGCGATCATGGGTCCGCGCGTCACGGAATATTGGACCGATAGTCCAGCCGCCCAGACCGCCGAAAGCAGATTGGGATCAGCAGAACGCGCACGCGAGCTGATGGCTCAACATATGACGATTTTTCCGACCTGCTCCTTTTTGCCCGGCATCAACACCGTGCGAACATGGCATCCCCGCGGTCCCGGAGAGATGGAGGTTTGGGCATTTACCGTCGTCGATGCCGACGCGCCTGATGAGATCAAGGAAGAGTATCGGAGACAGACGATCCGGACGTTCTCGGCGGGCGGAGTGTTTGAACAAGACGACGGTGAAAACTGGGTCGAAATTCAGCGTGTGCTCCGCGGGCATATGGCTCGGAACCAGAGCTTGAATGCTCAACTTGGGTTGGGTCAATGGCGCACCGACCATCCCGACTACCCCGGCCGCATCAGTTACGTCTACAGTGAGGAGGCCGCACGTGGCTTCTATCGGCACTGGTCTGATATGATGACACGCTCCGACATGTCGATCGCTTCGCATAGGCAGGGCGGACTGACCGCCCAGGGCCAATGCGACAAATCGATCGAGGTGGCGAAATGAATGCGAACACCGAGGCAGCCGATCTCAGTAAAATTGACCGGAATAGTGGGCAAAGTATGCAATTTTCCCCTCAAATCTCGAAGGTAGATGTTCAGACTCAGCACGAGATTGAACAATTCTATTACCGAGAGTCTTGGCTTCTCGATAATAGAAAATTCAAGGATTGGTTTGCGTTATTAGACGATGATATTCGCTACTTTATGCCGCTTCGCACGAGTCGTATACAGCGCGAGGGAGCGCTCGAATTCTCGGGAGACAATGAATTCGCGCACTTCGACGACGATATTAAAACGATGAAAGGGCGTGTTCGCAAGTTGCTTTCGGACGTGGGCTGGTCAGAAAATCCGGCCTCCCGTACGCGACATATCGTCTCTAATGTTATTGTGAACACCTTGGATTCTGGTGACGTGTACGAAGTGAGTTCTGCCTTCCTTCTCTATCGCAATAGATCGGAGAACCAGGTGGATGTGTTCGCTGGCGAGCGCCGGGACGTACTGCGACGACGCGCAGATGGGATCGGCTTCGGAATTGGAAAGCGTATCATTCTGATCGATCAGAGCACGATCAACTCAAATAATCTCTCTATACTGTTCTAAAGGTCGGAAAGATGCCGTTTATTAGAGTCTGTGCTTACGCGGATGTGCCCGAGGGAGAGGCGCGCAAAATTGACGCTGAACCCGAGGCGGTCGCATTGTATAAAGTCGGAGGCGAGATTTTCGCCACACAAGATCGCTGCACGCACGGGGACTGGTCCCTTGCTGATGGCTATCTCGATGGAGAGGTCGTCGAATGCACACTTCATTGGGCAAAATTTTGCGTGCGTACCGGAAGGGCCTTGGCCGCTCCTGCTTGGGAGCCGCTTAAGACGTTTCCGGTACGTATCGAAGGCGAAGACGTTCTCATCGACTTCGATGGCGGTGCCGCCCTGGCAGAGTAATACTTCGCTACTCCTCACGCGCCTGCGTGTTTGCGAGCGCAGCATCTAGAGACCAAGGACAAGATTATGCAGCTAAAGGGCGAAGTGGCCTTCATAACCGGCGGGGCATCGGGCCTCGGTCGTGCGATCGTTGATCGTTTCGTGGCCGAAGGCGCTTGCGCCCTCGTTTTGGATCGGTCGCTCGACAGATTGCGTGAACTGGAGGCGAGCTACCCGGAACGCGTGATAGGAGTTGTTGGGGATGTGCGTACGATCAGCGATCACAAGCGCGCGGTTGAAATCTGCCTATCTCGCTTCGGAAAGCTTGATTGCCTGATCAATAACGCAGGCATATGGGATTATGGCACGGCGCTCGTAGATTTACCTGAAGATCGCATTGATTCCGCGTTTGATGAGATGTTTCAGATCAATGTGAAGGGCTATCTTCTCGCTGCAAAGGCCTGCCTTCCGGCCCTGGTGCAGAGCCGAGGCAGCATGATTTTTACCATTTCGAATGCTGGCTTCTATCCTGACGGCGGTGGCCCGCTCTACACGGCCACGAAGCACGCGGTCGTTGGATTGGTCCGTCAGCTAGCCTTCGAACTCGCTCCGATAATACGCGTAAACGGCGTGGCGCCGGGGGGCATAGGAGGGAGTGACCTGCGGGGTCCCGCGTCGCTCGACCTCGCCGCTACCAGCATCTCCAGCATTCCGCTAGCGGAACTTCTCTCAAAAGTTCTGCCACTTGAGACAGTTGCGAACGCAGACGACTACGCTGGGGCCTTTGTACTCTTTGCTTCTAGGCGTGATAACATTCCGGCAACGGGTGCACTTCTGAACTTTGACGGCGGTATCGGCGTCCGAGGCTTCAGCCGTGCCGCCGGCGGAACGGGCTTGGCTGAACGTTTCTCAAGCAATATCGCCGCTACTGTCTAAGGGTTTCCGTCTCAGATCGAACAACAATTCGGAAGGTCGAACCACAGTGACCCGGCATCAGGATGCAGGCTTTAAACAGCTGCCACTCCATCTGGGTCTACTGCCATCCGGAACTTAAGATACGCATAACCCGAAAGCGGTAAAATATCTATTATGGCAATAGAATTCCTCGATCTCGGCATCTCTGATCTAATGCAAAGATCGAACGAAATGACCCTCGCTGGGCCAGGTGCTATCGTCACCTATTCGCGCAAGGTGTTCATTCCGCTGACCCAGCTGTGCCGGGACGTGTGCCATTATTGCACCTTTGCGACCACGCCTCGGAAGATCGGCCAGGCCTATCTATCGCGCGACGAGGTGCTGGCGATCGCACGCGCAGGGGTGGCAGCGGGATGCCGGGAGGCACTGTTCACTCTGGGGGACCGGCCGGAGGCGCGCTACGGCGCTGCGCGGGCGGCGCTGACCGGGCTGGGCCATCCGACCACCTTGTCCTATCTGCGCGAGATGGCCGAAGCCGTGCTGACGGAGACCGGCCTGCTGCCGCACCTCAACCCGGGGCTGATGGACGATGCGGACTATGCCGCGCTCCGCCCGGTCTCCGCCTCGATGGGGCTGATGCTTGAGACGACCTCGGATCGCTTGTCGGCAAAGGGCGGACCCCACCATGGCTCGCCGGACAAGCTGCCGGCACGCCGGCTGGCGGCGATCGCGGCGGCGGGGCGGGCTGGCGTGCCGTTCACCACCGGGCTGCTGATCGGCATCGGCGAGACCCGCGCCGAGCGTGTCGAGGCGCTGGTCGCGATCCGTGACCTGCAGCGCACGCCTGGCCATATCCAGGAAGTGATCATCCAGAACTTCCGGGCCAAGCCCGGCACGCGGATGGCCCAGCATCCCGAGCCCTCGCTCGAGGAACATCTCTGGACGATCGCGGTTGCCCGGCTGATCCTGGGGCCGCAGATGACCATCCAGGCGCCGCCCAACCTCCACGGGCCCGAGGATTTGGCGGCGCTGTTGCGCGCGGGCGTAAACGACTGGGGAGGCGTATCGCCGGTGACCCCCGACCATGTGAACCCTGAGGCGCCGTGGCCGCATCTGGATGCGCTGGAAGAAGCGACCGCCGCCGCCGGGCGGGTGCTGCGTGAGCGGCTGGCGATCGGTCCCGCCTTCGCGCGCGATCCCGATCGCTGGCTCGATCCGGCGCTGGCCAGGGTGGTGCGGCGTTCGGTCGATGCGCGCGGGCTACCGGTCGTCGATGGCTGGCACCCCGGTACCGGCGAGCCGATGCCAGTGGAGCGCGTCTCGGGTAAAACCGTGCGCTCAGACAGTCTGCGCGCTATCCTGAGCCGCGCAACGGCGGGCGACCGTCTTGCCTCCGCCGATATCGTGCGGCTGTTCGAGGCGGATGGGCCGGATGTCGCACTGGTCGCCGATGCCGCCGATGCCTTGCGCCGCGAAGTGGCGGGCGAAGCGGTGAGTTTCGTCATCAACCGCAACATCAACTACACCAACATCTGTCTCTACAAATGCGGCTTCTGCGCCTTCTCCAAGGGCAGCACCAAGGCCGAGCGCGGACCGGCCTATCGCCTGGACCTGGAGGAAGTGGGCCGCCGCGCGGCCGAGGCGGTCGAGCGCGATGCGACCGAGGTGTGTCTGCAGGGCGGCATCCACCCCGATTATGATGGCAACACTTATCTCGACGTGCTCCGCGCGGTGGGCGCGGCGGCACCGTCGATCCACATCCACGCCTTCTCGCCGCTGGAAGTGACGCATGGCGCCGCGACGCTCGGCCTGCCGCTGGAGGATTATCTGACGCGGCTGAAGCAGGCCGGACTCTCCACCCTGCCCGGCACCGCCGCCGAGATCCTCGACGACGAGGTTCGGGCGATCATCTGCCCAGACAAGGTCGATACCGCCCAGTGGCTGGAGGTGATGCGGACGGCCCACCGCGTCGGCCTGCGCACGACCGCGACGATCATGTTCGGCCATGTTGAGGGTTACGAGCATTGGGCGCGCCATCTGCTGCTCGTCCGTGACCTTCAGGAGGAGACAGGCGGCTTCACCGAGTTCGTACCGCTGCCCTTCGTCCACATGGAGGCGCCGATCTGGCGCAAGGGTCGCGCCCGCTCCGGCCCGAGTGCGCGCGAGACGCTGCTGATGCACGCCGTCGCGCGGCTGGCGCTCCATCCGCTGATCCCCAACATCCAGGCGAGCTGGGTCAAGCTCGGCGGTGAGGGCGCGGTCGCGGCGCTCCGGGCTGGCGCCAACGATCTGGGCGGCACGCTGATGGACGAATCGATCACCCGCGCGGCGGGCGGCCAGAACGGGCAGCTCTGCGATCCCGAGCGGATGGCGGCGCTGGCCGCGTTGGCCGGACGCCACGCCCGCCAGCGCACGACCCTCTACGCGCCCGTGCGGGCCGATACACAAATCCCTGCAGGAGAATAGGATGACCGATCTGAAGAGCGTTGCCGTTGTCGGCGGCACCGGCAATCTGGGCGCGGCGATCGCGCGGCGGCTAGCGAAGGCGGGGCGCCGGGTCGTCATCGGTTCGCGTTCGTCGGAGAGCGCGGCGAAAGCGGCGGAGGAGCTGGGCTTCGATCTGACGGGGGCGGCCAATGCCGATGCGGCCGCCGCCTGCGACATTGTCATCGTCACCGTGCCGTTCGCGGCGCAAGGAGCGACGCTGGCCGGGATCGCGCCGCATGTCGCGGGCAAGATCGTCATCGACACGACGGTGCCGCTGGTGCCGCCCAAGGTGATGCGCGTCCAGCTTCCCGTCGAAGGAAGCGCCGCCATGCGCGCGCAGTCGCTGCTGGGCGAGGGGGTGACGCTGGTCTCCGCCTTCCATAATGTCGCCGCGCACACGCTCATCACCGATGCGGATGTCGACTGCGACGTGCTGGTGTTCGGCGACGACAAGGCCGCACGCGCCGAGGTGATCGGTCTGGCAGAACAGATGGGCCTGCGCGGGCTGCACGGCGGCGCGCTCGTCAATGCGGCCGCGGCCGAGGCACTGACCTCGGTGCTTATCTTCCTCAACAAAACCTATCAGGTCGACGGCGCCGGCATCCGGATCACCGGGACGCTGATCGAACCGACGGACTGAGGGTCGTCCTCGCGGCATGATCCAGATCTTCCCCTTGGACGGCATCGGCGAGATCGAGCCGGGCGCCGATCTCGCTGGCGTCCTTGCGGCGGCGGCGCGGGCAGCCGGGATCGTCCCCGACGCAGCCGACATCCTGGTCGTCACGCAGAAAATCGTCTCGAAAGCCGAGGCGCGCTTTGTCGATCTGGCAAGCATGACGCCCGGCGTGCGGGCGCTGGAGCTGGCGGAGATTACCCGCAAGGATGCGCGCCTGGTCGAGCTGGTGCTGGCGGAGAGCGTCGCGGTGGTTCGCGCTGCCCCCAATGTGCTAATCACGCGCCACCGCTCCGGGCTGGTGATGGCCAATGCGGGGATCGACCGATCCAATCTGGGGCCGGGGCGCGACGATGCCGTCCTGCTGTTGCCCCTCGACGCCGATGCCTCGGCGGCGCGGATCCGCGGGGCGCTGGCGGCGCTCTGGCCACAGGTGCCGGGTGTTCTCATCTCGGACAGCTTTGGCCGTCCCTGGCGCTACGGCGTCGTCAATGTGGCGATCGGGGCGAGCGGGCTGCCCGCGCTGATCGACCGGCGCGGCGAACTCGATCGCGAGGGGCGCAGGCTGGAGGTCACCCAGGTCGCGCTCGCCGACATGATCGCGAGCGCCGCCGGCATCGCGACCGGGGAGGGTGCGGAGAGCATACCCGCCGTGATCGTGCGCGGCGTGCCGGCGACGCAAGCGCCCGATGCGCGCGCCACCGCCCTCGTCCGCCCGCTCGCCGAGGATCTGTTCCAGTGAGCATAGTGGTGCTGACCGGCGGCGTCGGCGGCGCCAAGCTGGTGCTCGGTCTGATCCATACCCTTCTGCCCGGAGAGGTGACGGCGATCGTCAACACCGGCGACGACTTCACCCATCTCGGCCTTGCCATATCGCCCGATATCGACACGTTGCTCTACACGCTGGCCGGCAAGGCCAATGCCGCGCAGGGCTGGGGCCGCGAGGGCGAGACCTGGAGCTTCCTGGCGGCGCTCCGCTCGCTCGGCGGCGAAGACTGGTTCGCGCTCGGCGACGGCGACCTTGCGCTACATGTCCTTCGGACTGCGCGGCGCGCGGCGGGCGAGCCATTGTCGGCGATCACAGCGGATTTTGCGCGTGCCTGGGGGATAGGCGCGGCGATCCTGCCGATGAGCGACGATCCGGTGGCGACTGTCGTCCAGACCGGGGAAGGCCCGCTCGCCTTCCAGCGCTACTTCGTCGAGCGACGCTGCGAGCCGGCGGTGCAGGCAATCCGGTTCGAGGGGGCGGAGACGGCGCGCCCGGCGCCTGGCGTGATCGAGGCGATCCATGCGGCCGATGCTATCCTGATCGCCCCGTCCAATCTCTTCCTGAGCATCGATCCGCTGCTTGCCGTTCCTGGCCTTCGCGCGGCATTGGGCAAAGCGCGCGCGCCGGTCGTGGCGGTCTCGCCGATCGTCGGTGGCGTGGCGGTCAAGGGGCCGACCGCAAAACTCATGCGCGAGCTGGGTCTGGAGGTGAGCAACGCCGGCATTGCCGCCCATTATCACGGCCTGATCGATGGCCTGGTGATCCATAACGGCGACGATGCTGCGGAGGGTGTCGAACTCGCGCAAACGGACACGATGATGCGCGACGACCGAGACAAGATGCGCGTCGCAGAGGTGGCACTGATGCTGGCTACGTCGATCGGATCGCGATGATCTGGACCGCGATCGTCCCGCTGAAACTGCGCGCACTGAGAAAGTCGCGTCTTGCTTCCTGCATGTCACTGCAGGAGCGCCAAACGCTGAGCGACCGCATGGCAGCGCGGGTCCTCGCCGCATTGGATGAGGCAGGCATTCCAACGCGCGTGTTGTCGCCGGTGCCTTGGGCCGGCTTGCCATGGGAGCCGGACTATGGCGCAGGACTCAACGCTGAGTTGGATCGGGTGCGGGCGGCGCTAGCTTATACGCCGCTGCTGGCCATAAGCGGCGACCTGCCTCTGTTGACCGCCGGCGACGTCCGCTTGCTTCTCGCCAGCGCCGGGGAACAAGGCGTTGCCATCGCGCCCGACCGGCATGGCCAGGGCACGAATGCGATCGCCCTGCACGATGCCCGGCCGTTTGCCTTTTCGTTCGGTGAACGGAGCTTCGCCCGGCATCTCGCCGCGGCACAAGGTGCCGCAATTATTCGCGATCATCCCGGACTCGCCTTCGATCTCGACACGCCCGCCGATCTCGACGATGCGCGCCGCCTGGGGTGGGCGTGAGCTTCGATCGGCACCAAAGAACTTGAGAGTCTCGCTTCTGGAAGGAACCCTGGCGTGCGATCCTGGTCGAACTCGGCAAGCGCAAGTTGGTCGGGGGTCAGGAGGATATGATCATCGATGTCGCGCTCGATATGGCGGCCAGAAGATCGTGATGATTTTAAATGCCGGAAGAAAACATCGCCCATACGGATTTAAATGCAACCGAGAAGGGGCAGCAGGCCAGCTAGCGTGGTCTGAAGGCCGCGTTGCGCGATGATACGGACCGTATGCTCCCAGCAAAACCGAACCGCTCCTGACCAATCGAACGATGCGCCACGTCCGGCCCTCCTTTTCAGAAAGCCCATAGAATCAACAATCAATACCGATGTCTACACCCACCCGCGCACAGGTCTCATTATGCGGCGAATCCGGAACTGCGCAACTTACCAAAGCAACTGCGCACTTCGCTGATGAACAGATCAGGCACTTCGAACGCGGCGAAATGCCCGCCCCTGTCCAACTCGTTCCAGTGGATAAGGTTGGGCATGTGGCTTTCGCACCAGCTGCGCGGCGCACGGTAAAGCTCATTAGGGAACACACTGCATCCGGCAGGCAGTTCGATCCGTGCGCCGGAAAAGGCACCCACAGAACTTTCCCAATAGAGTCGTGCAGAGGATGTGCCGCTGTTTGTCAGCCAATAGAGCATCACATTGTCGAGCATGTCATCGCGCGTGAGGGTGGCAGGCAGATTGCCGTCATGATCGGTCCAGGCATGGAATTTCTCGATGATCCATGCGGCTTGCGCCACCGGCGAATCGGCAAGGCCATAACCAAGCGTTTGTGGCCGCGTTGCCTGCTGGATCGAATAACCGGACTCCCATGCATTGTAGTGAGCTAATGCATCCAACATGGCCTTCTCTTCGGTCGAGAGCTCCGCTGGTATGTCACGCGGCAGCACCATCGGTAGATTGACATGAACGCCGGCCAAGCCCTCCGGCCTTTGGGCACCCAGCGCGGTTGTGATTCCTGCGCCCCAGTCGCCGCCTTGCGCGACATAGCGCGTATATCCCAAGCGTCGCATCAGTATCGACCACGCCTGGGCAATGCGCTGCACCTTCCAGCCTGCCTGCGTCGGCTTGCCTGAAAATCCATACCCCGGCAGCGATGGCAGGACAAGATGAAAGGCATCTTCCGCCCGGCCGCCATGTGCGGCAGGATTGGTGAGCGGGCCGATCACCTTGTGGAACTCGATCACAGAACCCGGCCACCCATGCGTCATCAGCAAGGGCATAGCGTCGGGCTCCGGCGAGCACACATGCAAAAAGTGAATGTCGAGGCCATCGATTTCCGTGACGAACTGGCCAAAGCCGTTCAGCATCGTCTCGCAGCGCCGCCAGTCGTAATCGGTGCGCCAATAATCCGCGATGGCGCGCATCTGCGCCAGCGGCATGCCCTGATCCCAGCCCTGGCCGGTTTCCTGCTGCGGCCAGCGCGCGTGTTCCAGCCGCCGCCGCAGATCAACGAGCACGGTCTCTTCGATCGCGAGGGTGAATGGGCGAATATCATCGTTCATGCGGTTAGTCCTTCTTTCTTGCAAACGAAGTTCGAGCCTAGGTCAGGGGTCGCCTACCGCAAGCTCGCAGCATACCATCAACGCCCAGACGAGGCCGATACTCCGCTAATTCATGTCGCGCGCTGCTCACCCTGATTGTCGCGCAGCATTTCAGTCGTCCCGATCGAGGACGCCAGGCGTCGAAATCTCAACCTCACAGACGTCGCGCTATTTGTTCGGCTGTTTGGGTAAGCTTCCTCAACAGCGCATCGCGGGATTTTTCGAATTTTCCCTGATCGATGCTCGAGACGGATAGAGCCAGCGTAACGCATCGATCGGGTTGCACGATGGGGACAGCCAGGCAGCAAAGGTCCGGGGCGATTTCGCGATCGTCGATTGCATAGCCCGAGGCCCTGACGCTTTTCAGATGGTCGCGCAGCTCGTCCGGATCAACGATAGTATTTTGCGTCAAGCGTACGAAAGGTCCGCCAGACAAATAGCGCTCCTGGTCCGTCTCGGGCAGATGGGCAAGCAGCACCTTGCCAATGCCGGAACAATAGGATTCGAGCTGCATGTCTTCGCGCGTGAGCAACGCGTCGTCGGCACGCCCTTCCTTGACCAGGTAAGTCGTCATATCTCCTTCCAACGCCCCCAGGTGAACGGTATGCCCCACCGCCTTGGCGAGTTTTCGTATCAGTGGTCGAGCAAGTTCCGCGTAAACGCGATGGCGATCGACCGAAACCAGCATATGTAAAATCCGCCGTCCGGCGACATAGTGGCCGCGCTGACACGCACGCAGTTGGCCATATTCCTCAAGTGTCTTGACCATACGATAGACAGTGGCGCGCTTGAGTTCGAGCTGCCGCCCTATTTCATGCGCCGGTCTCCGACCTTGATCAAGAATGATGCGATCCAGAAGGTCCAGTGAGCGCTCGACAGAGCTTAACCTGGGTGTGCCTTGTCTCATATTGTGAGTTATATGAGGCATAGCGCGATTGAGCCAGCGCAAACTCCCTATTACATCGACTAATGATATCTTGCTTAGGAGTGGCGATGGTGAAGAAATCCATCTGGAACGATCTGGCCACGAGGCTTCGCGATGCCTATTCGGGCCAGACCGTCCCTCCCCTGCGCGATGGCCTCGATTCCCGCGATGTAGAAGCGGCCTATGCCATCCAGGCTATCAACACGCGCTTCTGGGAAGCGGCGGGGCGCCGGATTGTCGGGCGCAAAGTCGGGCTGACAGCGAAGGCGGTGCAGCAGCAACTCGGCGTCGATCAGCCGGATTTCGGTGTCCTGTTCCACGATATGGAATTGCCCGATGGCGCAACCTCGCCGGCGGGCCGGCTGATCCAGCCGAAAGCGGAAGCGGAAGTCGCGCTGATCATCGGCGCGGACCTGCCGGCCGGCACCGTCACCCGCGATCAAGTGGAAGCGGCGGTCGCCGGCGTCGCTGCGGCCATCGAGATCGTCGACAGCCGCATCGCCGACTGGAAGATCACCTTCGCCGATACCGTCGCCGATAACGGGTCGTCCGCGATGTTCGTGCTCGGCAAGGACCGCAAGCCCCTGGCCGGGCTGGACCTGTGGACGTGCGGCATGGCGCTCGAAGTCAACGGCTCCGTCGCCTCGCTCGGTGCCGGCGTCGCTTGCCTGGGCCACCCGCTGAACGCCGCGACCTGGCTAGCCAACACGCTGGCCGAACGCGGCGAGCCGCTGCGCAAGGGCGATGTCGTGCTGACGGGCGCGCTCGGCCCCATGGCGGCGCTGCAGCCGGGCGACAGCGTGAAGGCCACGATCGGCGGGCTCGGCTCCGTCGGGTTCACATACGAAGGCTAGGGCATGAGCAAGAAGACGAAAATCGCGATCATCGGGTCGGGCAATATCGGCACCGATCTGATGATCAAGGTCATTAGGCTGTCCGACACCCTGGAGATGGGCGCATTCGTCGGCATCGATCCGGAATCCGACGGCCTGAAACGAGCCCAGCGGATGGGCGTTCCGATCACCGCAGAGGGCGTCGAAGGTCTCATGGCCATGCCAGGTTTTTCTGAGATCGAAATCGTGTTCGACGCCACTTCGGCGGGAGCGCATAAACATCACGACTCTCTGCTGCGCGCGGCAGGCAAGCGGGTTATCGACCTGACGCCGGCCGCCATCGGACCCTATACGATTCCGTCAGTCAACGGCGGCGCCAATCTCGATGCAACCAACGTCAACATGGTCACCTGCGGCGGCCAGGCGACCATTCCCATCGTGCATGCGATCAATCGCGTGGCGAAAGTACATTATGGCGAGATCGTCGCGTCCATCGCCTCCAGGAGCGCCGGGCCGGGCACGCGCGCCAATATCGACGAATTCACCGAAACCACCAGCCAGGCGATTGTCGATGTAGGCGGCGCGATGCGCGGCAAGGCAATTATCGTTCTCAACCCGGCGGAGCCGCCGCTGATCATGCGTGATACGGTCTATTGCCTGTGCGAGGACGGCGATCAGGCTGCGATCACGCAATCAATCAAGGATATGGTGGCCGAGGTGCAGACCTATGTGCCCGGCTACCGCCTGAAACAGGAGGTCCAGTTCGAGCATATCGGGTCGAACCAGCCGCTGCGCATCCCGGAGATGAATGGCGAATTCACCGGCCTCAAGGTCTCCGTCTTCCTCGAAGTGGAAGGCGCGGCCCACTACCTGCCGGCCTATGCCGGCAATCTCGACATCATGACTTCAGCGGCGCTCAGGACCGCCGAACGCATGGCGGTCAGAATGCATGAAGGAACCTTGGCATGAGCTTCGATCCGACCACCACCAAGCTCTATATCCAGGATGTCACGCTGCGCGACGGGATGCACGCGATCCGTCACCAGTACGGGTTGGGCCATGTCCAGGCGATCGCCAGGGCGCTCGACCGGGCGAAGGTCGACGCGATCGAGGTGGCGCACGGCGACGGGCTGTCGGGCTCCTCCTTCAATTATGGCTTCGGCGCGCATACCGATTGGGACTGGATCGGCGCGGTGGCCGAGGTGCTCGAACATTCCGTACTGACCACCCTGCTGCTGCCAGGCATCGGCACGATCCACGATCTCAAGCATGCCTATGAGCTGGGCGTGCGCTCGGTTCGGGTCGCAACCCATTGCACGGAAGCGGACGTCGCCAAGCAGCATATCGAATTCGCGCGGGGTCTTGGCATGGATGTCTCGGGTTTCCTGATGATGAGCCACATGTCTGTGCCGGATGCGCTCGCACAGCAGGCCAAGCTCATGGAAAGCTACGGCGCGCATTGCGTTTATGTCACCGACAGCGGCGGTGCCATGTCGATGGACGACTACGCCGCCCGGCTCCAGGCCTATGACCGGGTGCTGAAGCCGGAAACGCAGCGGGGCGTGCACGCGCATCACAATCTTTCGCTGGGTGTCGCCAACAGCATCGTTGCGGTGCAGGGCGGCGCGATCCGGGTCGATGCGTCCTTGGCCGGCATGGGCGCAGGAGCGGGCAACGCGCCGCTGGAAGTGTTCATCGCGGCCGCCGACCGGATGGGCTGGAACCATGGCACCGATCTCTACGCACTCATGGATGCGGCAGAAGAACTGGTGCGACCGCTGCAGGACCGCCCGGTGCGGGTTGACCGCGAGACGCTGACGCTGGGTTATGCCGGGGTCTATTCCAGCTTTCTGCGCCATGCGGAGAAGGCGAGCGCGGAATATGGCGTCGATACACGTGCGATCCTGGTCGAACTGGGCAAACGGAAGATGGTCGGCGGTCAGGAGGACATGATCGTCGATGTCGCGCTCGATATGGCCGCCAGAAAAGCGTGAGGCTTCTCAAGTGCCGCAAGGACACTTCAACCCTATGAAAACATAGAAGGTCGCCATTATCGTCGCGCCTGGGTAACCATCAAACTGGCGTTTGTGTCGTAAAATCTGGCGCCGATGCACTAGGTGTTTAGTCCCAGCATGTGATGGTTTGGCTTAACGTTAAAGATGTCCGGCTTGGATTTCCAGAGGTCCTCGATAGCCTCGTACGGGGTTTGGAACCTGATCGCTTTGAGTTGCTTGGCGAAGTTGTAGGCGATCAGCCAATCTCGGACGTGTCGCCGCAGTTCGGTGATGGAGGCATAGTGGAACGACTTCACGGTTGCCTCCTTGATGGTCCTCACCATGCGTTCGGCCTGTCCGTTGGTCCACGGGTGGTAAGGCTTTGTGAGACGGTGTTCGATGCCTGCTTCTGAGCAGACGCGCCCGAAGATGTGCGGGAAGGTCAACTTCGTACCTCGCTCCAGCTGGACGAACTGTACGCCGTTATCGGTCAGTACGGTGTGGATCTTGTAAGGCACCGTCTTGATCAGGGCCTTCAGAAAGCCGGCAGCGGCCAGCTTGGTTGCCTTGCGGTAGATGCGTGCGAAAACCAGCTTCGAGGTACGGTCTACGGCCACGTACAGGTACGCCTTGCCTCCCGCGTAGCGCAGTTCGGCGATGTCGATATGGAAGTAGCCGATTTCGTAGGCCTTGAACTTCTTGGGCTTTTCGCGATCAGCCTTGGGTAGCTGGCTGATCCCATGCCGTTGCAGGCAGCGGTGCAACGACGAGCGCGTGAGATGGGGGATCACGTCCTTCAAGGCTATGTAGACGTCATCGAGCGGCAGCCGAGCTTGTACGCGCAGGGCGACGATCGCAGCCTCTTCCATAGGCGACAGCACGGTGCTGCGCCGCTCCTTGGGACCCATCGGCATGTCCTCGACCGATTGCCGACCGCGCCACTTCAGCACTGTCTTTTCGTTGATCCCGAACCGCTTGGCGAGGCTCGCGATCGAAGCCTCCGATCGCTGTAGCTCCGCTCGTATGACGTGCGTGGTCTTGGCGCTGCCGTGAAGAACCTGCCCCATAGCTCCCTCCGCTGGGATGATGACAATCTTACACCATCACATACTGGGACTAAACACCTAGCCAATTACTCAGATTGTCGGAACATTCACCTCCATCTCCATCCCCCCTTTTGGTGCGATGGTCTCCACGCAGTTGCCCGATCCGGGCCGCGGCCCATGTCGCGCCAGCCCCCGCGAGGCGGGAGCGCGGCGCAACCGGGCGTTTGGTTCAGGCTGCCAGACGCTCCGGTTCTTCCGATCGCGCCGAGGTATCCGATTGGGGCGAGAGGAACCGCGCCAGCGCCGCCTTTCTGGAGCTGCGATCGAGCGCGTAATGGGTATGGGACAGGACCGCCCCATCCAGAAGCGCTTGAATGTAGCCCGACACCGTGTCGGCCGCCATGACGAGCGCCGCATCAAGTGTATGCACATAACGGCTCGTGATCGAGCCCGACGCATGGCCGAGCAGCGCCGCAATCGTGATCTCGGTGAAGCCGAGATCATTTGCAATGCTGGCGAAGCTGTGACGCAGGACATGGGCGGTGAGGTCTGCCAGCTCGGTTTCGGCGAAGATCTTTTCCCAATGCCTGGGGAAGCTGCCGAACGGCTTGTCTCGGTTCCTCTCGCCGGGAAACACATAGGGGCTGTCGCCGCTCCAATCGCGCTCGTCGAAATACTCGGCAACGGGCAAGCCCATCGGACGGACGGACTGGCCCTCCTTGGTATCCTCAAACCGGAAGGCGCTCCCAACCGAGTCGATCTCCACCTTCTGCAGTTCGATGATCTCGCCGCGACGGCAGCCTGACATGGCGATCAGCCGGATGATGTCGACGATCCGCGTATAGCGTTCGTCCTCAGCCGCTTTGGTGAGAATGCGACCGAGGCTTCGATACTCATCCTCATTCAGCCGGCGAGTCCGCACCACGTCCTTCGGCTTGCGAACACCATGCGCTGGATTGAGCTCAATGATGCCGAGTTCGTCCCGCGCATAGGTAAAAATGCCGCCGAGCAGACCGACCGTGCGGCTCGCAGCGCCAAGGCCGCCCCGCACGATCGACTTGCCGCGCAGCTTCTTAGTCTTCTCGCTGGTGCGCGTCTTGCCGGCCATGATGTCCTTCATCATCGCCGTCACATCGGCCTTGGTGACATGGGTGACAGGCTTCTTGCCAAGCAACGGGATGATGTGCCGGTTGATCCGGCCAAGATCGGTGATCTTGGTGCTCGCCTTCTTCGGCCGACCGCCTTTCCCAAGTATGCGGCCCTCTTCCAGTTCCTTGATGTAAAGCTCGCAGAGTTCCTTGACCGAGATGGCCTTGCGGGTGCTATTGCGATCCTCCAGCGGATCGTTGCCCTTGGAGACTTCGGCAAGCGCCTGGATCGCTAGCATCCGAGCCTGTTCGGCGGTAACAGCGCCATGCCGGCCCAGCTTCATCCGGCGACGCACATTGTTGGCATTGCGGTAGTCGACGAAGTATGTCCGCGTGCCGGAGGACAGCACGAATATGCCGAAGCCCTTCAGCTCGCTGCACCAGACAGTGTATTGCCGCTCACGCGGCTCAGACTTGTCTACGACCGTTTTCGTCAGTTTTGGCATAACGCACCTCGCTAGAGCAGATCCAAAAACTCACCAAAAACTCACCACCAGAACGAAAACTGTGGGGGTCATTAGGGTAGCTTGGAGAACCCTTCTTGTCAATAAAACATTGTATAAACAGTGAGTTATAGCACTCTAGCGTTGGGTCGACAAAGCTAGCGTAGCATTGTAGTTCTAGCTCCGAAGGCGAAGGTCACAGGTTCGAATCCTGTCGGGTGCGCCATTTCGGTTCAAAGGCACGAACGCCTAGCACCGCCGCCTCTACGCCAGAGGCGGCGGTTAGCGTTCGGAGCAGCTCGCTGCGCAGGCCGCGAATACGGACCTCTTTCCGGCTGACCACCTCGACCCGCTGGGCGACCGCCCGCACCTGATCGCGGGCGAAAGTGCCGTCGCCGTTCCGCAGCTTCTTTTTCAGGGCGGCTGCAAAGGCGCGCAGGCTCTCCGGCGTGATCGCCGGGCCGATCTTCACGATATGGGCAAGTGCGCGCTCAGAATCTCCCTTGGCCTGGTCGCGCGTCGCGGTCAGCTCGGCGATGCGATCCTTGAGCGACGGATCGCTTACGTCGATGACGCCATTCTCGATCGCGTCGTAAAGCCGCTTGAGCTTGGCTTCCGCCTCGGTCGCGCGTCGCTCAAGATCGGCGACATGCTCGCGGCGCTGATTCACCCACTCGTCGCGGCGTTCGAGGATCTGATTCATCAGAGCTTCGAGCCGCGCCGGGTCGAGTAGCCGCGCTTCGAGATGATCGACCACGGCCTCATTAAGCCGATCCATCCGCACGGTGATGCCGGGACAGCCGGTCGCGCCCTGTCGCGCCTTCGTCGAGCAAGTGTAATAGCGATATTCCCGCCCGACGCTGCTGGTGCCCGTGCGCAGCGTCATCGCGCCGCCGCAGCAGGCGCAAAAGCAGATGCCGGTGAGCAGCGTCGGGCCGCCCACCGCCATTGGCGGCATCATCTTCGGACTCCGCGCCTTGAGCGACCGCTGGACCGCCTCGAACTCCGTTTCCGAGACGATGGCGGGCACTTCCATGATGGCGTGCTCGCTCTCCGGCTTCGGCGTCCTGGTCTTGTGATCGCGCGTGTTGAAACGGTGCTGGCCGATATAGGTCGTGCGGGTCAACACCTGATGCACCGCGCCCAAGCCCCAGCGCCCGCCGTCGCGGGTGCGGATGTTGTTCTCGTTCAGCCAAGTGGCGATCGACTTGAGGCCCATCGGTCCTCTGTTATCGACGCCATTCAGCGCCATGCGGTAGATGCGCCGCACCGTCTCCGCCTGGTTCGGGTCGATCTCCAGCTTCTTCTTGATCTTTGCGCCGCGCTCGCCCGCCGCGACCACGCGATAGCCGATCGGCGCACGAGCGCCGTTCCAGAAGCCTTGCCGCGCATTCTCCTTCATCGCGCGAAGCGTGTGCTTGCCGTTCTCTTTCGACTGATACTCGTCGAACAGCGTCATGATCTGGCGCATCATCACGCTCATCGGATCGTCGCCCAAGTCTTGCGTGATCGAGACGAGCTTCACCCCGTTCTTCGCCAGCTTGCGGACGTAGAACTCGAACTGGAACTGGTCGCGGAAGAACCGCGAGAAGCTGTGGACGACAATGACGGTGAACGTCGGCGGCTTTGTCATCGCCGCGTCGATCATGGCCTGAAAGGCAGGCCGGCGATCGTCGGTCGCGGTGTTGCCCGGCTCGACGAACTGGGCCGCGACTTCCCAGCCGCGTGACAGACAATACCCTTCGATCTGGCGGCGCTGGTCGGGAATCGAAAGATCGCTCTCGGCCTGCCGGCCGGTCGAGACGCGCAGGTAGAGCGCCGCGCGGGCGGTCGCCACGACCGGCGCCTCATCCTCGTCTCGTCGCAGGGCGGCGCTGGTCATAACGCTTCACTCCTCACTTCACGGCAGCGGTCCGAACAGCTTGTCCAGCTCTTGCCGCATGTGGCCTTCGATCGCGCGCAACTCGGCGTCGCCGATCGGAACTTGCTCCGGCCAGTCGTCAGTGACGACGAGCGGCCCGTCATCGTCGCGCGACCGGCGCGACGCCCGGCGCGGCGCGACGGGATTGGTATAGTCGTGCAGGTCGTCCGGGCACTCGGCCCAGCGACGGGGCGTGCGGCGACGGACTTTGCGAGGAAGAGCCATCTCGACACGCTGCCGCGTGTCCGCACTTCGCACAAAGGCTTCATCGCGGCGTAGCGCAGATAGGGTCGTGCGGCGGCGGGCGTCATGCTTCGCCCCACGGATCGACGACCGTTATCCCGCACTCGGCGAAGTCGCGCACATTGCGAGTCGCCAGTCGCGCGCCGCGCGAGCGCACGATGGCGGCAATCTGCGCGTCGATCTGGCTGATCGGCTTGCCGCCCTGTTTCCGCCCGGCGGCAATCTCTGGATAGGCGCTGGCCGCGTCGGTATCGAACGGCAGCACGCGGCCGGCAAGATCGACATCGAACATGGGGCGTGCGGCGGCCAGCAGGTCATCGCGGCGGCGTCCCTCGGGAAGCAGCGCCAGTCCGTAGAAGATTTCCGCCTGCGTCAGCGTCGTCGTGAATACGCCCGCCATCGGCTGCTCGGCAATCCACGCCATGACCCTCGGGTCAGGCTCGCGCCGCATCAGCTCGGAAATGACGTTCGTGTCGAGAACAATCATTCGCCGAAGTCCACCGCCCGGATCGGCTCGCGGTACAGCTCAGGCAGATCGACACCGCCCAGCGCGCCGAACCTCTCATGGATGGCCTGTCCCAAATTGCGAGGCCGGGGGATTTCGGTCGAGAGCGCTGAACGCAGGATGTCGCGGGCCTCGTCTTCCATCGACCGACCGTGCATCGCAGCGCGCAGGCGCAGACGATTTTTGATCGCATCGTCGATGTTTCGGATCGTCATGACTGCCATATGCAACTCCATAAGTCATTGACTGCATGTTAGTCGATGAAGCGGAAAAGTGCAAGGTCAGGGGTGGCGCCTCCCTGCGGGACCGCCGCTCTATCTCCGCTGCGCTCCGACCGAGCCCCTGACGGGTCTCGTCCCTGCCAGGTGACGATCAGCATGGCGGAGTAGCGCTGGCGCGCCGTTCGGCCAATCCGCCGCGCGGATTGTAGTCTTTCCGGTTGTCAAACGGCGTTCAAAAGGGACCCCCGATCGGCGTCGAAGAGGGACCCCCTTTTCGGATAATATGATGCTGGTTT
>NZ_JBYTDC010000002.1:0-261001 GCF_058790875.1 Sphingopyxis sp. EU05-FHT14B03
AACGTCGGCTCCCTATGAATCACCCATCAACCAAAATGGGAATCCCCAAAATCAAACTTCTGCCAAAGTAGTGCTAGTCCAATGACGGGAACGGAATCCTGTCGACCGCGCGATGAAGCCCATTTCAGCAAGCTGTTAGTGCTTCCCCCTCATCCATATGAAATGTAAGCCTGCGGGATAGACCCGGATGGAGCGGACCGGCATGTGTCGCGTCCAAAGATCGTCAAACAGAGGACGCAGGGAAAGGTTCGAATGAAACGTTCTTCAAGAAATTATGTCGAGGGAGAGTCGCCGCGCGAGAGAATAGTCGATGCTGCTCGCAGATTGTTCGGTTCGAAGGGCTTTTATGCGACGACAACGGCGGAATTGGCGGAAGAAGCATCGGTCAGCGTCGGCCAGATATATCGACTCTTTACCGACAAGGACGACGTCATCCTCGCAATAGTAGAAGAAAATGTGCGCGTTCGCCTAGCCGAGATGCACTCGATTTTCGACGCTGTGGAACGGCGCGAGCTTGCGATGTTCGAGGCGATCAAGGCAATCGCTGCCAGTTCGTTGCACAATGAGGATAGCAGCCTGTTCTATGAGATTTTGGCAGAGGCTTGCCGAAATCCGACAGTCGCGGAGCGGTTCGAGACGCAGACCGCCTTTTACCGCGATGGCATACGCCGCCTCGCTGCGCTTGCGCGGCCCGATGTGCCCGCGGCCGAGCTCGACTCCTATGGAGATGTCATGATGGCCTGCTTCATCGGCCTCGGCCATCGCACGGCGATGTCGCCACCCGTCGATGCCGAGGCGACAAGCCACAGCACTGCTTGCCTGATGATGCGCGCGCTCGGTCTAGCGGGACTGGAAAGCGGTCGCGTGCAAGCCCAGCCGTGACGACTCCGAAATGCGCGCAAGGCCGTAAGCGGGGGAGGACCCATCGTGACATCGGTGACGGTAAAGCTTTTAGACCGCAGCCCTGACTTGCGGCGAGTATAAGCGATGATGCCGCTGGATTCAGCTGAGCAGCGGCTATCATCGGGTGATTGAGCTGTGTCCGCTGGGATCTGCCCTTTAAAGACCGGAAGCGCGAGGCGTATGATCGCAGGCACAGACGCTGACCAGAATTGAATTTACTGCTTGACCAGAGAAACGGGGTTGCCTATTGAAAATTGGAATGAGCGCTCATTCCATAATGTGCTCCGGAGAGATAATGGGAACTAGCGCATTCATTTCCCCTGTTGAAGTCGGCGCGGTCGCTCGCGATCGTGGCGTTCTCCGCGGCATTGTTTTTCCCGTTCGGTTTGACGGGACCGTTTGCGCTATTTCTCCCTAACCTAGGCGCCGGGTCCCGCCACCTGCCAGCCGGTATTCCCTGAACCGGCTACCATTGTCCACTGGTCGAAGCCCTTCGGGTCGCGTCGCGCCGGCTGGCAGGACCAATGAAAGCATCGTCCGTCGAGGCGAGCGCCGCGAAAGGCTGGTATGATGACCTTGGAAACACCAACGAGTGGCGGTCGGCGACCCATCCTTCGTCTCCGGGGCTGGCAGGACGAGCCGAACGGGGAAAACGAGCGGACCTCGGAGAGCATAAGCGCGGGCCCCCCTCGGCTACGCCTGAAAAAAAGCAGATCAAACAACCGCAACCGAATTGTATGTTCGGAAGAATAAAAGGAAGCACATGGGCAACCTATCGTCTTCAATCGTGTGGATGCTCGGCGGAATGGCGCTCGCGTCTACCGTTCTCCTGTCAGCCTGCGATAGCGGCACGACAAGCGCGAGCAACACAACCAACGTCGCGAAACCGATCGCTCCCGCAAAGCTGCCACCGGCAATCGAGAAAAGTATGACCTATCGCTGCCAGGACAACGGCATAGTCTCGGTGGATTTCCTGAATGACGGTCTAACGGCCACGCTCCGAACAGATGGCAATCTTGCCCAACTCAAGGCGACTGAAACAGGCGGACCGTTCCAAGGCGGCGGAGTGACCATGACAGTAGACGCAAGCGGGATCACCCTGACCGGGCCTGGAAAGAAAATCAGACAGTGCAAATGACCAGACGCGCATGTAGAGGATGCGCGGGAGAGACGACAGTCGTGCCTATGGACTGCCCGCGATGACTGGTCCGGTTGCATAGTTAGTTGGAGATCGCCTCCGATGCCAGCCTTGGCGGGAGGCGGAGCGCAGCGGAGCCGAGCGGCCAGGCTGGCATTTTGATCGTTTCGGGTGCTGGTGGTCGATAGACCGATCTGACGGCAAGCCTCGACCGCGGTCGACCCTCGCCCCACAAGCACATCCGCCTCACGCAGCTTCGAGATGATCTGTTTCGGCGTAAAACGTTGACGTCCCATAACTTTCTCCAATTCTTTCGCCACAATCGGCTCTCTCTAGAATTGGACCAGTTTTTCCAAGGCAGACCAAACCATGCTGATATGGATATCATAGGGCCTGTCCCATTCTATCAGCTTCCCCCGTCTGGCCCGGCGGAAGGCGTTTCCCATCCACCGCCAAGAGCGAGAAAAAGGCGGACACGGTCTGCGGCGATCGTGGCATTGGAGACGGCCAGAGCGGCTTCGGCACTGGCAAGGCTTCGCTCGGCATCCAGCAGTTCAAGACTGGACGTCAACCCACCCCGCGTCATCCGTGACTGAAGAGCCGCAGCCTTGCGGCTTTCATCCAGCCCGACCTTAAGCTTCGCATTCTCTTCAAGATCGCGGGCATAAGTGCCAAGCGCGGTCTCTGCTTCGCGGAGCGCTGACAGCACGCTGCCGTCGAAGCGCGCGAGCGCGGCCCGCGCTGTCGCATCCGATTGTGCTATGCGCGCGCGCGCGACGTTGCGATTGGGAAAGCTCCAGGAGATCAACGGACCGACACTGAACCGGAATGCAGAGCTGTCGACGAGCCCTTCAACGCTTCGCGACGTCGTGCCAAGCGAGCCTCCAAGGCTGACGCTGGGATAGAGGTCGGCGGTTGCGATCCCGACCCGGGCGGTTGCAGCGGCGAGTGCGCGTTCCGCTTCGCGGATATCGGGCCTGCGACGGATGAGGGCGGCGCCGTCGCCGATGGGCAGCGATTGCCGGACTGCAGGGATGACAGCGCATTCATCGAGCTGTGCCGGATAATCTCCAGGCGCCCGGCCGAGCAGGACGGCGAGGCTGTAAAGAGCAGCCTTACGGCTGCTTTCAAGCGGGGGCACGGCGGCTTCCAGTTGTGCAAGGAGGGCCCGGGACCGGGTTGCGTCGAGCGGTGTGTAGAGGCCTGCACGCATCCCGCGCTCGGTAAGCGCCAGGCTCTGTCGTTGAAGATCGACCGAGCGGGTCGCGACCGCAATCCGCGCGCCGGCAGCACACGCATCGCTGTATGCGCCGACGACATTTGCGGCCACGGTGATCCGCGCCAGATCATAAGCCGCCGACTGTGCGTCGGCGTCAGCCTGGGCGGCCTCGATGGTCCGCCTGATGCGGCCGACTACGTTGAGCTCGTAAGAGATGCCGATTCCGGCATCGAGCGTGGCATGCATGCCGGCCGGTGAGCCAATGCCGAGATTGGAGGTTTCGCCTACCGAAGCACCCCCGTCCAGCGAGGTCTCCACACCCGCTCGCGCCCGCGCCTCGTTCACCACGGCGCGCATCCGCTCAAGGTTGGCGGCGGCGACCCGAAGATCGGTATTGACCTTGAGCGCCTCCTCGACCAGCTCATCAAGCTGCGGATCGGCATAGAGTTGCCACCAGTGCGCCGGCAGGGGGGCGGGCGAATAGGCTGGGGAGCGCCCTTCCTTGAGGCCGGTGGGTGTCTCTCCGACATGAGCGGGAAGGGCGGGCGCTCTGTATTCGGGTCCGACCGCTGTACAGCCGGCAACGAGGCTGGCCGATACAAGCACGGTCAGCGCGTGAAACCGGATCGCTCTCACGACCGGCTGCCCCCTCCGATCGACAGGGCATCCTCCGCGCCCTCGACCGTCACGGTGACCGTGCGCCCGGCGATAAGATCGATCCCTGTCGGAACCTTGTCGATCGCAATGCGAACGGGGACACGCTGGGCGAGGCGGACCCAACTGAAGGTGGGGTTGACATTGGCGAGAAGGCTCCCCGCAGCGGTGGTCCGCTCGCGGTCGTCGATACCGGCGGAGCGGCCCTCGACATGCCCCGAGAGGGGCTGGTCCTCGCCCATCACGCGAATCGTGACAGGTGCGCCCGGATGGATGTGGGAGAGCTTGGTCTCCTCGAAATAGCCCGCGACATAATAGCTGTCGGAGTCGACCAGCGCCATCACCGGCTGGCCGGCGGTTGCATAAGCGCCAGGGCGCAGCGAGAAATTGGTGACGATACCGTTGACGGGCGCGCAGACGGCAGATCGTTCAAGATTGATACGCGCGAGGTCGCGGTCGGCGAGCGCCTGCGTATAACGCGCGCGCGCTTCTTCGGCCTGCGAACGTCGTTCGTCGCGCTGCTGGCCTGACACGATATCCCCGAGCTGCCGATAGCGTCTGTTCTCCCGCTCGGCCGCATCGAGCGTCGCACGCGTCACCGCGACGGCCGCCTCCGCCTGGGCCAGGGCATTGCGAAGACGCACACGATCGATGGTGAAGAGCAACTCGCCTTTGCGGACCACCTGATTGTCCCTGACATGCACCTCCTCAACCCGGCCGGACACATCGGCCGCCAGCGGCACTACGTCGGCGCGTATCTTTCCGTCCCGGGTCTGCGGCGCATAGGTATAGTAGGTGTAGAGATGCCAGAGCACGAGCGCGGCAAGGGCGGCGGCGAGGATGGTCAGTACCGGCTTGAGAAGGCGGAGTAGCGTGGCGCGGTTTAATGCTATCATCGATTTTCAACTATGGGTGAGCCCACGCAGCGCGAGGAAGGCCGCGCCGGTGAGGATGAGGAAGAGGGCGGTATCGAAGAGCGGACGCTGCCATATGGCCCGATAGAAACCGACGGTCTCAAGGAGGCGAGACAGCAGGATCCGGAGCACGAAAGCGACGGCCATGCAGAACAGCAACGGCGAGAAGAACACGCCGGCGAGGTTGATCTCGCCGATCACGACGCGGGGATCCATGCCGGTGCGCGCTCGAACAGCGCAATGCGCAGCCCGGCAAGCGAACGGATCGCCCGGGTCACCGGACTGCTTTTCTGGCTGTCTCGCCTGGGCCACAGCTGGTTGAGCGCCTCGTCGACCAGGGCAAGCAGTCGGGGTGATGGCTGCGCTGCATCGAACTCCCTGCGAAACTGCTCGAGCACCCGCACGGTTGCATCCCGCGCCGCGGGATCAAGCATGGTCCCGATGATCCGCAGGTCGGCAATATTAACGCCGACGCGCAAGCGCGCGAGCAAGGCAGCGCTGCGTTCCACCTGGCCGCTTGCGGCAAGCCGCATGGTCATCCCGGCAATGCGATCGAGAGCCCGCTGGATATAAAGGTCGCGCGCGCGCCGGGTTGCCGAATGGCTGAGTCGGGCAATCTCCAGTGCTTCCCGGCACAGGAAACGATGGACCTGATGCGAGACGCCCCATTGGCGGAACAGGCTCGCGCCCAGGAAGGCGACATACATGCCGATCAGGCTTGCGAAACCGACCTCAAGGAAGAAGGCAAAATCGTACGGCATATAGTGACCTTGCAGGTTGATGTTGCTGAGTCCGAAGGCAAGGACGAGAACGCCCATTGGGTTTGCCGCCGCCCACATGCCGATCGGAAGCATGAACAGGCCCATGACGATCAGGAATGTCGGAAAATCGTTGGCCAGGGGAAGCAGTCCATAGGCGAGAATGGCGGCAAGGAAGAGTGAAAGGACCGCAAAGCGGCCGAACGCGGCTATGGCCTTGCCCGGTTCATCGCCCCCTCCGAAGAAGGCCACCGCGACGGTTCCCATCAGCACCGCATTAGGCCCCTGGTGCCATCCGGTGGCCAGCCACAGGCCGCAGAGCAGAATATAGGCTACGAAAATGCCGGCGGCTGAGCGCGCTGCATGATCGACATCGGACGCCAGGGGGAATGCTGCCGTCCGCCGAACCTGGCCCGCAAGCTCCCGATCGAGCACGGCCCTGCCCTCAAGCGCCCTGTCGATTCGGCAGATCTCGCTCCAGAGCGTTAAGAGATCCATGAGCATGTCGGCGAGGTCATCATGGACCAGCTGCTGCCAGGGTCGTTCACGTCCGACCTCGAGCGGAAGGCTGCGCACGTCATCGGCCGGGCGCGCGGAAGGCATTGCTCCGGTTCGGAAAGTATCGCGCGCCTCGGCAAGATATGGTGCAAGCGCGGCGCGGTCCGCCTGAGTCAGTCCCGCTATGCGAGCGGCGATCGCGGAAAGGAGCGGCACCATGCTCAGCAAACGCTGTTGAATGGCGAGGACGTGGCGCAGTTCGCCGCGGTCGACGGTCGGATCGTAGCGCAACCAGGCCACCATCTGCGACAGGGCGGTGACGTCCGAAAGAATCTTCAAACGGTCATGTTCTTCCTGTGCACCCGTTTCGCGGCCATCTAGTACATCATTCGCCCAGCGTTCCATGTCGGGCAGCCAGCGGCGCAGGTTTGAGCGCATCAAGCCGCCAAGTGATCGAGGAGCAATGACGCTGTCGACAAATGTGGTCGCGAGCACGCCGAGACTGATCTCGGTAACGCGTGCGACAACGGTGTCGAACATCGTCTCGGGATGGTCCACGCCGGCAACGGCGACCAGCATCAGTGTCACCGCGAAGAGCTGGAACCCATAAGCCCGCGGGGTCCGATCGAGGAATGATACGCCAAAGGCGATCGTCGCAACGATACCCGACGAGATGATCAGTAGGAGCGGGACGCTGGCGAAAATGGCCACCATGCCGAGTGTCACGATGCCGGCGCCCAGGGTGCCGGCGACGCGATAGACCGCCTTGGAGCGGATCGCGCCTGTGGCCGGGTTCATCAGCACGCAGCAGGTGACAAGCGCCCAATAGGGCTGCGGGAGCCCGATCCGGACCGCTACCGCGAAGGCCAGCATCGCCGCGATGAACAGCTTGACCGAGAACAGTATCTGATCGGACGTGACTTTCACCGGTTGACGCGCTCCGCCTGCAGGAACGCGCCGATCCGTCCCTCGAACAGTCGCAGGACGCGCGTCGCGGTCTCTATGTCCTCGACCGGCAGATCGCCGAGAAGCGCCTCGCGCAGATCTGCGACAGCCGCTTCCATCTTTTCAGCAAGACACTGCCCCTTGGGAAGAATGTGAACGGTATTAACGCGCCGATCCTCGGCCGACGCACGTCGCTCAAGCAGGCCTGCCGCTTCCGCCTGGTCGAGAATCCGCACCATTGCGCCGGGATTAACGCCCACTTCCTCGGCGAGGACATTTTGCCTGATTCCCGCGTCGCCGCTGCGCGAAGCCAGGATGACGGCGGCGGTAAGCGAACTGGGCAGGCCGAACTCCGCAAGGACCGTCATGACCGCCTGCACCCAGGAGCGCCTGATCGGCTGCAGAGTGTCGGTGAGTGCGAACAGCGCGGTCGCAGCGGGGCTACCAGAGGTTACTGACATGGCGCGAGCATTAGCACTCTCGGCGATTTATTCAATCAGCAATAGTTGCTTTAGCAAACGCATTTGGCCTGCCCATTAACTCAGGCCGCCGGGTACGACCGTCGCGATCCGCCGACGCGCCTCCGCGGTCATGGCGCCCTGCGCCAACACAACCTCCGCTTCACGCAATGGTAGCCGGATGCTGCACGCACCGCTTCAGAAGGAGGGTACCAGGAACGGCTGCATATCACTTCACATCGTCGAGTATTGCGTGCCGACGGCTGACTGAAATGAGAGATGGGGCGATGGGCTGTCTTGACTGCCTTTCCTGGCAGGTTTACTCGTTCGATGTTGGAGTGAGGGCTCATTCCAACGAGAAATGAGGGAGGGTGTGAAGTGGAAGGAGCCTTCGGCCAGCTTCCGAATGCGTCGCGTGCTCAGGATGAATCTGCTCGCCGATTGTTCTTGCAGCCATTGTCCTTGGCAGGCGAAGGTTCCTGTGAGGCCTACCTCCTGTCTGCTAGCCCGTCAGTCGATGGCCCCGCAGGCGGGCTAGCCGACCGCGGGATTTCACTCTCCCTGTTGGAGCGTCGCGCGATTTGGATCGGCATGCATGATGCGGCTGCCGGTTATGGACCTCTGCCCTCTGGATCAACCTGGATCAGGCGACTTATCGGCGTTTTTGCCGATGGACCGCGCAAGCAAACCTTCAACCTCTCTCAAATCCCCGTCTTGAAGCCTTTCGGTGTCTTGGTCTGCAGTTCGGCCAGGACGCCGCTGATCTGATAGAGGACAACCGTAAACTGGAGGATCGTAACCCTTGTTGCCTATCTGGAGAGATATCGCCGTTTTCCTCGACGCCACGCCTGAGGGCGAGCACATAGGTCGCCGTGCGGCTGCGATCGCGCAACGTCATAATGCGCATCTGGTGGGCGTCTATGGCGTGTCCCACGAAAACGCGCATCCCACCGAAACCTATGCAAGGGGCACTGCGGCGATTCGAGACGTGCTGACGCGGCAACGGCTTGCCGACGAACAGAAAATTATTGCCGCCGCCCGCCATTTTGGAGAGCTGGCCCGCGAATATGGCATCGGCTCCGAATTCCGGATCGTGTGGCGCGATGACCTGCGCGACGAAAGCATGTTGCGGGCGCTGCACTGCGATCTCATCGTCGCGGCGCATCCCAAACCGGCAGACCTCCCGTCAGGCTGGTCGGCCGAGCGACTGTTGCTGGCCACCGGAATTCCCGTGCTGATGATCCCTGCGGGATGGGGCGGTGAGACGATCGGCGAAAATGTGCTGATCGCATGGAATCGCAGCCGAGAAGCGCGGCGGGCGGTGAACGACGCAATTCCGTTCATCAATTCCGCGTCCAACGTGACGATACTCACCATCGACAGCGGCCGGAACCCCGAACGTTTTGGAACAGAGCCTGGTGCCAATCTCCTTGAACATTTGTCCAGACACGGCGCACGTGTCGAGATCGCCAACATCACGTCCGAGGGCGCACCGGTGGCGGATGTGATCCTCGACCAGGCGGCGGAACGCGACGCAAACCTGCTCGTGATCGGGGCTTACAGCCACCCGCGCACCACCGAGATACTCTTCGGCGGTGTCACTCGATCGCTGCTGTCGAGCGCGCGGGTTCCGCTACTGATTTCCCGCTGACCAGGGCGTATCCAGCCTAAAGACGTTGGCAGAAGATTGGACGCCAAAGATGTTCGATATATCGGAGATAACCGCAAAATGAGCGTCGTAACCAGTGCTGCCGCTTTCCTTCTGATCGGAACGCAGCCCGAAGAAATAGGCGTTGTTCACCAGAATGAGCCATTGGTCCGGACAGCTCAAGCTCAGGCAGCTTCTGCCGAACCATGTCCGATGATTGTGGATTCACAGGGCGAAGTGCAGCCCCCTATCATGATCGGCGAAAGGCCGGTGGAAGCGGGACAATCGATCGATGTGCCGGCGGAGCCTGGAAATACCTCTGAAGCATCGCCGGACGAGATTATCGTAATCGCGCGGGGCGAAGCGCCGCCGGGCGACCCACTCCAGAATGTGAATATTGAGGCCTTCCAGGTGGCTCAGTCGGTCGACAAGGCGCTCGTTGGGCCGATCGCCAAGGGATATGAGGGGGGCGTTCCGAAGCCGATCCGTGATGGTCTTGGCAACGCCTTGCGCAATCTCAGTGAGCCGATAAATTTTGTGAACTTCCTGCTCCAGTTCAAGATAGGAAAGGCTTTGGAAACGGTCGGCCGCTTCGCGATCAACTCGACGATCGGCGCCGCGGGTGTTTTCGACGTCGCCAAAAAGGCGCCCATCAATCTGCCCTATCGATCCAACGGCTTCGCAAACACGCTTGGCTTCTATGGGGTGGAGCCCGGGCCCTATTTCTTCCTTCCGCTGGTGGGGCCCACGACATTGCGCGATATGGTCGGCGATGGCATCGACCTGCTCGTCTTGCCCGTTTCCGTTGGCAAGCCTTTCAACCAGACCGCCTATGCTGTCCCGACGACCGTCATCAACAGGCTGAACGATCGTGTCGCGCGGGACGCGGAAATCGAGCGTTTGCAAGAGGAAAGCGCTGATCCCTATGTGGAGACGCGCAGCTTGTATCTTGAGATGCGGCAGCGGGAAATTGACGTGTTGCGCGGCAAGGGTCGCGATCGGGCAGGCCAGCCCGAAATCGTCATTCCCGACACGCTTGTCGCACCTCAGGCTTCCGATCCATCAGCCGACACAGCGTCAGATTGTGCAAAAACCTTGAGCAGAGGCACGACCCTTCCGATCGAAGACTGAGCAAATTCGCGGCCAGCGACAATGCTCGGATGCTGCGGTCTTCGAGACGGAGAATTGTCGATCAGCGTCAGAGTGATGCCACGCTTCACGAAAGCATAGGCGTTGATTGTTATGCCTATACTGGCGCGTGTCGGGGTCCCGGGCGGCGCCTATCGGGACCCCGGTCAAAACCACCTTTTTACGATAATTCAAAATGATAGATCGTGAAAGAGGAGGGGCGCGCTCCAACACTGATCCACACTTGAAAAGCTGCGACTGCGATCGCGAGCGAATTGGCAACCAAAGATCGGCTTCCGATATCGTCCAGCCCAGGGGAATCGCTTCAGATTAACGGTTGTCGTTGAGTGACGAGTGTTTCGAGGTAATCCGGGTCGAGATTGGCACGTTTTCTGCGGACTTTGAGGCTGTGTTTGTCGTTTGGATTTCGCACCAGGTTCATGGCGATGTGTTTGACGACAGCCATATTCTGGGGTCCTGATCCGGTTCGCAGTCTTGTGAGGTCGTCGTGGAAGACGACGTCGAGCACCCAGTGGAGCCGGTTTTCGATGCCCCAATGGGCGCGGACTGCGGCGGCGAAGGCTTGGGCATCGAGTTTGACAGAAGAGAGGTAATAGCGCCGTTCCGAGCTTTTGCGGCCCTCCCGTTCGACGTGGTTTTCGACCATGGCGATCATCGCGAGATGGGGAAAATGGGGTTCATCAGGATAGCGACGATCGGAAAACAGCCATTGAGTGTTGTGACAGACGCTGTGGCGGCGTTCTTCGATGCGGCCATGATCGGCGTCGGTTGTCGTGTGCGCCGACAGGGTCATATCGGTGGGCGGATCGGCAAAGAACGCCACGACATCGGCAAACAGCGCCGGACGGTTGCCCTTCAGCGCGAGCAAATAATCTCCGCCGCGCGCCACGATGGTCTCGGCAATCGCGGCCTGTGTTCCGATCGCATCGATGGTGACGAGCGCACCGGTCAGTTCCAGCCGTTCGAGCAGCAACGGGATCGCGGTGATCTCGTTGGATTTTGCGTCTACCGCTTCCTGACCCAGCACCAGCCGCTGGCGCGACGCCCAGGCTGAAACCATGTGCAGCGGCGCGCGGCCTTTGCTCCTCGCGTGACTACGCCGCGACGTCTTGCCGTCAATCGCGATGATATCGGGTGCCTCGTCGCGCAGCGCCTCGACCCAGGTCGCAAAGCAGGTTTTGAACAGCTCGGGATCAAGCCCGTTAATGACATCATTAAGGGTGTCATGGGCTGGTATCCCGTGCGCAAACGGCAGAAAACGGTCAGAAAATCGAGCCGGTGCTGTCCCCACAGCCTGATCTCGACAAAATCTTCCATCCCCGAAAGCGTCGCGCAAAGCACTAAAAGCAAGACCTCGCGAAGCGGATACAGAACCCGCCACTGCTCCCGGTGATCACGAAGCGCAGAAAAATGATCGAGTATCGAACGCGACGATGGCAATCCAGACATCAATGGCTCCCAGGATATGGAGCATCGTCTGAATCATAACACTTCAATCAACACCAGTCCGTTCATCTGAAGCGATTGCCCTGTCGTCCAGCCCTTGCCAAATTGTGTGATGGTTTCTATGATGGTTTCAGCGGTATCTCGTTGTTGATTGCATCGGATTTCCGCCGCTTTGATGCCCAGTTCAGTTCCTCTTCTGGGCACCATTTTCCCCTCTCATGACGCCCCAGAACCATCGACAAAACGGCAGAAATCTGCCATTTTCTCCTTGGTCTTGTCTTTTGGTGTCCGAGGATATTTCACTCGATCTCACTCGAAATGGGGCCACCGGAATAGGCGATGGCCCCACGGCCATTTTCTGGTGGCCCCATCGCTCGCTTGAGATGTCGCACCGGCTGAGACCTTCTTGCAGGAGTTGAGTCGATGTCCCTTACCGATGTTATGATCCGTTCGTTGAAGCCGGAGGGCCGACCTTACAAGCGCGCGGACGCTGGAGGTCTCTATCTGGAAGTGCGCCCGACTGGCGCAAAGCTCTGGCGTTTCAAGTATCGGCATCTCGGAAAAGATAACCGCATCGCGCTCGGGGCCTATCCGGAAGTGCGCTTGGCCGAGGCGAGGCAATTGCGCGACGATGCTCGGCGTAAGCTGCGCGAGGGCGTGGACCCTCTTGCCGAGCGCAAGCGTCAGAAGCTGATCGCGCAGTTCAATGCCGGAAACACGTTCGGTGACATCGCCAAGGAGTATATCGACAAGTCGGTCGCTGAGGGGAGGGCCGATGCGACGACGGTGAAGGCGAACTGGCTCCTCGACCAGCTCAAG
This sequence comes from Sphingopyxis sp. EU05-FHT14B03, assembly GCF_058790875.1. Classification (NCBI taxonomy): domain Bacteria; kingdom Pseudomonadati; phylum Pseudomonadota; class Alphaproteobacteria; order Sphingomonadales; family Sphingopyxidaceae; genus Sphingopyxis; species Sphingopyxis sp. EU05-FHT14B03. Next base: position 12,550 of record NZ_JBYTDC010000002.1, read on the forward strand.
CCCATCGCGAATATGCCTGTCGCCGATCTCAAGCCTGTTGAGGTTCTGGCTGTGCTCAAGAGGATCGAGGCGCGCGGCAAATATGAAACGGCGCGTCGCGCCCGCTCCTTCGCCAGCAGGGTCTTCCGCTATGCGGTAGCAACCGGAAGAGGAGAGAGCGACCCTACTGCTGTGTTGCGGGGAGCGCTGATCGCTCCGCGTGTGACGCACCACGCCGCGCTCCTGGAGCCGGAGGCGGTCGGGGCGTTGCTGCGGTCTATCGATGCATATACCGGAAACGCGATTACGCGGCTCGGGTGTCAAATCGCGCCTCATGTGATGGCCCGGCCCGGAGAACTGCGTAAAGCCCTGTGGTCGGAGATCGATCTCGACAATGCGGTATGGAATATCCCTGCGGAGCGCATGAAGATGCGTCGGCCTCATGCCGTACCGTTGTCGCGTCAGGTCGTGAGCTATTTGAGGGAGCTTCACGCGCTTACCGGACCCGAAGGGTTTGTCTTTCCTGCCTTTCACACGTTTCGCCGGCCAATGAGCGAGAACACGCTCAATCAGGCGTTTCGCCGCATGGGATACTCCACCGGGGAGGTTACGGCTCACGGCCTGCGAACCACCGCCTCCTCGCTCCTGAATGAAAGTGGCAAATGGCATCCCGATGCGATCGAGCGCTCACTGGCGCATGCGGACGCCAACGCCGTTCGCGGGACTTACAATCGAGGGCGCTATTGGGATGAACGGGTAGCGATGCATCAATGGTGGAGCGATTATCTGGACGCTTTACGCGCATCTGACGAAGCCCAGATCTCGGCCCTAACCGCAAAATGAAGTGCCTCCACTTGCAATATCAGATGCTTGTTCTTATGAATGGGAATGTAGATTTTCATTCTGGAGAATGTCATGGCGACGCGGCTGGCCTCGCAGGCGGATCAGGGACGAGTTCTCTCAGAAGCGGTCGCGCGTGTGGCTACGTGCTGGAAACTGACGAACGAGCAGTTGGGCTCGGTGGTCGGTATTTCCGCAGCAACGGCCTCGCGGCTTCGTTCCGGCAGTTATCAACTTCAGCGAGCCGAGAAGGCATTCGAACTGGGGCAGTACCTCGTGCGCCTTTTTCGCAGCCTCGATGCGCTCATGGGAAGCGACGATGCGGCGTCGACGTCCTGGTTGAAGTCAGAAAACGTAGATCTTGGTGGCAGACCGATCGATCTGATCCGCACGATCCGCGGTCTGAACGATGTGGCCGACTATGTCGATGATTACCGCGCCCGCGTTTGAGCGAACGCCGAAGCCGGAGCATTTTCGCTCCTACAGCGGAAAGCTTTGGCGGATTGTCGAGGCGCAACATCGGATTTCCACCAACCGTCTGGCTGCTGGCGCCGACGACCAAGCGTTGCTCGAACAACTCGTCGAAGAAGTGAAACCGACCTTGCCGGTGACGGCGAGACATCTTCACTATCTGCTCGCGACGCCGTTTCGCTACGGTCACAAGAGTAGCTCGAGATTTCGCCGCGCCGGTGAGAAGCCCGGCATTTTCTATGCCGCAGAGGTAATTGGCGTTGCGATCGCCGAGACAGCCTATTGGCGGCTGCGCTTCTACTCCCGGTCGCCTGGATTCCAGCCGCCGAGCACGACCGTGGAGCATTCGGCAATCAGTGTCTCGGTTTCGATGGATCGTTTGCTCGACCTTTGCGCCGGACCATTTGTTGCGGGCGCGTCGCTGTGGATGGCGCGGGACGACTATTCCGCTTGCCAGCAATTTGCGACCGAAGCGCGAGAGATTGACGCGCAGGCTATTCGCTATGCGTCCGTTCGAGACCCTCAGCATCGCGCGAACATGGCCCTGCTTGACCCATCGGTCTTTCATGACCCAGCGCCCCGCAATGCCCAAACTTGGCACATTCGCTATGAGCAAGGCGAGTTGATCGCTCTTCGCGCTTTTCCCTCGGAAGAGCGGTTTAGGTTTCGTCCTTCGGACTTTGGGCTCTGAGGGAGGAGACGAGGACCGGCTCGAAGAACTCATCGAAGAGGTCGCCAAACCAGCTTTCAAAGACCCTAACCTCAGCGACGGACACTGGAACGGGATCTGTCCAGTCGCTTGTGATGGCCCACGAAGAGAGATCGCACTTCGGTGGTCTTCCCATAACGTCAGTTGCCTCCTCTATGGCCGCGCCATCTGCGCCCGCCTCGAGCCTTGGGCTTGAGCCGAACATGGCAGCGTATTAGATTGGCTATGCATCGAGTCGGCCCCGAATTTGTAGCTATTTTCTATGACTTCATTGGCCCCCCGAAGCAGGCAATCTCGCGAACTGGTCGCGCGATACCTTTTAGAAGTTGGAGCAAATGATGGTGGCGAAATCCGCTATTTTTGTAGATTTTGACAATGTATTTTCGACACTTTGGGGACTGGATCGCGGCGCGGCCCTGCGATTTGCGTCGCAACCAGCCGATTGGCTTCAAATCCTAGCCAATACGCACCTCACTAGCGAATCCCGCAGATGGCTCGTTGCCCGCTGCTATCTCAATCCGGCCGGCTACGTCCCCTCGCCTGGAGAGAATAGCGATCGCCTCTATTTTTCTCGGTTTAGACCGAGTCTCGTGCGAGCGGGTTTTGAGGTGGTGGATTGCCCGGCGGTGTCCCGCGGTGGGAAGAATGCTGCAGACATCCGGATGGTCGTCGACGCCCTGGACCTTCTCGATCATCGAACGCGTTTTGACGAATTCGTTTTGGCTTCGGGCGATTCCGACTTCACTCCGTTGCTCCAACGCTTGCGAGCAGAGGATAGGCGGATTGCGATCATCTCACCGGGCTATTTGTCATCGGCATATACCTCGATTGCCGATCGTGTGATTGATTTCGATGCGATTACGGAGTTGGTCAGTGCAGATGCGAACGCAGTTTCAAATGCGAGCGAGCCGCGCGCGGTCGATAGCATCGACGATTTGCAAGACAGCCGCCTGATTTTCGGAAGCTTGATCCGTGAGCGATATGACGAAGCGACAGCGCCTTTAAATTTGGCCGCGCTGGCGTTTGAAGCAGCTCGGAAATGGCCGGATGCCAAACAGTCCAATTGGTTTGGTGCTGGAAGCTTCTCCGCTGCGGTTTCGGCATTGGAGTTGCCGAACATGCGTTTCTCGCAACATCATATTTGGGATAGCGAAAGACATCAGCCGCCCGAAGCAGAGGGGTCAGACCATGGCGCGGACGTCCCTCCTCCTGTCGTCATGCTATCGCGCGAACTTGATCTGCCACGCATCGAGAAGTCCGATTGGCCGGCCGTCTTCGCCATTCTGTCTCGATATGCAAAGACCCACGAGTTCAATTTGACAGAGGCAACCCGCTGGTGCCGCGATACGCTTGCCGAAGAAGGCGTTCAGATCGGGCGGAGTTCGATCGGATATATTATGAGGGGAGCGCAGTTTGGCGGTGCACGGCTCGACGACGAGGTCGCTCCCGAACCCAACGAAATCGGCCGCGCCTTCCTCAGTGCAGTGCTGGATCGCGCTTCCTCACTCGGCATAGCGTTGGAACAGGACGCCGAAGTCCTTGTAGGTCAATGGTTGGGCATTGAGTGAACGACACGACGAAAAGATTCTCAGATTTGGAAGGAGAGGCGACGTGGGTTTGATCTCATCAATTTTTCGATCCCTTGTTCGCGGAACAGTGGTCGTGCACCGACGCGCATCGAAGATCGACAAAATCAATGTATGGAAGGCGAGCAAGAAATTGCGCGGCGACTGGATCCCGCACGACGAATGGATCAAGGGCAAACGACGACGCTAAATCATGCTCGCCTGATGATGGTCGGCGCGAGAGCCGGGTTTCCCCTGAAGTTTAGCACCATGGGCGACGCCTACCGTCATATTGACGCGCCAGCCCTTCTTCGACGAGCGTATTGCCGACCGATCGTCCGTTGACATAAATGATGCGAAGTTTTCGTCCGTAGCGATCCTCGTCTCTGTCAATTGGACGGAGCTCGATAGCGCCGCTCTCAAGGAGTTGGTGAAGTCGCTTGGTGGCGCGATCGCCCAACTCCTTCTCGGCCGGGCAGTTGAAGTTATGGGTTTCAGGGGTATCGATGTCGGCGATCCGAATCTTGGTGCCATGCAGCCAGATCGTGTCCCCGTCGACGATGCAGTTCTCGCCGCCGCCAGTGTGACAGAATGAGAACGCTACGCGTTCTCCGCTTGTCTCAATTGCAGCTGGCTCAGGCGCAGGATCGTTTGCCCGATGGATTTGCACGGCTGCCGAATTCGCAAGAGGCAGGGGTTGCTCCGGTTCCCGGGCGAACCAGCCGGAAAAATAGGCCTGTGCGATGCCGACCGTCAGGACAAATGTCGCCAGAAACAAAAGGGCTCCAGCGCGCCGAACAGGTCGCGGTCGCTTCGTATATGTGGATGCTTGCCGGCGCACCCGGCTATAACGATTGCGGCGCATCGCAAGCTCTCGCGGTACCTATGGACGGTTGGTCAACCTCGCGGAAGGGCAGTCTCATGCTACGCTCACGAGGGACGAAAGCTGAACAACGACCACCATCTTTGCACGCTGGGTGGTTCGGACACGGCGGGGGCCTCGACCGTGTTCTTGCGCAACTTCCTGTCGACAGCTTGCTTTGCTGCCAGCCGCAATTGCGCCAGTGCCTGATCTAGCGGGTCCATTATTTTGCGCGCGCCATGGGTAACGCCTCGCTTGTCGTCCGACGTAGCCGGATATCAATTCGACGCCGACGTTGGTCACTGGCTGTCGCCGTTCCGTCCGCCATGCGATCGACCGGGACGATCATCTGGGCGCCGGACAGTGGAAGAATGGCCGCGCCTTTCAGGCGAGGATCCGCTCTCAATATTCCGACGACAGCAACGGCCCGGGCCATCGCCAGACCGGCGTTGTCGGTCGATTGAAGGCCCCGAATGGGAAATCGATTGGTTGAAGCGCTGACCAGTTTTGCGTCGAGATTGCTCGATCCGACCATGGGAACTTCATCGGTGTGGCCGATTACCTCGATCACGTTTACGTCGTAATCTACAAGATTGCGGGCTAGCATCGGAATGACTTCGTTCTTTAGGTTCTGCTCAAACTCTGGCCTCAAGGTCGCTTTGCCGCTGTCGAAGAAATAGCCTTTGGCCTCGCTAAGGCTGACAAAAGGCGGCCATTCCCCCTTCTTCGATCGATTGGCATCGGCAGCCAGGTTCTTCGCATATGCTGCGGGATCGTTCACGCCCTCCCGTTCGGCGGCGCGGCGAATTTCTCGGCCGACGGCCGCATCTGCCAATAGCGATGACCGCGCGGCTTCCGGTCCGGCCTGCTCAACCGTCTTGCGGACCTCGATCGCGCGAACGAGTTCCTTGAAATATTCATCCTGATTTTTAGCGTCCGGATAGGCCTGCTGAATGGCCTCGACGAGCCGAGATGCGCCTCCGTTGTCCAACGCCGCAATTTTCTGATCCCGCTTCTGCAGTGATGCCGCAAGCGCCATCAGCAACACGAAAATCAGCAGGATCATTACCTCGGCGATCGTCAGGCCGAGGATCAAACCGCGGCGATAGATCTTCTCCTGACGAACGTCAGCAATCTCGCTCATGTCGCCGGTGTATCCTGAAGCTGCCGCGTGATGTCCTTCGCGACATCGACCAAGGTTCCGTTCAGTTTGCTTACATAGTCCCGCGAGCGGGCGAGTTCGATTTCGAGGTCGTCATTGTGACGGCTAACGGCTGAGACCTGCTTTGAATGCGACTCTTCCAGACCCTGCAACAAGTCGCGATGCTTGTCGGCAATCAGGTCCACGACTTCGGTCCAGCGTTTGGTGATCTCTCGCATCGACGCTTCGGCAGTTTCCGCGTTCTGAACCGGCACCTCTCTCAGTTCTTCAACCCTACGCGAAACGACCTCCTCAAATTGCCGAGCAGCCGCCTCGATTGCTCCGGCCGAGGAAGCGAAGCGCTCGCTGTTGCTGATCAGTTCCGACTGATCCGCCTTCAGGCTGCTCGCAGTGTCCCCAATTTGAGACAACAGGGTTTGCGTGCTTGCCATCGCCTTTTCGAATGCTTCGAGGTGGGTGAGTTGTGCTCGAGACTTTGCCTCAATCTCGCTTAATGCGTCCGCGTGGCTCTCAAGAGTCGAAACCAGCCGTCCCACCCCGGTCGTAACCTTCTTGGTGGCGGCAGCGCTCTCATTCGCTTGGCTCTGCACCGCTTCGATGGCTTCGTCTGCAGCCCCTTTGATGGCAATTCGTGATGCCTGTCCGGCCGCTTCAAGGTCAGTCACCACCTGGTCGCGGAGTTCTTGCAAATGCTGCTGCGTATGATGGGTAAAATTGGAAAATGCCTGAACCACACCCGTCATTTGCGCGCGAACTTGATTGGCTGCGTCGGTTAACGCAACGCGGGCTGTTTCTTCAGCGTCAACCAAGTCAACACGAGACTGGCTGAAAAAGACACGGAGGACGAGTCCCAGAACCGTTGTGGCGAGCGCGACACCAAAGCCTTGCACGATCGTCGTCGCGGTGTTCGCTGGATCGAAGGTGAAGATCGCGAAGGCAAGACTGGCAAGCGTGAAAATGAGGCCGAGATAGTAGCAGTTGTCGCCGGCTTGATCGGCACGGAGTTTTGTCGCTCCGGTCCCTGCGATGGCTGCATAGCCAATCATCACAAGAGCGGCCCCGGTGGCCACGATAATGGTGTCGACGGATACATACTTTAGCGCCCAAATGGCTGCCGAGCCGACGGTGGCGAAAACAAGAAATGCCCATCTGTCGATGACATCGCGTTCCGACAGCTTGTCGAAGAAAAGCTTCATATTCTCCATGTCAGCCACTCACGTTATAAATGCGGGATATGAGACCGCCTTGGTCTTGGATCGCCCGCTCCCAAAGCTCGGAGAGGGCGCGCGGCTGGGTTGTCCCAGCGTCAGCGCGCTCCAACTGCCAAAGTTCGATTGTAACCCCTCTCAAGTCGGTCCTTACGCGCCGGAAAGCGTCGGAACGGACGAGTTTGTCACCGTCCGGAAGGCTGCCGTAGAAGCTGATCGCGGAAGTATTCTGAAGCAGATCAGACGCGACAATGAGGCGCTTGGGTAGTTCTTCCTGTCCCGGCTTTTGAAGTTCGGTAAGGGCGACCGATTGCATCGATTCCATAATGGGCGACTGATCGGCCCCGCTCGCTGAGTCGACGGAGCGGAATGCTTCGTCGAGCGGCCGCTCGAAGCCCTCGGTCCACTGTCGCTGAAGCTTCGCAGGATTGCCGCGAAACTGATCGGTGTCGGCTGAGGTGCCTGGGTTGCAGCGCAAGATGACCGGCTTGAGAAGGTTTGATCCGGTGGCGTCGACGCGCACAACAGAAAGCTGACCATATCTCGGAATGGAATTTCGCAGTCGGACGAGTTGGTTCTGAAAATCTTGTCGCTGCGCAAGATTCATCGGGTCGGTAACGTCGACCAAAAGCACGGTGATGCTCGATGGCTTCTCGGGGCACAGCGTAGTTTCATCGAGATGCCGATTGCTGCGAGACACGACAGCGTAGGTAATGCCGAACCCTGCCACCACCAGAAGTGCTATGGCCAGCTTTACGTAGCCTTGCATCCTTTGCCGCGCGATTCGGGCATCTTCGCGCGAACGACGGCTCTTCTTCGCAGGCCTAGCCATTCAGCAATCTCGCCTTCAATGCTTCCAGCGTCTCGAAGCCATTCACCCCTTCCTGATACGCTGCCGACAGCTTTTCGCTGGCTGCAGCCAATGACGCATCGGCAGCTTCAATGTCCGCCTCTTTGACCTGCAACTTTGGGGCGGGCGGGATCGGTGGCTCCGGCAGGCTGTAGGGTTCGTCAAAATGTGATGGTGCGGGTGACGATCGAGCGGCGCGATTTGCCTCGCGATATACGGTCAGCAACTGGTTCGCCGCACTCTCCAGTTCACGCGAAAACTGAGAATATCGTCGGGCGAAATTGCTCCGTCCCGCAATGGCGCGATCACGATTCTCAAGCTGACCAGCAAGTTCTGATCGAGCTTCCGAGGCCGTTTCGATCGCGTCTTTCCAAATCTCGGTGAGGTCCGCTGTCACATCCTCTACCTCGCCGGAATAATCCGCGCAGCGGCTTTGATGCTCGCGGGTGACTTCTCCATATCCGGGATAAGGATCGTCCATCCGGAAGGCTGAGTGAGCGGCAATGATTGAAAAAAGCACGCCCGCGATCAGAAGACCCCAGGAATAGAGGCTGTCCGGCGCGGTCCCGAACAAATCCAGCGCGGCGACTTCCGGCTTGGCGACACCGGCGACTTTGGCGTCGCGGTAATGAGCCGCCAGCAAATTCCAGACCAGCACAAAGAGGCCCCATAGCGCTGTCAGGGCAATGCCTAGCGTGCGCGAGCCGGATGCTTTCAGGCTAATTAGCGGCCATATCTTTCGGCCTACAAATGCCGCAACACCGATATTCAGTCCGCCGACGGTCGCGGCCGCCACGGTGCCGCCCACAAGGCCGAGGTCGTCATTCTGGCCGAGCAAGAAGGCGTTGGCGACGGTTTCGCCGACCCATGTCAGGATTATCGCGCCCGTCGTCGCCATAAATGGTTTGCTGAGTTGCGCGGGACGGCGCAGCCCGTGCTCGGACTGAAAAGCGCGCAGCTGGGCATAACTTTGACTGACGTTATCGCGCGCGGTTGTGAGGCGCAGATTGGCCTGTACGACTGCAGCCTGCATTTCGTTGACGGCCTGCGTCGATGCAAGCGAGATAGCCGGAATCTGGGTGAGCAGACCAAAACCGGCGATGCGCGAGTCATAGGCTTCGAATTGAACTGCGGACTCTTGGTCGGCCTGGCGAGCCACGGCGGACACGCGATCCAGAATTTCACGTTCTACCCCATCAAGCATGTGGGCGTCTGATGCAGGAAGTTCGCGTTTCCCTTGCTCTTCGGCTCTTGCCGCAAGCCGCATTTCGCGGGCTGCCGAAGAGGCATCTAGGTGCAGAAAGGGGTTAGAAATCTGCATCGTCAACGGAGCAGATCGCGAGAAGAACTGTTTTAGTGATGTTAAGGCCCCCATTGAGATGAAATGCCGACTAGGCACATCGGGCGCAAGCATGATTGTGCCTCCTAAATATCCAGATTGGGAACAAATCCTGTGCGGAGGCTCATGTGCTCGATCCAAGTGCACGCCTTTCCAGCGCTTCTTGCCGGTCGATAGGCACGTTCGAACAACGATCGGCTCAGTGCAGCGCTTCGGGGGGCGGGAAATCCTCAAAGCCCGCGTACATCACGTAGCCGACGTAGTTCACATAGCGGACATAGCCGATGCGCCGACCGTAGGGCCTGAACCGTGCCCCGCGCCAACTGCGCTTGCTCCGATGCGTTATGAGCCTGTCACCGTTCATCAGTTCGCCGAGATAGCGACCGTCCGGACCGTAAATTTCATCGCCGTCGAAACGTGCGACATGATGACCGTCGAACGTCCAGAGATCGTCGCCATCCCGGTAGCCGAAGCTCGTACCGCCCCAAGTCCAAAGCCAGTCCATTCGTCTATGCTCCCTGATCTAGCTGCGGGGGCACTCAGGAAGGGCGAGGAGATTGTCGTTCCACTTCCCGTCCGCATAGGTACGAAGATATTTGCCGTTCGCTCCATTCACGACGCCGATATCGCCGCGGTTGTTTCCGACAAGCGTGTAGAAGGTGTTGGTCTTCGCCTCGATCGAATCGATGACCTGTTGGCGCGTCCAGTGCCAGGTCGCTCCGCCGAGATGGGTGATCCCTTCATAAGGATCGTTGCGCGGCTGCTTGTTGATGCACGTCACTTGCACGTCTGCCATGAGCTTTTCCTTTCCAAATCTGCTTAGGTGGCGTTGGGCCTCAGGCGGCCCGCTTGTGAAATATCGGCGCCTGCACGCGCTCGGCGGTCTCGAAGAAGAGCACTTCGTCCTGCGAGAGGCGGAGAAGCTGCTTCGCACCTAGCGCGAAATATTCGCCGGCCCGGACCAGCCAGAGCTGGCGGTCGGTCGGAAGATTGGCCTTCGCGAGAAGCGAAGCCGTGTCGATCACCTCGGCGTCGATTGCCAGCAACTGCCCGTCGACGTCGACGATGTGGCGAAGTCCGATATCCCAGTAGGCCATGAGCGAATCTCCTTTCGTTCGATGAAAGCAGATTCGCATCTCAGCATGTCAGAAGCTGTCACCCCCATGCTCGCGAAGCAAACAAAGTGCATTTACGAGCATCATTTCTTCGACGGTTCGGCAGGGTGTTTCGAAGAGGAGGGGACTTGCGAACACGACCGCCGACGTCTGCGCGCGAGATACGGCGACATTGATCCTGTTCAGCGAGAAGAGGAAGTCGATGTCGCGCGGCAGTTCTTCGCCGCTCGATGTCGTCATGGAGACGAGGCACACGGGTGCTTCCTGCCCCTGGAAGCGGTCGACCGTGCCGACACGGACAGCCGCAGGCAGCGAGGCCCGCAGCGCGTTCACTTGGGCATTATAGGGCGCGACGACCAGAATATCGGTATGACCGATGAGGCGCTCGCTGCCATCGCGCGCGCGATAGGTTGCGCCGGTCACAGCCTCGATCTGCGCGTTGATAGCGTCGATCTCTTCGTGGCTGACCTGCGAGCGCCCGAAATGCTCGATCGCGCGGACGCCCGCGCCGACGAGCGATCGCCCGTCGGTAGCGAGCAGTGATTGACTGCTGGCGGCATCGTCCGAGTGCAGCTTGCCTTCATAGACGGCGACCGAGATATAGTCGCAGACCGCGGGATGCATTCGGCGGCTTACCGGCATGAAGATGCCGCGCTCGGCGGGGACGACCCGGTGTCCGTCGATCAGATATTCGAGGCAGGAATCGCCGCTCCGTCCGGGGTGCGTACCTTGAAGCGGCTGCGGCAGCTGCATCGGATCGCCGACGAGGACGAGATTGCGGGCCGCGCGCGACATGGCGATGATGTTGGCAAGCGAGACCTGTCCCGCTTCGTCGACGAAGAGATAGTCATAGGCCGGTGCGTCATATCTGGCGAAATGCCATGCCGTAGCGCCGACGACATCGGCGGCCCCGATTTCAGGCGCGTCATTCTCGCTCACAAGGACGATGCCTGGATGGGCATTCTCATCGTCATCGTCGGCAGCCTTCTGAACCACACTGCATCGGACCCCTTCAGTCGCGCTCCGGTCCGCGACCGCTTCAAGGAGATTGGTGATCGCCTTGTGGCTGTTCGACGAAACAGCAACGCGCTTGCTCGCACGGACGAGGTCGATGATCGATAGCGCGCTGACATAGGTTTTGCCGGTGCCGGGTGGTCCCTGGATCGCTAGAGTCGTTTGATCCATGTCGGCAATTGCGGCGCTGGTCTGCGTCGGCAGATCGCCTTCGGCGTCGATGATGCCCTCCGGCCGCGCGCCGTCGCGGAACGTCGGCGCCGCACGCATGAGCAATTGTTCTATCGCCTTGGCTGCGCCGGGATTGTCGATGATGGCGTCGGTCACTGCTGCAACCGCAGCGCGAAGCGTTGCGTTGCCGATCGGCTTTGCCGGAATGAGATCGAGCCGCTCGGGCAGCTTGCCTTTAGTCGTCGAGCGGCGCAGCACGAGCAGATTATTCTCGTGGTCGATCTCGCGCAGATCGACATCCTCGGGCATCGCGGCGGGTTTGACGCAAGGCTTGCGGCCCGCCCTCAATTTGGTCTCCTGCGGCGGGAAGCGATAGGTTCGCTCGAACGACCTTGCCGTTACTTTGACGGGATCGCCGACCGCCTCGAGGCCCTGGACGCATTCAAGATCATCGACGAGTTCCTCGCTCTCCTGCGCGAGCCGGTCGAAGATCGCCCACCATGCGGGCTTGTCTTCGCGCTTGTGGAAGAAGTTGAGGTCGAGCAGCAGATCGGCGATGTCCTCGCCGAGCCGGTCACGAACCGGAAGGAGCCGCTCGCGCAGCGCCGCCATCTCTTCATCCTCTGCCTCGACATTCGCGAGCGGACCCGCGTCGGGCACCTCGCCGAGTTTCGGCCAAGGAAGGCCTGCCGGGCGAACGTCGCGGATCAGCCAGTCGCGAAGCAGCTGCGTCGAGATGCAGTCGGTGCGGTTATAGTCGTAGATCTTGTCGAGCAGATCGCCGTCCTGCGTTTCCCGCCAGCGCTCGTAGAAGACGACACTCGCGCCCGCGGTTGCGACATCGGCCTCGCGCTTCGCCATATAAAAGGCTTCGAGATCCTTGATCGAATAGCCATTCTCGGAAGCGATCAGCGATCCCGACACGACGCGGAACAGGTCGACGAACCGCCGTTCACGCTGGAGCTGGTCCATGGCGGCCTCGCCGACACGATGCTCCGCGGTCAGGCGGCGAAGCGCCGCAATCTCATAATTTGCATAGTGATAGATGTGCGCCTTCGGGTGGCGCTGTAGATGCGCCGTGAAGAATTGCAGCAGCTCAGCAACCGCTTCGCCCTCGGCGGCACGGTCATGCGCCCAGAAGGCACGGAAGCTCCATTCGCCCGCATCGCGAAACCAGATGCCGTGGAGATATTCGAGGCCGCCCTCATAATAGGGATCGCCCTCGATATCGTAGAAGAGGTCGCCATCGTCGGCTTCGGGCAGCAGCCCGAAACCCTTGCCGGACTCATAGTCGCGAAGCGCAAATCCCGGCGGACCGCCGGCGCGGCGCGCGGCCTGGAGCTGGGCCTGCGTCTGAAGCCGCCGCTGGGTCTCGGGAGCGAGCTTCGGAATGCGCTGGTCATGGACTGCGAGGCCGCCGAGCGTTTCGATGCCTGCGGCCTCGACTTTCCAACGCTGCGATCTTGTCATGCCGGCGACTAGGGCAAGGCTGTCGGCCCTGTCCCATTCGTCGCGGCAATGTTCCTTCCAGCGACAGAGGCCGCAGCTTGAAACAGGCTCGGCCCGCGTTTCCGGCCGATCGGTCAGGAAGGTTTCGAACACCGCTCGTGCATGGCGTGCGTAGGATGCCACATCGGCCAGCCGCACGGTGAAACGCGAACCGTCGCCGAGTTGGAGATGCGCGGATTCGGGCCGGACGCCCTGAAGGTCGGCGATCAGGTCGGAATAGAGCGAGAGCTGGAGAATATGTTTGGGGTCGGGTTTACGTTTCAGCTTGGTATCGACAACCTCATAGGACCAGCTACCAAGATCGGAGGGGCGTTCCACCCGTTCGAGAAAGTCGGAATAGCCGCCCCATGCGCCGCCGAGCAGCGCGCCCTGAAAGATGATGTCCGGGCCGGCCGCCATCGCTTCGCGGGTGAGCCGGACCGACTCTTCCAGCGTGATCCCGTCTTTGGGAATTTCGACGATCTTTTTGCCTTGCGCCTTGAGGTCGTCGAGGAAGGCGAGTTCGTGGGCGTCGCCCTGCTTCTGAAGAAGTTCGGCTTCTTCGCCATCCTCGCACGGCGCGATGTCGCGGGCCTCGATCAGCCGCAGATCGAGCGTCGTTGCGTGCCTGCACCCCTTGAAGCGCATGAGGTCCGAGGCGGAAAGCCTCAGGGCGTCGTCGATCATCCGCATACAAAATCCCCTTTATTCCGCTATGGCAGATCGGGACGACAAAAGCTGTCATGGAGAATCGGATGTCGTTTGCAAAGGCCCAGGACCTTCTCAAGCTGGCGATGATGGCGACGCGCCGTAGCGGGGTGTCACTCGAAGAGATTGTCGAGGAGTTCGGCTGTGTCCACCGATCGGCCCAGCGCATGACGGTGGCGCTTGAGGCGGCTTTTCCTCAGGCCGAGCCCGAAGATGGCGATGATCGCAAACGGCGATGGCGCATCCCCGCGCGCGCGATCGCACCCTTGTTGTTGCCGTCGGCCGAGGAACTCGCCGCGATGACGACGGCGATTCGCCAGCTCGACGCGGCCGGCATGGCCGCTGAGGCTGCAACGGTCCGCCAGATGGAACGGAAGGTGAGGGCGCTGATTCCCGCTCATGCGGGCACACGATTGGCTGTCGATGAGGAAGCCCTGCTCGAAGCACTGGGGCATGCCGCGCGGCCGGGGCCGCGACCGGCCGGAACAAGCGAGGTCGACAGCGCGATATCGGAGAGCCTGAAGGGGCCTTTTCTGCTCCGCATCTCATATCGGCGCCGGACGCAGGACAAGCCGACCGAGCGTGTGGTAGCGCCGCACGGCCTCTTGCTGGGTGTGCGCCGCTATCTTGTGGCTCGCGACACGGCCAAGCCGGCAACGGCACCGCTGCGCCATTACCGGGTTGAAGAGATATACTCGGCCGAGGTGCTCGACTCGAGCTTCGAGATCGATCCGGGCTTCAATATCCGCGAACATGCCGAAAAGGGCTTTGGCTCGTTCGAGAATGCTGCCGAACATGGCGACGTCATTTGGCGCTTCTCGCCAGACGCGGCACCCCATGCCCGGCGGTTCGTGTTCCACCCTTCGCAGAGTATCGAGGAAGAGCCCGATGGCTCCTTGCTTGTGCGCTTTAAGGCCTCGGGCCATCTCGAAATGTGCTGGCATCTCTATTCATGGGGGAAGTCGGTCGAGGTCCTGCAGCCCGCTCGGCTTCGCGAGATGGTGCATGGACACCAGCGCGAGTTTGAAGCCCTGCCCTAAGGGCTAGGGCCAATTTAAACTCAGCCTCAGCGGGTGACAGTTTTTGTCGTCCCAATCTCCTATTTTGGATGCTCGGCAACCATTGGGAGGACGACATGGGACTGACAAAGCATGCGAGGCAGCGCATCCAGCAGCGTGGAATTTCGACCGAAGCGGTGGATGCGATCCTCGCTTATGGCACGCGTCGGCGGCATCGCGGCGCGGACATTTATTATCTCGACAAGAAATCGCGGCGGCGGCTGGCTGGCGCGTTCGGGCGCGAACGCTACTCGAAGCTTGAGCGCTCGCTCGACAGCTATGTCGTCGTCAGTGATGATGGGGCGATTGTTACGGCGGCACACCGACTGCACCGCCTGAAGTTCTGACGCTCGATGTTTGATCGGCTTGACGCACGCCAGCTTAGCTGGGATTCGGAGATTGCTGGGGGAGGCATGTTCGTGAGCGGGGAATTGCAGGATTATCTGGCTGATTTCGCAAGAGCGGCCGAGGCAAGTGGGCTGCCCGCCAAGGCACCTGGAGCCAATTGGGTTTCTTTCACGCCGATCATCCGGGGGTCGCACGTAAGCCTCAGCGTCGCTCGCCATCAAATCCAGGTCAATCTCAACAATGAGAATGACTTCGATCGGAAGCAGTTCGACAAGCTCTACGCCTCTCGACATGAGATTGAGGCCGAAGCAGGCGAGGGCTTGATTTGGGAGAAGAAAGACGGGCGCAAGAAGACGGCGATCCGGGTCACGTTCGAGAGCGGATATGAAGATGGTGATTGGGCGGGCCAACATGCGTGGGCTCTCGATATGGTGAGCAGATTTCATCGCATCTTTGGGCGCCGCCTAGCCTGATGCGGAGCGACGATTTCAAGGCGTGGTTGGTAGCTCAGGGGCAGGCTTCGGCCAGCATCTCGACACGCCTATCCGACGCACGCCGCGTCGAATCGCTTTACGGTGACCTCGACCAAGCCTTTGACGACGATAGGTTCGAAGCGATCCTCGCTGACCTTGCCTATTCGAAGGCGGACGAAGCGAATGGTCGCCCTAATTCAAGCAGGATCGAAATCGACGGAAACGTCTACAACAGTCTGGCTTCATACCGAGCGGCCGTCACGGCCTATCTGAAGTTCTGCGATGGCGACGCCTTAGGCGATTCCACACAGGCCGACCGGATCAGGCGCTTTGCTTTCGATACGATGATCAAACCGGCGAGAGACGCGGGTGAAGCCGAGGTCGAAATTGTTTCCGGTGACATTCATAAGGCGATGGGCTTGCAAAACGCCATGCCGGCCGTGTGCTCGGCAATCGGCAGCTCCAAGTTCAACGATTTCGCAGACGTGAGACTCATCGATCGGCAGGGGCCGGCAAATAGCTCAACCGTGCGTTTCCGATTTGCGCTCAACTCTTCGTCAGCGCGGAGCTGGGCTGAAGCCGAACTCCAACGTCGCTTCGGCGACCCAACGCTCGATACCGAAAAGATGGCGGGGTTCGATCTCTTAGATGGCCGGCAAATCGCCCTGCAGCGCGACACCAAGACCGTTCAAATCTGGGTGGAGGATGGTGGCTCGCCATCGCCCGTCCCCGCGGCGCAAGTGCGGCACTATCTGGCGGAGCAGCCGCGGCACTCGAACCTTCCGGCCCGTCTGTCGCACGCGGCTCGCGGCGGCCAATCGCCCCGCCGGGTATCGCTTGTTCAAACGCCCGATTTGAAAATCCTGGGGGATGTGCTCGACTGGTATGAGGCTCAATCGGTCCGCGGCGTCGACCGCGCCGCGCTGGCCCGTTACAGGCGCCTCTTCGAGGCGCGCTACTCCGATTTTGTCGACTTTGAGCAGAGCGGAGGCGGATATGCGGAAGAAGAGCGCCACTATAAAGATCAGCTGATCAGCCTTGCCCGCGCGGCAACTGTCGAGGCGGAATCGGTCGAGAAGTTGGGTGGGCGGCTGCTCGATATTCTAGTGGGTCGCGGCGGAGCGGCGAGCAATCTCCTTGGCTACCGGACGAATATTCGCATCGCAGAAATCCGTTCGGCGTACCCGGACAAGCTGGAGTTCGCGATCGGGCAACTCGCACGCGCGGAGGACATTTCGGCGGCGATCTCGGACTGCGTAGAACAGATCTGGCCCATTCTTTCCGAGGGGCAGACGAGCAAACCCTATAGCGAAAGCCGGAATATTCCGACGATGGTCGCGGCGCTGCTTCGGCCGACGGAAGCTTATGGAATTAATACCGAACCGCTTCAGAACAGCGCGAAGGCGTTAGTCGGCCACAAATTGTTCGGGTGGAATGCGATCACGGCCGACGAATATGGCGAGGCCCTCTCGATGGCCCGTTTGATCGAAGACATCATGCGCGACGAGTGGAACTGGAAGCCCCGGGATCTCTGGGATGTCCAAGGATTCATCTGGGCCGTCAATCGCGCCGATCAGCCGACACTTTCACACGAAGAGGGCGGTGCGTCCGCCTCTCACGAGGACAATGCCATGCCGACCAACCTCATCCTTTATGGCCCGCCGGGGACTGGCAAGACGTTCGCGACCGCTCGCGAGGCCGTTCGGCTTTGCGATGGCGAGGCGCCAGAGTCCGAGATCGACGTCCGCGCTCGTTACGCCGAACTGGCAGGCGCGGGGCAAATCCGTTTCGTCACCTTCCACCAATCCTATTCCTACGAAGATTTTGTCGAGGGCCTGCGGCCTACGACAGGAGGCGACGGGCAGGAGACTGCGACCGGTGGTTTCAGTCTGGAGCCGACCCCGGGCATCTTTCGCGAAATAGCAACTGTCGCGGAGCAGGCAATGCGCAGTTCCGAGGGCAGCGACCCCTTCGACATGTCGGGGCGCCGCGTCTTCAAGATGTCGCTCGGACGGGCTGGTAGCGAGGACTATATTTTCGATGCCGCCATCGAAGGCAACTACATCGTCCTCGGATGGGGAGGCGACATCGATTGGTCCCCTTATGCGGGCTACGAAGCGATCCACGCGAAATGGAATGAGTTGCACCCTGGGACCAACGGGAATGACGCTAATATCGTCCAAACCACGCGCTTCCGCGCTGATATGCGCGAGGGCGATCTTGTGGTGGTTTCCTACGGGAACAACCGGTTCCGCGCTATCGCCGAGGTCATGGGGCCTTACGAATATAATCCCACAGGAGAGCAGGATTATAACCACCGCCGTGCTGTCCGCTGGCTGTTCGTCGCGGACGAACCGTTGCCGATCAGCTTTTATAGCCGGCCCTTCATGCAATGGTCCTGCTACCTTCTGAATGAGGAGCATCTCAACAAGGAGGCGCTGGCTCTGTTTCTTCCGGGCAGCGGCCGCAGTGCGCTTGAGCCAGCGCAGTTTGTGCTGATCTGCGACGAGATCAACCGCGCCAATATCTCCAAGGTCTTCGGCGAGCTCATCACGCTGATCGAACCCGACAAGCGTCTTGGCGCGCCCTATGAATTGCGGGTCACGCTCCCTTATTCCAAGCATAGCTTCGGCGTGCCATCGAACCTCCACATAGTCGGGACGATGAACACCGCCGACCGGTCAATTGCGCTTCTCGATACCGCGCTTCGTCGGCGCTTCATATTCCGCGAAATCATGCCGGAGCCGGAAATTCTAAGCGATGTCGAAGGCCTCGATCTGGCACTTCTGTTGCGGCGGCTGAATGATCGGATTGAGTATCTGTTCGATCGCGAGCACCAGATCGGGCACGCCTTCCTGATCGGGTGCCGGACGCGCTCGGAGGTGGACGATGTTTTCCGTTTCCGTATCATCCCGCTCCTCGCCGAATATTTCCATGAAGACTGGGCCAAGATAGCTGCGGTTCTAGGTGATCCGGCCGGCGAGCGCTTCCTGGTTCGCGAACTATTGACGGCGCCGCCGGGCATCGAAGCAGAATATGGTGGCGAACGACATCGCTGGCGCGTCCGAGAAAGATTTGAGGCTGACGCCTACGCTGGGCTGCAATGATCCACCGAACGGTCAGCGAGTGGAACTACCTGACGATCGACCCGCCGGGTGACGGCGCCTTCACGCGCGACCTTGCCGACCGATTGATTGCGGTTGCGGGAGCGACCGATGTAGGCGGCACAGATGGCGGACGAATTTTTACCGATCATCACCGTCGGCTTCGCGCGCAGCAGGTGGTCGGAGTGATTGCCGCCCAGGGATGTTCTGTCGAAATCCTGCCGAAGATCGAGGGGCTCGGAACCGCGGAGGACGAAGCCGGCCGAACCAATATCAGAGAACGCCTGATTCATATGCTCGCGGCGGCATATGAACTCGATCTATCGGTGGGCGAGGCTGTTCAGCTAGGATCGCAAAAGCACACGATTCTCGAAGTTCTGATCGGGCTGTTTTGCCGTCGCCTCAATGATGCTCTCCGGGAAGGCATGCCGCGCCGCTATGTGGGGCAAGAGGATGATCTCGCCGTGCTTCGAGGTCGTCTTGATGTGCAGCGTCAGTTTACGACGCTCGCCTTCTCACCCCAGAAGATGGCATGCCGGTTCGAGGAATTGACGCCCGACATCCCGCTTAATCAGGTCTTCAAAGCGGCAATAGGGCGCCTTGCACAAGTATCGCGAGCACCCGAGAATCAGCGGCGTCTTCGAGAACTCGACTTGATCTATTCCGACATCTCGCTGGTGCCGATCGGAGCGCTTCGTTGGGACGCCATCACGCTCGATCGAACCAATCACAGGTGGCGGGGGTTGCGCGACCTTGCGCGACTGCTGTTGCAAGGCGATTACCAGACGACGTCCCATGGTCGCGCTCCGGGATTCTCCCTTCTCTTCCCGATGAACGATCTTTTCGAGATTTACGTCGCGCGAATGCTCGAAAAGGCTTTGAAGGGGACAGGCCTATCGGTGCGTGCGCAGGACCGACGGCATTATTGCCTTGTCGATCAAGCGGGATCACGCCGCTTTCAGGTTCGACCCGACATCGTCGTTTATCGAGCCTCCGAGCCGGTCATGGTCATCGACACGAAGTGGAAGCGCATTTCGGACCGGATCGAAGACCCCAAGCAAGGTGTGGGACAGGCCGACGTTTACCAGATGATGGCCTATTCCCGGCTGTACGGCTGCCCTCGGGTCATGCTCCTCTACCCGCATCACGCGGGGTTGAACTCGCACGGCGAGACGGGGCGATACAACATTGCTGGCTGCGATCACGAGCTCGTAACGGCGACGGTCGATCTCTCCGGTCCATCCCTTGTTCAACAGCTGCTCGGCCTGTGCGCCGAAGTTTCACCAGAGTTCGCCTGAGAAAAGTTGGGTGCGTGCCGGCAGCACTCGACGCGATTGCATCCAGCTAAGTGATTGAATTATGGGGTCGATGGTGCCGCTTACAGGACTCGAACCTGTGACCCCATCATTACGAATGATGTGCTCTACCAACTGAGCTAAAGCGGCAACGATGGGCGCCTCTATCAGCGTGCCGGGGCGAAGACAAGCGTCGTGGCGCAGAATCTGATTGTACCGCATCGGCACTTTGCCGGCCTTGCATGACCGGCAATACTCGAGCGGTCGTGGCCGCCGACTACAGCTGTAACCCGAGCGATCGATTGACGAAAGGGCGGCTCGACAGGTGGCGCGGAAAGTGGCGGGGGCGGTTTATCTCCCCGGTTTTTTGGGTGCGGGTCCGATGATGATCGCGTCGGCGCGTATCTCGACCCCGAGATCGAGTTTCGCGGCGAGTTCACGCGCCAGCGCGGCGGGGTCGGCAAGATCGAAACGGCCACTGACCTCGATCGTTTCGATCGCGGGTTCGGTGAGGCGGATTTTCACGGCGTTCACGGTATTGGCGCGGGCGACGATGTCGCCGAGCGGCATCCTGTCGGCGTCGATCGCGACCGGGCCGGCCGCGGACCGCATCGAAGGCAGGATCCGGACGTCGGAGGTGACGACCTCGGCGGTTTCACCCGGCCGCAGACGGACGCTTCGGTCGGAATTGCGCGAGGCGACCTCGATCACCCCTTCGATCAGCGACACGCGCGGGCGGCTGCGGCGAAGGTCGACCTCGAAGATCGTGCCGAGCGCGGTGGTTCTCGAACCGGCACCAAGGACGATGAAGGGGCGTGTGGCGTCGTGCGCGACGTCGAAGCGGGCATGACCGCCGAAGAGAATAACGCGGCGTTGCTGGTCGTCGAACTTGTTTTCCAGAATTGCGCCGTCGGTCAGCGTGACGCCGCTGCCGTCGGGAAGCTTGAACGTGCCGCCGGTGAGGACCGCAGGCGCCGTGACGACGGTATCGATCGTGAGCGGTGCTGCGGCCTGCGGCTCCTGCCGGTCGCTGACGATATACCACCCCATGGCGAGCAAGCCGCCGACCGCGATCGTCGCCGCGATCGCCGGCCGTGTGCGGCTGGAGGCCGGCAAACCGCCTCGCGTCCGCGTGTCCCGTCCCGTCAATGCCGATCCCCCGAATCCCGTTGTCGTGTGATAACCGAGCCGCCGACCTCCTCGAAGCCGTCAGCCGCGCCGGGTCAAGCGCCGGTTTGCCCGCGGCTTCGCCATTGTTCGCGCGCGAGTTCCCAATAGCGTGACACGCGTATCGATCCGTCGGGTCGGACGCTCCGTCTTTCGCCCTGCGACAGGAATCCTGCGGCCTCGATGACGCGTGCCGACCGCAGATTGTCCATGGCCGCGGTGAGGCCGATCAACCGCACGCCAAGATGGTCGAACATCCAGCCGAAACTGCGCGCTGCGCCTGTTTTTCCGCGGCCCTGGCCTTGTCCATCGGCGCGCTGCGCCCCGGCGAGTTCGGCTGCCGAGCGCTCGGGCCAGACGGTGAAATAGGAATATCCGGCGACGTCCCCATCCTCGTCCACCGAGACCGCCAATATCGCTTCGCCGCGCGCCTGCCTGTCGCGCGCATCGGAGATCCACGCCGATAGGACATCGTGGGTGAATGGTCTTGGCAGGTCGTAGATCGGATCGGAGACGGCGGGATCGGACAGCAGCGCGATCAGGCCCTCGATATGGCGCGCGTCCGCCAGATGATATCTGGCGCCGAGCAGGGAAAGGTCGGCGGCGCGAACCGCGGCGCGGATTGCCATCTCCTCCTCCGCCGCGACCGCGAGCTTCGTTTTGGGGGGCGCACTCATCGGTTTGTCGCTCTTCCCTTCGCTTTGCGTACGCGGCGGCCGCGTGCCGCGCCTATGGACGTGAGACGTCCAGGGCGTTCAAAGGCCGCCTTCGCCTTCGCCGTGCAGGCTCATCAGCGAATCCATGAGCCCGTCGTCAGCGCTCGAGCAGACGCCGAGGACGAGTGCCTCCTCGCATCCCTCGGCGACGACATAGGCGTGGCCCATCGACGAATCGAGATAGATGCCCTGGCCGACTTCGAGCACCACCGGGTCGTAATATTCGGTGTGCACCGCCATCCGGCCCTCGAGGACATAGATGAATTCCTCGCCCTGATGGTGGACCAGTTCGCCGAATTCGGTCGCGCTGTGCGCGCGGATACGCGTCAGGATCGGGATCATGCGTTTCTGGCGCAGGTCGGTGCAAAGGTAGTGATAGTCGTAATTGTCGGTGGTGACGCGCACCGCATTGTCGATCGTGCCGACGCTGCGGCGGCCGGTCGGGCGCGGCGACGCGTCCTCCGAATCCTCGGCGAACAGGTCGGACATCCGCATGTTCAGCCGCTGGCTGAGCTGCTGGAGCTTGTCATAGCTGAGCGTCAGCCGGTCGTGCTCGACCTTCGACAGCGTCGATACGGGGATGCCCGACTGGGCGCTCATCTCCTTGAGCGTCCAGCGATTTCGCGACCTTATGCCGCGCATCACCTCGCCCAGCGTGGGGGGCTTTGTCCGGTTCGCCATCAGCGCTGCCACAAGCCGTTTGACAATTTTCTAATCAGGATCATTATGTCCCTATTGGGCTAACAGTTGTTGGTCCCTTGGTAAGGGGTCGCGCGGCTCGCTGCAAGGTTAAGTGAGGGCGCCAGCAAAAGGGAGGTCGCGATGCGTTTTGTTCGCAAGCTGATGATCGGACTGGCCGCGCTCGCGGCGGTGCCGTTGATGGCGCAGGGGCCGGCGGTCGCGCCGCCCGCCAAGAAGGTCGCGGTGCCCGCGACATCTGCCGCCAAAACCGCCGCCGCGCCGGTGACGCTCGACCGCGCCGACCTTGAGGCCTGGCTCGACGGCTATCTCCCCTATGCGATCGAACGCGCGCGCATTCCCGGAGCGGTCGTCGTCGTGGTCAAGGACGGCCAGGTCGTGCTGGAAAAGGGTTATGGCTTCGCCGACGTCGCCAAGCGCGCGCCGGTGCTGCCCGAAACCACCTTGTTCCGTCCCGGTTCGGTGTCGAAGCTGTTCACCTGGACCGCGGTGATGCAGCAGGTCGAGGCGGGCAAGGTCGATCTCGACAAGGACGTCAACGCCTATCTCGATTTCAAGATTCCGCCTTATCAGGGCAAGCCGATCACGCTGCGCAACATCATGACGCACACTGCGGGTTTTCAGGAATCGGTGCGTTACCTGATCAGCAGCGATCCCAAGGCGGTCATGACGCTGAAGAAGCAGATGCCGCTGGCGCTGCCCGACCGCGTCTTTGCGCCGGGCACGACGCCGGCTTACTCCAATTACGCGACCGCGCTCGCGGGCTATATCGTCGAGCGGGCGAGCGGCGAGGATTTCGACTCCTATGTCGAAAAGCATATCTTCGCGCCGCTCGGCATGACGCACGCGTCGTTCCGCCAGCCGCTTCCCAAGGCGCTCGAGGCGCATATGTCGAAGGGCTATCCCGACGTGACCGGCAAGGCGCAGCCGTTCGAAATGGTGATCCCCGCGCCGGCCGGCAGCTTGTCGGCGTCAGGCGCCGACATGGGGAAGTTCATGATCGCGCACCTCAACGACGGCGCCGGGCTGCTCAAGCCCGAAACCGCGAAGATGATGCACGATTATAAGGCGCCCGGCGTCGGCCCGCTCAACAGCATGGCGCTCGGTTTCTACGAACAATGGGTCAACGGCCACCGCGCGATCGCGCATGGCGGCGACACCGTCTGGTTCCACTCCTATCTGTGGCTTTTCCCCGATGCCGACATCGGCGTCTATATCTCGATGAACAGCCCCGGTAAGGCGGGCGACGCGGGTGCGGTGCGCAGCGCTTTGTTCCACAAATTCGCCGACCGCTACCTGCCCGGCACCGAAAAGCCGGGAACGGTCGACGCAAAGACCGCCGCCGCGCACGCGCAGATGATGGTCGGAAATTACGAAAGCAGCCGCGGCAGCTTCACCAATTTCATGAGCCTGTTCGGGCTGCTCGGACAGGCGACGATCGGGCTGACCGAGGATGGCAAGATCGCCCTGCCGGCGCTCGACGGCCTTGGCGCCGGTGCGCGCGACTGGGTCGAGGTCGAGCCGTTCGTGTGGCGCGACACCGGCACCGGTGAACGGCTCGCCGCCGAGGTCAAGGACGGCCGCGTCACGCGGTGGAGCGTCGATGCCGGCTCGCCGTTCATGGTGTTCGAACCCGCGCCTGCCGGTACCAACGCCGCCTGGCTCAACCCGGCGCTGATCTTCGCGCTGGGCATCGTCCTGCTCGCCGCACTGGCCTGGCCGGTGCGCGCGCTGGTCCGGCGCAGCTTCAAGGCCGACTTCGCGCTCGAGGGGAAGGCGCGCCGCGCCTACCGCCTGTCGCGGCTCTTCGCCTGGCTGGTGCTCGCGGCGCTCGCGGGCTGGATTGGGCTGATCATGGCCTTCTCGGCTGATATCGGCAGCATCGGCGGACCGCTCGACTGGCTGATCCACCTGCTGCGTATCCTGACGCCGCTCGCGACCTTCGGGCTGCTGGTCACCGCGGTGTGGCATCTGGGACAGAGCATCAAAGGCAAGCGTCGCTGGACGATGAAGCTCGGCGCGGTGCTGCTCGTGCTGGCGGCGCTTCCACTGGTGTGGGTCACGCTCGCCTTCCACCTCTATGGCTTCAACATGGTGTATTGATGGCGACGATGGGCAAGCAGAAACTGGCGCTCGACCTTCGGGTCGAGCGCTTTCCCTATCACCAGCCGTTCCGCATTTCGGGGCATGTCTTCACCGAGACCGCGCTGCTTGTCGCCGAAATTTCGGATGGCACACACAGCGGGCGCGGCGAGGGGGCGGGGGTCTATTATCTCGCCGACGACATCGACCATATGCTGGGCGAGGCGCAGCGCGTCCGCGGGGCGATCGAGGCCGGGGTAACCCGTGAGCAATTGCAGGAGCTGCTCCCCGCAGGCGGCGCGCGCAACGCGATCGACTGCGCCTTCTGGGAGCTCGAGGCGAAACAGGCGGGCAGACCGGTGTGGGACCTCGCCGGGCTGGCGGCGCCGCAGCCGCTGCTTTCGACGCTGACGCTCGGTGCCGACGCGCCGGGGACGATGGCGCGCGCCGCGCTGGCGCTCGATCCGGATGCGCCGGTCAAGGTCAAGCTGACCGGCGATCTCGGCGAGGACATCGCGCGCGTTGAAGCGATCCGCGCCGCGCGGCCCGACGCCTGGATCGGGGTCGACGCCAACCAGGGCTATAGCATCGCGCCGCTGCGCGAGTTGCTGCCGGTTCTGGTTGCGAATGGCGTCGCGCAGCTTGAACAGCCGCTTGCGCGCGGGCGTGAAGCCGATCTCGACGGATTGAAGCGGCCGCTGCCTTTCGTCGCCGACGAGAGCGCGGTGACGCTCGCCGATACCGCCTCGCTCGTCGGCCGCTTCGATGTGGTGAACATCAAGCTCGATAAATGCGGCGGGCTGACCGAGGGGCTGGCGATCGCGCGGCAGGCAAAGCTGCTCGGTCTCGACGTGATGGTCGGCAATATGATGGGCAGCAGCCTGTCGATGGCGCCGTCGTTCGTCCTTGGCCAGCTGTGCGACATCGTCGATCTCGACGGCCCGACCTTCCTCGCGACCGATCGCGATCCGGGGGTGCGTTACGCGGGCGGGCGGATCCATTGTCCGGAAGAAATTTGGGGTTAGACGGTGAAGACGTCCTATTTGGGTTGACAATTCTCTGATTAGGACAATAGTCTTGAAATTGTAAATTTCGTGAGTTGGAGGGTGGAATGAAGACGTCATTCCCGCTGACGCGCCGCGCACTCGTCGCCGGCGCGGTGGGCACCGCTTTGTCCGCGCCGATGATCGGCCGGAGCGCCTTCGCCTTTGCCGCCGCGCCGGGGCGCAGCTATTCGCGCCGCGCCGTCGACCTGGTCGCGTCGTCGCTCGTCATCGACATGCTTGCCCCGCTCAAGATCACCATGTCGCCCGACTATGTCGCGCATCGGCTGACCGATGCGGAGGCAGCGGAGTTCCGGGCGAGCGGCATCACTGGTTTCCACAACGCCTATGGCCTCGGCGGCCCCGACGCCCGCGCGCAGGGACTCGAGTTCCTCGCCGGCTGGCAGGGCTTTGCCGGGCGCAACAGCCATGTCTTCACCCTCGTCGACACCGTGGACGACCTCGACCGTGCTAAGGTCGACCGGAAATGCGCCGTCATCATGGGCATCCAGAACGCCGAGCAGTTCGAAAAGATCGAGGACGTCGCGACCTTTCGCCGCCTCGGTCTGCGCTGCGCGCAGCTTACCTATAACAGCCAGAACATGATCGGGTCGGGCAGCACCGAGCGCGTCGATGGCGGGGTCAGCGACTATGGTGCCGCGATCATCGCCGAGATGGAAAAGACGAAGATGCTGATCGATGTCTCGCATTGCGGCGACAAGACGACGCTCGACGCGGTCGACATCGCCAAGGGGCCGATCGCGATCACCCACAGCAACGCCCGCGCGCTGGTCGACCATCCGCGCGTCAAGACCGATGCCGCGATCAAGGCGCTCGCCGCGAAGGGCGGGGTGATGGGCATCACCGGGGTGCGGATGTTCGTGCGGCTGACCGACCCGACCAACGTCGGGCATATGGCCGACCATATCGACCATGTCGCGAAGCTGACCGGCATCGAGCATGTCGGCATCGGCTCGGACGCCGATCTCAACGGCTATGACGATATGGCGCCGGACGAATATGCGCTGCTCAAGCAGGGCTACAAGGCGAGCTACGGCTTTCGCGACAAGATCGACATCGACGGCTTCGACCATCCGCTCAAGGTCTTCGACCTGACCGAGGAACTGATCCGCCGGGGCTATTCCAACGAAAACATCACCGCGGTGCTCGGGGGCAATTTCCGCCGCCTGCTCGCGCAAGTCTGGGGGTAAGACGATGAAACAGGGTCTCTTTATAGCAGGAAGCATGGCCGCACTGATGGCCGCGATGCCGGCAGCGGCGCAGGAAGCCGGAGCGGTTGCCGTCGAGGGCGAAATCGTCGTCACCGCGCAGAAGCGCGTCCAGAATGTCCAGGACGTGCCGATCTCGATCAGCGTCGTCGATGGCGAGGCGCTGCAGGAACAGGGCGCGGCGTCGCTCGTCGATTATGCGGGCTTCGTCCCCGGCATGCAGGTGTCGAACAGCGGCACGCCGGGCCAGACCACGATCACGCTGCGCGGGGTCGCACCGCTCAACTCGGCGCAGACGGTCGGCATCTATCTCGACGAGGCGCCGGTCGGATCGAGCGCGATCTACAACCGCGCGGGGGCGTTCACCATCGACCTCATGCCCTATGACCTCCAGCGTATCGAAGTGCTCAAGGGGCCGCAGGGTACGCTCTATGGCGCCAGCTCGATCGGCGGGCTGGTCAAATATGTCACCGTCCAGCCCGACACCAGCGCGTTCAAGGTGCGCGCCGGGGTCGAGGGTTTCGCGATCAAGGGCGGCGACGGACTCGGCTGGGGCGCGCAGGCGATGGTCAATGTCCCGATCGTCACTGACCGGCTCGCGATGTCGGCGAGCTTCGCCTGGCGCAAGACGCCGGGCTGGGTCGACAGCGTCAACAATGCCGCGCTCAAGGACCAGAATGACTATGAACAGCGCGGCGGCCGCGTCGCGCTATTGTGGCAACCGACTCCCGAATTCAGCGTCAAGCTCGCGGGCATCTGGCAGTCGCTCGATTCGGACGGCAATGGCCTTTACGCTGCCGACCTCGCCGGCAACCGGCTCGGCGACGGGCGTTCGTTCAACAATTATGTCCCCGAATCCTACGACATCGACCTCGACTATTATTCGGCGACGCTCGACTATGATTTCGGCGCCGCGTCGCTGACCTCGGCGACGACCTATAGCAAGACGCAGAGCCGACAGGTCCAGGATGCGAGCTATGCCTTTGGCGTGCTGTTCCCGCTGCTCACCGGTGGCGCGATCGCGCCCGGCATCACGCCCTTCTACCTCGATCTCGGGCTGGAAAAATGGACGCAGGAACTGCGTCTCGCCTCGCCGGGTGGCGGGCGCTTCGAATGGCTGATCGGCG
This sequence comes from Sphingopyxis sp. EU05-FHT14B03, assembly GCF_058790875.1. NCBI lineage: Bacteria > Pseudomonadati > Pseudomonadota > Alphaproteobacteria > Sphingomonadales > Sphingopyxidaceae > Sphingopyxis > Sphingopyxis sp. EU05-FHT14B03. The sequence continues at coordinate 40,372 of NZ_JBYTDC010000002.1, forward strand.
GCTTCTTCACCGATGAAACGACCAGCAATTCCCAGCTCGTCCGGTCGTTCGACATGGCTGGCAACCCGATCGCGCCGCTCGATCCGCTCGCCATCGTCGGCCTGCCCGCGACGTACAAGGAATATGCCGCCTTTGCCAACGCGACCTTCCGCTTCTCCGACCAGTTCGAAATTACCGGTGGCCTGCGCTGGGCACGCAACGAACAGACCTTCCGCCAGATCAGCTCGGGCGCGATCGTGCCACAGGCGAACGATCCGGGTGAATCGGCGGAGAATGTCTTCACTTACTCGATCAGCCCGCAATTCCACATCAACGACGATGCGATGCTCTATGCCCGCGTCGCCACCGGCTATCGCCCGGGCGGCCCGAACGTCATCGTGCCCAATGTGCCGCCGACGGTCGATGCCGACCGGATGAAGAATTACGAGCTCGGGTTGAAGGCCGATTTCGCCGACCGCCTGGTGTCGGTCGATGTCGCGCTCTTCTGGATGGACTGGACCGACATTCAGGTCGTGCGCGCCTTTGGCGGCGTGTCGGGCGGCGCGAATGGCGGCAAGGCGACGAGCAAGGGCATCGAAGGTTCGATGTTGCTGCGCCCCGCCCCGGGCCTGACGATCACCGCGACGGGCAGCTATACCGACGCAACGCTCAGCGAGGATGTTCCCGAAATCAGCGGCGTCGACGGCGACCGCCTGCCGGCGGTGCCGAAGTTCAGCGGTGCGCTGCGCGCCGATTATGAATTCGAGCTCGGCGGCGGCACCAAGGGCAGCTTCGGTGCCGGCGTCCGCCATGCCGGAAACCGCTTTTCGCTGGTGGAGAGCGATCCGCTGACCGCGCTCGCCAAACCCTATACGTCGGTCGATCTCAATGCGTCGCTGACCTTCAGCGACCATTGGACGCTGCGCGCCTATGCGCGTAACCTGCTCGACAACAAGGGGGAGATGGCGCGATCGACGATGGCCGACGGACTCAACCGGCCCAGCTTCCTCGCCATTTCGCCGCTGCAGCCGCGGACGATCGGCGTCGCGCTCGACCTGTCTTTCTGACGCGACCGGAGTGAACCAGATGAACGCCCCCACCGGACGCCTGTCCGACCGATTGACCCTGCCGCAGCCCTATCTGCTGTTCCTCGGCGACACCAGGGAGGCGAGCTTTGCGAAGACCGCCTTCGGGCTCGCCGACTGGGCGGCGGACCGCTGCGTCGGAGAATTTTCGGCCGCCGGTTGCACCGTCACCACCGGCCTGCCGCGGCTCGACCCCGCAGCGGCCAGGGCGGCGGGCGCGCGGTCGCTGGTGATCGGGGTCGCCAACCAAGGCGGGGTGATCGGCGAAAGCTGGGTCGCGATCCTGATCGACGCGATGGAGGCGGGGCTCGACATCATCAGCGGGCTGCACGTCCGGCTGGCGAACGTGCCCGCGCTGGCCGAGGCGGCGCGGCGCACCGGGCAACGGCTGATCGACGTGCGCACCCCGCCGTCGGACATCCCGATCGGCACCGGGCGCAAGCGGACAGGCAAAAGGCTGCTCACCGTCGGCACCGACTGCGCGCTCGGTAAGAAATACACTGCGCTCGCGCTGCACCGCGTCTTTGTCGAGCGCGGGCTCGACGCCGATTTCCGGGCGACCGGCCAGACCGGCATCATGATCGCCGGCGGCGGCATTCCGATGGATGCGGTGGTGTCGGACTTCGAAGCAGGCGCCGCCGAAATCCTCAGCCCTGACGCGCCCGCCGACCATTGGGACCTGATCGAGGGACAGGGGTCGATCTTCAACCCCGCCTATGCCGCGGTGTCGCTCGGCCTGCTCCATGGCAGCCAGCCTGATGTGTTCGTCGTCTGCCACGATCCGTCGCGCACGGTGATCCTCGGCATGGAAAGCTTTGCGCTGCCGACGGTCGAGGAGGTCATCGACCTGACGATCCGCCTCGGCAGCCGGACCAACCCGGCGATCCGCTGCGGCGGGATCAGCCTCAATACCTCGAGCCTGGGGACCGATGCGGCCGAAGCCTTGATGGCGGCCGAAAGCCGGCGGCTCGGGCTGCCGGTCGCCGACCCGATCCGCGGCGGCGCGGCCTTCGCCGCGCTCGTGGACAGCTGCCTCGCATGAGCGCCGCCGAACCAGCCGGGACGTCGAGCTGGTTCCAGCGCTTCCTGCTCCCGGGTTTTGCGTTGAAGGCTGTGATCATCGGCGGCGGTTATGCCACCGGGCGCGAGCTCGCCGAATATTTCGTGCCGGCCGGGCCGTGGGGCGGGCTGGCGGCGATGCTGCTCGCGACATGCGTCTGGAGCGTCGTCGCGGCGGTGACCTTCGCGCTCGCGCGCAAGCTCGGTGCCTATGACTATCGCGCCTTCTTCCAGGGGCTTCTCGGTCCCGGCTGGATCGCGTTCGAGATTGCCTATCTGATCTTCGTCATCCTGATTCTCGCGGTGTTCGGCGCGGCGGCGGGGGCGATCGGCGCCGCGACCTTTGGTTGGCCCGAATGGCTGGGGTCGCTGCTGCTCGGCGTGTCGATCACCGCGGTGGTCGCATGGGGCACGGGTGTCGTCGAGCAGATGTTCAAATATGTCTCGATCCTGCTCTACACCGTCTACGGCCTGTTCCTCGTCATCGCGCTCGCCAGTTTCGGCGGGCTGATCGGGCAGGGGTTTGCCAACGCGCCGCCGCCGTCGGGAAACTGGATGGCGGGCGGGCTCACTTACGCGAGTTACAATATCGTCGGCGCGGTGGTGATCCTGCCGGTGCTGCGCCATTTGACCAGCCAGCGCGACGCGGTGGTCGCGGGGCTGATCGCGGGGCCGCTGTCGATGCTGCCCGCGATCCTCTTCTTCGTCGCGATGATGGCCTTTTATCCCGCGATCGGCGCCGAGACCTTGCCGTCGGATTTCCTGCTGCGGCAGATGACGGTGCCGGGGTTCCATGTGATTTTCCAGGTGATGATCTTCGCCGCGCTGCTCGAAAGCGGCGCGGGCGCGGTGCATGCGATCAACGAGCGTATCTCGGGCGCGGTCGAGAGCCGTGGGCGTGCGCCGCTGACCACTGGCGCGCGCGCGGCGATCGGTGCGGTGATCCTCGCGGGCTGCATCTTCGTCGCGGGGCGCATCGGTCTCGTCGACCTGATCGCGAGCGGCTACCGTTTCCTCGCCTGGCTGTTCCTTGCCGTCTTTGTCGCGCCGTTGCTGACCATCGGCGTCTGGCGCCTGCTGCGTCCTTCCCCTGTTGCCCCCATGGAGACCGTGTCATGAAACACGCCCGCATCATTGCTTTGTCGCTGCTCGCCACCGCTGCGGTGCCCGCCTGGGCCGAACCGCCGCAGAACCTCGCGACCGAGGTCGAGGCGCTACGCAAGGAGATCGGCGCTACCGGCGTGTCGATTGCGATCGTCGAGGATGGCAAGACGACGCTGTCGCGCGGCTGGGGCGAGCGCAAAATCGGTGAGCGCGGGGCGGTCGATGGCCAGACGATCTTCCAGACCGGCTCGACCGGCAAGGCGATGACCGCCGCCGCGCTCGCGATCCTCGTCGACGAAGGCAAGATCGCTTGGGACGACCCGGTCATCAAGCATATGCCGTGGTTCCGCATGTACGACGCCTGGGTCACGCGCGAGATCACGATCCGCGACCTGCTCGTCCACCGCAGCGGGCTGGGGCTGGGGCAGGGCGATTTGATGTTCGTCCCGCGCACGCATCTGACGCGCAAGCAGACCGTCGAGCGCGTCGCCTACCTCAAACCCCAGACGAGTTTCCGCTCGTCCTACGCTTATGACAATATCCTCTATGCCGTCGCCGGCCAGCTGATCGAGGAGGTCAGCGGCCAGACCTGGGAAGCCTTCATGCGCGACCGCGTGCTGCGTCCCGGCGGCATGAAGAATGCGACCAGCGACAGCGAGGATCGCTTCCGCATCGCGAACCGGTCGTGGCCGCACGCGCGGCTGAACGGGGCGCTGCGCGGGTTGGGCGACCAGCAGGCGCTCGACGAACGCGACGAACTCGGCCGCAATGGCGCGCCGGCGGGCGGGCTGGCGCTCAGCGCCGACGATATGGCGGCCTGGCTCAAGATCCAGCTCGCGCACGGTGCGCTGCCGAACGGCCAGCATCTGTTCAGCGAAGCCCAAGCCGCCGAAATGTGGAAGCCGGTGACCCCGATGCCGATCACCGAATTGCCCGCCGCGCTCAAACCCGCGCAGCCGATGCAGCAGGCTTATGCGCTCGGCTGGCAGGTGCAGGATTATCGCGGCCACCGCATCGTCCAGCATAGCGGCGGCGTCTTCGGCTCGATCACCCGCGTCGTGATGATCCCCGACAAGAATGTCGGCTTCGCGATCATGATGAACAGCGAGGAAAGCGGGATGCTGCTCGGGCTGACCTTCAAGCTGATCGATCACTATCTCGACCAGCCCGACTATGGCTGGACGACAAAGTGGCAGGATTGGTACAAGCAGCGGCTCGCGGGCGGCGTCGAATATCTGAAGCAGACGCAGGCCGCGCCCGCCAAGGTCGGGCCGTCGCTCGATCCTGCGCGCTACGCCGGGCGCTACCGCGACCCCTGGTATGGCGACATCGTCGTCGCCAATAGCGACAAGGGGCTGACGATCGATTTCACCTCGACGCCGCGCATGGTTGGGCGGCTCAAGCATTGGCAATATGACAGCTTCGTCACCGACTTTGACGATCCCGCGATCGAGCCCGCTTATGTGACCTTCGCACTCGACGCCGACGGCAAAGTCAGCGGCGTGACGATGAAGGCAGTGAGCAAGATCGCCGATTTCAGCTGGGATTATCACGACCTCGACCTGAAACCGGTGGAGGAAAAGAAGTGAAGCGGTTCGCCATATTGTTGGCCGCGACGGCGCTGGCGGGTTGCACGGCGGCCAAGGAAAAGGGCGCGACCGATGAGCGTCCGCTGCACAGCCGGATGCTGGTTCTCGACACCCATCTCGACACCCCGCTCCATTTCGACCGCGCGGGCTGGAGCTTCGCCGACCGCCACAGCCTTGCGACCGACCTGTCGCAACTCGACATCCCGCGCATGAAGGACGGCAATCTCGATGGCGGCTTTTTCGCGATCTACACCGAACAGGGGGCGCTCGATGCCAAGGGCTACGCCGATGCGCTGGCCTTTGCGCGCAAGCGATCGGACCTGATCGACGCCACGATCGCCAAACACGCGGACGCGATCAGCCCCGCGCTGACCGCCGACGATGCGCGCCGGCTCGACAAGGCGGGCAAGCTGATCGCCTTCAAGTCGATGGAGAACAGCTATCCGCTCGGCGAAGACCTGACATTGCTCGACGAATTCTACAAAAGGGGCGTGCGGCTCGCGGGGCCGGTGCATTCGAAGAATAACCAGTTCGCCGACAGCGCGACCGACAAGCCGCGCTGGAACGGCCTCAGCCCGCTCGGCAAAAAATGGGTCGCGGAGATGAACCGCCTCGGCATCGTCATCGACGCCAGCCATTCGTCGGACGCCACCTTCGACCAGATATTGGCGCTGTCGAAATATCCGATCCTGCTGTCGCATTCGAGCCTGCGCTCGGCGCACGACCATCCGCGCAACCTCGACGAGGGGCGGCTGAAGGCGCTTGCCGCGAAGGGCGGGGCGATGTGCATCTCGACGATCTTCATGTCGGAGATGAACATGACGCCCGCGCGCGCCGAGCTGTTCGGACGATATGAGCATATCGGCGAAATGACTCCCGCCGAGCAGGCCGAGCTGACGCGGCGCTGGCGTGAACTCGACAAGAGCGAACAGATGTGGGCCGCCGACTTCGAGGCCTATGTGAAGATGGTCCTGCGCTCGATCGAAGTCGGCGGGGTCGATCATATCTGCTTCGGTGCCGACTGGGACGGCGGCGGCGGCTTGCCGGGGATCGAGGATATCTCGGCGCTGCCCAAGGTCACCGAGCGCCTGAAGGCCGCAGGCTATTCGGACGCCGACCTCGAAAAAATGTGGGGCGGCAATATCCTGCGCGTGGTGGCGGCGCAGGGGAAATGAGGAGAGGCCGGAAACATCCAGCCTGATCCCCGGCGAAGGCCGGGCCCCAGAGCGTGATAGCGTGACGGCGGCTTCCGGCCGCCCTGAACCCAGGCCTTCGCCGGGGCACGGGCTATATTGAGGAAAAGCTCGCCCACCAAAGGCCGCCGGTTCACGGTCCCAAGGGGCTAGCAACCGGCGACCGAACCGCATAGCAGGCCCAACATGACCGCTACCGTCGATCCCTTCTACGCCATCTCGATCAGCCGCCTCGCGCACCAGATGGCGGCGGCGGGCGATCCGGTGATCCATATGGAGTTCGGCCAGCCCTCGACCGGCGCCCCCGTCGCCGCGGTGGCGCGCGCGCAGGAGGTGCTGGCGCAGGACGGCATGGGCTATTGGGAAAGCCCGGCGCTCAAGACACGTATCGCGCGCTATTATCAGGAGACGCATGGCGTCGCGGTCGATGCGGAGCAGGTGATCCTGACCTGCGGCGCCTCGCCGGCCTTCGTCCTCGCGCTGACCTGCGCCTTCGCGCCCGGCGCGCGCGTGGCGGTCGCGCGGCCGGGCTATGTCGCCTATCGCAACACGCTGCGCGCGCTGCACATGGTGCCGGTCGAGATCGGGTGCGGCGAAGCCGAACGCTTCCAACTGACCGCTGCCGCGATCGAGGCGCTCGACCCGGCGCCCGACGGGTTGATCGTCGCCAGTCCCGCCAACCCGACCGGGACGGTGATCGAGGCAGCGGAACTGGCGGCGATCGCCGAGGTCTGCCGGCGGCGTAATATCCGCATCATCTCCGACGAAATCTATCACGGCCTGTCCTATGTCGGGCCGGTGCCGTCGATGCTGCAGGAGGCGCTCGACGCCTTCATCGTCAACAGCTTCTCCAAATATTACAGCATGGCCGGCTGGCGGCTCGGCTGGCTGGTGGTGCCCCCCGACCAGATCGACGCGGCGCGCGCGCGGATGGGCAATCTGTTCCTGACGCCGCCCAGCCTCGCCCAGCATGCAGGGCTGGTCGCCTTCGATGAAAGCGACGAACTGGAAGGGCATCTCGCCACCTATAAGCGTAACCGCGAACTGCTGCTGGGTCGGCTGCCCGCGATGGGGCTGCGGCGGATCGCGCCGCCCGACGGCGCCTTTTATATCTATGCCGACATCGGGCATCTGACCGACGACAGCATTGCTTTCTGCCGGCAATTGCTGGTCGATACCGCCGTCGCGACGGCGCCGGGTGTCGATTTCGATCCGGTCGACGGATCGCGCTTCATGCGATTGAGCTTCGCGGTGTCGACCGCCGAGATCGAGGAGGCGTGCCGCCGTATGGCGCCCTGGTTCGAGAATTATGCCCGCTTGCCCTAGCGGCATCGCCACCCCAAGAATTTCTATTCCGCACCGGCCCCGCCGCCGCTTGCCTCGTCTTGCCCTGCGTGCAAGGGATATCCTCGCATAAACCTATGCGGGAGAGATTTGGCGATGCGGTTCGACGTGGTGATCGTGGGGGCGGGGCATGGCGGCGCGCAGGTTGCGGTGGCGCTGCGCACGCAGAAGTTCGAAGGCAGCATCGCGATCATCGGCGACGAACCCGAACTCCCCTATGAACGCCCGCCGCTGTCGAAGGAATATTTCGCGGGCGAAAAGGAATTCGAACGCATCCAGATCCGTCCCGCCAAATATTGGGACGAACGCGAGGTCACGATGCTGCTGAACAAGCGCGTCGTGTCGGTCGATCCGGTGGCGCACAGCGTCACCACCGACGGCGGCGAGACGATCGGCTATGGCAAGCTCGTCTGGGCGACCGGCGGCAGTCCCCGGATGCTGCCGATCCCCGGCGGCGACCTGCCGGGCGTGCAGGGGGTACGCACCCGCGCCGACGCCGACGCGATGAAGGCGGCGTCCGAAACCGCGAAGCAGATCGTCGTCATCGGCGGCGGCTACATCGGGCTTGAAGCCGCGGCGGTGCTGCGCAAGGCGGGCAAGCCCGTCGTGCTTCTGGAAGCGCTCGATCGCGTGCTCGCGCGCGTCGCGGGCGAGGATCTGTCGCGCTTCTATGAAAAGGAACATCGCGACCATGGCGTCGACCTCCGCCTCGGCGTGCAGGTCGCGGCGATCGAGGGCGACAGCCATGCGACCGGCGTTCGGCTCGGCACCGGCGAGGTCATTCTTGCCGACCTCGTCATCGTCGGCATCGGCATCGTTCCCGCAGTCGCGCCGCTGATCGCGGCGGGCGCGCATGGCGGCAACGGCGTGCTGGTCGACCATCATTGCAAGACCAGCCTAGCTGACATTTATGCGATCGGCGACTGCGCCGCGCACGAGAACGACTTTGCCGAGGGTGCGGTCATCCGGCTGGAATCGGTGCAAAATGCCAACGATCAGGCCAATGTCGTCGCCAAGGGCATCTGCGGCGACGAGGCGCGCTATCACGCGATCCCCTGGTTCTGGTCGAACCAATATGATCTGAAGCTCCAGACCGCGGGCCTGTCGACGGGCCACGACCAGACGGTGCTGCGCGGCGATATCACCAGCCGCAGCTTCTCGGTCGTCTATCTGCGTCAGGGCAGGGTGATCGCGCTCGACTGCGTCAACGCGACCAAGGATTATGTCCAGGGTCGGATGCTGGTCACCGCAGGCCTGCAGGCGACGGCTGAGCAGCTTGCCGATGTCGAGACACCGCTGAAGGCGCTGCTGCCCGCCTGATCAGGCGGGCGGTAATTCTCCCGTCGGTTCATCGCCCAGCGTTCGCTTCAGCGTCGCCTTGATGTTGCGGAGCAGGCGGCGCAGCGCGATGATCACGATCACCGCCGCGATGAACATCAGCACCGCGATGACGATCGCGATCGGCGGATAGGCGATGGCGAGCGCAAGCAGTCCGCCGGTTGCGACATCCTCCCCGGTCGACACCGCAACATTGCTGAACGGTTCGGGGCTGACGTTGACCACCGCGCGCGTCGTCGCCTTGGCGCCGTGACTGAGCAGCGCGCCGCCGCCGCCGAGCAGGAAGGCGACAACCTGCCATGCCGGATCCGAACTGTCGACGAGCGCCAGCGCGAGCAGCGCCCCGCCGAGCGGACGGATGAAGCTGTGGACGCCGTCCCAGATCGAATCGACCCATGCGATCTTGTCGGCGAGGAATTCGGCGATGGTGCCCACCAACGCGACTCCGAGGACCCACGGATTGGCCAAGATCTGCAAGGATTGCAGATGGTCGGGCAGGGGCAGCCAGCCGAAATGCATCGCCACGCCGGTGGCAAGGATGGTGAGGTAGAGCCGCCAGCCCGCGAGCAGGCTGAGGCTGCCTGCGACGCCCAGTATCTCGACGATGCCCATCGGCCCTTCTCCCGCCGCCGACGCAAGGCGCCGGGCGATTGCCATCTTGCACGCAGCCCCCGGCGTGGGCAATGCCGGATGACAACAAGGATCGAGAGGATTATCGCCGGTGATAATGAGCGATGCAAACAAACTGCCCGACGGCGCGATTCCCGCGGCCACCCTCGTCATCATGCGGCCGTCCGATGACGGTGGCCCCGACGAGATATTGATGGTCAAGCGTGCCGCAAATATGGCCTTCGCGGCGGGTGCGGTGGTGTTTCCCGGCGGCCGGATCGACCCCGACGACTATCTCGTCGCCAGCCGTCACGGCTATGGCGACAGCGACGCCGATGGTGCCGGTCGCGTTGCGGCCTTGCGCGAAACGCTCGAGGAAACGGGACTCGCGGTGGGCTGGCCCGCGCTGGCCGACGCGGATGTTCCCGCGGTACGGCAGGCGCTGCTCGCCGAACGGCTGCTTTCCGAAATCCTCGACGAACGCGGCGACCGACTCGCGCTCGATGCGCTGGTGCCCTTCGCGCGCTGGTGCCCCAATTTCAAGGAAGCGCGCACCTTCGACACCCGCTTCTTTGCGGTCGAGGCGCCCGCGCACGGTCATGAACTGACCGTCGAGGAGGCCGAACACAGCCATATTTTCTGGGCCGGCGCGCGCGAAACGCTGGCGATGGCCGATCGCGGTGAGGTGTCGATCATCTTCCCGACTCGCCGCAATCTCGAAAAGCTGGCGCAGGCCGATGATTTCGCCGCATTTTCGGCTCATGCTGCCGCACATCCGGTCGAATTGGTGACGCCATGGATCGAGGAACGCGAAGGGGAGTCGCACCTCTGCATCCCCGGACATCTGGGCTATCCCGTGACCAGCGAACCCTTCGAACGGGTGCGCCGGGGGTAGGCCAGGCCTTTTGGACAACTTTTTCTCTATTTAGCAGATTCATAAGAAATGCTGCAGTACGGCAAAACGCCTTGCAATATCTGGCAGCGATGCATAGAAGGGCGGGGCGGAAACGAGTTCGGGATGTGATTCTCAGGCTCGATTCGAGAAGATCAAAATTCCAGTGGATGGAGAAAACGATGAACTTCCTCAAGAAAGCAGCGATCTCCCTCGCCGCGACTTCGATGATTGCAGCACCGGTGGCGGCTTCGGCTGCACCCGCCATTTCGTCGGTGTCGTTTGACGACGTCAGCGCCGTTTCGGCCGTCGACGGCCAGAGCGAACTTGAAGGCAGCAGCTGGATCATCGCCCTCCTCGCACTGCTCGCCATCATCGGCGGCGTTGTGATTGCAGCCGGCAACAACAGCGATACCCCGACCAGCCCGTAATTCGGCCTAGTCGTCTAAGCTTCAAGGGGCTCCGAGTTTCACTCGGGGCCTTTTGTGCGTCTGAAGAACCGGCAAGCGAAACGCGCCGGATTGGGTGGGGTTAGAGCGCGGGGCGGCGATTGGCACGCGAACGCGCGAGCGGGATCGACTGGCGGGCGCTGTCAGTCGTCGCGGGATCGATCGGCACCACGACGATCTGGAAGTCTGCGGCGGGCCGCCCGGTCGCCACGCTTTCGCCGAGCAATTCGCCCCACGGCCCGACCGCCAGGCTATGGCCATAGGTCGATCGCCCGTCCGCATGCGTGCCGGCCTGCGCCGCCGCGACGACATGGCACCCGGTCTCGATCGCGCGCGCGCGGAGCAGGACGTGCCAATGTGCCGCGCCGGTCGAGACGGTAAAGGCGGCGGGGATCGCGATCAGGCTCGCGCCGCGCTCGACCAGCGCGCGATACAGTTCGGGGAAGCGCAGGTCGTAGCAGATGCTCAGGCCCAGCATGCCCACCGGAGTCTCGGCGACGACCACCGACTCGCCGCCGGCATAGCTCGACGATTCGCTCCAGCTTTCGCCCGAGGGCAGCGCGACGTCGAACATGTGGATCTTGTCATAGGCGGCGGCGATCGTGCCGTCGGCGGCGATGACATGGCTGCGATTGACGCGGCGACCGCCGTCGTCGCTCAGGAACGGCATCGATCCGGTATGAACCCACAGCCCGTGGCGGCGCGCCATCGCCTGAAGCGCGGGCAGCCAGGGACTGTCGGCCTCGCGCGCCACATGTCCCGCCGACCGGGCGCGGTCGCGGTCGAGCAGCACCGACATTTCGGGGAAAAAGGCCATGACCGCGCCCGCCGTGGCGGCGGCCGCCAGCGCGCGGTCCATCGTCCCCAGATTGGCGTCGGGATCGATGCTGCTCGTCATTTCGACGAGCGCGATCAGCGGCGAGGCGGCCTCCATGGTCATCGCTATGGGCTAAGCCGATGCGACGAAGAGGGCAAGCATCGCGACAGTTCAGTGGCGAGCAAGGTTCGGACGCGATAAGGTGGGGCAATGTCCGATCTTTCAGCGCCGGCCCCCGCCCGCTTCGCCCGTTCCCTGATGTCCGCCTGCGCCGCGCTGGCATTGCTTGGCGCGCCGCCCGTCGCTTTGGCCCAAGGCAGCGCGCCGACCGCGCAGGTTCAGCCCGACAGCTGGCTGTACGAAGGCAGCGACATCCCGCGCGACACCGCCTGGCAGTTCGGCACATTGCCCAACGGCGTGCGCTATGCGGTGCGCAACAATGGTGTGCCCCCGGGGCAGGTGTCGATCCGCGTCCGCATGGACGTCGGCTCGATGTTCGAAACCGAGCAGGAGCGCGGCTTTGCGCATCTTCTCGAACATCTGACCTTCCGCGGTTCCGAACATATTCCCGACGGCGAGGCCAAGCGCATCTGGCAGCGGTTCGGGGTGAGCTTCGGCAGCGATTCCAATGCCCAGACGACGCCGACGCAGACCGCCTATCAACTCGACCTGCCCAGCGCGACTCCGGCGACGCTCGACGAAAGCATGAAACTGCTCGCCGGCATGGTCCGCGAACCGCTGATTTCCGACACTGCGGTCGCTGCCGAGCGCGGTGTCGTGCAGTCCGAACTGCGCGAATCGGACGGGCCGCAAAAGCGGATCGCCGATGCGACCAACGCGCATCTGTTCGCCGGCCAGCTGCTAGGCGACCGCTCGCCGATCGGCACCTATGAATCGCTTGCTGCGGCACGCGCGAGCACCGTCAAGGCCTTCCACGATCGCTGGTACCGCCCCGACCGCGCGGTGGTGGTGATGGTCGGTGACGGGGACCCCGCCGAATTCGCGCGGCTGATCGCCAAATATTATGGCGACTGGAAAGTCGGCGGGCCGATGCCGAAACAGCCCGATTTCGGCAAACCCGACCCCAAAGCGCCCGCGGCGCTGCAGATCGTCGAGGTGAACCAGCCCCCGGCGCTGACCCTCGCGATGGTCCGGCCATGGATCAAGCGGATCGACACGGTCGAGAACACCCGGCGGCTCTACCTCGAGTTCCTCGCCATCGCGCTGGTCAACCGGCGGCTCGAAAACCGAGCGCGCGCGGGCGGCAGCTACCTGGTCGCGACCGCCGAACAACAATATGTCAGCCGCAGCGCCGATGTGACGCTGGCGCAGATCGTGCCGCTCGGCGACTGGAAGGCGGCGCTCGCCGATGTCCGCGGCGTCATCGCCGATGCGACCCAGAACCCGCCGTCGCAGGCCGACATCGACCGCGAAGCGAACGAGATTCAGGCGTTCCTCGTCAAGGAATTGCAGAACGCGCGCAACGAACCCGGCGCTCGGCTCGCCGACGACATGGTGCGTGCCGTCGACATCGGCGAGACGGTGACCAGCCCGCAGGGACAGGTCGACATGTTCGCCGCGATCCGCGCCTCGGCAACTCCGAAGGTGATGCTCGACATCAGCAAGGCGATCTTCTCGGGTCCCGCGACGCGTGTCGTCCTGACCACCCCGACCGCCACCCCCGGCGGCCAGCCCGCGCTGCTCGCCGCATTGAAGGCGCCCGCGGCGATCCGCGACGACCGGCTGACCGCCGCCGACGTCAATTTCAAGCAATTGCCTCCGCTCGGTACGCCGACTCCGATCGTCAAGACCGAGCGGCTGCTCGGGCTGCGCGCCGAACGGATCGAACTCGGCAATGGGGTCACGGCGCTGATCTCGGACAACAAGGTCGAACCCGGCAAGGTGCGCGTCAACGTCCGGTTCGGCACCGGCAACCGCAGCGTCGCGGCGAACGAGCCGAACCTGCTGTGGACCGGCGACTATGCGCTGATCGCCAGCGGTATCGGCCCATGGGGGCAGAATGAGATCGACGCGCTGACCAACGGCCGCCAGATCCAGCTCAATTTCGCGATCGACGACGATGCGTTCGAACTGTCGGCGGAAACCAAGCCCGACGACCTCGACGACCAGCTGCGGCTGATCGCCGGTAAGCTCGCGACTCCGCGCTGGGACGCCGCGCCGGTCGAACGGCTGCGCATCGGTTTCCTGACCGGATACGACCTCAACGACGCGACGCCCAACGCGGTGCTCGACCGCAATCTGCGTGGCTGGCTCGCCGCCGACGACAAGCGCTGGTCGCCGCCCGACAAGGCGGCAATCGAGGCGCTGACGCCCGCCGCTTTCCGCGCCTTCTGGGAGCCGCGGCTCGCGAGCGGGCCGGTCGAGGTCCAGATTTTCGGCGACCTGTCGGCGATCGACTATCGCAAGATCCTGTCCGAAACGCTCGGCGCGCTCGCACCGCGCCCGCCGATCCTGCCCGCCGGCGGCCAGCAGGTCGCCTTTGCCAAGCATCTTGCGGCGCCCGCGCTCGCCTATCATCGCGGCGACAAGGGGCAGGCGGCGGCGATGACCGCCTGGCCGACAAGCGGCGGCTTGGCCGCGCCGCGCGATACGCGCACGCTCGAGGTGCTCGCGGCGATCTTCAACGACCGGCTGTTCGACCGGCTGCGCGCCGAACAGGGGGCAAGCTATGGTCCCGTCGTCGACAGCCACTGGCCGACCGGTTTCGACAGCGGCGGTTATCTGCTCGTCGGCAGTCTGCTGGCGCCCAAGGATATCGACCGTTTCTATACGATCGCCGGGGATATCGCCGCGGACCTCGCCGCCAATCCGGTGACCGCCGACGAACTGGCGCGCAACGCCGGCCCGATCCGCGAGCAGGTGGCACGTGCGTCGACCGGCAACGTCTTCTGGATGTACCTGCTGGAGGGCGCGACAACCGACCCGCGCGTCGCCGCGGCGGCGCTGTCGATGGAACAGGATATCGGCGCGGTCACCGCCGCCGACGTCCAGCGGCTCGCACGGCTCTATCTGGCACCCGACAAGCAATGGTCGCTGGCGATCCTGCCAACGGGCATGACGCTGGCCGAGGCGTCGGCGCTCGATGCCCCGGCTGCCGCGGCCGCGGGCGGGCGCTAAACCGGCCTAGGCGGTGTCGTCGGCGCGGGCGGCGGGGCGCGGGCGCAGCTTGCGGATTCGCGGTTCCTGGTCGAGGTCGCCCTTGGTCATGATGTCGCGCCGCATCTTGGCGCGCACGTCGTGGATCGAGGCGATCACCGGCCCCATCGCGACGCCGAGGTCGATCAGCACCGCTTCGGCGAGTTGCAGCGAGCTTTCGAGCGTTTCGGGGACCGCATCGGTCGCGCCAGCGCGATAGAGCGCGGCGGCATGATCGGCGTCGCGGGCGCGCGATATGATCGGCAGCCTGGGATATTTCTGGCGCATCTGCTTCGTCATGCGCAGCTGCTGGACGGGATCGTCCATCGTCAGCACGACCGCGTCGGCGCTTTCGATCCCCAGCTTGTCGAGGCTGCCCGGACGCGCGACGTCGGCGAAGCGGACCAGGAAGCCGTCGCGCCGCGCCGCCGCGACGGTGTCGATATCGGCATCGACCGCGATATAGGGGCGCTGATGTTCGCGCAGCAGTTCGGCGACGGTACGCCCGACGCGGCCGAAGCCGACGACGACGGTGCGTCCCGTCGGCGTGTCGTCGGTCTGGGCATCGCCGGTTCGCATCTCGATCCGCCGCGAAATATCGTGGCCGACGCGGGCGAGTAGGGGGGTGATCGTCAGGCCGATCGCGGTGACGAGCTGCCAGAATTCGGCGGTGTCGCGGCTGATGATCTGCGCCTGCAGCGCGGTGGCGAGCACGATCAGCGTCGTTTCGGACGGGCTGGCCATCAGCAGGCCGACCTCGGTCGCGGTGCCGCGCCGCGCGACGCCCGAAAAGCGGAGCAGCGCGGCGGTGACGGTCGCCTTGATCGCGACGACGCCAACGACCGCGGCGATCAGCGCCGGCCATTGGTCGGCGATCGTCATCAGGTTGAGCCCCATGCCGACGCTGATCAGGAAGACCCCGAGCGCGAGGCCCTTGAACGGCGCGGTGATCGCCTCGACCTCGCCATGATATTCGGTCTCGGCGATCATCAGGCCGGCGAGCAGCGCGCCGACGATCGGCGACAGCCCGACCGTCGCGGTCGCGAGCGCGGCGACGATGACGACCAGCAGGCTGGCGGCGAGGAAGAGTTCGGGGTCCTTGGCGCGCGCCGCCTGCGCGAAGATGCGCGGCAACAGGAACCAGCCGCCGATCGCCAGCGCCGCGACGACCACCGCGCCTTGCCACAGGGTGGTCAGCAGCACTTCGGTGTTGTCGGCGGCGGCATTGGGCGCCAGCGCGCCGAGGATGAAGATGATCGGGACGATCGCCAGATCCTCGAACAACAGCATCGAGAAGGACGCGCGCCCGACCGCCGACTTGGTACCCGCGATCGGCAGCACGAGCGCGGTCGACGAGAGCGCGAGCGCGATGCCGAGCCCGAAGGCGGCGGGGGTCGAATAGCCGCCGATCAGCCACAGCGCGCCGCCGAGGATCACTCCGCCGAGCAGTAGTTCGGCGGCGCCGATCCCGAACACCAGCTTGCGGAGTTGCCATAAACGGCGGAACGACAGCTCGAGCCCGATCGAGAACAGCAGCAGGATGATGCCGAACTCGGCGAAGAGCGCAATGTCCTCGGTCGATCCGATCGTGATGTGTTTCAGCCACGGATAGTCGCCGGCCAGCGCCCCCAGCCCCGACGGCCCGACGAGCAGGCCGACGAGGATGAAACCGATCACCGGGGGTAGGCGAAAGCGCGCGAACGCGGGGATGACGATGCCCGCGGCACCGAGGACCACCAGCGCATTGCCGATGGCGGAGGTTTCTGTTTCCGATACCATAAGGGCCGACCTTATGCAGGCCGGCCCCGATTGGCTAGACGTCTATCTCAAGTAATTCGCTTGTTTAGGCGCTCATCTTCTTTTCGAGATTCTCGACGACGGCTTCGAAGAAGCCTTCGGTGGTCAGCCAGTTCTGGTCGGGACCGATCAGCAGCGCCAGATCCTTGGTCATCTTGCCGCTCTCGACCGTGTCGACGCAGACGCGTTCCAGCGTCTCGGCGAACTGGACCACTTCGGGGGTGTTGTCGAGCTTGCCGCGATGCTTGAGCCCGCCGGTCCAGGCGAAGATCGACGCGATCGGGTTGGTCGAGGTCGCCTTGCCCTGCTGGTGCATGCGGTAATGGCGGGTGACGGTGCCGTGCGCCGCTTCGGATTCGACGGTCTGGCCGTCGGGGGTCATCAGCACGCTGGTCATCAGCCCTAGCGAGCCAAAGCCTTGCGCGACGGTGTCCGACTGGACGTCGCCGTCGTAATTCTTGCACGCCCACACGAACTTGCCCGACCATTTGAGTGCCGAGGCGACCATGTCGTCGATCAAGCGATGTTCGTAGACGATGCCGGCGGCGTCGAACTGGGTCTTGAACTCGGCGTTGAACACCTCTTCGAACAGGTCCTTGAAACGGCCGTCATAGGCTTTGAGGATCGTGTTCTTGGTCGAGAGGTACACCGGCCAGCCGCGCGCGAGGCCATAGTTGAGGCTGGCGCGTGCAAAGTCGCGGATCGAATCGTCGAGGTTGTACATTCCCATCGCGACGCCCGCCGACGGGAACTGGAACACTTCCTCGTCGATCAGCGTGCCATCCTCGCCTTCGAACACCAGGCGCAGCTTGCCGGGGCCGGGGACGCGGAAGTCGGTTGCCTTATACTGGTCGCCAAACGCATGGCGGCCGACGACGATCGGGTCGGTCCAGCCGGGAACCAGACGCGGGACATTCTTCATCACGATCGGTTCGCGGAAGACGACGCCGCCGAGGATGTTGCGGATCGTGCCGTTCGGCGACTTCCACATCTTCTTCAGCTTGAATTCCTCGACGCGCGCTTCGTCGGGGGTGATCGTCGCGCATTTGATGCCGACGCCATATTTGGCGATCGCATTGGCAGCATCGACGGTGATCTTGTCGTTGGTCTCGTCGCGCATTTCGACGCTGAGGTCGTAATAATGCAGGTCGATGTCGAGATAGGGAAGGATCAGGCGCTCACGGATCCATTGCCAGATGATCCGGGTCATTTCGTCGCCGTCGAGTTCGACGACCGGGTTCACTACCTTGATCTTGCCCATATGCGTGCCTTTTCCTGCGGGGAGTCGAGTTGCAGGGGCCTTAAGCAAAGCCGCGCGATTGTTCAACTGCCCCGTGGTCCGTGAATTGGCGCCCCGACGACACCATCAGCGGACCTTATGCATTGTCTATGCGAGACCTGCCCCCTAGAAAGACCGCCATGTCCTCATCCATATCCTCCAACCGCCCCGGTGGCGGTATCAAATGGCATTGGCCGTCGATCCATCCCGAGGGACGGAAATTCGTCCTGATCGCCGCCATCGTCACCCTGTGTTTCTGGTTGCTCGGCTGGGAAATCGCCGGCTGGCTGATGCTCGGCATCACCGCATGGGTCGCGGCTTTCTTTCGCGACCCGGTGCGCGTCACCCCGACCGGCAGCGATGTGGTGATCGCGCCCGCCGACGGGCTGGTCACCCAGATCGCCGAAGTCGCGCCGCCGCCCGAGATCGCGGGCGCCGACGGCATCGGCGACGCGCCGATGCTGCGCGTCTCGATCTTCATGAGTGTCTTCGACGTCCATATCAATCGCACCCCGATCGCGGGGACGCTGCGCAAGATCGTCTATATCCCTGGAAAGTTCCTCAACGCCGACCTCGACAAGGCGAGCGAGGAGAATGAACGCCAGCATTTCGTCGTCGAGCGCGGCGACGGGGTACGCATCGGCTTTACCCAGATCGCCGGGCTGGTGGCGCGGCGCATCCTGCCGTTCGTCAGCATGGGGCAGGATGTCTCGACCGGCCAGCGGATCGGGCTGATCCGGTTCGGCAGCCGCGTCGACGTCTATCTGCCCGCGGGCACGACGCCGCAGGTCCTGCTCGGCCAGCGCACGCTGGCGGGCGAAACCGTCGTCGCGCGGATCGGCACCGCGGACCTCCTCGACGGCATCGGCCAATAATATGGCGGCGGGCGAGGAGATTCCCGCGGACGCTGCCGGCCGTCGCATCGGCGGCATCAGCCTGCGCGCCTTTCCGCCCAACGCGATCACCGTGCTGGCGCTCTGTTTCGGGCTGACCGGGGTGCGGTTCGCGATCGGCGGGCAATTCGAATATGCGATCGGCGCGGTGATCTTTGCCGGGGTGCTCGACGGCATGGACGGCCGTATCGCCCGGTTGCTCCGCGCGCAGAGCAAGTTCGGGGCCGAGCTCGATTCGCTGTCCGACGTGATCGCCTTCGGCGTCGCGCCGGCGATGATCCTCTTCCTGTGGTCGCTCACCGATGCGCCGAAATTCGGCTGGACCGCGGCGCTCGCGCTCGCGGTGTGCTGTGCACTGCGCCTCGCACGTTTCAACTCGCGCATGGATGCCGATTTCCAGCCGCACAAATCGGCGGGTTTCATGACCGGTATCCCGGCGCCGGCCGGGGCCGGGCTGTCCTTTGTGCCGGTCTATCTGTGGCTGGTGACGGGTAACGAGCTGTTCCGCCAATGGTATCTGGTCATGCCCTGGGCGCTCGGGGTTGCGATGCTGATGATCTCGGCAATCCCGACCTACGGCTGGTCGTCCTTTCGCCTGCGCCGCTCGTGGCGGCTGTTCGCGCTGGCGGGCGTGGGCCTGTTCGGCGCGGCGCTGGTCACTGCACCCTGGCTGACATTGCTCGGGGTGTGCGCGGTCTATCTGGCGCTGCTGCCGTTCGGTATCGCCAGCTACGCCCGCGTCAGGCGGCGCGGCTGAGAACCGGGTAGGCCGTCAGCACGGCACGAACCGGTCGCGGCGCGTCGCGGCGTTCGGCGCGGCGGCGCAGCAGCACCGCATCATTTGTAGGACCGGTGACCGGACCCGTCGCGATCGGAAAGGCGCCTTCGCCGAGCAGCGCGGAGAGAATGGCCGATTCGTTGTTCTTCAGCATCGCGAGGATCACAGTGATGCCGAGCCCGGCGGCAATGGCGAAGAGGAGAGCTGCTGCGACCTGAACCATCATCTTGTCCTTCCGGTTTCTTTGTGCGAAACCATGATCGGAACGACGGCCTCGCTGCACATTTCGTTCCATGTTCTCGTTTTGTTCTCAAGGCATTTGCGACGAATGGAGTCATTTTGTCGCCGGGACGAGTCCGTCCGCGGCGCGGGCGCGATGGCTCGATGCGACGAAAAGCGTGCGCCGACCCTTGCTTTCGGCGCGCAAGCCCGCTAACGGGCCGCCCATTCCACATGGAAAGCGCACATAAACCGGTGCCGGGATCCGTCGCTTGCGACACCCGGTTCTTGCTTTCCAGAGGACCAACCGGAAGGAGAAAGACCATGGCGGCCCCTGTCGTCACGATGCAGAATCTTATCGAAGCTGGCGCCCACTTCGGCCACCAGACCCACCGTTGGAACCCGCGCATGAAGCCGTATATCTTCGGCGCGCGCAACGGCATCCACATTCTCGACCTGTCGCAGACCGTGCCGCTCTTTGCGCGCGCTCTCGAATTCGTCGCCTCGTCGGCGGCTTCGGGTGGCAAGGTGTTGTTCGTCGGTACCAAGCGCCAGGCGCAGGGCCCGATCGCCGATGCGGCCCGCGCCTCGGGTCAGCATTTCGTCAACCACCGCTGGCTGGGCGGCATGCTCACCAACTGGAAGACGATCTCGAACTCGATCAAGCGCCTCAAGACGCTCGAAGAGCAGCTCTCGGGCGACACCTCGGGCCTGACCAAGAAGGAAGTGCTCAACCGCACCCGCGAACGCGACAAGCTGGAAATGTCGCTCGGCGGCATCCGCGACATGGGCGGCATTCCCGACGTGATGTTCGTGATCGACGCGAACAAGGAAGAGCTGGCGATCAAGGAAGCCAATGTCCTTGGCATCCCCGTCGTCGCGATCCTCGATTCGAACGTCTCGCCCGACGGCATCGCTTTCCCGGTTCCGGCGAACGATGACGCCGCGCGCGCCATCCGCCTGTACTGCGATGCGATCGCCCAGGCTGCGACCCGTGGCGGGCAGCAGGCCCGCGCCGATCGCGGCGAAGACCTTGGCGCCGCAGTGAACCCCGTCGCCGAACCCGTGCTCGTCGAAGAAACGGCTCCGGTCGCTGACGAAGCCCCGGCCGCCGATGCTGCCGCTCCGGTGACCGAAGACGAACAGGTCTCGCCCGAAGCAGCGGCCGAAACCGAACGCCAGAGCGACGCCTAAGCGCTTGCTCGGATGACGGGACGGCGGGCGAACTCTCGGGTTCGCACGCCGTCCCGGTCATCGTTTTGACTTATCGCCCCGCCATGCGCGCGGGCGTCATGCAGGCCGGATCGACGGCTTGCCCCACAGGAAAGGATCACCCATGGCTGAGATCACGGCCTCCCTCGTCAAGGAACTGCGCGACCGTACCGGCGCCGGCATGATGGATTGCAAGAAAGCGCTGGCCGAAAATGGCGGCGACATCGAAGCATCGATCGACTGGCTGCGCACCAAGGGCCTTGCCGCCGCCGCCAAGAAGGCCGGCCGCGTGGCCGCCGAAGGCCTGGTCGGCGTTGCCACCGATGGCACCCGCGGCGCGATGGTCGAAGTCAACAGCGAGACCGACTTCGTCGCCAAGAACGAGCAGTTCCAGGGCTTCGTCCGCGACGTGACCCAGGTCGCGCTTGCCGGTAACCTGACCGACGTCGATGCGCTCGGTGCCGCGGCCTATCCGGCCGGCGGCACCGTCACCGAGGCGCTGACCCAGAATATCGCGACGATCGGTGAAAACCAGTCGCTGCGCCGTTCGGCGATCATGTCGGTGAACTCGGGCGTCGTCACCGCCTATGTCCACAACGCCGCCGCGCCCGGCATGGGCAAGATCGGCGTGCTGGTCGCGCTCGAATCGACCGCCGGTGCCGACGTTCTCGAACCGCTCGGCAAGCAGCTGGCGATGCACGTCGCCGCCGCCAATCCGCTGGCGCTGAACGGCGACGATCTCGACGCCGAACTCGTCGCCCGCGAACGCGCGATCGCCGAGGAAAAGGCTGCCCAGTCGGGCAAGCCCGCTGACATCGTCGCCAAGATGGTCGACGGCGGCATTGCCAAGTTCCGCAAGGAAAATGCGCTGCTGTCGCAGCTGTTCGTGATGGACGGCAAGACCCCGGTCGCCGAAGTCGTCGCCGCCGCCGGCAAGGACGTCGGCGCGACGATCACGCTCAAGGGCTTCACGCGCTTCCAGCTCGGCGAAGGCATCGAGAAGGAAGAAAGCGATTTCGCGGCAGAAGTCGCGGCGGTCGCCGGCGTCTAAAAGAAACGTGGGGTTGCTGCGCCGCGGCGTGGCAGTCCGCTTGGCAATGGCGCGCACTCTGACTAGGGTGCGCGCCATTCGCATATTGATAACTGACAAGAGGTTCACCCAGACATGGCATTGCCCGGCCTGAAACGCATTTTGCTCAAACTGTCGGGCGAGGCGCTGATGGGACCGACCCCCTTCGGCATCGACCCCGAAACGGTCGCGGGCATGGCCGCCGAGGTCAAGGCGGCGAAGGAGCGCGGGCTCGAAATCTGCCTCGTCATTGGCGGCGGCAACATCTTTCGCGGCATGGCGGGCGCCGCCAAGGGCATGGATCGCGCGCAGGCCGACTATATGGGCATGCTCGCCACCGTGATGAATGCGCTCGCGATGCAGAACGCGCTCGAGCAACTCGGCGTCGAAACGCGGGTCCAGTCGGCGATCGAAATGGACAAGGTGTGCGAGCCGGTGATCCGCCGCCGCGCCGAACGCCATATGGAAAAAGGCCGCGTCGTGATCTTCGCCGCCGGCGTCGGCGCCCCTTATTTCACCACCGACAGCGGCGCCGCGCTGCGCGCCGCCGAGATGAAGTGCGACGCGCTGCTCAAGGGCACCAGCGTCGACGGCGTCTATAACGCCGATCCCAAGAAGGATCCGAACGCGGTGCGGTACGACACGCTCGGTTACGACCGGGTGCTCGCCGACAATCTGAAGGTGATGGATGCCAGCGCGGTGGCGCTGTGCCGTGACAATCATATTCCGATCGTGGTGTTCAACATCCGCGAGCCGGGCAATCTGGCGCGGGTGCTGGCGGGCGAGGGTGTCTCGACCGTCGTCAGCGACGCGGCCGGCCACGCATAAGAGAGGAAATTACGATGGCGAAATATGACAAGGCCGATCTCGAGCGCCGCATGCACGGCGCGGTCGAATCGCTGAAGAGCGACCTTGCGGGCCTGCGCACCGGCCGTGCGCACACCGCGCTGCTCGATCCGGTGACGGTCGAAGTCTATGGCAGCCACATGCCGCTCAACCAGGTCGCCTCGGTCAGCGCGCCCGAAGCCCGCATGCTGTCGGTACAGGTGTGGGACAAGTCGAACGTCGGCCCGGTCGACAAGGCGATCCGCTCGGCGGGTCTCGGCCTCAACCCGATCGTCGACGGCCAGACGCTGCGCCTGCCGATCCCCGAGATGACGCAGGAGCGCCGCAAGGAATTGTCGAAACTCGCCGGCCAATATGCCGAAAAGGCCCGCGTCGCGGTGCGCAACGTCCGCCGCGACGGCATGGACAATCTGAAGGCCGACGAGAATAAGAAGGAAATCAGCGAAGACGAGCGCAAGCGCCACGAAGCCGAGGTGCAGAAGCTGACCGACGCGACGATCGCCGAACTCGACGCCGCCGCGAGTGCCAAGGAAAAGGAAATCCTGGGCTAGTGCTTTCGAGGCCGCGCCCCTCCGCCGTTTGTGTCGAGCGAAGTCGAGACACGCTGCGCTTGCGCCAGACTTCACGTGTCTCGACTTCGCTCGACACAAACGGGTTCTGAGGTTTTTGTGACGATTCAGAACCACGGCGCGCGCCATGTCGCCATCATCATGGACGGTAATGGTCGCTGGGCGAAGAAGCGGCTGCTGCCGCGCGTCGCGGGACACCGTGCGGGGGTCGAGGCGGTGCGCACGATCGTGCGCGCGGCGGGCGACATGGGGCTGGAGGCGCTGACCCTCTACGCCTTCTCGTCGGAAAACTGGAAGCGCCCCGAGGACGAGGTTTCCGACCTGATGGGGCTAATGAAGCGCTTCATCATCAGCGACCTCGACGAATTCGCCGCCAACGATGTGAAGCTCAAGGTCATCGGCGACTGGCGGGCGCTCGCGCCCGACGTCGTCGCGCTGATCGAAAATGCGCTCGACCGCACCGCGGGCAACAAGCGCACGACGCTTGCGGTCGCGCTCAACTATGGCGCGCAGGACGAACTGGCGCGGGCCGCGACCGCCGCAGCCGCCGACGGTGCGATCACCGCGGAAGCGATCGAGGCGCATCTCGATACCGCCGATATGCCGCCGCTCGATTTGCTCATCCGCACCTCGGGCGAGGTACGGCTGTCGAACTTCCTGCTCTGGCAGGCGGCCTATGCCGAACTCTATTTCACCGATCGGCTGTGGCCGGATTTCAAGCCCGCCGACCTTCAGGCGGCGCTCGACCATTTTGCGCGGCGCGAACGCCGTTACGGGGGACTATAGGGCATGGCGGCAGGGAAATCGGACCTGATGGTACGCGCGGGATCGGCGGTCGTGCTGGTTGCGATCGCGGGCGCGGCGCTGTGGTTCGGCGGGATCGCCTTTGCGCTGCTGCTGCTCGTCGGGGCGGCGCTGCTGCTCGTCGAATGGTTCGCACTGGTGCGCGCGATGACGCTGGGCGCTGGTGTCAGGAGCGGCTTGATGGTCCTCGGCCCCGTGCTGACGATCGGGGCGGTCGGCGGGCTGTGGTTTATCCGCGACACGCTCGGCATGACCGCGGCGCTGTGGGTTTTCGCGATGGTCTGGGCGACCGACATCGGCGCCTATTTCGCCGGGCGTGCCTTTGGCGGCGCGCGGCTCGCGCCCAAAATCAGCCCGTCGAAGACCTGGTCCGGCCTGTTCGGCGGCATGATCGCGGCGCTCGTCGCCGGCGCGACGCTCGGCGACCGCGCGGGCATCATCGGGGTGCCGCTGTGGATCGGCCTCGTCATGGGCCTGATCGCGCAACTCGGCGACCTCGGACAGAGCTGGATGAAGCGCCGCGCCGGGGTCAAGGATTCGGGCAAGCTGATCCCCGGCCATGGCGGCGTCTTCGACCGTGTCGACGGGCTGTTGCCGGTCGCGTTGATCCTTGGCGCGCTGGCCTTTGCCGGCGATATTATCGTGCGAACGGCGCACTGATATGACACGCCGCCTCTCGCTGTTCGGCGCGACGGGATCGGTCGGGCAATCGACCCTCGATCTGGTGCGCCGCGACGGCGAGGCGTGGACCGTCGGCGTGCTGACCGCGAACAGCGATGTCGCCGAACTGGCAAAGCTCGCGAGGGAGTTTCGCCCCGAACTGGCGGTGATCGCCGATGAGGCACGCTACGCCGACCTGCGCGATGCGCTCGCCGGCACGGGGGTCGAAGTCGCCGCCGGGGCCGACGCGCTGGTCGCGGCGGCGACCGCGCCCACCGACCTCGTGATGGCGGCGATCGTCGGCTGCGCGGGACTTGCCCCGACGATGGCGGCGCTCGCAGCGGGCACCCCGGTCGCGCTCGCCAACAAGGAATCCCTGGTGTCGGCGGGCGAGTTGATGACCGCCGCCGCGCGCGCGTCGGGGGCGCCGATCCTGCCGGTCGACAGCGAGCATAATGCGATCTTCCAGTGCCTTGCCGGCGGCCGCATCGACCAGGTGCGCCGCATCATCCTGACCGCCAGCGGCGGGCCGTTCCGGACGATGAGCGCCGCCGACATGGCGCGTGTCACCCCGGCGCAGGCGGTCGCGCACCCCAATTGGTCGATGGGCGCCAAGATCAGCGTCGATTCGGCGACGATGATGAACAAGGGCCTCGAACTGATCGAGGCCCATCACCTGTTCCCGGTCGGGCTCGACCGCATCGAAATCCTCGTTCATCCGCAGTCGGTGATCCACAGCCTCGTCGAATATATCGACTGCTCGACGCTGGCGCAGCTCGGCTCGCCCGACATGCGGATCCCGATCAGCAGCGCGCTCGCCTGGCCCGACCGCATGGCGACGCCCTGCGCGCCGCTCGACCTCGCGACCATTGCGCGGCTCGACTTCGAGGCGCCCGACGAGACGCGTTTCCCCGCGACTGCGCTGTGCCGCGCCGCGATCGCCGAGGGCGGCGCGCGCCCGGCGCAGCTCAACGCCGCGAACGAGGTGGCGGTCGCTGCTTTCCTCGCCGGTCGAATCTCCTTTCCCGCGATCGTCGACACGGTGCGGCGCGTGCTCGATGCCTCCGCGCCCGCCGCTCCGACGTCGCTTCAGGACATATTCAGCGTCGACGCGGCATCCCGCGCCGCCGCGCAGCATTTTGTGGATCAGTTCGAACATGTCTAACGTGCCATATTGGCTTTATATCGTTGCATTTCTCGCGGTGCTCGGCCCGCTCGTCTTCGTCCACGAATATGGCCATTATATCGTCGGTCGCTGGTGCGGGGTGAAGTCCGATACCTTCTCGATCGGGTTCGGGCGCAAAATCCTCGGATGGACCGACAAGCGTGGGACCGAATGGAAGATCGGCTGGCTGCCGCTCGGCGGCTATGTCCAGTTCGCGGGGGATCGCGATGCGGTCAGCCAGCCCGACGCCGACTGGCAGAGGCTGTCCGACGCCGAACGCGCGCACACCTTTCCCGCCCAGCCGGTGTGGAAACGCGCGCTGATCGTCCTCGCCGGGCCGGTCACCAATTTCCTGTTCGCGATCCTGATCCTCGCCGGCTTCGCGGCGTTCGTCGGCACGCCCACGACGCCGCCGATCGCCGGCGGCATCGTCGCGGGGTCGCCCGCCGAAGCCGCGGGTATGCGCACGGGCGACCGCATCCTGTCGATCGACGGGCGCCCGATCGAGGTTTTCATGGATATCACGATGGCGGTCGCGCACCGGCCGGGCGAGGCGATGGATGTCCGGCTCGATCGCGGGGGGACCGAACGCACGCTGCGTCTGACGCCGCGGCTGTACAAGGCGAAGGACTCGTTCGGCAACGATGTGAAGATGGCGATCATTGGCATCGAGCAGCGGGGCGAGCGCGTTTTTCAGACCGTCCCGCTGAGCGAAGCGCCGGTCGTGGCGGTGCGGCAGACCGGCCAGATCATCAGCCAGACGGGCGACGTCCTCATCCAGTTCCTCACCGGCAACCGCTCGATCAAGGATATGAGCGGTCCGCTCGGCATCGCGAAGGTGTCGGGCGAGGCGGCGACCCTCGGTCCGGACTCGTTCATCTTCCTGATCGCGCTGGTGTCCATCAATCTGGGGTTCATCAACCTGTTGCCATTGCCCATGCTCGATGGCGGACATCTGCTTTTCTATGCGTATGAAGCGATCCGGCGGCGCCCGGCACCGGCGGCGGCACAGGAATGGGCGTTCCGATTCGGCTTCGCGGCCATCGTCACGCTCATGCTGGTCGTGACTTTCAATGATTTGGCCTCATTCGGCCTGTGGGACGGGATCGCGCGCTTGATTGGATAGGCGGACTGGTGCAGGAGTGCGCGCCGACCCGTGGGCAAGCGGGTTCGTCGCTTTTGAGTTATTTTTGCGGGATGAACAGCGTGGCTTCACACAAATTTTCGGCGCGGACGCAGCTGACGACGCTCCTCCTTGCCGGCACGATGCTGGCGGGGCCAGCGTTCGCGCAACCGGTGCCGCCTCCGACCGTCCCGGCGTCGACCGTTCCCGCCCCTTCGACCGAGGCGGTTCCGGCCGCCACGACGGTCCGTTCGATCACCGTCACCGGCAACCAGCGGCTCGAGGCGCAGACGATCCTGTCGTACCTGCGCCTGCGCGTCGGCCAGACCTATGACCGCGCGATGCTCGACCAGGCGCTGAAAGACCTGGCCTCGACCGAATTGTTCAAGGATTTCCAGATCAGCGACGACAATGGCGCGCTGACGATCCAGGTCGCCGAGAACCCGGTGATCAACCGCGTGATCCTCGAGGGCAACAAGCGGCTGAAGGAAGACAAGATCCGGCCCGAGATCAAGCTCTCGCCGCGCCAGATCTTCACCCGCTCCAAGGTCCGCGCCGACGTCGCGCGGATCATCGAACTCTACAAGCGCCAGGGCCGCTTCGCCGCGACCGTCGAGCCCAAGATGGTGTCGCTCGACCAGAACCGCGTCGATGTGGTGTTCGAAATCAACGAAGGACCGAAATCGAAGGTCCGCCAGATCAACATCATCGGCAACGAGAAATTCAGCGACGGCGATCTCAAGAGCGAGATGGCGACTAAGGAATCGGGCCTGCTGACCATTTTGTCGTCCAATACCAGCTATGACCCCGATCGCCTGGCTTATGATCAGCAGAAGCTGCGCCTGTTCTATCTGTCGAACGGCTATGCCGATTTCCGCGTCATTTCGGCGGTCGCCGAGCTGACGAGCAACAAGCAGGACTTCATCATCACCTATGTGGTGGAAGAGGGCGAGCGCTATAAGTTCGGCCCGGTGAACGTCGAAAGCGAATTGCGCGATTTCCGCCCGGAAACGCTGAAGACGCTGCTGCCGATGAAGGAAGGCGACTGGTACGACGCCAAGCTGGTCGAGGACACGGTCGAAAGCCTGAGCGAGACCGCGGGCCTGTTCGGCTATGCCTTTGCCGACATCAATCCCGACTTCCGCCGCGATCCCGAAACGCGGACGATGGCCATCAGCTTCAACG
This sequence comes from Sphingopyxis sp. EU05-FHT14B03, assembly GCF_058790875.1. Taxonomy (NCBI): domain Bacteria; kingdom Pseudomonadati; phylum Pseudomonadota; class Alphaproteobacteria; order Sphingomonadales; family Sphingopyxidaceae; genus Sphingopyxis; species Sphingopyxis sp. EU05-FHT14B03. The sequence continues at coordinate 68,585 of NZ_JBYTDC010000002.1, forward strand.
TCGCCGAAAGCCCGCGTACCTACGTGGAACGCATCGACGTCAACGGCAACACGCTGACCCAGGACAAGGTGGTTCGCCGCGAATTCCGCCTGAACGAAGGCGATGCCTTCAACAGCTTCGGCGTCAAGCGCACCGAAAACCGCATCAACAGCCTGGGGTATTTCCAGGAAAACCTGGAGATCGAGCGCAAGGAGGGCAGCGCCCCCGACCGCATCATCCTGGAAACCAATGTCGAGGAAAAGCCGACCGGCGAACTGTCGCTGTCGGCGGGTTTCTCGTCGATCGAGAATTTCCTGCTCCAGGCCTCGATTCGCCAGCGCAACTTCCGTGGTCTCGGCCAGCAGTTGCAGGCGTCGGTGAATTATTCGAGCTATTCGAAGTCGATCGAACTGGGCTTCACCGAACCCTATCTGTTCGACCGCAACATCTCGATCGGCGGCAGCGTCTATCGCCGCGACCTGAACTCGTTCAGCTTTGCCGGCAACAATCGCCGAACGACCTTCGGACAGATCACGACCGGTGCGCAGGTTACCGTCGGTGTGCCGCTGACCGAATATCTGTCGGCTTTCGGTCGCTACAGCCTGAACTTCGACGATGTCACGCTCAGCCGCGATCCCGCCGATGGTTTCTATTTCGGCAACGAGTGCGACCCGCTGCGTGCGGGACGCTATCTGTGCGACGCGATCGGCAATCGCACGACCTCGCTGCTCGGGTTCACGCTCGCCTATGACGATCGCGACAATCGCATCCGCCCGACGCGTGGCCAGTCGCTGTCGATCAGCCAGGATTTCGCGGGCCTCGGCGGCAGTGTCAAATATGTCCGCACCCGCGCCAACGCCTCGAAGCACTTCAACCTCGGCAGCCGCTTCATCCTCAATATCTCGGGTGAGGGCGGTTATATCTATCCGTTCGGCAGCGCGCCGACCGCGACCAGCGACAAGGTCCGTCTGACCGACCGCTTCTTCCTCGGCGAACCGCAGATGCGCGGTTTCGATATCCGCGGCGTCGGCCCGCGCGTCATCCGTTTCGGCAACGTCGATCTGACCGATCCGGCGAATCCGGTTCTCGACACCAGCCTGTCGGATCGTCGCAATCTGTTCGACGACGCCCTCGGCGGCCGAGCCTATTATCAGGGGCGGCTTGAGGTCGATATTCCGCTCGGCACCGGCGCCAAGGAACTGGGGCTGCGTCCGTCGGTCTTCCTCGACGTCGGTTCGGTGTTCGGCGTGAAGCGCCCGACGCTGACGACGCTCGCGAACTTCAAGGATCCCGCCGACGGCCTGACCAAATATCTGTGCCGGAACGCCACGACCGGCACGACCCAGTTCGCGACGCTGGAGACGGGCAGCACCACGAAATATACGACCTGCCCCGAGGGCTTCTCGTCGCTGGTGCCGTTCGAGGAACGCTTCTTCGGCGACACATGGATGCCGCGCGTCTCGATCGGTGCGGGCGTCAACTGGAACTCTCCTTTCGGTCCCTTCCGGATCGACTTCGCTTACGCCCTTCGCAAAGAAGAGGGTGATGACACCAAACGCTTCTCATTCAACGTAGGAACCCAATTCTAATGAAGAAAATCCTTGTCGCATCGGCACTGGCGATCGCCACGCTGTCGGTTTCGCCCATGATCGCCGCCCCGGCATTCGCACAGGCCAAGGGCGTCGCCGTCGCCGACGTCCGCGCCGCCGCCGCGCGTTCGACCGCCTTCACCACCGCCAGCGGGCAGATCGAAACGACCTACAAGGCCGTGATCGACAATCAGAACACGCGCGCCCAGACGCTGCAGGCCGAAGTCAACGTCCTCGTCGCCAAATATAGCGAAGAGTCGAAAAAGCCGACGCCGAACCAGGCCGCGCTGCAGGCCGCCGCCAAGGCGGTGCAGGACAAGCGCCAGGCCGCGCAGACCGAACTCAGCCAGATCGGCGCCCCCGTCGACCTCGCCATCGCTTATGTCGAGGACCAGATCAGCGTTCGCATGAACGAGGCGATCAAGGCCGCGATGACCGCCAAGAAGGTCGACCTGCTGCTCAACCCCGACGCCGTGATCGCGCGCGAAAACAATGTCGACATCACCGAAGCGGTGGTGACCGAACTCAACCGCATCCTGCCCACCGTCTCGACCGCGGTACCGGCGGGCTACCAGCCGGGTCAGCTTGTCCAGCAGCGCAACCAGCAGCTGATGGACGCCGCCCGCGCCGCCCAGCCGGGCGCCGCCGCGCCGGCCCCGGCCGGCACTGCGCCGACCACCCGCTAAGATCGTGGCGGACGGGGAAAAGACGGACGGCGCAAAGGGACCGGCGGATATCCGCCGGATCCTGGCGCTGTTGCCGCATCGTTATCCGATGCTGCTCGTCGACCGGGTGGTTTCGATGGTGCCCGACACCTCGATCCACGCGGTCAAGGCGGTGACGATGAACGAGCCCTTTTTCCAGGGGCATTTCCCCGGCCGGCCGATCATGCCCGGCGTGCTCATCGTCGAGGCGCTGGCGCAGGCCGGCGGCGTGCTGGCGATCGAATCGCTCGGCCTCGCCGGGACCGGCAAGCTCGTCTATTTCATGGGGATCGACGGCGTGAAGTTCAGGAAACCGGTCGAACCCGGTTGCCTGCTCGACCTTCACGTCACGATCCTCCAGGCGAAGCGCAACATCTGCAAGTTCGAGGGCCGGGCGATGCTCGGTGACAGCCTTGCGACCGAGTGCCAGTTCACCGCGATGATCGCCGATCCGCCCGCCGACTGACCACCCTTGCCAAATCACCCGTTCGCCGTTAGGGGACGCCGCTTCGCGTCCCCGGACGCACAGACTCAGCCGCTGGTCGGTAACCAGCGGCACAGGAGCCCGACATGAAAAAAGACATTCATCCCGCGTACCACATGATCACGGTCAAGATGACCGATGGCACCGAATATCAGACGCGCTCGACCTGGGGCAAAGAGGGCGACACGATGACGCTCGAAATCGACCCCACCGCGCACCCGGCGTGGACCGGCGGCAGCGGCCGTATGCTCGACGCTGCGGGCCAGGTCGCCAAGTTCAACAAGCGCTTCGGCGGTCTTACCCTCAAGCGCTGATCGATACGATCCTCCCTGTGCCGAAGGCATGGGGAGGGGGACCGCCCGCGTAGCGGGTGGTGGAGGGGCCGCGTTGAAGCCCCTCCGTCAGCGCTTCGCGCTGCCACCTCCCCATCGCTGCGCGACAGGGAGGATTTCGATCAGCCCAGAACCTTTGCAAGCGCGCTTTGCCACCCGGCAAGGCGCGTTTTGCGTTTGTCGGCGGCGAGCGCCGGGGTGAAGCGCGTCGCGGTGCCGCGCATCGCCTTGGCGGCGCTCGCCAGGTCGGGATAAAGCCCCGCACCGGTCGCCGCGAGCATCGCCGCGCCCAGCGCGGTGCTCTCGACGAAATCGGGGCGCTCGACGGTCAGGTCGAGCATGTCGGCCAGGTCCTGCGCCATCCAGTCGTTCGCCGCCATGCCGCCGTCGATGCGCAGGTCTGCCCAGTCGACTCCGTCGGCGGCGAAGGCCGATTTCAAATCATGCGCCTGATAGGCCTGCGCTTCGAGCGCGGCGCGCGCGACATGCGCCTTGGTGCTTGCAAAGTTCAGCCCCGATATCGCGGCGAGCGCGTCGGGGCGCCAGTGCGGCGCGCCAAGCCCGGTGAGGGCAGGGACCAGATAGACCCCGCCGTTGTCGGTCACCGATCGCGCCAGCCCCTCGCTCTCCCCCGCATTGGCGAGCAGGCCGAGTCCGTCGCGCAGCCATTTGATCAGGCTGCCGGCGACGAACACCGAGCCTTCGAGCGCATAGCTGCGGTTATCGCCTTCCTGCACCAGCACGGTTGCGAGCAGGCGGTTGTTCGATTGTGGGCGCGTCGTACCGCTCGCCGACAGGATGAAGGCGCCGGTGCCGAAGGTCGCCTTGGTCTGCCCCGGCGACAGGCACGCCTGGCCGATCGTCGCCGCCTGCTGGTCGCCCGCCATGCCGCAGATCGGGATCGCACCGCCGAACAATGTGGGATCGGTGCTGCCGACGCTGGCCGTGCAGCCGGTGATCTCGGGGAGCAGGTTCATCGGCACGCCGAGCAGGTCGCACAGGTCGGCGTCCCAGCCACCGCTGCCGTTGATGTCCATCAACAGGGTGCGCGAGGCGTTGCTCGCGTCGCTGACATGCACCCCGCCGGTCAGCCGAAAGACCAGATAGGATTCGATCGTCCCGACCGCGAGCCGGTCGCCGGCTTCCCGCAATTGCGGCCAGTTTTTGAGCGCCCAGCCGATCTTGCTCCCCGAAAAATAGGGATCGAGCAGCAATCCGGTTTTGGCCTGTACCGCCGTTTCATGCCCCGCGTCCTTCAACGCGGCGCAATCGGCCGCGGTGCGCCGGTCCTGCCACACGATCGCGGGCGCCAGCGGTTCGCCGGTCGTGCGGTCCCAGAATACCACCGTCTCGCGCTGGTTGGTGATGCCGATCGCGGCGATGCGGTCGGCGCCGCCCGCCTTTTTGATCATCGCCCGCGTACAGGCGAGCGTCGCCTCCCAGATTTCGGCGGCGTCATGTTCGACGAGGCCGGGGCCCGGATAATGCTGCCGAAACTCGCGCTGCGCGCTGCCCAGCGGGGTGCCGTCGGCGGCGAACAGCATCGTGCGGGTCGAGGTCGTGCCCTCGTCGATGACGATGATTTTTTCGGCCAACCGGTTTCCCCCAAAGCTTTGACGGTGAACCTGCCAAAGGGGGCGGTTTAGAACAAGGGCAGGAATAGGGTTCACGCGGAGGCGCGAAGAAGAAGAATATTCGCGCAGAGGCGCAGAGGCGCAGAGATCGCAGAGGAAGAAGAGCAAAAGGCGGCAAAGCCGCCAATTTTCCCTCTTCGTCTCTCCGTCCCTCCGCGTCTCCGCGCGAATCTCTTTTCTCGCCGACGCCGAACACTGCACAACGGAAACGCAATTATCTTGCAAAACCGCGCAACCCATGCCATATGTTGTGCAGCGCAGCATGGCGGGATATCCCGCCGCAACACCCGGCAGCGTGATTTTCCCGCCCGTTTTCAGGCGCGGGACGAGCCGGACCAGCGCTTTGTCCCCAGAGGCACCCTTTCACGCGGGTCGTTTCGAACCCGCGGCCCGTGCGCCGTCCGTTCGATGCGAACGGATGCGCCTGCGCGTCGCCCATAGTGAGTATTTTATGACGACTTTTAACGACTTTGGCCTGCACGCCGACATCAATCGCGCGCTTGCCGCCAAGGATTATACCGTCCCGACCCCGATCCAGGTCCAGGCGATCCCGCCGCTGATGAAGGGCCGCGATCTGTGCGGCATCGCGCAGACCGGCACCGGCAAGACCGCCGGTTTCTCGCTGCCGTCGATCCATCACCTTTTGACCTATCCGCACCGCCCGACCCCGCGCGGCTGCCGGATGCTCGTGCTCGCGCCGACGCGCGAACTCGCGGCGCAGATCGCGCAGAGCTGCCGCGACTATGGCCGCTTCACCAAGCTGACCGTCTCGACCGTGTTCGGCGGTGTGCCGATCAACAAGCAGATCCGCGACCTGTCGGGCGGCGTTGACATCCTCGTCGCCACGCCCGGCCGCCTGCTCGACCTGATCGACCAGCGCGCGCTGCGCCTCGACGACGTCGAAATCTTCGTTCTCGACGAAGCCGACCAGATGATGGACATGGGCTTCATCCATTCGCTGCGCCGCGTTGCCAAGCTGCTGCCCTCGCGCCGCCAGAACCTGTTCTTCTCGGCAACGATGCCCAAGGAAATCGCGCACCTCGCCGAACAGTTCCTCGAGGATCCGGTGACGGTGTCGGTGACGCCGGCGGCGACGACGGTCGAAAAGATCAGCCAATATGCGACCTTCGTCGAACAGAAGGAAAAGCAGGCGCTGCTGCATGCGGTCGTCGCCAGCGAGGATATCGACCGCGCGTTGATCTTCACCCGTACCAAGCATGGCGCCGACCGCGTCGTGCGTCATCTGGCGGGCGCCGGCATCAAGGCGATGGCGATCCATGGCAACAAGAGCCAGTCGCAGCGCACCCACGCGCTGCAGGCGTTCCGCTCGGGCGACATCAAGCTGCTCGTCGCGACCGATATCGCCGCGCGCGGCATCGACGTGTCGGGCGTCAGCCATGTCATCAACTTCGAGATTCCGAACGTGCCCGAGCAATATGTCCACCGCATCGGCCGCACCGCGCGCGCCGGTGCCGAAGGCAAGGCGATCAGCTTCATCGCCCCCGATGAGCGGCCGTATATGCGCGATATCGAGCGCGTCACGCGGAGCAAGTCCGAGCCGATGCCGCTGCCCGAGAATTTCAACGAGCTGGTGCGCAACCTGCCCAAGCCCGTTGCGGGTCCGCGCGACACAGGCAGCCAGGGCCGCGATCCGGGTCGCCAGCGCCAGGATGCGATGCGCGGTCGTGGCGGCGCCAAGCCCGGCGGCGATCGTGGCCCGCGCCGCGACGGTGCGGCGGGCGAGGGCGCCGAAGGCCAGCGCAAGCGCCGCTTCCGCCCGCGCAACAAGAGCGTCGGTGCGCACAAGGGCGCGGTAACCCGCGTCAACTGATCGGGATCGGCCGCCGATCGATGCGCCCGCCTGGCGCATTGACGGCGGCCCCCGGTGCGCCAGACCCTGTTTCAGGCATATGGGAGCGACGTGATCGTCCAGCGAGCTGTGCTGGGGAGGAGCGTTGCGCAGGGCGGGCCGGTGGGCCCGTGCCAGCGACGCGACGCGCCCAGCGCGGCTCGCTGGACGACCGCCTCCGGCGGCGGGCCGATTTTTACGCGAGGACGTCGTTGCTCCTCGGTCACGATGGAAAACCATCGCTCCCTCCTCGCGCCTCGCCTCGCGTCAAAATCGGCTCCGTCACGCGCTTCCATATGCCTGAAACAGGGTCTAGGGTCGTTGTGGGTCAGGGTGGGGGACCGCGATGATCGACGACGACGACTATGAAGCACCGCCGCCGCGCCGGCATATGATGCGGCGCAAGCGGGTGCTGATTCCGCTCGGGCTGCTGCTCGCGATCGTCATCGCCTTCCTCGCGCTGCGCACCCCCGATACCGACCGCGCCGAGATGATCGCCAAATATGGCGGTCCCAACGCGACCTTCGCCGCCGGTCCGGCGGGGCAGACCATCCATTACCGCGATCAGGGAAAGCGCGACGGTCCGGTCATCGTCCTGCTGCACGGGTCCAACAGCAGTCTCCAGACGTGGGAGCCGCTGGTGAAGCGGCTCGGCGCCGATTACCGCATCGTCACCCTCGACCTGCCCGGCCACGGCCTGACCGGCGGCACCCCCGACAAGGATTATGGCGCGAGCGGCATGATGGCGGCGGTCGACGTCGTCGCGGCCAAGCTCGAACTCGACCATTTCACCCTCGGCGGCAATTCGATGGGCGGCTGGGTCGCGTGGCGCTATGCGCTGGGTCATCCCGAGCATGTCGACGCGCTGCTTTTGCTCGACGCGGGCGGCATGCCGCTGCGCGCGGGGGAGAAGCGCCCGCCGTCGAACATCGGTTTCCGCATCCTGCAATATCGTTCGGGACGCTGGCTCGCGACGCAGATCACCCCGCGTTCGCTGGTCGAGGAATCGCTGCGCGGGTCGGTCGCGAAACCGGCCATCGTCGATGATGCGATGATCGACCGCTATTGGGAGTTGCTGCGTTTCCCCGGCAACCGCGAGGCGACGTCGCTGCGCGCGACCCTCGACCGCGAGCCCGCGATGGCGGACCGGATCGGCGACATCAAGGCGCCGACGCTGATCCTGTTCGGCAAGGAGGACCGGCTGATCAATCCGAGTGCGGCGCAGAGTTTCCACGAACGCCTGCCGGGGTCGGAGGTCGTGCTGCTCGACGGCATCGGCCACCTGCCGATGGAGGAAGCGCCCGACGAAACCGCCGCGGCGATCGCCGATTTCCTCAAGCGGCGGCTTGTTGCCCCGCCGGCGCGTCCAGAAAGTCGCTGATCCGTCCGGCGATCTTCGCCGCATGGGTAAAGGGGAACATATGCGACCCCTGCACCACTTCGAGCAGCGCGCCGTCGATCAGTTCGGCGATCAACTGGCCGTGGCACGCGGGTACGACCCCGTCCTGTTCGCCCATCAGCACCAATGTCGGAATGCTCTTCAGCGTCGGCAGCATCGCCGCGCTCGTCCACCCCGCCATCGCCATGCTCTGATAGGCCAGGCCGAGCGGGGTCGCGGTCGGCAGCTTGAGCCCGCTCGCCAGCATGTCGTCGTCGAGCAGCGCCGCCCAGCCGATGCCCGGCGCCGAAACGGCCGGGGTCGTCGCCATCAGCACCATCCGCCGGATGCGACCGGGGAATTGCACCGCGACCTGCTGCGCCATTGCGCCACCCCAGCTGAAGCCGGCGATGTCGATCGTCTTGTGGCCGAAGCGATCGGCGATCTCGATCAGGATCGCGGCCATCGTCGGGGCGCCATAGGGCAGCAGCGCATCGGGCGACCCGCCGACGCCCGGCATGTCGAGCGTCCAGACCTCGCGGTCGTGAAGCTGCGCCAGCAGCGGTGCCGCCGCGGCGATATCGGCGCCGATCCCGTTGAGGAACAGCAACGGCGTTCCGCCTGCGCCGACGCGCCAGCGCGCGACGCGCAGCGTCAGGCCGTACACATGTTCCATGCTGAGGGCGGGGGCGCCGCTGATCCTGCTCATGGCGCGATCCTTGGCAGCTTTTGGTGACGCGCGAAAGTCCGCGCGCACCTCAGCCCGGCTGGTGGGCGGGGGCGGCCGCCTTCTCGGCGCGCTCGTAACGCAGGCAATCGAAAATCTTGGCGCCGGCGAGGAACACCGACCCGCTGCACGCGACGAGCAGCAATTTGCCGCCGAACCCCGGATATTCGTGGAGATAGATCATCCCGCGCGCCATCGCCCCGACCCCGAGCGCGTAGATGATGAGGCAAGCCTCGAGCTTGGTTTTGATGACGAACAGGCGTCCGATTTTTTTCAGCATCACCATCTATCCAGCAAGAGCCGTGCCAGTGGCGCAAATCGGGGATTCGGCGCGACGGACTTATGGTAAACTGTAAGTTAATCCGACAAGCGAGGGAAGGGCGGGGAAAGATTGTCCCAAAACGCATCGCCGAAACGGAAAGCGGCACCCCCGCATCGCTGCAAGGGTGCCGCTGACTGACAACCCAGGGTCGCAGAAGGGCCGGCAGTTGCGCACCTTATCGCTACCCCGGACCCGTCCCGCATCCTCCATATGGAGGATGAAGCGAAATATTCAGCCGGGTGTCGTCGCGCCGATCCGCGCCAGCAGCGACGCGAGGTCGGCCTGCCGCGCGCAGCCGGTCTTTTCGAGCACGCGGCGGAGCTGGGTGCGCACGGTGCTGATCGCGACGTCGCCATCGGCGGCGATCGCCTCGGGGGTCTCGCCGCCCGCGATGCCCCTCGCGACGCGGGCCTCCGACGGGGTCAGGTCGAACAGCGACTTCATCAGCGTCGCCGACGGCGCGCGCTCCGATGCGACGGGGATCAGCAGCAACAACGCATAGGAATCGCCGAAAACATCGTGCGCGCTGCGCCGTATCGGGACGACATGCGCGACCAGTTCGGGATCTCCCGCGAAATCGCGAATCGGAAAGGATCGCACCCGGTCGCCGGCATCGCTGCCCAGCGCCGCGAGCGCCTCGGCCAGCATCGTGTCGGCCTGTTTGTCGGCCAGCCGCAACCGCCCCCTCGCGCCCCAGACGAGATGGTCGCCCAGCTCCTCGACCAGCGGGCTCGCCTCGGCGACGTCGCCGTTCGCGTGGAGCAGCAGCGCGGGCAGGCGCAGCGCCGCCAGCGCCTCGGTCGCCCCCTCGGCGCGCTTCAGCTGCAAGCGCGCGCTGACCAGCGCGCTGCGCGCGATATGCGGGCGGAGCCCATTCAGCCGCGCGACATTCTCGGGCTCGATCGGTCCGCCGTCGAAGGCGCGCTCGACGCTGAACACGATATTGTCGCCGGTCGGCAGTTGCAGCCCGGTCCCCGCCGACCAGCCGAGCCCGCGCGGGCGAAAGAAATCGCGGTACACCGGATCGGCGCTCAGCTGCTCCTCGCTCCAGAAATCATATTCGACAAAGAAGGAGGGCGCCTCCTGGCTCATCAGGCAGACGCGGCGGCTGCATTTGCCGAACCAGCCGTCGTGGACATAGGCATCGAACGCCTCGGCGACGCTGTCCGACGCCGTCCAGTTCAGTGCCTTGCGCGCCGAAAACAGCAAACCGCCGGTGGATCCCGCCAGCGCCGCGACATCGTCGAGCACCGCAGGCCAAGCCTCGGGCACCACCGAACATTCGTAGATGCGGTCGATCAGATCGTCTTGCATCGAAAAGCCCCCCGGCGAATTGTCGCCATAGTCGGACTTTGACGGTGGAATGCAAGCGCGTCGCGACGGCGCGGGCCTTCAGAAGCGCATCGTCATCGCGATACCGCCGCTTTTGGTGCCGCCCCAGGGCAATATCTGGACGCGGTCGTTCGCCTTGCGGGTGATCAGGAAACCCGCGGCTTCGCCGATGGCGGCGCCGACGAGTACGTCGTGCACATGATGCTTCTCCGCCTCGACGCGGCTCAATCCGACGAAGGCCGCGACCAGCTGCGCGGGAACGCCGACCTTCCAGCCGTAGCGATTCTGCAGCGTCGCCGCAGCGGCGAAGGAAATCGAGGTATGTCCGGACGGGAAGCTCTTGTTGTCGCTGCCGTCGGGGCGGCGTTCGGGAAAAGCCTCCTTCAGCCCATAGGACAGGCCCCCGGCCACGCCGACGCTTCCCCCGGCTTGCAGGACGCCGTCCCAGTCGCCCTGCGCCGCGGGAACGCCAAAGGCGGCGACGACGAGCGCGTCGCGCGCGAGCGATCCGGCATCATTCCATCCCTTGTCGCTCGCGTGAGCGGAGGGGGCCAACGCCAGCGCCGCGGCGCCACCAAGAGTGATCAGCGATCTCCGCACGGCATGTCTCCCAACCGGGGGCAACAAAGGTCAAATGTCTGCCGTCCCCAAGCGCGTTTACGACAGCGACACACAGGAACAGTGGAGCATCGCGCGGCGCAATTCGACGACGGCAGACCCGTCGCTCAAAGGCTAGGGCCGCGACCGGATCATGCCCATAAGCAGACGCTCAAAGGGACTGGCATAAGCGGGAGTCCCATGCCGTCACGGCGCCGCGAGGGTCAGCTGCCGGACGGGTTGTCCGGCCGTCCGGCCAGCTCAGGCCAGCTCGCTCAGTTCCAGCGCCTCCAGCAACGCCGCGCGCGCGCGGCGTACGTCGGCGATCAGGCCCGCCGAAGCGAGATCGGCCGCTGCAATCGCCTCCGGCCAATGCCGGGCCACGATCTCGGAAATCCGGTCGAGCCTGTCCGCATCGGCTATGAAGCGCGGATCGACCGTCGCCGGATCGGCGACGACGCGCAGCCGCAGGCAGGCGGGGCCACCGCCATTGGCCATCGACTGGCGAACGTTGACCGGCAGCAGCTTGCGGATGGGTCCGTTGCCCGCGACATGCGCTTCGAGCCAGTTCCACACCGATGCCGTGTCCTGCGCCTCGGTCGGCAGGACGAGCCCCATGCCGCCGCCGCCGGGCAGCGAAACGAGCTGGGCGTTGAACAGATAGGATTTGATCGCGTCGGGCAGGCTCACCGCCTCGGCGGGCACCTCGACGATCTCGACCGCGGGGAAGGCGGCGCGAATTTCGGCATGCGCCGCTTCGCGGTCGTGGAACGCGGTCTCGTGGGTGAACAGCACGCGCTCGTTGGCCACCGCGACGACATCGTTGTGAAAGGCGCCGCCCTGGATCGCGCTGTCCGACTGGCGGATGAACAGCGTGCGCGTCGGATCGAGCCGGTGATGCCGCGCGATCGCCTTCGACGCGTCGAGGTGCTGGCGCGCCGGATAGCGCCCGCCACCGACGCCATAGACGAAGATCTCGACCCCGGGGGAGCCGTGGCCGTCGCACAGCCGCATATGGTTCGCCGCGCCCTCGTCGCCGAAGGGGGCGGGGACGGGGCCGTGCACCGCGAACGCCGGGTTCGCGAAGGCGAGGCGGAGCTGCTTCAGCGTGCCCTGCCACTCGTGGCTGCGGTGCGGCATGGTGACGAGGTTGGCGACGGTCAGATGGCATTTTCCGTCGTCGCTGTCGGGCGCGGGGGAGACCGTCGCGGCGTTCGCCGCCCACATCGACGACGCCGACCAGGCCTGCGCGCGCAGGTGCGGCTCGGCACCCTCGAGCGTCGTTCCCAGCACCTCCAGCCATGGCGCATCGGGCCGGTCGAGCGGGGTGAAGAAGCCCTGCGGCAAGCCGAGCGCCAGATTGTGGCGCATCTTGTCGATGCCCTGCAGCGCCGCGGCGCGCGGCTGCGACACGTCGCCGGCGTTCGACGCCGACGCGATATTGCCGCGGCTCAGCCCCGCATAATTATGCGTCGGGCCGATGATCCCGTCGAAATTGATTTCGGTAAGCATCAACGCCCGATCCAGCTGATGTCGTCGCCCTCGCTCACACCCAACAGCTTCGCCGCCGCGCCGTCGAGCGTGTCGCCATCGCCGACCTTGCCGAAACAGCAGCGGAAATCGGCGAGCCGCCCGGTCGCGACCAGCGCATCGGCGCCGCCTTCGGCAACCGCCGTCACCGTGCCATGCCGCGCGTCCTTGATGCTCGCGACCTGGTCGGTGCGCGCGGTCATCGTCGGGCCGCCGTCGAAGATGTCGACGTAATTTTCATAGGCGAAATTCTCATTTTCCAGCATCCGCATCGCCGCGCGGCCGCTGGGGTGCGGCACCCCGATGACGCTGCGCGCATGGTCGTTCAGCATCGCGATATAGACCGGATGCTTGGGCATCAGGTCAGCGATGAACTGGTTGCCATGGACCGCGTTGAACTGGTCGGCTTCCTGAAAACTCATCCCGAAGAATTTGCCCGCGACCCCGTCCCAGAAGGGCGATCCGCCCGCCTCGTCGATCACCCCGCGCAACTCGGCGAGGATGCGGTCGCCAAAGCGCGCGCGGTGCCGCGCGATGAACAGATAGCGCGAGCGTGCGAGCAGCAGCCCGAGCCCGCCGGCGCGCGCCGCGGGGTGGAGGAACAGTCCGCCGACTTCGGACGCGCCGTTGAGGTCGTTGCTGAGCATCAGCACCTGTGCATGAAAGGTGCGGCCGAGTTGCTCGCTGTGCTTGCTGTCGGTTCCGATGCGATAGGAGTAGAAGGGCCAGCGCTGGCCGACCTGCCCGAAAATCTGGCACGTCCCGCGCACCTCGCCGCTGTCGAGGTCCTCTAGCACGAGCAGATACAGCTCGTCCGACGGATATTCTTTCTCGCATGCGAAACTCGCCTCGGCGCGTTCGAGCTTGGTGCGCAGCGCCTGCCGGTCGGGGGGCAGGTTGGTGAAGCCGCCGCCGGTCAGTTTCGCCATCTCGTAAATGCTCTGCAAATCGCCCGGCTTGGCCGCCCGGATCACATAATTCACACCGTCCCCCGTTCCGCTATTTTCATCATGGTCAGCGCCGACAATTGCGCCCGTTCGGCCAGGCTGTCGACGATCAGAAATTCGTCCGAAGAGTGGATCGCGCCGCCGCGCGGTCCCATGGTATCGACGACGGGCACGCCGCACGCCGCGATATTGTTGCCGTCGCATACCCCGCCTGTCGCATTCCAGCTGATCGGCGGCAGCCCGAGCGCCGCGCCGCAGTCGCGCACCAGTTCGAACAGGCGCGTCGCTGCGGCGTCGAGCGGCTTGGGCGGGCGGTTGAAGCCGCCGTGGAGGTGGCAGTGGACGTCGTGGTCGCGCGATACCGCGGCGATCGCATCGCGCAGCGCGACCTCGGCGGCGACCATCGCCTCGGGGGTCGAGGGGCGCATATTGACGCGCAGGATTGCCTGGTCGGGGACGACATTGTTCGGTCCGCCGCCGTCGATTTTCGCCGGATTGACTTTCAATTCCAGAGATTTGAGCGCGTTCAGGCGCAGGGCCAGATCGGCCGCCGCGATGAGCGCGTTGCGCCCGTCGTCGGGATTGCGCCCGGCATGCGCCGACAGGCCGTGCACGGTGATGCTGAAGTTGCCGCTGCCCGGCCGCGCGCCCGCCAGCGTGCCGTCGGGCAGCGCGGGTTCATAGGTGAGGGCGGCGGTCTTGCCCTTCGCCAGTTCGGCGATCAGCGCGGCGGAAGCGTGGCTGCCCGTTTCCTCGTCGCTGTTGATCATCACGTCGTAGCCAACGCGCGCCGCGAGCGGCGAGGCTTCGAGCGCGGTCAGCGCGGCGAGGATCACCGAGATGCCCGCCTTCATATCGGCGGTGCCGGGGCCGTTGAGCACGCCGGGTTCGCGCCATTGCAATGTCTGGAACGGATGATCGGCGGCGAACACCGTGTCCATATGGCCGGTGAGCAGCAACTGCACCGGCGCCGCGCGCCGCACCCGCAGGTGCAGGTGGTCGCCGCGCTGCGTCGTCCGGATATTCCCCGCCGCATCGACGCTTTCGACCGGATCGGGCGCGACGAGGCGGATGTCGCCGGGCAGCGCTGCAAAAGCATCGGCGAGCATGGCGGCGACGGTCTTGAGCCCGGCAAGATTGCCGGTGCCGCTGTTCACCGCCGCCCAGCGCTCGACCTGTCCGAGCATCGGCGCATCGGCGGCGCGTTCGATCGTCGCGCTTTCGCTGGTGGTGAGGCTGGTCATGCGAAGGGGTATAGCGAGCGAGGACGCGCTTTGGCACCCCCCGCGCTGCAATATCGTTGCGGATGATACCGTAACAATCTGGCCCGCCGCATCATCGCGTCGCAGGGGGCGCCATTAACGAAAGATTCGTCGCTGCTATCCTATCGTCGGCGACATCATCGCAGTTCGGGTCCATGACAGCCGCCTTCATTCTTTCCACCAACATGTCGCTCATCGGCATCTTCGCGATCGCCTTTGCGGTGGTCGCGGCGATGAATCGCGAAGCGCGCGGCGTGCGGTGGATCGCGCTCGGCTATGCGATGGGAATCGCCTATCTCGCGCTCGAATATCTGCAGACGACACAGGTCGACCCGACCCCGGTCGGCGTGAGCATCTTCCTGGTTTTCCTGCTCTCGCAAAGCTTCTGCATGATCGGCGTGGCGCGGCACTATGGTGTCGCGCCGCCGTGGATCGCGATGGCGGCGATCTGGAGCCTGACGATCCTCGCGGTGCCGGTGGTGTTCGGCCTCGTCTATGGCTCGCCGCTGCGGTCGATCCTCTATCAGGCGCCCTATATCGCGATGCAGCTGCTGTTCGCCGTGCTCGTCTGGCGATCGCAGCGCCGCCAGCCGCTCGACATGCTGTTCCTCGCGCTGCAACTGGTCGTTGCGGTGCTCTATCTCGCCAAGCCGCTGATCGCCGCGATCGTCGGCACCGCGCGCTCGCCGCAGGGCTATATGGACACGGCCTATGCCGCCATCTCGCAGAGCGCGAGCGTCGTGCTGCTCGTCGCGATCGCGCTCGTGTTGCTGCTCGTCATCATGCGCGATACCGCGGCGGAGATGGTCGCGCGGTCGGAAACCGACGTGCTGTCGGGCCTGCTCAACCGCCGCGGGTTCGATGCGCGGGCCGAAGACGCGCTGGCCCGCGCACTTCGGCTTGGCGAGCCCGCGGTGCTGATCGCCGCCGACCTCGACCATTTCAAGGCGATCAACGACAGTTTCGGCCATGCTGCGGGCGATGACGTGATCGCCGCCTTTGCCCGATTGTTGCGCGACCATGTGCCGCCCGGCGCGATCGTGAGCCGCCTGGGGGGCGAGGAGTTCGCGGTGTTCGTCACCGGCGCGACGCTCGCCGAGGCGCGGGGCCTTGCCGAAGCGGTCCGCACCGCCTTTGCCGCGACATCATTCGCCCATCTTGGCATCACGCGTGCCGTCACCGCGTCGTTCGGCGTCGCGCAGTTGGCGGCCGGCGACGGTCTGCTCACCCTCTCGCGTCGCGCCGATGCCGCGCTTTACCGCGCGAAGGCGCGAGGCCGGAACCGCGTCGGTACCATGCTCTCCGAACTCGCACCGATGCAGCCGGCGGGGGTGGCGGCGGGTTAGGAGGCGCGGCGCAGCGCCCGGCGCGACGATAAGGTGTGTCGCATCCGGCCTGCGCTGCTATAGGAGGCCGATGATCGGAAACGGCCGGACCATGCGCGCGGGAACCGCGCCCTTTACTCGCCATGGCTGAGGGGGCCGTATCCGGCGGTTATGTCTACAAGCCGCACGAACGCCCGATCATGCCGGGGTCGCCGGCAAACCCCGACCATCCGGGGCGGCGCAAGCTTTTCTACCTGTTTATCGGTTTTTATCTCGCGATCGTCGGCGGATTCCAGAACGGGCTGCTGCTCGCCAACCTGACCGCGTTGCAGGGCCATCTCGACCTCACCCCCGTCGAGTCGGGGTGGGTCACCGCCGTCTACAGCATGACCAACGCCTGCATGAGCATATTGCTGTTCAAGGTGCGGCAGGAATTCGGCATCCAGCGCTTCGTGCGCGCGACGATGTGGGCGCTGTTGCTCGCCAATTTCCTGCAATTGTTCGATGCGGGATACCGGCTCGAACTGGTGTCGCGCGGCATATCGGGGATCGCGGCGAGCGGGCTGTCGACGCTCGCGGCCTTCTATCTGATGCAGGGGATGCCGGCGAAGGCGCGGATCGGCGGGCTGCTGCTGGCGATCGGCATTTCGCAGGTCGGCCTGCCGCTGGCGCGCGCGATTTCGCCGCTGCTGCTCGCCGACGGCAATGTCTATAATCTGTTCGTGCTGCAATTCGCGATGTCGCTGGTCGCGGTCGGGTTGGTCAATGTCCTGCAATTGCCGCAGGGCGATACCGTCCGCTCTTTCGGCAAGCTCGACCTCGTGACCTTTCCGCTGCTCGCGGTCGGGGTGGGGCTGCTCTGCGCCTTTTTTGTCCAGGGCCGCATCGTGTGGTGGACCACGCCTTGGCTCGGCGGCACGCTGGCGGCGGCGATCCTGCTGATCGGCATTGCCTTCCTGATCGAGCATAACCGCGCCAATCCGATGCTCCACACGCGCTGGATGGGGAGCAGCGACCTGCTGAAATTCGCGCTGACCGGCGCCGCGGTCCGCGTGCTGCTGTCCGAACAGAATTTCGGCGCCTCGGGCCTGCTCTCTGCGGTCGGCATGGGGAACGACCAGCTTGTCACTTATTATGCGATCCTCGCGGCCGCGACGCTCGCGGGCGGCGTGCTCGCGGTGGCGCGGCTCAACCCGCTCGACCTGCGGCGGCCGATCCTCGTCTCGCTCGCGGTGATCGCGGTCGCCGCGTTCGCCGACACCCATTCGGGCCTGATGACGCGGCCCGGCAACCTGTATCTGACGCAGGCCGCGCTGGCCTTTGCCGCGGTCTATTTCATGGGACCGATGCTGATGGAGGGCTTTGTGCGCGCGCTCGCCAAGGGGCCGTCGTACGTCATCAGCTTCCTCGCGGTCTTCAACCTGTCGCAGACCTTGGGCGGCCTCGCCGGGGTCGGCGCGCTGTCGGCGTTCCACACGCTGCGCACCAAGCAGCATCTGATGACGCTGGGCAGCAGCCTGTCGACGAGCGACCCCGGGGTGGCGCAGGCGATCAACGCGCTCGCGAACGGCCTCGGCGGCACGATGACCGACCCGGCGCTGCGCAGCGGGGTCGCGGGGGCCCAGGTGGTGCAGGAGGTGGCGCGCGAAGCCGCGATCCTCGCCTTCAACGATATTTTCTTCGTCATCGGCAGCCTGTCGGCGCTGGCCTTCGTGGTCATGTTCGCGCGCTGGCTCTATGATCGCCGGCGCGGGGTCAACCCGCTGGCGAAGGAACTCGAAGCCCTCCAGAAAATGTTGGCAAGGACTCAATGACCGACAAGACCACATCCGATCCCGCGCCCGCCGGCCCGCCGCCGGTTCCCGCCGAAACGGCAAAGCCCGCGCCCGCGCCCGCGCCGACGCCCGCACCCGAACCGGCCGCGCCGCCCGCCGATGCCGCGCCCGCCGAAAGCGGCGAAGCCAGCGGCTGGCGGCCCGATCGTTCGCGGCGGCAGATGGTGCTGTTCGGCCTCGTCATCGTCGCCGGGGTGCTCGCGGCGCTCTATGCCTGGGGTCTGCCGCCCTTCCGCGCGTCGAGCCAGACCACCGACAACGCCTATGTGCGCGGCCAGACGACGATCATCGCGCCGCAGGTCGGCGGCTATGTGACCGAGGTGCTGGTGCAGGATTTCCAGACCGTGCAGTCCGGGCAGGTGCTGGTGCGGATCGACGACAGCATCTATCGCCAGCGCGTCGCGCAAGGGGCCGCCAGCATCGCGGCGCAGACCGCCAGCCTCGACAACAGCGCGCAAAGTCAGCGCTCGGCCGAGGCACAGGTCAAGGCGCAGGACGCCGCGGTCGCCAACGCCCGCGCCCAGTTGCAGCGCGCGCAGGCCGACATGCGCCGCGTCAATGAACTGGTCGATGCGGGATCGGTGTCGCTGCGCGAACGCGACCAGACGCTCGCCGCGCTGCGTCAGGCGGAAGCCGGGGTCCGCGCAGCCGAGGCGCAGCGCCAGATCGCGCTCGAGCAGGTGCGCTCGGTCACCGTCGGGCGCGGCGGGCTGCAGGCCGGGGTCGAGAATGCCAAGGCGACGCGCGGGCTTGCCGACATCGACCTGATGCGGACGGTGGTGCGGGCGCCGCGCGCCGGCAAGCTGAGCGAAGTGACGGTGCGCGTCGGCCAGCTCGTCAATCCGGGGACCCAGATGATGTATCTGGTGCCGCAGAAACATTGGGTCGTCGCCAATTTCAAGGAAGCGCAGACCGCGAAGATCCGCGTCGGCCAGTCGGCGACGCTGCGCATCGACGCGCTCGGCGGCGCCGAGCTGAAAGGGGTGGTCGAAAACATCGCCCCGGCGGCGGGCAGCGAGTTCAGCATCGTCAAGCCCGACACCGGATCGGGCAATTTCGTCAAGGTGCCGCAGCGCATCGCGGTGCGCATCCGCATCGAACCCGGCCAGAAGCTTGCCGAACGGCTCGGACCCGGCATGTCGGTGATCGCGACCGTCCGTACCGGGGCCGAGTGATGCGGCGCGTTCTTCCGATCGCGGTGCTGCTGCTGGCCGGCTGCGCCCCGGCGATCACGCCGCGCCCCGATGCTAGCCTCGTTGCGCCGCCCGCCGACTGGCGCACCGCGATGCCCGCCGCCGGTCCGGTCGAGCGCGCCTGGTGGGCGGGCTTTGGCGACGCGCGATTGTCGGCGCTGGTCGACCAGGCGCGCGCCAACAACACCGACCTGGCGATCGCGGCGGCGCGGGTCGCCGAGGCGCGGGCGCAGGAGCGCGTCGCCCGATCGCTGCTGCTGCCGACACTGTCGGCCAATGTCCCCGGCGCCGAGGCGCGCAGCGTCAACGCCTTCGGCCAGCCGAGCGAAAGCTTCTCGGCGCAGCCGGCGTTCCAGGCGGCGTATGAGATCGACCTGTTCGGGCGCAACGCCGCGACGGTCGACGCGGCGCGCGCCAATGCCGCCGCCGTCGCGGCGGCGCGCGAGGCGGCGACGCTGTCGGTCAGCGCCGCGACCGCGAGCAGCTATATCGTCCTTCTCGCGCTCGACGAGCGGCGCGCCTTGCTGGTGCAGACGCTGGCGTCGCGCGGCGAGGCGCTGCGCATCGCGCGCGACCGGGCCGAGGCGGGCTATACCTCGCGGCTCGAACTCAGCCAGGCCGAGGCCGAATATCGCGGCACCGAGCAGCAGATTCCGGCGATCGAGGCGGCGATCGCGCGGCAGGAAAATGCGCTGTCGGTTCTGGTCGGCGACGCGCCGCGCGCGATCGATCGCGGCGCCGATTTCGACGCGCTCGTCACCCCCGGGGTGCCCGCCGTATTGCCCTCCGACCTTGTCCGCCGCCGCCCCGACATCGCGCAGGCCGAATATGCCCTCGCCGCGACCGACGCCAATTTGCGCGGCGCGCGCGCGCAGTTCCTGCCGCAAATCCGCCTGTCGGCGTCGGCGGGGGCGGCGATCTCGTCGCTGCTCGACGATCCGATCTCGGTCTGGTCGATCGGCGGCAGCATCCTGGCGCCGATCTTTTCGGGCGGGCGGCTGCAGGGCCAGTTCGACGCCGCGACCGCGCAGCGCGACCAGGCCGCCTTCGCCTATCGCCGCACCGTGCTCACCGCCTTTCGCGAGGTCGAGGACCAGTTGGCGGTGATCGACCGCATCGGGGTCCAGCAACAGGCGCTGCTCGCGCAGCGCGCGGCGGTCGCCGAAACATTGCGCCACGCGACCAACCGCTACCGCGCCGGCTATTCGCCCTATCTCGAACAGATCGACGCGCAGCGCGCGCTGTTCGCGGTCGACATCGCGCTGATCCAGCTGCGCACCGACCGGCTCACCGCCTATGTCGCGCTCTATCAGGCGTTGGGGGGCGGGGCGCCGACCTAAGGCGTGCGCGCGAACCAGATGACATGGCGGCCGCCCTTGCCGTTCGCGCGGGCGCGCACCGCCGCCTCCTCGACCGCGAAGCCCGCGTCCTTGAGCTGGCGGGTGAAGCGGACGTCGGGCGCCGCCGACCAGATCGCGAGGATGCCGCCGGGACGCAGCGCGGCCCGGGCGCGTGCGAGGCCTGCCACCGAATAGATGCGGTCGTTGCCGGTGCGCGTCAGCCCATCGGGGCCGTTGTCGACGTCGAGCAGGATGGCGTCGTAGCGCCGCGTCGCACCGCCGATCACCGCGCCGACATCGTCCAGCACCAGGTCGACGCGCGGGTCGTCGAGGCAGCTCGCGGTGAGCGCGGCCATCGGCCCGCGCGCCCAGTCGATGATCTCGGGCACCAGCTCGGCGACGGTGATGCGGGCGTCGGCGCCGAGCCGCGCGAGCGCCGCGCGCAGGGTGAAGCCCATGCCGTAGCCGCCGATCAGCAGGTGCGGGGCGGCGTCGTCGCGCAGCCGGTCGCAGCTCATTTCCGCGAGTGCTTCCTCGGACCCGCTCATCCGGCTGGTCATCAATTCGCTGTGGCCGAGCGTGATGAAATAGTCGTCGCCGCGCTGGAACAGGCGCAGCGGGTCGCCGCCGGGGACGTCGGCGGTGGCGAGGAGGATGCGGGGGGTCATGCGGCGCGTATAGACGGATGGCGGGGCGTTTGGCGAGGCCCCGGCGCCGCGTCACGCCAATCCGCTGGCCGCCCTGCGCCGGCTCTGCCATTGTGCGCCAAAGGAGATACCGGATGGCGACCCAGTATAGAACGCCCGGAGTCTATATCACGGAAATCGACGCCTTCGGGTCGTCGGTCGTCGGCGTCGCGACCGGCGTGCCCGTTTTCGTCGGCTATACGCAATTTGCCGGCAACCCGGTCACCGGGGCGTCGCTGTACAACACGCCGGTCGCGATCGCGTCGATGGCCGAATTTGTCAGTTATTTCGGCGGCCCGGCGGTGCAACGCTTCGTGGTTGCGGCGGACGCCGCCGCCGCGGACGGCTTCACCCTGGCGCCGGTCGCGGGCGGGGCGGGCCCCGACGCCTTCAACCTTTATTGGCAGATGCGCCTGTTCTTCGCCAATGGCGGCGGCGATTGTTTTATCGTGTCGGTCGGCAGCTATGGCGCCGACGATTATCCGACCAACGCGGAAAATATCGGCACGTCGCCGCCCGGCGCCATCCGCGCCGCCGACCTGATCGGCGGGATCAACGCGGCCGGCCATGCGGTCGGTCCGGCGATGCTGGCGGTGCCCGAGGCGTGCCAGCTCGATCTTGCCGGTTATGGCACCGTCGCCTGTGCGATGCTGACGCAGGCGGACAGCCTGCAGGACCGCGTGGCGATTCTCGACCTGCCGGGCTGCCTTGCCGCCGATAGCTTCGCCTTGCTGACCGCCGCGCAGGATGACTTCTGGACCGCGATCGCCCCGGCGCTGGCCAGCGTCCGCTATGGCGCGGCCTATGCGCCCGCGGTCAATGGGTCGATCGTCGCGCCGGCCGACACAAGCTATACGCAGTTGCGCGCGGCGGACGGCGGCAATGATGCGATCAACGGCCTGCTGACGGCCAATGCGGTGGAGCTGTATCGGGACCCCCAACTGGCGACGGTGCAGGCGGCGATCGCGACGGCGTTTCCGCCCTCGGCCGGGATGACGGGCAACAGCGCGACATATTCGGCCGACGGCAGCGCCTATCCCATACTCGCCCCGCCGCAGACGCCGGCGCAATGGCAGCTCACGCTCGACGATCTGTTGCGGGCCGCGCTGCCGCTGTACGCCCGAATCGCGCAGGCGATGACCGATGCGCTGAATATCCAGCCGCCGAGCGGCATCGTTGCCGGGGTGTGGGCGCAGAACGACCAGCAACGCGGCGTGTGGAACGCCCCGGCGAACGTCGCGCTCGCCGCGGTGACGTCGCCGCTGTGGGTCTTCACCGACGACGAGCAGGGCGGGTTCAACACCCCCGTCAATGGCCTGGCGATCAACGTCCTGCGCGCGCAGACGGGGCGCGGGGTGGTGGTATGGGGCGCCCGGACGCTCGACGGCAACAGCAATGACTATCGGTATATCCAGGTGCGGCGCGAACTGATCTATATCGGGCAGTCGATCAAGGCGGCGCTGCAGTCCTTTGTCTTCGCGGCCAACGACGCGACCACCTGGGCGACGGTCAGTGCCGCGATTTCCAGCTTCCTGACCGGGCTGTGGCAGCAGGGCGGGTTGATGGGCGACAAGGCGAGCGACGCCTTTCAGGTGCAGTGCGGCGTGGGGACGACGATGACGGGACAGGATCTTCTCGATGGCCGGCTGGTCGTTTCGGCGACGCTGGCGATCACCCATCCGGCGGAGTTTATCGTGCTGACGTTCGAACAGATGATCGCGAGCGGCGCACCCCCCATTGCCAATATGCCGCAATGAAGGCATAGGGCGGCACCCTTTCCTCCCCGGACCAACGGGCGCGAACGCGCCGAACCAAAGGGTGCTGCAATGACCGAATTTCTGGACCGCCACGGGCTGTCGATCGATGCGCGGCTGGTCGATTTTGTCCAGGATCGCGCGCTGCCCGGCACCGGGCTCGACGCCGACAGATTCTGGGCGGACTTCGCGGCGCTGCTCGGAAAATTCGCCCCCGAAAATGCGGCTTTGCTCGCGAAGCGTGAGGATTTGCAGGCAAAGATCGACGCCTGGCATCTCGAACGGGCCGGGCAGGCGCACGACCCCGCCGCCTATCAGGCCTTCCTCCGCGACATCGGCTATCTCGTCCCCGAACCCGCCGCCTTCCAGGTCGGTACGACGAACGTCGACCCCGAAATCGCGACGATGGCCGGGCCGCAGCTCGTCGTCCCGGCGCTGAACGCGCGCTTTGCGCTCAACGCCGCCAATGCGCGCTGGGGCAGTCTCTATGACGCCTTCTACGGCACCGACGCGCTCGATGCGCCGCCCGCGCAGCCCGGCGGTTATGACGCGGCCCGCGGCACGGCGGTGATCGCGCGCGCCAAGGCCTTCCTCGACGACGCCGTGCCGCTCGCGTCGGGCAGCTGGGCCGAGTGGACTGGCGGCAGCCCCGAACTCGCCGACCCGGCGCAGCTTGTCGGGACGAAGCCGGGCGCCATCCTGTTGAAGCACAACGGCCTCCACATCGAACTGGTCATCGATCCCGCGAGCGCGATCGGCCAGACCGACCCCGCGGGCATCGCCGACGTGTTGCTCGAAGCCGCGCTGACTACGATCATCGACCTCGAGGACAGCGTTGCGGCGGTCGACGGCGAGGACAAGACCCTCGGCTATACCAACTGGCTCGGCCTGATGCGCGGCGATTTGACCGAGGTGTTCGCCAAGGGCGGCGCCACCGTCACCCGCGCGATGGAGCCCGACCGCGAGTGGACCGCGCCCGATGGCGCCGCCTTCACCCTGCCGGGGCGCAGCGTGATGTTCGTGCGCAATGTCGGCCATCTGATGACCACCCCGATGGTGAAGCTCGCCGACGGCAGCGAAGCGCCCGAGGGGATTTGCGATGCGGTGTTCACCAGCCTCTGCTCGCTCCACGATTTGAAGGGCCTCGGCACGCTCACCAACAGCCGCGCGGGCAGCATCTATATCGTCAAGCCCAAGCAGCACGGGCCGGAGGAATGCGGCTTCACCGACCGGCTGTTCGACGCCGTCGAGGATATGCTCGGCCTGTCGCGCCACACGATCAAGGTCGGGGTGATGGACGAGGAACGCCGCACCAGCGCGAATCTGGGTGCGTGCATCCATGCGGTGAAGGACCGCATCGTCTTCATCAACACCGGCTTCCTCGACCGCACCGGCGACGAAATCCACACCTCGATGCGCGCCGGCCCGATGATCCCCAAGGGCGAGATGAAAGCGTCGGACTGGATCGCGAGCTACGAGGACCGCAACGTCCGCATCGGCCTCGCCTGCGGGCTCAGCGGCAAGGCGCAGATCGGCAAGGGCATGTGGGCGATGCCCGACCTGATGAAGGGGATGCTCGACGCCAAGATCGGCCATCCGAAGTCGGGCGCGAACACCGCCTGGGTGCCGTCGCCGACCGCCGCGACCTTGCACGCGCTGCACTATCATATGGTCGATGTGTTCGCGCGGCAGAAGGAGATCGCGGGCGAGGCGGTTCCGTCGCTCGATCGGCTGCTGAACATCCCGGTCGCGACCGGCCGCAACTGGAGCGAAGCCGAGGTTACCCGCGAACTCGATAACAATTGCCAGGGCATTTTGGGCTATGTCGTGCGCTGGATCGACCAGGGCGTCGGTTGTTCGAAGGTGCCCGACATCGACGATGTCGGCCTGATGGAGGATCGCGCGACGCTGCGGATCGCCAGTCAGGCGCTCGCCAACTGGCTGCTCCACGGCGTGTGTACCGCGGCGCAGGTCGACACCGCGCTGGTCCGCATGGCGGCCAAGGTCGACGCACAGAACGCGGGCGATGCGCTCTACGAAAAGCTGACCCCCGACGGCATCGCCTATCAGGCGGCGCGCGCGCTGATCTTCGAGGGCGTGACCCAGCCGTCGGGCTATACCGAACCATTGCTCCACGCCTATCGCCAGAAGAAGAAGGCGGCGGCGTGACGCTGTCCGCTTCGTGCCTGTGCGGCGCGACGCGGTATCGCTTCGACGGGCCGGTGGGCGAGGTGGTGCTGTGCCACTGCGGCCAGTGCCGCCGCGCGAACGGCGGCGCGTTCAACGTCGCGGTGCTCGCCGATGTCGCCGAGGTCCGCTTCGACGCGCGCGACCGGGTGCGCGAATATGAAAGTTCGCCGGGCAAATATCGCGCCTTCTGCACGGGTTGCGGTGCGCCGGTGTACAGTCGCCGCGACGATTTGCCGGCGGTGCTGCGGCTGCGCGGCGGGTTGATCGACGATCTGCCCGCGCCGCGCGAGTTGATTATAAGTCACCGCGACGACGGGTGGGACTGGACAGGCTGACCGGGCAGCGTCGGGGGTGGCCGCCGACGACCTGTCTTCCTCATCCCGCGAAGGCGGGAATCCCGCGTCTCTGGCCCGTTTCGAAGATGTGCGCGCAGAGGCGCAGAGATCACAGAGGCGCTGGGTCTCTCCTCTCTGCGACCTCTGCGCCTCTGCGCGCATTTGATGTTCGCCGTCGGGGCGACCGCTAATGACCGAATAGCGGGCATAAATCCTCCCTGCGGCGAAGCCGTGGGAAGGGGGACCGCCGCGAAGCGGTGGTGGAGGGGCCGCGGCCGCGCGCCAGTCTTTGACGGCGTCGGCCCCTCCGTCAGCCCTACGGGCTGCCACCTCCCCATCGCTGCGCGACAGGGAGGATCGGCAAGGTCCGCTTCCCACCCCAAAGCCGTCGTTCCCGTACAATAAGCTCTTGCCTTCATTTGCTATAAACCCGCATTCGTGGGCGCAGGACCAGCAGGGGGCAGGGCGATGACGGCACCGTTCAATTTCGGGCAACTCAAATTTCTGGAGGCGCTGACCGAGGCGCTGTTCCACGGCGTCGACATGGCGATCACCGCCGATCAGGTCGTCGCCAATGTCGTCGAGCTGTTCGGCAAGGTCGGCGGGACCAAGCTCGACGAGCTGCGCTTCTCGCTCAACATGACCGAACTGGCGCTGGCGCCGGTGTTCGTCGAACTCGATGTCGACACCCGCGCCGAACGCGTCCGCGACCGGCTCCAGAACAGCGAGTTCGACCTGTTCCAGGACATGGCCCGGCTGCGCGGCATCATTTATGCGTGTTATTATGGCTATTGGCAGGGCGGCGAGCGGCCGCGCGACGCGGGGCAGGACGCCAATGTCGCGAACCCGGTGCATCAGCAGATCGGCTTCACCCTGCCGAAATTCCGCACCCGCACCGACCCGCCCGAAATGCCGATCGCCGATGTGACGGGGCGCGAGATCCATCCCGACCATATCCTCACCGCCGACACGCTGGCGGACGAGTATGACGTCGTCGTTATCGGCTCGGGCGCGGGCGGCGCGGTCGCTGCCTATAATGTCGCGGCGCAGGGCTATAAGGTGCTGATCGTCGAGGCCGGGCCCTTTTATCCCTCGCCGCGCATCACCCACCGCGAACTCGACATGATCGCCGCGCTCTACAAGCATGGCGGCGTCCAGACGACGACCAACAATGATTTCGTGATCTTCCAGGGGCGCTGCGTCGGCGGGTCGTCGACGGTGAACAACGGCATCTGCCTGCGCGTCAACGAAGCGGGACGCACCCACCCCGATGCGCCCGACGTGCTCGCCAAATGGGCGAGCATCGGTGCGCCGGTCGACGCCGCCGCCTTTCACGCCAGTTACGACGCGGTGCAGGCAAAGCTCGGCATCGGCCGCGCCGAACCGCGCAGCGGGCGCCACAATGGCACGCATCTGATCAAGGGGTGGCAGGCGCATGCCGCCGCCTCGTCGGACCCGCGCGAACAGCGTGCGGTGACCGACTGGTTCGACAAGAATTTCGGCCCGCCGAACACCCCGAACGCCTGCGCCTATTGCGGTTATTGCAACTCGGGCTGCCCCTATGGGCGGCGCATGGGCATGGCGCAGACCTATCTGCCGCAGGCGTGCCGCGACCATGGCGCCCGTATCCTGCCCGAAACCAAGGCCGAGGAAATCCTGTGGCGCGACGCCGCGAACGACAAGCTGGAGGCAGAGGCGGTCCGCCTCGTCATGCCCGACGGGTCCCGCCGTCTCGTCCGCGCCCGCGTCGGGGTGATCGTCGCGGGCGGCACCATCGCCTCGTCGAAACTGCTCGACAGCAGCGGTATTCAGGGGACGGGTTATCAGATCTCGCTCAACGTCGCCTCGCCGGTGGTTGCGCTGATGAACGATGGTGTCGGCGGAAATGCGTGGGACGAGGACCAGATGACCAGCTATGTCGACTGCGGCAAATATCTGCTCGAAAGCCATTTCCAGCCGCCGATGGCGATGGCGTCGCTGATGCCGGGCTGGTTCGGCACCCATGCGGAGCGGATGCGGAATTTCAGCCGCGTCCATTCGGCGGGCATCCTCTTCCCCGCCGACCGGCGCGGGCAGGTGGTCGACGGCAAGCTGCACTTCCGCCTCGACGTCGATGACGATATGCCGGTGCTGCGCGATGCGATGGCGACGCTGACCAAGGTCCATTTCGCGGCGGGCGCGCTCGAATGCTATCCCGCGCTGGCGAATGGCAAGACGATCAAGCCCGGCATGGACGTCGACGAATTTTTCGCCCGCGAGATCGGCCAACAGGACGATCTGACGCTGTCGAGCAGCCACGCGCATGG
Organism: Sphingopyxis sp. EU05-FHT14B03; assembly: GCF_058790875.1. Classification (NCBI taxonomy): domain Bacteria; kingdom Pseudomonadati; phylum Pseudomonadota; class Alphaproteobacteria; order Sphingomonadales; family Sphingopyxidaceae; genus Sphingopyxis; species Sphingopyxis sp. EU05-FHT14B03. Next base: position 96,215 of record NZ_JBYTDC010000002.1, read on the forward strand.
CGGCAATGCGATCAACGAGAATCCCGAATATGGCATCGTCGACCCCGAATGCCGCGTCCACGGCACGACCAATGTGCTGGTCACCGACGCGAGCGTCTTCCCGAGCTGCATCCGCGTCAACGCGCAATGGACGACGATGGCGATGGCGCATTATGCGACCGGGCGGGGCGATCCGTTTCGGTGACCCGACGCGTCATTGCGAGCGAAGCGAAGCAATCCAGAGCGGTTTACGCGGGCTCTGGATTGCTTCGCTTCGCTCGCAATGACGTACTTTTGTTTGATGCGCTGTGGGAGTAGGGGGCGCCGATGTTTCAAGTTGCCGCCCTCTATCGCTTCGCGCCCTTCGAAGACCCCGCCGCGCTGCGCCAGCCGTTGCTCGACCTCTGCGCGGCCGAAGGTGTCAAGGGCACGCTGCTGCTCGCGCGTGAAGGGATCAACGGGACCATTGCTGGCCCCGAAACTGGCATCGCCGCCGTCCTCACGCATATCCGCGCGCTCCCCGATTGCGCCGAGCTCGACGTCAAATATTCGGCCGCCGCCGCGATGCCCTTCCAGCGGCTCAAGGTGCGGCTGAAGAAGGAAATCGTGACGATGAAGGTGGTGGGCATCGACCCGTCGCGCGACGTCGGCCGCTATGTCGACCCCGCCGACTGGAACGCGGTGATCGCCGATCCGGGCACGGTGGTCATCGACACACGTAACGATTTCGAGGTCGGTTATGGCAGCTTCGACGGCGCCTTGAACCCGCACACCAAAAGCTTTGGCGAATTTCCCGACTGGTGGCGCGACCACCGCGAAGACTTCGCCGGCAAGCGGATCGCGATGTTCTGCACCGGCGGCATCCGCTGCGAAAAGTCGACCGCATTCTTGCGCAGCGAAGGTATCGACGACGTGGTCCACCTGAAGGGCGGCATCCTCGCCTATCTCGAACAGGTTCCCGAGGCGACAAGCCGCTGGCACGGCAGCTGTTTCGTCTTCGACGAGCGGGTGAGCGTCGGGCACGGGCTGGTCGAGGTGGGGGAGAAGGAATAGCGGCGGTTTCTTTGGGTTGGGGAGCGACCGTTGCCGATCCTCCCTGTCGCGAAGCGATGGGGAGGTGGCAGCGGCGAAGCCGCTGACGGAGGGGCCGACGCCGTCAGGCGTCGTGCAAGTCTTCGGCCCCTCCACCACTCGCTTCGCGAGCGGTCCCCCTCCCCATGGCCTCCGGCCACAGGGAGGATTTAAGCGCCCGTTTCTGCGCGAAACCGGCCTTCGCCACTCCGCTACTCCGCACTGACCCGATACGTCACCTGATACTCGCTCCGATCCCCGTTGATCGTCCGGGTGAAATTTCCGACCCTCGGCTCGAGGTCGATCGTCCCCAATATGTCGTTCCCGCCGACATCGTCGTCCTCAAGCAGCTGCACCGTCGAATTGCCGTCGAAATCGAAACTGCGCGGCACGACCCAGCGCTGGCCCTTTTTCATCGTATAGCTGTCCTTCTTGCTCTCCGGAAACCGCTGGTCTCCTCCGAAACGCAGGAATAATTGATCGGGCAGACCGAGAAACCCGGTGACCTTCACACATTCGATCACGATGTCCGACACGCGATATTTGCCGCCGCGCACGGCGCTGCCGTCGGCGCCCGGCGCCAGCAGCCGGGCGATCGCGTCCGAAGCATCGCCCGCATAACGCCCGCTTGGAAACTCGGACAGATAGGCGCTGAACGCGCGGACGCTGCTTTCGGCGAGCGCCCCCTTCCAGAAAATCTCCTCGCTCGCGGTGCGATCACCCGTGGGCACCGCCGGCGCCGCGGCGACCAACGTCGGCACGGTGCGCGGGACGAGATAGACCGGGGTACCGGTGATGCTCGCGCTGACGAAGGGCCGCTGGTTGCCGCCGGTCGCCGCGAGCACATCGTCGCGGATCGCGCCGCCGAGCAGCTGCACCGGCAGATCGGGTTCGGGCAATCGCCGCGCGAGCGCGAGGGCAAAGGGGCTGTTCGCGCCATTGCCGTCGCTCGCGGTCTGGCCGGGGGCGGCGGCGAAGATGACGAGCACATCGTCGGCCTCGACCCCCGCCATGCCGCGCGCCACCGCGCGGGTGCCCGACCGCCACTTGCTGCCGAAGGGATTGTTGCGGCACGCGTCGAGCACGACCATGCGCACCTGCGCGCCCGACACCGCCTCCATCAGCCGGCTGAGCTCGATCGCCTCATAGGGCAGGTCGAGGTCGGATTCGAGCTTGGCGTCGATGGGGAGCAGCCAGTTCTTGCCCTGCGCCTCGATCCCGTGGCCGGCGAAATAGACCATCGCCACCTCGGCGCCGTCGGCCTTGGTGCGGAAGTCGCGCATCGCGCCCTGAAAGGCCTGATTGTTGAGGTTGCTCGCGGTGACCACCTCGAAGCCCGCGGCTTTCGCGGCATCGGCGACGATCCGGATGTCGTTCGCGGGGTTGGTCAGCGCGCCGGTGTTGGCATAGGCCGAATTGCCGATGACTAGCGCGACCTTGCGCGCCTCGGCGCTGGCGGGCGCCAGCAGCATCAGCAGGGTCAAAAGGGGTAGCCAGAAACGCGTCATCTTAGCTGTCCTTTCGTCGTCAGTTCGGGCGGGCGGCTCCATATTCGACCCAGCCGAAGGGGCGCGGGGTCTTGGGCATATACAGCGCGGCCTGCCGCTCGACCGCGAAACCCGCGGCGGCATAAGCGTCCGAAATCGGCCGGGTGAGGTGGCAATTGCCGCCGATGCGTTTCCACAAAGGTTCGATCCGCCGCTGCCATTTCGCGACCCCCGCATCGGGCGCGCCGCCATGTTCGAGGAACAGCGCGGTGCCGCCGGGTTTGAGCACGCGGCGGATTTCGCTCAGCACCGCGCTCTGCTCGGCGACCGAGCAGAGGGTGAAGGTGGTCACCACCGTGTCGAAACGCCCGCTTTCGAACGGCATCGCTTCGCCGACCCCGCCCTGGATATCGGCATCGATGCCATGCGCCTGCGCCGCCGCGCGGCTCATCGCCAGAAGTTCGGGCGAGGGGTCGAGCCCGGTGAAGCTCGTTACCCGCGCGCGGTCGTAAAATTCCATGTTGATCCCGCCGCCGCAGCCGAGCTCGAGCACATCGCCCGCCGCATGCGGCACGACCTTGCTGCGCGCCTTCATGATCTGCCCCTGCGAACAGGCGCATTTGATCAGGCGCGGTACTCCGTGACGTTCCCACCAGCTCGCCATATCGGCACACTCCCCTTGGCGCGCAGCCTGTCCCTTGCTAGCGCGCTTGGCAACACCCATTTAGGCGAACCCCGCCAGCATTAAGGACGACCATGCCCGCCACCCACCACACCAAGATGCTCATCCTCGGTTCCGGCCCCGCGGGCCTGTCCGCCGCGATCTACGCGGCGCGCGCGGGCATGAAACCGATCGTGGTGCAGGGGCTCCAGCCCGGCGGCCAGCTCACCATCACCACCGACGTCGAAAACTACCCCGGTTTCGCCGAGGTCGTGCAGGGCCCGTGGCTGATGGAACAGATGACCGCGCAGGCGACGCATGTCGGCACCAGCATGATCTGGGATACGATCGTCGATGTCGACCTGTCGCAGCGCCCGTTCAAGCTGACCGGCGACGGCGGCGACGTGTATCTGGCGGAAACTTTGGTGATCGCGACGGGCGCGCAGGCGAAGTGGCTCGGCGTGGAAGGCGAACAGGAGCTGGGCGGCAAGGGCGTTTCGGCATGCGCGACGTGCGACGGTTTTTTCTATCGCGGCAAGAAGGTCGTGGTGATCGGCGGTGGCAACACCGCGGTCGAGGAAGCGCTGTACCTCACCAACCACAGCGACGATGTGACGCTCATCCACCGCCGCGATCATCTGCGCGCCGAAAAGATCCTGCAGGACCGGCTCCACGCCAATCCCAAGATCAAGGTGCTGTGGAACAAGAAGGTCGACCGCTTCGTCGCGGGCGAGGGCGTCGCGGGCCTTGTCGGGGTCGACCTGATCGACACCGTCACCGGCGAAGCGAGCCATGAGCCGACCGACGGCGGCTTCGTCGCGATCGGCCACAGCCCGTCGACCGAATTGTTCAAGGGCAAGCTGCCTTTGGATGCCGATGGGTATCTCGAGGTCACGCCGGGTACGTCGCTGACCAGCATCCCGGGCGTGTTCGCGGCGGGCGACGTCACCGACAAGGTGTACCGCCAAGCGGTGACCGCGGCGGGCATGGGCTGCATGGCGGCGCTCGACGCCGAACGCTTTCTGGCCGAGGCCGAGTATCACGCGATGGTGGATGCGTAACAAACCGTCGCCCCCGCGAAGGCGGGGGCCGCTGTCGGTTTACACAGCGACGCAGATTTAGGCCGATTGCGGCTCCCGCCTTCGCGGGGGCGACGGGTTAGCTGAGGGCGGCCAAAATCCGTTCCGCCAGCCACTCGGCATCATCCCCCGCAAAACTGTGCGACGGGCTCGCCAGCCGCTCTACGCGGATCGATCCCGGATTTTGCTCGATATAGGCGAGCGATTTCGCCAGCTTTTCCATGAACGCCTGCGCCGTCCGGTCGCCGGTTGCGAGCAGGATCGTCACCGGACAGAAGACCTCGGCCAGCAGGCTGTCGAGTTCGTCGGCGAGGCTGCCGAACGCCGGTGCCACCGGCTTTTTCCCCAGCGCCGACAGGCCGCGAAACAATTTCCGGAAATCGACCTCGCCCTTCACCAGCCGCAGCAGGCTTTTCGGGTCCTTCAGCCGCGACAGGTAACGCGCGCGGATCGCCGAGGCCGGGGGCAGGGCGGGTTCGTCGGCTTCCGCGTCGTCGTCGCCATCATCCTCATAGGTCCAGGGGTTGGCGAGGATCAGCGCGTCGAGCGCCAGCGGCTGGTGCAGCAGCAAGGCGCTCGCGGCGTCGCAATTGCCGAACGCGAGGATGCGGGTCAGCTGCGGCGCCGCGTCGCGAAATGCCGCGATCGCCGCCGCGATATCGGGGCCGCTCGACCGATAGCCGCCGTTCGTTCCCTCGCTGTCGCCGATCCCACGCCGGTCGAAACGCAACACCGGATGCCCCGCCGCGGCGACGCGCTGCCCCAGCATCGCCATGCCGCGATGCGCGCCGCTGCGGATCTCGTTGCCGCCCGACACGATCAGCAGCCCGGTCGTCCCCGGCGCTTCGTCGAGCGTGGCGGCGATCGCGGCGCCCTCGCAGGCGAAGCTCAGCGGACGCCGCATGCCGCTCCCCAATCCGCAATGTCGTCGGCGATCGTTTCGGCCATCGCCGCATCTTCGCCGGGTTCGGCGCGCAGCCATAGCGGGGTGCCCGCGATGCCGTCGGCGCCGAGCGCGACGTTGCGTAGCGGCTCGACCGGCTGGGCCTCGGCGCTGCCCAACTGCGCGATCATCGCGGGCGACAGCCGGTTGCCCGCGAGCAGCAGTGGCTCGCTCTTGGCGGTCTCGCTCAGGCTTTCGAGCGACGATGTCACTTCCGCCTCGCGATCGGCCGAGACGCGCGCGCGGAGCAGGGTGCGCAGCAGCGACGACCCGCCCGCTGGCGCCAGTCGCCACCAGCCGGCTGCCTTTACACGGTGGTCGATCAGCGCCCCGCCGCGGACCGATGCGACAAGGACGGGGCCGTCGATTGTCTTCGCAACTTCGGCGAGGGCGTTCTGCCACATGTCGAGGTCGACGCTTTCCAGCGCCACGAGGCTCTCATTGTGCCCCGGCAGGTCGGGCATCTCCGCCGCGAATCCGCGCACCGCGAGCGCGCGCATCGCGAGCACGAGGGTGCGGCGCGTGCGGTTCGCTTCCTCGAACAGCGGGGGGACGATCAGGACGGTGGCGCGCGGCGCTCCGGCGGGCTCTATGCGCAGGATATGCTCGGAGGTGGCCATGACGCGGACCTCTGTTTCAACCTGCCGTCATCCCGGCGAAGGCCGGGATCTCGCCGGTGCGGAATATTCGACGGCGAGATCCCGGCCTTCGCCGGGATGACAATCAGGAGAGGAACGCGCCATTCGGCATCCCTCAGTCGGTCACTTTGCGCAGCGAAAATGCCAGCAAATTGCCGTAGGTTTCGAAAATCTCGCCGTCGATCTCGTCGTCGTCGATGATGATGCCGAGGCGGTCCTCCATCTCGGTCAGCACCGTCGCAACCGCCATCGAGTCGAACTCGGGCAGCGCGCCGAACAGGCCGCTGTCCTCGGTCAGCGCCGCGGCGCGGGCTTCGCCGAGGCCCAAAATGTCGGCGAGCAACGCACGCAGCGTCGCATCGACGCCGGAAGAGGTGGGGCTGGCGGGGGTATCGGTCATCACGTCCTCACTCGCGTGCCGTAAGGGAACGCGCAAAAGCCTTTATCGCGGGTCCCCATGCCGCGATGCGCGACGGATTGAAAGCCTCCAATCGCCACAGCGGTTCGTGGCGGTTCATCCAGTCCTTCTTGTACCCGTCGTTGCCGGTGCCGAAATCGATGCGCTCGACATGGTCGACGTCGATGACATGGCGGAACAGCGCCGCCGACAGCAGCGTGCCGGGCGAGGCCTTCAGGCTGTCCTCGACATGCGCGAGCTTGTGGATGAAGGCGGTGCCGTCCTCGACGGTCCAATATTGCGCGGCGACCGGGATGCCCTCGATCCGCGCGATTCCCATGCGCAGCGTGCCGCGCGCGCTTTCGGCCTCGGCAAAGGCGCGCAGCAGGGCGGGATGGCCTTCCTCGGGCTTCCAGCTCGCGGCATAGATGCTCTCATAGGCGGCCCAGCTGCCGGGATCGAAGGCGGTGAGCAGCTGGATATCGACCACGCCTTTCTTCGCCTTGCGTTTGACGGTGTTCTTGAGCGCGCCGGGGCGGCTTTCCCACCAGTCGTCATGCGTCAGGCCGGTCAGGTCGAGCCAGTGGCGGTCGCCCGCCGGGGTCGCCTTGACCCACCAGCCGGCCTTGCGCAGCGCGGCGGCGAGGTCGGCCTGCACCATATCGGGAATCGGATAGAGCGTCAGCCGCCCTGCCTGTTTCTTCAGCTTCGCGAACAGCAGGCGCAGCGCCGCTTTCCGGTCGCCCTCGCCCGTAAACAGTGGCCGGATCGCAAAACTGTACCAGTTGGTGAGCCCGCTCAGCTGCCCCGGCCGGTCGCGGCGCAGCGGTAGCCATGCCGTCACGTCGCCTGCATGGCCATGCGCGTCGACGCGGCCTTCGCCCGCAAAACCATAGTCTGTCAGCAGGTCGAACCACGCCGCGCGGTCGAACGGCGACGCGGGCGCGGCGGCGCGCGCGTCGGCGGGCAGCCCGCCTTCATCATTAGCGCGATGTTCACCGTTCCCTTGCATAGGCTGGCGCTCTATCACCCAGTCCTAAAGAACCGATGACCGAAGCCCTGATCCCCTCGTCGCGCCCGATCGACCATCTCGCCCGCCGCGGCGCGGCCGATGCGCCCGCGTTGCTGATCGGCGACCGGGTGACGAGCTTCGGCGATCTCGATGCGGGCGTCGGCCGGCTGGCATCCTGGCTGCTCGCACAGGCGGGCGGCCCCGGCGAACGCGTCGCCAGCTGGAGCGCGAAGACGCGGCTCGCGTGCCTGATGCCGCTCGCGGCGGCGCGGGCGGGGCTGATCCATGTGCCGGTCAATCCGCTGCTCAAGGCGCCGCAGGTTGCGCATATCCTGGCGGACAGCGGCGCGAAGCTGCTCGTCACCAATGCGGCGCGCAGCGACACGCTCGGCGAAGCCCTGCCGGTCGATTGCGTCGTGCAGGATTTGAAGATCGCCGAGGAAGTGATTGATTCGGGCGGGCAGGGGCTTCCCCCGTCGCTCGCTGAGCCCGGCGATCTGGCGGCGATCCTCTATACCAGCGGCTCGACCGGGCGCCCCAAGGGGGTGATGCTCAGCCATGCCAATCTGTGGCTGGGGGCCGAGGCGGTCGCGTCCTATCTGGAGATCGTGCCCGCCGACCGCGTGCTCGCGCTACTGCCCTTGAGCTTCGACTATGGTCAGAACCAGCTGCTTTCGAGCTGGCATGCCGGCGCCGCCGTCGCCCCGCTCGATTACCTGACCCCGCGCGACGTGGTGAAGGCGGTGGCGCGGCATGGCGCGACGACGCTGGCGGGCGTGCCGCCGCTCTGGGTGCAACTGGTCGAGAGCGAATGGCCCGCCGAAAGTGCGGCGCATCTCAAGCGCCTGACCAACAGCGGGGGCGCGCTGACCCCGTCGCTGATCGACGCGATGCGCGCGACTTTCCCCAATGCCGACGTCTATCCGATGTATGGGCTGACCGAGGCCTTCCGATCGACCTATTTGCCACCAAAGCTGGTCGCCGATCACCCGACCTCGATGGGCCGCGCGATCCCGCATGCCGAGATTTTGGTGTGCCGCGCCGACGGCACGATCACCGCCGACGAGGAACCGGGCGAGCTCGTCCATTGCGGGCCGCTCGTCGCGCAGGGCTATTGGCAGGATGACGAACGCACCGCGCAGCGCTTCAGGCCCGCGCCGCGTGCGTCGCACTATGGCGGCATGGCGGTGTGGTCGGGCGACACGGTGCGTCGCGACGCCAATGGCCTGCTCTATTTCGTCGGCCGCGACGATGCGATGATCAAGACCGCCGGCAACCGCGTCAGCCCGACCGAGGTCGAGGATGTCGCGATCGCCTCGGGCCTGATTTACGAGGCGGTGGCGTTCGGGGTCCCTGACGCCCGGCTTGGCGCGGCGATCGTGCTGATCGTGCGCGGCAAGGGGGAGGGCAATCCCGACGGTCTCGCCGCCTATCTCAAGGCGAACCTGCCCAATTTCATGCAGCCGCAGGCGATCGAATGGCGCGCCGAACTGCCGCGCAACCCCAATGGCAAGCTCGACCGCGTCGCGATCGCCGCCGACTGGAAGGTGGCAGCATGAAACCGCACGGTCCGATCCCGCCCGGCTTCGCCGCCGATGCCGACGGCATGTTGCTGATCGGCGGCCAGCGCGCCGACGACCTCGCCGAGGATGCCGGCGACACCCCGCTGTTCGTCTATGACAGCAAGCTGCTCACCGCGCGCGTCGCCGAATGGCGCGCCGCGATGCCCGCCGAATTGCAGCTTCATTATGCGATGAAGGCGAACCCCTATGGCCCGCTGCTCGGCCATATGGCGGCGATGGTCGACGGACTCGACGTCGCGTCGGGCGGCGAGCTCAAGGCCGCGCGCACCAGCGGTATGGCGAGCGGGCACATCAGCTTCGCGGGGCCGGGCAAGCGCGACTCCGAACTCGAATATGCGATCAAGGCGGGCGCGACACTCAACCTCGAATCGGCGGGCGAGGCCGAACGCGCGCTCGCGATCGGGACGCGGCTCGGGATCGTCCCGCGACTCGCCGTACGCGTGAACCCCGACTTCGACCTCAAGGGGTCGGGCATGAAGATGGGCGGCGGCGCCAAGCCCTTCGGGGTCGACGCCGCCGAGGTCGCGGCGCTGGTGGGGCGTCTGCTCGATGCCGGCGCCGACTGGCAGGGTTTCCATATTTTTGCCGGATCGCAGGCGCTTGATGCCGGCGCCATCGCCGATACGCAGGCGCAGACCGTCGCGCTCGCGGCGCGGCTCGCGAATGAAATCGGCGCGGTGCCGCCGCTCGTCAATCTCGGCGGCGGCATGGGGGTGCCCTATTTTCCCGGCGACAAGGCGGTCGATGCCAACGCGGTGGGCGACGCGCTCGCCGCGACACTCGCGGCGCGCGACCCGATGCTCGGTGCCAGCCGCTTCGCGATGGAACTCGGGCGCTGGCTCGTCGCCGAGGCGGGGGTCTATCTGACCCGAATCGTCGATCGCAAGACCAGCCATGGCGAGACTTTCCTCGTCACCGACGGCGGGCTTCATCACCAGCTCGCGGCGAGCGGCAATTTCGGCACCGTGATCCGCCGCAACTATCCGATCGCGCTCGCCAGCCAGTTCGGCGCCGAGCCCGTCGAGACGGTCTCGGTCGTCGGCTGCCTCTGCACCCCGCTCGACCGCCTCGGCGACCAGGTCGCGCTGCCGCGCGGCGAGGTCGGCGATCTTGTGGCGATCTTTCAGGCGGGGGCTTATGGCGCGACCGCGAGCCCCTCGGCTTTCCTCGGCCAGGGGCCGGCGCGCGAGATGCTCGTTTAAGATCCTCCCCATCGCGAAGCGTTGGGGAGGGGGACCGCCGCGAAGCGGTGGTGGAGGGGTTGAAAGGTTGCACCGACGCCTGACGGCGTCGACCCCTCCGTCAGCCCTGCGGGCTGCCACCTCCCCAACGCTACGCGATGGGGAGGATCGGAATGGCCATTTCTGTCCCGAACCGGCACAGAGTGCGACGAACGCGGCGAGAACCTAGCCGACTACTAACGGTATATTCACCCTTTTCGGTCATCGCTGACCCTGACGCATTGGCTTTCGCCCCGGGCATTTAGCTCGCGGCGACGCCGCTGCCGCAGGAAAGGTGATACCATGACGACGTCCTTCCCCGCCCTTCGCGCCGCGCGCGTGGCCCTCGCGTGCGGGATCGCCGCGACCGCGCTGACCGGCTGCATGGGCGGCGGCGCCGCCGCGCCGCAGCTGCCGAGCGCGACCTTCGTCCAGAATCAGGAAGGACCCGGCGAGGAATATATCATCGGCCCGCTCGACGAGCTGCAGATCTTCGTGTGGCGCAACCCCGAGCTGGGCGGCAAGGTCCAGGTCCGCCCCGACGGCCGCATCACCACCCCGCTGATCACCGACATGCCCGCGGTCGGCAAGACGCCGACGATGCTGCAGCAGGACCTCAAGCTCCAGCTCAGCCAGTATATCACCGACCCGATCGTCAGCGTCATCGTCACCAGCTTCAACAGCACTTTCTCGCAGCAGGTGCGCGTCGTCGGCGCGACCGAAAAGCCCGCGTCGATCCCGTTCCGCGCCAATATGACCGTGCTCGACGCGATGATCGCGGTCGGCGGCCTCGGCGAATATGCCGCGGGCAACAAGGCGCGTCTCGTCCGTTACGACAAGGGCAGCGGCAAGCAGCATGAATATGGCCTGCGCCTCAACGACCTCGTCAAGCGCGGCGACATCAAGGCGAACGTCCGGCTCCAGCCGGGCGACGTGATCATCATCCCCGAAAGCATGTTCTGACGCGTTACCGCGCGGCCGACTCCCCAAACCTGCCAAGGACTGAAACCAGACAATGAACGGCCTTTACGACGAATTCCGGGTGGCGCTGCACAGCGTCTGGACGCGCCGCTGGCTGGTTCTGGCCGTGGCATGGGGCATCTGCATCCTCGGCTGGCTGGCGATCGCCTCGATCCCCAACCGGTATGATTCGCGCGCCCGCCTGCTCGTCGACATCAACGAGATCGTCCCCGCCGACAGCCAGAGCGGCCCCTATGCCGATCGCGCCCAGATCGACCAGATTCGCGAGACGCTGACCAGCGCGCGCAACCTGGAAAAGGTCGCGGTGACCACCGGCATGCTCCCCGCCGGCGCCGGTGAGCGCGAAAAGGCCGGCGCGGTCGCGATGCTGCAAAAGAATATCAAGGTCATCCCGCAGCAGGAAAATATCTTCGAGATCACCTCGTCGATCGGAGTCGGCAGCCTGTCCGACGCCGACAATGCCAAGCTTGCGAGCGGCGTCCTCGACAGCCTGATCACCGTGTTCCGCGACGAACAGCTGCGCGGCGGCCGGATGACCGCGCGCGAGGGGCTGAAGTTCCTCGACGCCCAGCTCGCCGACCGCGAAAAGGCGCTCGGCGAGGTCGAGGCGCGCCGCGCCGCTTTCGAGGCGAAGAATATCGGCCTGATCTCTAGCGGCACCGGTTCGCCCGGCCAGCGTATCGATGCCGCGCGCGCCGAGCTTGGCCAGATCGAGACCCAGCTCGCTGCGGCGCAAGGCTCGCTCGCCGCCGCGAACGGCCAGATGGCGTCGACCCCGGCGACGATCAACGTCCCCGGCATGGGCGGCGTCGGCGGCGGTGTCGCGCGCCAGCAGCTCGCCGGGGCGCAGAACGAACTGTCGTCGATGCGCGCGCGCGGGCTGACCGACGCGCACCCCGACGTCATCGCGCTGAAAAGCCAGATCGCATCACTGAAAGCCATGGCCGACCGCGAAGGCACGGGCGCCGGTGGCGGCGGCAACGCCCAGAACCCCGCCTATGCGACGCTGCAGGCGATGCGCGCCGAACGCCAGGCGACCGTCGCGGCGCTGTCGTCGCGCAAGGCGCAATTGTCGGCTGACATCAACCGCATCACCACCGCGCAGATCCAGAACCCCGGCGTCGCCGCCGAATATGAGCGGATCAACGGCGAATATACCGCGCTCAAGGCCCAGTCGGACCGGCTGATGGCACAGCGCGAACAGGTGCGCATGCGCGGCGAGGTGCAGACCGAAACCGATGCGATCAAGGTCGAACTGCTCGACCCGCCGACGAAACCGACCTCGCCCGCGGCACCGAACCGGCCGTTGTTTCTGACGCTTGTGCTGTTCGCGGGCATCGGCGGCGGCATCGGGGTCGCCTTCGGCCTCGGTCAGGTGCGCACCAGCTATGCGACCGCGGCCAAGCTCGAACGCGCCAGCGGCCTGCCGGTCATCGGATCGATCACCGAGGTCGTGACGCCCGAACGGCACGCCGATCGCAAGAAGAAACTCGTCTGGCTCGCGGGGGGCAGCGGCGCGCTGGTGGCGCTGTTCGTCCTGCTGCTGGTCGCCGAATTCGTCCAGCGTGGCATGGTCGCGTGACGGGGGACAAGAAAATGAACGAACATCGCCCCATCAAGCGCACGCCCTCGCTGCTCGAACGCGCCGCCGACATGTTCGGCACCGATCCCGCCGCCGGCGCGCCGACGATCGACGTCTCGGGCCTGCCCGAAGAGCCGGTCCGCAAGGGCAAGGCGAAGAAAAAGGCCGAGCCAGAAGCGGCGGTGACCCCCCCGCTTACGCCGGAGGCCGAAACGCTCGATCCCGTCGTCGAGGCCGCGCCCGCGGTCGAGGCGGCGCCGAAACCGTCGCCGCGCAAGGATATTGCCAGGGCGGCGCCCGCCGTCGTGCCGACGCGTCAGGGAACGATCGACCGCGAACGGCTCGCCGCCAGCGGCATGATCGTGCCGGGCGCGGCGGTCAGCGGCATTTCCGAAGAATATCGCATCGTGAAGCGCGAACTGATCCGCAACTTCGCGGGCAGCGGCAGCCGTCCGGTGTTGCCGCGCGGCCACCGCGTGCTGATCGGCTCGGCCAACCCGGGCGAAGGCAAGACCTTCTCGGCGGTCAACCTCGCGCTCAGCCTTGCGGTCGAAACCGACCATGACGTGCTGCTGATCGACGCCGACATCGCCAAGCCCAGCGTGCTGAACGCGCTCGGGCTGGAGGACGGTCCCGGGCTGATGGACGCGCTCGCCGACCCGCACCTGCCGCTCGGCGACTGCCTGATCCAGACCGATATTCCGGGGCTGAAGGTCATGCCCGCGGGCACGGCGCATATGCACGACACCGAATTGCTCGCCTCGGCGCGTACCGAAACCTTGCTCGCGCAGCTCGAAGCGGGGGCGCCGGGCCGGATCATCATCCTCGATTCGCCGCCGGTGCTCGCGGCGTCGCCCGCCGCGGTGCTCGCCGGCCATGTCGGCCAGCTGATCATGGTGGTGCGCGCCGATACGACGCTCGAAAGCGCGCTGCGCGACGCGATCGGGCTGATGGGCGCCTGCCCGCACATCCAGCTGCTCCTCAACGGGGTCAAATATTCGCCGGGCGGTCGCCGCTTCGGCACCTATTATGGACAAGGAGGCGCCTGACCATGCGCACCACTCTCCCGTACGCACGCCATGGCGTCATGACGGCGGTTGCCTTGCTGCTCGCGGGCACCGCGACCAGCGCGCATGCGCAATTCTCGGGTCCCGAAGGCGGCAGCGGTGATGGCGCTGCGTCGTCGGCACCGGCCTCGGCCGAAAGCGGCACCGGCAAGCGCGACGAGCGCGGCCAGAAGCGCAGCAAGCGCACGGTCGAAGTCACACCCTATCTCGAAGTGGGGCAGGTGCTGCAGGCCGATCTCAAAAATGATGGCGATGTGCTCACCTACACGACGCTCGCCGCCGGGGTCGACGCGGTCATCGCGACGCGCCGCGCCGAAGTCGCGGCGACGCTGCGCTACGAATATCGCATCGGCGAATCGGGCGGCCTCGGCGATTCGGACACGATCAGCGGGCTGCTGCGCGGCCGTTACGAACTGGCGCGCGGGCTGAATGTCGAGGCGGGAGCGCTCGCGACGCGCACCCGCGCCGACGGGCAGGGCGCCGACAATCCGATTTTCGTCGGCAATGGTTCGAACTCGGCCGACGTCTATTCGATCTACGCCGGCCCGACCTTTGCGCGCCGCATCGGCGGACTCGACGTCGGCGCCGGTTATCGCTTCGGCTATAACAAGGTCGAGGTCGATACCCCTGCGGTGCTGCCGCCGGGCGCGACCAGCCAGGATATTTTCGACAGCTCGACCAACCATGTCGCGTGGGGCAGCGTCGGCCAGCGGCCGGGCGACCTGCCGTTCGGCTGGCAGGTGTCGGGCGGTTACGAACGCGAGGATGCGACCCAGCTCGACCAGCGGTTCGAGGGCAAGTTCGCCCGCGCCGACGTGACGGTGCCGATCGGCCCGACCGTCGCGCTGCTTGGCGGCGTCGGCTATGAAGATATCGAGATCAGCGAACGCAACCCCGTCGTCGACGCGAACGGCGTGCCGGTCCGCGACGCGAACGGGCGCTTCGTCACCGACAAGTCGAGCCCGCGCCAGCTGTCGTTCGACACCGACGGGCTGATCTGGGACGCCGGCGTGATGTGGCAGCCCAGCCGCCGCACCTCGCTGACCGCCAAGGTCGGGCGCCGCTATGGCGACACCATCTACACCGGCAGCTTCTATTACCGCCCCGGCCATGCGACGCAGATCCAGGTCGGCGTCTACGACGGCATCTCCAGCTTCGGGCGCGGGCTTTCCGCTGGCCTCGCCGGCCTGCCGACGCAGTTCGACCCGACGCGCAACCCGATCGACGGCGATATCAACAGCTGCCAGTTCGGCGCGCAGGGCGGCGGCTGTCTCAACAACGCGCTGTCGAACGCGACCGGCGCGCAGTTCCGCAGCCGCGGCATCCAAGGCATCTTCACCAGCCGCGCCGGGGCGTGGAGCTATGGCTTTGGCGCCGGTTACGATCGCCGCCGCCTGCTCGTGCCCGCGCTGTCGCAGATTGCCGACCTCAACGGCGTGACCGACGAGAATTATTATCTCTTCGCGTCGATCGGGCGCCAGCTCGGCCGCGATGCCGATCTGTCGTTCAGCGGCTTCTACAATTATTTCGACAATGGCTCGCCGGGCGCGACCGACGTGCAATCCTATGGCGCATCGGCGGTCTATTCGCAGCGCTTCTGGCGCGGCCTGACCGGCAGCGCGGCGGCCAGCATCACCGGCTTCGACCAGGACGGTTTCAACAGCCAGCTCGTGGCATCGGCGCTGTTCGGTCTGCGCTACAATTTCCGGTAACGGGGAAGATAATATGTACGATCAATATTATGGCTTTACGGGACGTCCTTTCCAGCTGACGCCGGACCCGAATTTCTATTTCGAGAGTGGCACCCACCGCAAGGCGATGTCCTATCTCGGCTATGGGCTGGCGCAGGGCGAGGGCTTCATCGTGATCACCGGCGACGTCGGCGCGGGCAAGACGACGCTCGTCGGCCATCTGATGAACACGATCGACCCCAACCGCCTGACCGCGGTCAAGCTGGTGTCGACGCAGGTCGAGGGCGACGACCTGCTCCGCCTCGTCGCCGAACAATTCGGGCTCGACTGGGAAGGCGAGAGCAAGGCCGAGCTGCTGCGCTCGATGGAACAATATCTGCGCGAACAGGCGCGCGCCGGCCGCCGCACGTTGCTGATCGTCGACGAGGGGCAGAATCTCGCGATCTCGGCGCTCGAAGAATTGCGCATGCTGTCGAACTTTCAGCTCGGCGGTCATTCGCTGCTGCAGATATTCCTGCTCGGCCAGCCCGAATTCCGCCAGACGCTGTTTCACTCGCCGCAGCTCGAACAGCTGCGCCAGCGGGTGATCGCGACGCATCATCTGGACCCGATGGAGCCCGAGGAGGTCGAACCCTATATTCTCCACCGCCTCGGCAAGGTCGGCTGGACCGGCAACCCCAGCTTCAGCCCCGACGCCTTCGAGGAAATCTTCGATTACAGCGAAGGCGTGCCGCGCAAATTGAACGTGCTGGTCAGCCGCCTGTTGCTGTTCGGCGCGGTCGAGCAACAGCATCGCATCACCGCCCAGCATGTGCGCGACGTCGTCGCCGAGATCGAGGCCGATCGCGGCATCGACGCGAAGACGCTGGTGCCGCCGGCCCCGGTCGAACCGGCTTTTGCCGCACCTGCACCCGCGCCCGCCGCCTTCGCACCGGCGCCGGTGGCGTCGCTCGCGGCGATGGCGGCCCCGGCACCGAAGCCCGAACCGGTGTGGCCCGAACCCGCGCCCGTGGCGGAAGCCGAACCCGAAGAAGCGCCGTTCGAACTTGTCGAGGCCTTCGTCGAACCCGACCCCGTCGTCGCGCCGGTCGAACCCGAAGCTGAACCCGAACCCGCGCCCTTTGCCGCCCCGGCCGCCGAGGTCGAAGCGCCGCTCGAATGGCCGGCTGCCGCCGCTATCGCCGAACCGGCCGTCGAAGCCGAAAGCGTCGAAGCGGCGCCGCCGCCCTTCGCCGCCCCGGACGAAGAAGCCCCCGCCATGGGCCTCGAACGCCTGTCGATGCGCGCCGCGCTCGAAGAGGTCGACATCCTGCCGCCGTCGCACGCCGCGACGAGCTTCGTCGAAGCCCGTTCGCTCGTCGCCGAACAGCTTGGCCTCGCGCCCGCGGCGGCCGCCGAAGTCGAACCCGTTGCCGAAGCGCGGCGTTTCGCCATTGCCCCCGACCCTGTCGAAGCCGCGGTCGAGCGGGAAGCAGAAGCATCCGAACCGAGCGCGGCCTTCGCCGAACCCGAAGCGATCGCACCCGAACCGGTCGAAGCCGAGGCGTCGGCCGACGCCCCGGCCGCCGCATTGGTCGACGAGGCGCAACTGGTCGCCCTCCAGCGCCAGCTCGCCGGGCTGGAGGCGCGGATCGCCGAGCAGGATGTGGCGCTGCGCCGTGTGCTTGATTTGTTGATCGATTGGGTCGAACGCGATCCGGCGAATGCGCCCGATCCGACGCTGACGCAGACCTGGGCCGCCTGACGGCGTCCCGGTCGCGGCTAGCTGCCGGATCGATGAAGGTGAGGGATCATGCAGAATGGCCTGTCGGTCGATGTCGAGGACTGGTTCCAGGTCGGCGCCTTTGAGCGCGTGATCGACCGCGCCGACTGGCCGGCGCTCGAATGCCGGGTCGAGGCGAATTGCGACGCGGTGCTGCAACTCTTCGCCGAGGCCGGGGTCAGCGGTACCTTCTTCACATTGGGCTGGGTCGCCGAGCGCTATCCGGCGCTGATCAAACGCATCGTCGATGCGGGACACGAACTCGCGAGCCATGGGTACGACCACCAGCGCGTGTTCGCGATGACCCCCGACGCTTTTGCGGCGGACCTGAAGAAGACGCAGGCGATCCTCGAGGATCTCGGCGGCGTGCCCGTGCGCGGCTATCGTGCGCCGAGTTTCTCGGTCGACCAGCGCACCCCCTGGGCGCATCCGATCCTCGCCGAGCAGGGCTATGCCTATTCGTCGAGTGTCGCGCCCGTCGTGCACGACCATTATGGCTGGCCCGCCAGCCCGCGCCACGCCTGGCGCCCGGTCGCGGACAGCGATCTGGTCGAATGGCCGGTCACCACCGCGCGCTTCGCCGGGCGCACGCTTGCTGCCGGGGGGGGCGGCTTCATGCGCCTGCTTCCCTATGGCTTCACCCGTTGGGCGATCGCGCGCATGAATGCCGAGGGGCATCCCGCGATCCTCTATTTCCACCCATGGGAAATCGACCCCGGCCAGCCGCGCGTCGCCGACGCGCCGCTCAAATCGAAAATACGCCATTACAGCGGTCTCTCGGCCATGGCGGGCAAGCTGCGGAAGCTGCTCGACGATTTCGAATGGACGCGCGCCGACGCTTTGCTGCCCGCGCAACAGGGCCGCGCCGTGCCGTGGAAGCAGGCGGCATGAACGCGCCCGCACATCCGGTTGCCGCGCCGCTGCCCGACGACGCGGCGTGGGACGCCTATGTCGCCGCGCACCCCGACGCGACGCCTTTTCACACGCGCGCCTGGTGCGAGGCGATCACGAGGGCGACGGGGCACAAGCACCATCTGATCGCGCAGCGCGATGCGGCGGGGCAGATCGTCGGCATCCTGCCGCTCCACCATGTCCGCTCGCCGCTGTTCGGGCAGGCGCTCGTCGCCAGCGGCTTCGCGGTCGGCGGCGGCCTGCTCGCCGACAGCCCGGAGATCGCCGCCGTCCTTGCCGATGCCGCGATCGACCTCGCGGGCTCGCTCGGGGTCCCGTCGATCGAATTGCGGGGTGGTTCGTTGCCAGAGGGATGGCCTACCGAGGAGGGTGTCTACGCCGGCTTCGCGCGCGACCTTGCCAGCGACGAAGAGGCCGAACTTCTCGCCATCCCGCGCAAGCAGCGCGCCGAGGTCCGCAAGGCGCTTGGGAGCGATCTGAAGGTCACCGTCGGCACCGACGAAGCCCACCGCGCCGACCACTACCGCGTCTACGCCACCAGCGTCCGCAACCTTGGCACGCCTGTGTTTCCCAAGTCTTTGTTTTCGCACGTTCTTGACGCCTTCGGACCCGACGCCGACATCCTCAATGTGCGCAACGATCGTGAAGTTGTGGCGAGCGTGCTCAGCCTCTATTGGCGCGGCACGGTGATGCCCTATTGGGGTGGCGGGCTCGTCTCGGCGCGGAGCTTGCGCGCCAATGAGCTGATGTACTTCGCGCTGATGAACCATGCGCGTTCGAAGGGCTGCGCCCGCTTCGACTTTGGCCGCTCGAAACTCGGCACCGGGCCGTACAGCTACAAGAAGAATTGGGGCTTCGAGCCCGAAGCACTAACCTATGCGCGTTGGCTCGCCGAGGGCGAAACCCCGCGCGACACCAACCCGACCAGCGCCAAATACCGGCTGCAGGTCGATCTGTGGAAAAAACTCCCGCTCTGGGCCGCCAACCGCATCGGACCGCTGATCGCGCGCGGACTGGGTTGATGGCCGAAATCCTGTTCCTCGTTCACCGCGCGCCCTGGCCCCCCGACCGCGGCGACCGCATCCGCAGTTGGCATATGTTCGAGGCGCTGGCGAAGCTCGCGCCCGTCCATGTCGCCGCGCTCGCTGACAATGACGCCGAGGCCGAGGTCGCGCGTCGCAAGATGGCGCCGCTCTGCGCGAGCCTTGCCATCGAGGTGCGCAAGGTGTCGCGCCCGCTCGCGCTGGCGCAGGCGGTGTTGCGCGGCGAACCGGTTTCGAACCGATTGTTCCGGAACGCCGCGCTGGCGCGCCACGTCGGCGGCCTGATCCGCCACGGCGAGATCAGCCATATCGTCGCCTTCTCGGGCCAGATGGCGCAATATCTGCCCGCCGATTTCGCCGGCCCGGTGCTGATGGACTTCGTCGACGTCGATTCGGCCAAATTCGCCACCTACGCGGCGCAGGACAAGCGCCAGCCGCTGCACTGGGTCCATGCGCGCGAGGCCGACCGGCTTGGCGCCTATGAGGCCGAAGTCGCGGGCCGTGTCGACGCCAGCCTGTTCGTCAGCACCGCCGAAGCCGCCCTGTTTCGCGGTCGCAGCGGCCTTGATGAGGACAGGGTCCGCGCGGTCGAGAATGGCATCGACACCGACACATTTGATCCGTCCTTGCCGCACGATCCGGTCGGGCAGGGCGAAGGCCCGCTCGCGGTGTTCACCGGCCAGATGGACTATCGGCCGAATATCGATGCGGTGCGCTGGTTTGCGACCGACATATTGCCGCTGATCCGCCGGTGCCATCCGGCGGCGCGCTTCGCGATCGTCGGCCGTGCGCCGACCGACGAGGTCAAGGCGCTCGCCAGCCTGCCCGGCGTGACCGTCACCGGCGAGGTGCCCGACGTGCGTCCCTGGCTCGCCGCCGCCGATGCGGTGGTCGCGCCGTTGCTGCTCGCGCGCGGCATCCAGAACAAGCTGCTCGAGGCGATGGCGATGGCGCGGCCGGTGGTCGCGAGTACCGCCGCTGCCGAGGGCATCGATGCGACGCCCGGCGATCATCTGCTCGTTGCCGACGGGGCTGATGCCATGTCGGCCGCGGTGTGTTGGCTTTTCGACGACCGCGATCGCGCGCGGGCGATGGGCCAAGCCGCCCGCAAACGGATGGTCGCGCGCTACGGCTGGGATGCCCGCCTCGCGCCGCTCGGGCAATTGCTGGGGCTCGCGGCATGATCGCGGGGGCGGCGAACCTCGTTCGTCCGAAAAGCTGGACGCGCTGGCAAGCGCATCTGGCCGCGCTGACCGGGCTGTCGGCGGCGATCCTCGCGCTCTTTCACCGGGACGCCGCCGATATGGCGGGCATCTGGTGGCACAGCTCGACCTTCACCCACTGCCTGCTGATGGTGCCGATGATCGGCTGGCTGGTGTCGCAGCGCGCCGCGCTGCTGCGCCCGCTGACCCCGGTCTTTTGGTGGCCGGCGCTGATCTGGATGGCGGGTGGGGGGCTGGTGTGGCTCGTCGGCGAAGCGGCGGGCGTCGGGCTGTTCCGCCAGCTCGGGCTGGTGCTGATGCTGCAGGGCGCGGTCGCGGCGACGCTGGGCGAGAAGCTGGTGCGCGGGCTGCTCTTCCCGCTCGCCTACGCGCTGCTCCTCGTGCCGTTTGGCGAGGAGTTGGTGCCTTTGCTCCAGACGCTCACCGCACATATCAGCATCGTGCTGCTCCATCTGATCGGGCTCGACGCGCATATGGAGGGGGTGTTCATCACCACCCGCGCCGGTTTCTTCGAGGTCGCCGAGGAATGTTCGGGGATCAGTTTCCTGATCGCGATGTTCGCTTACTCGACCTTTGCCGCGCATCTCTGTTTCAAAAGCTGGGCCCGGCGCATCGTCTTTGTCGTCGGCGCGCTCGCGACGACGATCCTCGCCAACGCGCTGCGCGCCTGGGGCACGATGGTCGCCGCCGAAATCTGGGGGATCGAGGCGGCTGGCGGGATCGACCATATCTTTTACGGGTGGATCTTCTTCGGACTCGTCATCCTGATCGTGATGCTCGTCGCGCGCCGCTGGTTCGACCGGCCGGCGAACGATGTCGCGGTCGATGTGTCGGGGCTTCAGGGCGCGCCGCGCTTTGCGGGCGCCGCGAAGGCCGTGCTGCCCGCTGCGCTGGCGGTGCCGCTGCTGTTCGCCGGTTGGGCGGCGCTCGTCGGTGCGCGCTCGGCGCCGCTGCCTGACAAGATGGAGATCGCCGTCCCCGCCGGCTGGACCGAGACGATCGGCGAAGGCACCGTCTGGGCGCCGCGTTTCGATGGTGCCGACCAGCTCTGGCTCCGCCATTTCATCGATGGCAAGGGGCGCCGCGTCGCGGTCGGACTAGGCGGCTACGAACGGCAGGACGAGGGGCGCGAGGTCGTCGCCTTCGGGCAGGGCGCGATCGATCCCGACAGCCAATGGGCGTGGAGCGCGGCGGTGCCCGCGATCGACGGGGGCAAGACCGAAAAGCTTCTCCATCCCGGTCCGGTGCTGCGCGATGCCGTGACCTTTTACGTCGTCGATGGCGCTGTAACGGGTAGTCCGCGCGCCGCGAAGCTCGCGGGGCTCAAGGCGCGCCTGCTCGGCGGCGACCCGCGCGCGCTGTCGCTGATCGTGTCGAGCGAGCAGCGGCAGGGCGGGGTATCTGCGATCACCGATTTCGTTTCCGCGTCGGGCGGAGCGCAGGCGATGGCTGACCGCGCGCTGAAACTGCGCTAGAGCCTCGCCGAATATGTGTGGGATCGCGGGCCTTTATCATCTGGACACGGCAAAGCCGGTCGATCCGGCGCGGCTGCGCGCGATGCTCCATCCGATGGCGCATCGCGGCCCCGACGGCACCGGTGTGTGGACCGCGCCGGGCGTCGGTCTCGGCCATCTCCGCCTCTCGATCATCGACATCGCCGGCAGCCCGCAGCCGATGGCGAGCGACGACGAGGCGGTGACGCTGACCTATAACGGCGAAATCTATAATTTCCGCGAGCTGCGCGCCGAACTCGAGGAGCGCGGCCACCGTTTCCGCACCAGCGGCGACACCGAGGTGATCATCGCGGCCTGGCGCCAATGGGGCGTCGAATGCCTGTCGCGGCTCAACGGCATGTTCGCCTTCGCGCTCCACGACCATCAGCGGGGTTGCCTGTTCCTCGCGCGCGACCGGCTGGGGGTGAAGCCGCTTCACCATGCGCGGCTGTCGGACGGGTCGCTCGCCTTTGCGTCCGAGCTCAAAGGCCTGTTGCGGCATCCACTGCTCCGGCAGGAAGCGAACATCACCGCGATCGAGGACTTCCTCGCATTCGGTTACGTCCCCGACGACAATTGCATCGTCGCGGGGGTGCAGAAGCTGCCCGCCGGCCATTATCTGCTGCTCGAACGCGGCAAGCCGGTGCCCGCGCCGACCTGTTGGTGGGCACCCGATTTCTCGAAACGCATCCGCGCCAGTGAAGGCGAAGCCTCCGAGCATCTGACGCACCTGATGCGTGCCGCGGTGACCGACCGCATGGTGTCCGACGTGCCGCTCGGCGCTTTCCTGTCGGGCGGTGTCGACAGCAGTGCGGTCGTGGCCTTGATGGCGGAGGCGAGCAGCAAGGCGGTCAAGACCTGCACCATCGGCTTCGACCAGGCGGCGCTCGACGAGACCGCCTACGCCCAGCAGATCGCCGAGCGCTTCGCGACCGACCACCGCACACGCACCGTCGCGGCGAGCGACTTCGACCTTGTCGACCGGATCGCGGACATGTTCGACGAACCTTTCGCCGACGCTAGTGCGCTGCCGACCTATCGTGTTTGCGAACTGGCGCGCGAAGAGGTTACCGTCGCGCTGTCGGGCGATGGCGCTGACGAGGCGTTCGCGGGCTATCGCCGGCTGGTGTTCCAGCATCAGGAGGAAAAGCTGCGCGGGCTGATCCCCGGGGTGCTGCGCCGCAATTTGCTCGGGCCGCTGGCGAAGGTCTGGCCGCAGATGGACTGGGCGCCGCGCCCGTTGCGCGCGCGCGCAACGCTCGCCAGCCTGTCGAAGAGCGGCGCCGAAGGCTATGCCGAGGCGGTCGGGGTGACCGGCCCCGACCAGCGCGCGCGGCTGTTCAACGATGCGGCAAAAAACGCCCTTGGCGATCATGTCGCCGAGGTGCGTTATTGGCAGGCGATGGCCGACGCGCCGGCGCGCGAACCGCTCGATCGTGCGCAATATGCCGATCTGAAAATCTGGCTGCCCGGCGACATATTGACCAAGACCGACCGGATGAGCATGGCGGTGAGCCTCGAAGCGCGCGAGCCGTTGCTCGACTATCGCCTTGTGGAATTCGCTGCGAGCCTGCCCGCGTCGATGCGGGTGAAGGGCGGCACCGGCAAGGCGATCATGAAGCAGGCGATGGAGCGTTACCTGCCGCACGACATCCTCTATCGGCCCAAGATGGGGTTCGTGACCCCGGTATCACACTGGTTTCGCGGCCCGCTGGTCGAACAGGCGAAGGCGCTGGCGACCTCGGCGACGCTGGCGCGATCGGGGTGGTTCGACATGGCCGAGATCGAGCGCGTCGTCGCCGCGCACCAGAGCGGACGGCGCGATCACGGGCGGCTGATCTGGCAATTCTTCATGCTGGAAAAGTCGCTGGCGAAATTGTTCGGGATATAATCCCCCCTCCCGCCTGCGGGAGGGGCCGGGGGAGGGCATGTTTTCAAGCGCAGCCCAATCCGACATGCCCTCCCCAAACCCCTCCCGCAAGCGGGAGGGGCTTATGTTTGCAGCCACCTCATCTTAACCCCTCGCTGCTAGCCTGCCCGCAATGACGGTCCACCCCGCCTTTCCGGTCGACGGCGCCCCGATGCCCGCCAGCGCTACGCCGCTGACGGTGCGCGTCGTCGATCCGCTGGCGCTGTCTCCGGCGCTTGCGGCCGCGTGGGACGCGGTTGCGGCCGAGGCGAGCGAGCCGAACCCCTTTGCCGAACGCTGGTGCCTGCAGTCGGCGCTGCACCTGCTCGATCCGGAGCGGCTGACGCGGCTCGTCATGGTCCGCGACGGCGCCGAAGGGCCGGTGATCGGCGTCATGCCGCTGGCGCCCGCCAGCCATTATGGCCGCCTGCCGTTTCGCCATGTCACGGGTTGGGCACATCCCAATCATTTTCATGGCGCCCCGCTGGTCCGCGCGGGGTTCGAGAGCCTCTTCTGGTCGATCCTGCTCGGCTGGTGCGACGCCGCGCGCTGGGCGAAGACGCTGGTCCATATGCCGCGACTGACCGAGGACGGGCCGCTTCACCGCGCGCTGGTCGATATCGCTCGCGGTCGCGGCGGCGAGGCTGAGATCGTCCATCGCGAAGAGCGCGCGCTGCTCGAAAGCACCCTGTCGCCCGAGGATTATTGGGACGGCGCGGTGCGCGCGAAAAAGCGCAAGGAACATCGGCGGCAGGCAAACCGGCTGGCCGAACAGGGCGCGGTCGCCTTTCGCCGCTGGTCGGCGGACGAGCCGGTCGAACCATGGGTCGATGCCTTCCTCGACCTCGAAGCGCGCGGCTGGAAAGGGCGTGCCGGATCGGCGCTCGCGAGCCATGGCGAGACCGAGGCGTGGTTCCGCGCTATCCTCGCCGGGGCTGCGGAAGCCGGGCGGCTCGACATGCGTGCGCTCGACCTCGACGGCCGGCCGCTCGCGATGCTGGTCAACTTCCTCTGCCCGCCGGGCGGCTTTTCGTTCAAGACCGCGTTCGATGAGGATTATGCGCGCTTTTCGCCCGGGGTATTGCTGCAACAGGCGAACCTCGACCTGCTCGCCGACGACCGCATCGACTGGGTCGACAGTTGCGCCGCGCCGGGCCATCCGATGATCGACAGCGTATGGCGCGAACGCCGCGCGCTCGCCTGGATCAATGTGCCGCTGAGCGGCGCCGGCGACCGGCTGCGCTTTTCGCTGCTCACCAAGGCCGAAAAGGCATGGCGGCGCCTGAAACGGACCGATGCCGCACCCGCCGAAACGCCCGAAGACCAGGACCAGCCATGACCGCGCACCAAAAGATCGATAGCCGCGTCTTTCCGCCCGAGACGCTCGAAACGATGGAACGGCTTTATCCGCAACAGGCCGGATTGCTGCACCACCGGCTGCCCGACCATCCGCTCTTGTCGCTCGAGGCGCTGGCGCGGCTCGGCGAAGGCCTGCCCGCGGGGCAGGTCGAATATAATCCGGGCGACGTGCCGATCGGCATATTGCCCGAAGACATTCCCGCCAACGGCCTGTCGATCGGCGAGACGATCCGCACCATCGACAGCAACCGCAGCTGGGCGGTGCTCAAGAATATCGAGAGCGAGGCGCCGTATCGCGAGCTGCTGATGGCGCTGCTCGGCGAACTCGAACCCGTGGTGCAGCCGCGCACCGGCGCGATGCTGACGCCGCAGGGGTTTATCTTCATCTCGTCGCCGGGGTCGATCACCCCGTTCCACTTCGACCCTGAGCATAATATCCTGCTGCAACTGCGCGGGACCAAGGTGATGAACGTCTGGCCGGCCGGCGACGAACGCTTCGCGCACCGCCGCGAGCATGAGCGTTATCACACCGGCGGCCACCGCAACCTTCCGTGGGAAGAGGGCTATGAGGGTGGGCAGACGGCCGTGCCGCTCGCGCCCGGCGACGCGGTTCTGATGCCCGTCATGGCGCCGCATTATGTCGCCAATGGCGATGCACCCTCGATCTCGCTGTCGATCACCTGGCGCAGCGAATGGAGCTACCGCGAATCCGAGGCCCATGCGGCCAACGCCGCGCTGCGCCGCATGGGGCTCGACCCCGCGATGCCGCCGCGCTGGCCGAGCTACGCCTGGGCCAAGACCGTTGGCTGGCGGCTCGCGCGGAAGCTGCGGCTTGTCCACTGACAGATGGCTTTCCATCGCCGCCTTTTGCGGCTATGGGCGCGCATCCCAATTTGTTCGAGACCCTTGAGGATTGATGGCGAAAGAAGAACTTCTGGAAATGCGCGGCCAGGTGGTCGAACTGCTTCCCAACGCGATGTTTCGCGTCAAACTGGAAAACGATCACGAGATTCTCGGCCACACGGCCGGCAAGATGCGCAAGAATCGCATCCGCGTGCTCGTCGGCGACGAGGTTCTCGTCGAACTGACCCCCTATGACCTGACCAAGGGTCGGATCACCTATCGCTTCAAGTGAGCAGGGCGGTGGATGCTCCTGCGCTGGTGCTGGCCTCGACGTCGCCGCGCCGGCTCGAATTGCTCGCGCGCATCGGCCTGACCCCGACGCGCGTCGCAGCCCCCGAAATCGATGAAACGCCGCTGAAGGGCGAACTGCCGCGCGCCTATGTCGCGCGGCTCGCCGAGGGCAAGGCGCTTGCGGTCGACCGCGCCGCAAACGAGGTCGTGCTCGCCGGCGACACCACCGTCGCGGTCGGACGCCGCATCCTCGAAAAGCCGGTCGACGAGGCCGATTTGCGTCGCATGCTCGGCCTGCTGTCGGGACGGCGGCACCATGTCTGGTCGGGCGTCTGCGTCGTCGGCGCCGACGGCAAGCCGCGCGTCCGCGTCGCCGACACCATCGTCGCCTTCAAGGTGCTGAGCGCCGCCGAGATCGACTGGTATGTCGAATGTGGGGAAGGGATGGGCAAGGCGGGCGGCTATGCGATCCAGGGCCGGGCCGAAAGCTTCGTCCGCCTCCTGTCGGGCAGCCATTCGAACGTCGTCGGCCTGCCGCTGTTCGAGACGCGCGGCCTGCTGAGCAGCGCGGGTGTGCCGCTTGGCTGAGTGGCTGTACGAAGCCGGGATCGGCGAGGCGCGCGCCGCGCTGGTCGAGGACGGTGAAATCGTCGAGGCCCGGATCGAACGCGATGATGAAGCTCCCCTCGTCGGAGCGATTGTTTCCGCCCGGCTGGTCGAATCGGGCAAGGTCATGCTCGATGTGCCGGGCCAACCCGTCGCGACGATCGCGGCGCTGCCATCCCCCATCTCGCTCGGTACGAGGCTCATCGTCGAAATCACGCGTATGGCGCTACGCGAACGCGGACGCGACAAGCCCGCCCGCGTTCGGCTGGCGACCGAGGGCAGTTCGCCGGTTGCGGGACCCGATCTTCGCGCGCGCATCGCCGCGACGGAATTTCCGGTGGTCGACTTGCGCCCGACAGACCTCGACCGCCTTGAAGAGGCCGGGTGGTCCGAGGTGATCGACCATGTCCGCGCCGGCTATTGGCCCTTTGCCGGTGGCGCGCTGTGGGTCGATACGACGCCGGCGATGACGCTGATCGATATCGACGGAGAAGGTGACGCCCTGGCGCTCGCGAAGGCGGGGGCAGCGGCGGCGGCGCATGTCATCCGTTGCTGCGATGTCGGCGGGTCGATCGGAATCGACTTTCCGTCACTTCGCACCCGCGCCGAACGGCTGGCCGTCGACGCGCTCATCGACGAAATCCTGCCACAGCCTTTCGAACGCACCGCAACGAACGGGTTCGGCTTGCTGCAGATCATCCGCCGCCGCGAGCGGCCGTCGCTGATCGAGCAGGTGCGGTTCGATGCGGTCGCGACCGACGCGGCGCTGCTGCTGCGGCAGGCAGAGCGCGCGGCGGGGACGGGGGTGTTGCGCCTGGCCGTGCGCCCGGCGGTTGCCGACCATATTGCGGCGCACCCTGCGTGGACCCATATGCTGCAGACACGCACCGGACGCCCGGTCGAACTCATCGCCGATGCCGCCATCAAAGGATCGGGCCATGCCCAGTAAACCCGCCGCCAGACCGCGTGCCTGTCCGCTATGCGGCCAGCCGCGTGCCGACGAATTCAAGCCTTTTTGCAGCCGCGGCTGCCGCGACCGCGATCTGCTCAACTGGTTCGGCGAGGGCTATCGCGTGCCCGTCGACCAGCCCGCCGACGGCACCGCCGACGAGGATAATTTCACCGACGAATGAGCGGTCGAAACACGACAACAAAGGTGCTGGACAGGACGCGAGACCCTGCCTATAGCCGCCGCTCGCCAGCGGGCCGGTCGGCTTCGCGAGGCCCGTGCCCGGGTAGCTCAGTTGGTAGAGCATGCGACTGAAAATCGCAGTGTCGGCGGTTCGAATCCGTCCCCGGGCACCACTTTCCCCATCCTTGTGACGTCAACCGGACGGTCTCGCGGTCATTCGTCCGTCGTCGCGGCGATCGTGCCTGAGGGTAGCGATATCCGGTCGGCGGCATAGTCGGCGAACATCGCGTCGGGATCGCGCTTCAGCGAAAAGCGGATCGATGCGCGGGCGCGCTCGGCCTCTTCTTCGGTGGTCGAGCTGAAATAATTGGGGCATCCCGCCTTCGAGATCGTGACTTTCCTCGCCGGCACCCCGGTGACGCCCGCCGCCGATATGGATCCGCGCCCGGCGCGGTAGGAGGAGGCCACGACATGGCTCACCCGGTCGGTCGCGCCGGTGAGGCGCCAGAGCGTCGTTTCATAGGATGTCAGCACCAGATAGAGCGGTTGCCCGCCCGGCTCGATCGTCACCTCGACCAGCCGCGTCTTTTCCCGCTTGTCGTTGCTCTCGATCTGGACGGGCGAGATCGTCCGGCTCTCATAGCCGCCATAGGCGATCAGCCTCGCAGCGGCGGGCACGGCTGGTAATGGGCAGATTTCGGCCTGCCAGGTCATCTGGCTTTCGCGTATCCGGCCCCGGATCGCCGCAAGTTCCGGCTCCGATGTGGTGCCGTCGCCATCGGCATCGACGGCGCGGAAGGCCTTTTCCGCCAAAACGGTCAGTTCGGCGGCGGTCAGCCGGCCGTCGCCGTCGGGATCGGTCGCGAGCAGCGCGACGAGCCGATAGTCCCATGCCTGCTGGCGCGCGGTCGCGGCGGCTTCGGGAAGGGTAATGACGCCATCGCCGTCGATGTCATATTGCTGGAGATGATGCTCGATGCGGCGATCGCGCGTCGTTTGATCGTCGGGCGTGCCGGAATCGGCGCTCGTGCTCGTCCCGATTTCGTGGCGGGTGATGCGGAGGTCGCCGTCGAGGTCCATCGGCAGGATTCGCTGGATCGGCCCGGCGCGCTGGACCGCCGCGCGCCGGGCCATGGCAAAGTCGATGTCGCCCTGGTCGAGGCCGTCGCCGGCCCGATCCGCCTGGCGAAGCTCGCCGACCACCCGCGCGACATAGTCTTCGATATGGCCGCCGCTGTGGAATCCGTTCACGAGGGCGATCGGAACGTCGGGCGCCGCGGGTTGCGCGGCAGCGGATGCCGCGATCGCCAGCGCGGCCGCCGCGGCGATCCCGGGGGTCATGCTCCTATGTGTTGCTTGCATCATGATCTCCTCGCTCGCAGTAGCGTCACCCTAAAGGGGCAAGGTTAAGACATGGCCTATTGCGGCGATGCCATGGCGTGACTTGACTCGTCATGGTGCAGTGCAAACTGTTGCTTTTTGGTCACTTAACCCCGGAAAATCAGTCATGTGATAACGCCGCCCCGTTGACGCGGCGAACCGGGCGGCTAGAGCCGCCAGTTCCTGCTGGAGCATCCCCTCCTTTGGCCCCCGGGCCGCGTTCCGGCGGGTTGGAGAGAGAAACCTCATGACCTTGCGCAACATCTTGTTGGGCGCCACCATGCTGTGCGCCGCAACCACCCCTGCCTTCGCCTTTGCCCAGGACGCCGCCCCGGCCGCCGACACGACGACCGAAACCGTCGATTATGGCAACGAGATCATCGTCACCGCGACCAAGCGGTCGCAGACGCTGCAGGACACGCCCGTCGCCGTTTCGGTGACCTCGGCCGCCGACCTCGAGCGTTCGCAGATCCGCGACCTCATCGACCTGCAGTCGGCGGTGCCGAGCCTGCGCGTGTCGCAGCTCCAGTCGAGCGCGAACACCAACTTCATCATCCGCGGTTTCGGCAACGGCGCGAACAATGCCGGGATCGAACCGTCGGTCGGCGTCTTCATCGACGGCGTCTATCGCTCGCGCTCGGCCGCGCAGATCGGCGACCTTCCCGCCGTCGAGCGCATCGAAGTGCTGCGCGGTCCGCAGTCGACGCTGTTCGGCAAGAACGCCTCGGCAGGCGTGATCAGCATCGTGACGCAAAAGCCGCAGTTCAAGTTCGGCGGCAGCGCCGAAGCCACCTATGGCAATTACGACGCCATCACCGTGAAGGGCAATGTCACCGGCCCGATCAGCGACACGATCGCCTTCTCGATCGGCGGCAACTACAACCGCCGCGACGGCTATGCCCAGGACCTGAAGCTCGGCACCGACGTCAACGACCGCAACCGTTATGGCGTGCGCGGCCAGCTGTTGTTCGAACCGACCGACGCGCTGTCGATCCGCCTGATCGGCGACTATGACAAGATCGACGAAAATTGCTGCATCGCCGGCAACGTCATCGCCGGCCCGACCGTCGCGATCACCAACGCGCTGGCGGGCGGCGCCAGCGTCGATGCGAACAATCCCTTCTCGTACAATGTGTACAACAACTTCCTGTCGTCGAACAAAATCAAGAACTACGGCGGTTCGGCGCAGATCGATTACGATCTCGGCAATCTCGCGCTGACCTCGATCACCGCCTATCGTCAGGTTCGTGCCGACACCAATCAGGATTCGGACTTCACCGGCGCCGACCTGATCGGTGAGAAGAGCGATTATGTCGACATCGACACCTTCACGCAGGAATTCCGCGTGACGTCCGATTTCGACGGCCCGCTCAACTTCCTGCTCGGCGGCTATTATTTCAACGAGAAGATCGACCAGCAGAGCGCGATCAAGTTCGGAAACGACTTCCGTCCCTATGCCAGCGCCCTGATCCAGCAGGCGAGCGGCGGTGCGTTCAACGTGGCACAGCTCGAGGCGGTGATGAGCAGCGCGAACGGTACCAATTACAGCGGTCAGTTCTTCCGCGCCGGTGACGGTCTCGACGAAGCCTACAAGATGAAGAACGAGGCGTTTTCGATCTTCGGCACGGTCGATTTCGAGGTCTCGGATCGCCTGACCCTCACGCTCGGCGGAAACTATACCAAGGACCGCAAACGTTTCTCGACCAATGTCGTCAGCAGCGACGTCTTTTCGGGGATCGACCTGACCGGGACCGGCGGGCGCGCTCTGGCGCAGCAAGCCATCGCGACGCAGGTTGGCACGTTCCTGGGCCTTCCCGCCGGCACGCTCGCCAGCCAGGCGCAGATTCAGGCCTTTGCCCAAGCACAGCCGGCAGGCTTTGGTCAGATCGTTGCGGGCGCCAATCAATTTGGCGCACTGAACGCAGGCTTGACGACGGCTCAGGCGGCTGCCGACAACAATCCGCTCACGGTGGGCAACCCGCTTCTGGCCCTGACCCCGCTGCAATTCCTGCCTCCGTTCCTCAACCTTCCGAACGCGGTCGAACCCGGCAAGACGAACGACGGTGACTTCTCGTACAGCGTCCGCGCGTCGTACGAGCTGACCGACACGGTCAACCTCTATGCGACCTATGCGACGGGCTTCAAGGCGAGCTCGGTCAATCTGTCGCGCGACAGCCGCCCGCTCGCCAGCGACCTGCCGGCGATCATCAGCGGCGGTCTGGGCACGGTGAACCTCACCTCGGGTTCGCGTTTCGCGGCGCCGGAAGAATCGACCGTTTATGAAGCGGGCCTCAAGGCCAACTGGTCGGTCGCGTCGCTGAACCTCGCGGTGTTCAAGCAGTCGATCAAGGGCTTCCAGTCGAACATCTTCACCGGGACCGGCTTCGCGCTCGCCAATGCGGGCAAGCAGTCGACCTTCGGCGTCGAGTTCGACGGCTCGGTCCGCCCGGTCGAGGGCCTGAACCTGACGATGGCGCTCACCTATCTCGACCCGAAGTACGACAGCTTCATCAATTCGGCGTTCGGCGATATCTCGGGCAGCACGCCCGCGGGCATCCCGGCGCTGACGGTGTCGGCTGGCGGTACCTACACGCATGAATTCGCGGGCGGTACGCGCGCGATCCTGCACGTCGACTATCATTATGAGAGCCCGGTGCAGATCGTCGAGGGCCTGACCGGTTTCCCGGCCAGCGTCGCGCAGAATCTGAAGCGCGAAGTCAACCAGCTCAACGCGTCGTTCACCGTCGCGCTGACCAATGGTGTCGAAGTCGGCGTGTGGGGCCGCAACCTCACCAACGCGACCTATCTGACGACGATCTTCCCCGCGGTTGCGCAGTCGGGCAGCGTTTCGGGCTATCCGAACCAGCCGCGCACCTATGGCGGTGTCGTTCGCTTCAAATTCTGAGGATCGGGATAGCGAGGGGCGGCGCGCCTGCCCCCGCTATCGGGTCCCCGGATTTCGGGTATAGAAAAACCCGGCCTCTCCGCCGAGAGGCCGGGTTTTCTTTTGGGCGTTGCCGCCGTCGAGCTTTAGAACTTCACGCCCGCCGCGATGCCGTAGCGGCGCGGTTCGAGGGTGAAGATGTTGGTGTAGTTACCCGACGACTGGTCGGTGATGTACAGGCCGGTGACGCTCGACGAGTTGAACAGGTTCTGGATGAACCCTTTCACATACCATTTGTCGTCGGTGCCGTTCAGCTGCATCTGGGCGTTGACCTGGGCATAGCCTTTGATCTTGTTCACATTGCCGTTGAAGATGCTGCCATAGCTGTCGCCGGTGTAGGCGAGGTCGACGCGCGGGACGAGCGACATGTCGTTAGCGAAGTTGATGCTGTACTGGACGCCCGCCGAGAATTTGTAATTCGGCGCCTGCGGCAGCTCGTTGCCCTTCAGATTGACGGGAATGCCGGCCGTATACTGGAAGAGCTCGCCATTGAGCGTGGCCGAGGTCTCGATACCGCCAAAGGCCTGACCAAGCGTCGGAGCAAGTGCCATGATTACGGCGCAAACGCTATAGGCGCCCGTCGATGCGATGCCGCCATCCGACGGGAAGGGCGTGGTCCCTTGCAAGCCGGCGCCCGGCTTGAGACCCGGAATAGCGCCCTGGTTGATCAGCGTATTGACCTGATTCACATAGCCGTTGACCCCGGCCACGCTGCCCGACGCCGACGCCACCGCGCAGTTCGCGGCGTTGGTGATGTCCTTGATGATCACCGCATCCTTGCGGCCGCCACCGAAGTCACGCGGATTGCTGCTATATTCGTCGCCGACGACCTTGGTGTTCAGATAGCTGAAACCGAGGTTGATCACGAGGTTCGGATCGGGGCGGACGATGGCTTCGGCCTCAAAACCCCAGATATTGGCATTGATATTGTCGTTGACCGCAGTGCGGGCGACGATCTTGCTGAGCTGCAGGTCCTTGTACTTGTAGTAGAAGCCGGTGAGGTTCAGCTGCAATGCGCCGTCGCCGAACGTGTTCTTCGAACCGATTTCGAACGCATCGACCTGTTCGGGCTTGAAGTTCTCGGGCACCTGGAAGATCGGCTGCAGCGGCGGGTTGATGCCCCCCGACTTATAGCCGCGCGAATAGGAGGCGTAGATCAGATTGTCCTCGGTGATCTTGAAGTCGAGGACCGCGCGTCCGGTCAGCTTGTTGAACTTCACGCTGCGCGCCTGGATCAGCTGGTTGCCCGGCGTGCCCGGATCGGCGTCGAACGAGCCGACGAAGGGCGAACCGAACACGTCGCCGGTCTGGCTGAACGGCGTCAGGAAGCTGGCGAGGGTCGACCGCGCGAGCACGCTTTTCTTGTCGTTGTTGTAGCGCAGGCCCGCGGTCAGTTTCAGCCGGTCGTTGAACTCGAAATAGGCCT
The DNA here is from genome assembly GCF_058790875.1 of Sphingopyxis sp. EU05-FHT14B03. Taxonomy (NCBI): domain Bacteria; kingdom Pseudomonadati; phylum Pseudomonadota; class Alphaproteobacteria; order Sphingomonadales; family Sphingopyxidaceae; genus Sphingopyxis; species Sphingopyxis sp. EU05-FHT14B03. The sequence goes on from NZ_JBYTDC010000002.1 coordinate 129,929, forward strand.
CGCCGAAGATGCCATAGGATTTGATCTTCAAATCGTCGGTGTTGTTGCGGAAGAACGGGGTCGCGAGGAACGACGGCGGCAGGCCGTTGGCGAACGAGTTGAACGCGCCGAGAACGCCGGTCAGATAGTCGATCGGGAAGGCGTTCACATAATAGCTGTTCTCGGTCAGGTGATAATCGGCATAGATGCCGCCGACGAGGAAGTTGAACGGCCCGTCGAGATCGCTGCTGAGAATGGCTTCCGTCGACCAGCTGCTGTTATACTGGTTCGACCGGTCGAACTGCAGCGACGTCGCGTCGCAGATCTTGTTGCCGCCGAACGAGCCGAAGCCGGTTTCCTCGGGCAGCGAGGTGCAGAGCGGGCCGTTCGGACCCTGCGGAATGATCGCGGCGGCGACCGGCGCGAAATAGGCGGCCGATCCGGGCACGAAGGCCGGCGCGGGCGCCGGCAGGCCGGTGGGGATGCCGTTCGCGGCAAAGAAGGCCAGCGTGTTCAGACCGCCCGCATACAGCGCACGGTTGCCGATATTGCTGTTGTAATCCTGCATCGAGTCGAGCTTGACCTTTTGGTACTGGCCCGAAACCTGCAGCGAGACCGGCCCGAAATTATGCTCGATCTCGCCCTGCAGCGTCAGTTCGCTGGTGAAATATTGCGGCGTGAAGGCGGTGTTCACCGTGCGCGGATCGCTGGGGATCGTCGTATTGGCATAGACGTCGGGGCCATAGAGGCTGCCGAGCGCGAAGGCGGTAGGAATGCCCTGGGTCGCGAGGAATTCCTTCGACGTCAGCGCGGCGGTGAAGGTCGCATTGCCGTTGAACGGCGAATTGTCGCGACGGGTGTTCAGACAGCCGAGGATGCCGGTCGGGTCGCGCTGGCACTGCTGTTTCTGGATGCGGGTGCGATTGTCGCGTTCGTGGAAGTAGGAGGCGAGGAAATCGACGGTCGTGTCGGGCGTCGGCTCCCAGCGGATCGAACCGCGCACCGAATACAGGTCGCGGTCGTCGATGCGGGTATTGAGGAACGTGTTCTTGGTATAGCCGTCGCGATTGAGGTAGATGCCCGCGACGCGCAGGGCCAGGGTGTCGCCGATGGGAATATTCACCATCGCCTTGCCCTTCATCGAATCATAATTGCCGTACTCGGCTTCGGCGGCGGCTTCGAACGCGCCGAGCTTCGGCTTGGCGGTGATGACGTTGACCACGCCCGAGGTCGCGTTGCGGCCGAACAGCGTGCCTTGCGGCCCGCGCAGCACTTCGATGCGCTCGAGGTCGAAGAATTCGGTTTCGAACAGGCGCGTCGAGAAGAGCGGGTCGCCGTTCAGGTGGATCGCGGTCGCGCTGTCGCAGGTCGTGCCGACGCAAAGGTCGCCGATGCCGCGGATGGTAAAGCTCGCGCCGGTGAAGTTGGTCTTGGTGAAGGTGACGTTGGGCAGCGTCAGCTGAAGATCCGATGGCGTCTTGATCTGCTGCGCCTCGAGCGCTTCGGTCGAAAAGGCGCTGACCGCGATGGGAACATCCTGCAGGCGTTCGGACTGGCGCTGCGCGGTCACGACGATTTCGCCGCCGAATGCGTCGCGTTCGGTCTCGTCCGCCGCGTTCTGCGCGAACGCCGGGCTCGCCACCGATATCGCAAGGATCGAGGTGCCGATCAGTGCCTTGAACTTCATATATAGCCTCCCTTTTTCGATCCGCGTCGCGGATCGCCCAATTGCATCACTCAATTGGGAGGGGATGTGTCCAGACGTGTGACTACGAGCGCCGAACCTCATCGGTCCAGCGCGAGCGCGTGCGCGATATATTGTAGCCAGCCGTGCTGGGCATCGTCCTCTCCCCCCGGCGCTCGGGGAATAACGCCGGCTCTCCGATCACGGCCTGCTTGAGCAGGCTCTGTAACCTCATAAAACTGCGCCCAGTTGACGAAAGCGTCAAGTGACTTGTTGAACCAGATTCACCTGCTGGAATATTATTACGCGAGACGAGAAAAAAGCTCCGATTCCGCAACGTAAGCTTTGCCCGCTGGAGCAAATTATTGTCGCGCGGGGCTTGCTTCGCGGCGCTTTCGTCCCGAAATGTGCGACATGATAGCAACAGTGAAGGCGGGCGGATGACGAAGGTGGAAGTGGGACCGGACGGCAGGCCGGTGGTGCCCGACGCGGTCCTCGATGCGGTCCGCACACTGATCACATGGGCCGGCGACGACGTGTCGCGCGAGGGCCTGCTCGACACGCCGAAACGGGTCGCGCGCGCCTGGCTCGAATATTGCCAGGGCTATGCCGAGGACCCGGCGATCCACCTGTCGCGCACCTTCGAAGAGGTCGGCGGGTACGACGAGATCGTCCTGCTGCGCGACATCCCGTTCCAGTCGCACTGCGAACATCATATGGCGCCGATCACCGGCAAGGCGTCGATCGCCTATCTGCCCAAGGACCGCGTCGTCGGCATCTCGAAACTGGCGCGCGTGCTCAACGGTTACGCGCGCCGCCTGCAGGTGCAGGAGCGGCTGACCGCCGAGGTCGCGAAATGCATCTGGGACAATCTCCAGCCGCATGGCGTCGCGGTCGTCATCGACGCCCAGCATGGCTGCATGACCGGACGCGGCGTGCGCACCCCGGGCGTCGGCATGGTGACCAGCCGGCTGCTCGGCTGCTTCCTTGAGGATGAACGCAGCCGCAAGGAAGTGCTCAGCCTGATGGGCTATTGAGCCGCGGCTGCGGGGTGCAATAAAAACCGATGCTGGGCGATACCGCGCGGGGGACCCAGCCATAGGGCGAACGGTGCACCGCCTGGATGTCGAGATGCGCCGCGATCACCCGTTGCAGCGCGCGCCAGTCGAAGCCCTTGTGTCCGGTCCGGTGCGGCGCGACCTTGTCGAGGCGGTAGGTCGCCGAGTGGAAAGTGTCCTGCCAGCTATATTCGCGGTGCCGCCGATATCCGATCATCGCCGACCCCAGGTTCTTGACCGCGATGGCGGGACCAATCTCGTTCGGCACGGTGCAATAGAATCCGTCGATCTCGGCGCGACCGATATGCTCGACCAGCACCGCGACCTGGTCTGCGGGAATATGTTCGAGGGTTTCGAGCGCGATGACCAGGTCGACCTGGTCGATCAGGTCGAGCCGGTTGCCGATGATGTTCCGCACGGCCCGAAAATTGGGGCGGTCGCCGAAACGGTCGCGGGCGACTGCGCATAGCTTCTGACGCATTTCGACACCGACATAGTCGATGGCGAACCGGGGATTGAGCAGGCCGAAGGCGCGCGCGCTGCCGCAGCCGATGTCGAGGATTCGGATCGGCTTGCCGCCGCGGAAACCCGATAGCGCTGCGACGACGCCGAGCAGGTTCTTGTAGCGGACCGAATGGAGAAAGCGGGTGACCGCGCTGTGGTTGAGGCGGGCTTCGTAGCGGGTTTCTTCGTGGCCACTCACCGGCCCTAGCGCCGCCACATCCGCAGCAGCTGATATTGCACCGCCTGCAGCCGCGTATAATTTTCGGGATCCATCTTGCCGCCCTCGAGCGCCGCGACCTCGTTGAGTTCGTACATCAGATTGCGGTGCGCGACGTCGGGGATCAGGCTCTGGATGAAGGTGATCGCGACCAGCCGTTCGCCGCGGGTCACCGGCTCGACCTCGTGCAGCGTGTGCGAGGGATAGACGATCGCGACGCCCGGAGCTTCCTTGAAGCGCAGGTCGGCGTTGCCGAGCTGCACGTGCAGCGCGCCGCCGTCATAATCGGCGGGATCGCCCAGGAACACCGTGCAGCTGACGTCGGTGCGCAGCTGGCCATCGGGCAGCGGGATATAGGCGGCATCGGGGTGCAGCCCGTAATGCATGCCCGGCTTGTAGCGCGTCAGCAGCGGTGGCGCGATCCGCGCGGGAAAGCTGAACTCCATGAAATCGGGATTGCGCACCATCGCGTCGAGCAGGATCTTCGACGAGCGTTCATAGGCCTGCGCATCGTGGAGCTGGAGGTTGTTCTTGATCGTCGAATGCGGGTTGCTGATCTTGCCGTCGACGAACTGGCCGGCCGCGGCGATGTCGCGCAGCGCGCGCACTTCCGCATCGTCGAGCAACTGGACAAGCTTGAACATCGTCGTTCCTATCGGCCGTGGATCGGCAGGTCGCCGACTGTCTTATCGCGTGCGGCGAGCGCTTCAACCCAGGCGATGGCCTCGGCGATCGCCGGAGCGTGCTCGGCGGCGGCCTGCGCCTGCAATTGCCGCCGCAGGTCGGGGCTGTAGCCATGCTCGGGCGCCTTCGAATATTGGCGCATGATCGGCCCCGCGAGCGCGGCCTCGATCCGCGCCGCGTCGAGCGCGAGGCCGAAATGCCGTGCCTGTGCGGTCAGGCTGGTCGCGGGGTCGGCGAGCATCGCCTCGAAATCGACCCACAGGTGGCGTGGATCGGCGGCGGGCAGGGTGCGGGCTGCGGTCGCCATTTCACAAAGCCAGCTCATCGCGACGCGGGTGACCGGGGGCAATTGCCAGAGCCGGTGCGGAAAGTCGGGAAACAACACCGCGAGGCGCGCCATGCGGGCGGGCGCCTGCGCCAGTGTTTCGGCAAGCGACGCCTCGCCCGCCAGAATGGTTTCGATGTAGCGCGCGAGCGGGGCGTAGAGAAACAGCGCGCGGCCCTCGGCGCCGGTCAGGTCGTCGGCGATCGCGGTGATGACGCTCGACGCCTTGACCATCGCGACCTGTCCGGCGGCGAAACCGCGGCCGAGCCAGCCCGACACCTGCGCCAGCCGCTGGCGATACAGATCGGGCGACCAGACCGACTCCGGCCGATCGATGCGCTCGGCGACCTGCGCCAGCGTGCGCAGCAGCATCGGCTCACGCAGCGGCAGGACGTCGCCCGTCTCGGCGAGCAGCCGCGAGACCAGGGTCGAGCCGACATGGCCGATGTGGAAGATATGGTGCGGGCGCGGTGCCGCCGGGCCAAGGTCGGGCAGCGCATCCCACGCCATCCACTCGCGCCCGATCCGGTCGGTGAGCAGCCGCTGGTCGAGGAAGCTCGTGGCGCGATAATCGGCCTCGGTCAGCAGCGCGATCAGGACGCGGTCGTTCGCGAGGTCCGCCATATGCGGCAACAGGCTCGCGTCACCGGCGAAGCGGCGCTGGAAGGGATCGTCGGCCATCAGTTGCGGCCATAGGAAAGGCGACGGGGATTGGCCAGCGGGGATCGGCGGGTGGGTGCGTCGGCTTTGGGGTGGGGAGCGGGCACCTATTTCATCGTCACCCCGGGCTTGACCCGGGGCCTGCCTTGCCTTTGGTCCGACGGCGAAAGAAGGGAGGCGGGTCCCGGGTCAAGCCCGGGATGACGATGCGGATTACGCAAACGCGGCGTTCGCCCGCAACCCATCACCCCCAAACAGAAAGGGCCGCGTTCCCTTTCGGAAACGCGGCCCTCTCAAATGGCTTTGGCTGAAAAAGCTCAGGCTTCTTCGGCGTCGTCCGCAACCGCTTCGACGGCGGTTTCCGAAGGCGGCGTGCCTTCTTCGAACTCGTCTTCGCTGTCGGGTTCCAGCGCCGTGGCAGCAGCCTCGGCCTGTTCTTCCTCGAACATCGCGGCGATGACGTCGATGCCCTGCTTCTGCATTTCGGCTTCGTCGGGCGAGCGCGCGACGTTGACGCCGACGGTCACGACGACCTCGGGGTGCAGCTTGACCTTGACGTCGACCAGGCCGAGCGCCTTGATCGGGCGTTCGAGTTCGACCATCGACTTGCCGATGCCGGTGATGCCGTCTTCGGCCAGCGCATCGACGATGTCGCGCACCGAAACCGAACCATAGAGCTGGCCGGTGTTCGACGCCTGGCGGATCAGGACGATCTGCTTGCCGTCGAAATCCTTGGCGCGGCCTTCGGCCTCGCCACGACGTTCGGCGTTGTCAGCCTCGATCTTGCCGCGGTTGGCTTCGAACAGCTTGCGGTTGGTGTCGTTCGCGCGCAGCGCCTTGTTGTTGGGCAACAGGTAATTGCGGGCAAAGCCGTTCTTGACGGTGACGACATCGCCGATACCGCCAAGCTTTTCGATACGTTCGAGCAGGATGATTTCCATCGGACCAGCCCTCCTTACTTAACGATATAGGGGAGCAGGCCGATGTGGCGCGAGCGCTTGATCGCCTTCGCCAGCTCACGCTGCTTCTTGGTGGACACCGCGGTGATCCGCGACGGGACGATCTTGCCACGCTCCGACAGGTAACCCTGGAGCAGGCGGACGTCCTTGTAATCGATGACCGGTGCGTCCTTCGCGGTGAAGGGGCAGGTCTTGCGGCGGCGGAAAAAGGGTCGTGCCATGTCTTTGTTCCTTATTCTTCGCCGTCGCGGTCACGGCCGCCACGGCCGCCCCGACGTTCCTGCTTGCGCATCATGACCGAGGGACCCTTTTCGAGTTCGTCGACCTTGATGGTCATCCAGCGAATGATATCTTCGTTGATCGCAGCCTGACGCTCGATCTCGGCAACGGCTTCGCCCGACACTTCGGCCGACAACATCACATAATGACCCTTGCGGTTCTTCTGGATCTTGTAGGCGAGCTGCTTCAGGCCCCAGGTTTCGGTCTTGTGGACCTCGCCCTTAAATTCGCCGATGACGTTGGTGACGGTTTCCGCCAGCGCGTCGACCTGAGCCTGGCTCAGGTCCTGACGCGCGATAAAAACATGCTCGTAGAACGGCATGGTGCGCTTCCTTCGATTTGGCCGATCGCTGGTTCCGCGCCAATCGCGAACCCCCTCCGGCTGTCGTCCTGCTTTGCGAATCATGGCAAAGCAAACGGGGCGATGGCTCAAAGCCTCGCCCCGATGGCCGCGCCTATACAGATTTGCGCGAGGGAATCAAGCATGCCGCCCCTCTCCCCTTGAGGGAGAGGGTTGCGAAGACTTACCGCCTTGGCGGTTAGTGAAGCTGGGTGAGGGGTTGCGGTCCGCAGGGCCGCGCGCGCCTCTGGCGCGCAACCCCTCATCCAACTGCGCCTGGCGCCTTCGGCGCAAGGCTTCGTATCCTTCTCCCTCAAGGGGAGAAGGAACTATGCGAGCTTCGCCAGCAACTCGCGCCCGAACTCGGTCAGCGTATCGTCGCGCGCGCCGAGGATGAGGATGCGGTCGCCCGCTTTCGCCTCATCGAGCATCGCCGCGCCGCAATTGGCGCGCGTCGTCAGGTGGACCGCATCGCCGCCGCCGGCGACGATGTCGGCGACGAGCGCCTCGCTGCCGATGCTGCGGTCGACGGTGCCGCCGAAATAGACGGGATCGCAGACGAACAATTTGTCGCCGTCGCGCATGCCGGACGCGAAACTGGCGGCGAGTTCCTTGCCCATCTGGCGCAGCGGGCCATAGCCGTGCGGCTGGAAGAAGAGCAGCGCGCGGCCCGGCAGTTCGGCTACCGCCGCGAGGGTCGCGGCGACCTTGTCGGGATTATGCGCGAAATCGTCGATCATAGTGACGCCGCCGGCTTGCCCCAGCACCTCATAGCGCCGGGCAAGGCCGGTGAAATCGGCGAGCGCGGCTGCCGACTCCCGGATCGAAATGCCCAGCGCGCGCGCCGCCGCCATCGCTGCCAGCGCATTGGACGCATTGTGGCGCCCCGGCATCCGCAGCCGCACCTCGCACTGCGTGACGTTGAAGTGCGCGGTGAAACGGCACCCGTCGGGCAGTGCCTCGAAATCGCTGCCGCGCATCCCGGCGAGCGGGCTGAAGCCGAAGCGCATGACATTCTCGCCGCTCATCAGCGGGCGCGATTCGGGGTCGTCGACATTGACCACCGCGATCCGCGCCTTGGCGGCGAAATCGCCGAACAGCCGGTGCAACTCGTCGAGGCTCTTATGGTCGAGGCTGATGTTGGTGACCACCGCTACGTCGGGGCGGTAGAGCGCGATCGATCCGTCGCTCTCGTCGACCTCGCTCACATAAGTGGCCGCATCGCCGACCAGCGCGCTGGCGAAGGGTGTTTCGTCGCTGGCGAAATTGCGCATCACCGCGCCGTTCATCACGGTCGGCTGGCGTCCGACACGCGCGAGGATCCAGCCGATCATCCCGGTGACGGTCGACTTGCCGCTGGTCCCGCCGACGCCGACAGCTTGCGCCGCTTCGTTGAACAGCGCCGCGTTGAGATCGGCGCGCGTCATGCGCGGAAGGCCCAGCTTGTTGGCGGCGGCGATGTCGGGAACGCTGTCCTCGACCGCCGCCGAGGCGACGAGGGTCTGGCCGGCGGCGACGCCGCTGCCGTCCTGCGGGACCAGCGCGATGCCCTGGCCCTCGATCCACGCGAATTTATCGGGCGAACGCCCCTGGTCGCGGCTGCGATCCGAGCCCGAAACCTGCGCGCCGCGCGCCGCCACGATCATCGCCAGCGGCAACATGCCCGACCCGCCGATGCCGCAAAAGAAATAGGATTTGTTTTCCGCCATGGCGCGGCGTTATGGCGTTGGCGAGGGCTTGGCAAGGGAAGGGGAGGCGAACGCTATGCGCATCGGGATCGTCGCCCCCAGCACCCCCATATTGCCCGACGACGCCGAGGCGGTGCGCGCGCTGGCGAGCCTCGGCTATCCCGACGTCGAACTCGTCTTCGACCCGCAATGTTTCGCGGTGCATGGCCATTTCGCGGGTGAGGACGGGCATCGCTTCGCGGCGCTGGTCGAGATGGCGAACCGTCCCGACATCGACGCGATCTGGTTCGCGCGCGGCGGTTATGGTGCCTGCCGGATCGCCGAGGACGCGGTTGCGGCGATGACCGATGTCGCGCGCGGCAAGGCGTATCTCGGCTATTCGGACCAGGGCAATCTGCTCGGCGCGCTCTATCGCGACGGCTTCGACCATGTCGCGCACGGGCCTATGGTCGCCGATATCCGCCGCGCGGATGGCGATGCCGCGGTGCTGCGTGCGCTCGACTGGCTCGTCGCGCGCGATCCTGCGGTGTGCGAGCCGGGGCTTCAGCATGGCGCGCGCCACGCGGCGTTCAACCTGATGACGCTGTCGATGCTGCTCGGCACCCCGCTCGAACCCGATCTTGGTGGTCATATATTGCTGGTCGAGGAGGTGAGCGAATATCTCTACGCCTTCGATCGCGCCTTCTTCCATGTCGCCAGCTATCTCGGCCCGCGCGGGCTGGCCGGGCTGCGGCTCGGCCGCGTCAGCGATGTGCCCGAAAACGACCGTCCGTTCGGCGCCGACGCCGAGGAGATCGCGCGCCACTGGTGTGCGCGCTGCGACATTCCGTATCTTGGCCGCGCCGATATCGGCCATGATGCGGGCAACAAGGTCGTCCCCTTCGGCTTGCATCGCGCGGGGTGAGGGAATAGGCGCCTGACCCTATTGCGTCGCCCCCGCGAAGGCGGGGGCCGCTAGAGTTCAAACGCTAACGGTCCCCGCCTGCGCGGGGGCGACGATATAAGGACAGGGTCATGCGCGCATTCATCTTTCCGGGTCAGGGCAGCCAGGCGGTCGGCATGGGCAAGGCCTTGTCCGACGCGTCGCCGGTGGCGCGCGAGGTGTTTCAGGAGGTCGACGACGCGCTCGGTCAGAAACTGTTCCAGCTGATGACCGAAGGCCCCGAGGACCAGCTGACCCTCACCGAAAACGCCCAGCCTGCGATCATGGCGAACGCGATCGCGACGCTGCGGGTGCTCGAAAAGGAAGGCGGCGTGACGCTGTCGGCCAAGGCCGATTATGTCGCGGGCCACAGCCTCGGCGAATATAGCGCGCTCTGCGCCGCCGGCGCCTTCGACCTCGCGACCACCGCGCGGCTGCTCAAGACGCGCGGGCAGGCGATGCAGGCGGCGGTGCCCGTCGGCATCGGCGCGATGGCGGCGCTGCTCGGCGCCGACATCGACACCGCGCAGAAGCTCGCCGACGCCGCCGCCGAGGGCGAAATCTGCACCGTCGCCAACGACAACGACCCGTCGCAGGTCGTGATCTCGGGCCACAAGGGCGCGGTCGAGCGCGCGGTCGCGCTGGTCAAGGATTATGGCATCAAGCGCGGCGTGCTGCTTCCCGTGTCGGCGCCCTTCCACTGCCCGCTGATGCAGCCCGCCGCCGACGCGATGGCCGAGGCGCTCGGCGCCAATCCGCCCGCCGCGCCGCTCGTTCCGGTGGTCGCCAACGTCACCGCCAGCCCGGTGGGTGACGCCGATACGATCCGCGACCTGCTCGTCCAGCAGGTCACCGGCCGCGTCCGCTGGCGCGAAAGCGTCGGCGCGATGGAGGCTATCGGGGTCGGCCAGTTCGTCGAATTCGGCGGCAAGGTGCTGGGCCCGATGGTCAAGCGCAGCGCGTCGGGCGAGGTCGAGGTGACGAGCGTGATCTCGATGGACGATATCGAGGCGCTGCTCAAAACGCTTTGAGCGAATATCGCTTTTCTCAACTAAAGAGATAATGTATCATTACTCCCATGGTTCAAGCCAAGGGAGAGGGTGATGAACGGTCTAATCCAACTACGAATCCCGCGATCGCGCGCGCTGGTTGCGGCAATCGGCGCGGCGTTGCTGGCGTCCTGTGCGGCGAGCGAGGGCGATGGCAGCGCCATGCGAGCCTTTGCCAGCGAGGCCGAGTTGAAGGCGTTCCTCGCGAAACGAAACGCGGTCCAGCGGCTCGATGTTGCCGAACCGGCCGCCGCTGACGCCGCGGCGGCCCCCGTGCTCGAATCGGTTCCGCTACCCTCGGTCGCCGTCGCCCCCGAAGAACCCGCGGCAAAGGCGGCGCCGGGCGAAGGCATCACCAATGTCCAGACCGCCGGGGTCGACGAAGGTGGCATCGTCAAGAAACAGGGCGATTTGCTGATCGTGCTGCGGCGCGGGCGGCTGTTCACGATCGACGCCTCGGGCGGGGGCATGCGACCGATCGCCGCGGTCGATGTCTTTCCGGGCAAAAGCGATGCCGACGGCACCTGGTATGACGAGATGCTGGTTAGCGACGATACCGTCGTCGTGCTCGGTTACAGCTATGCGCGCAGCGGGACCGAGGTGAACCGCTTCCACCTCTCCGCCGACGGCAAGCTTAAATGGCGCGACACCCATTATCTGCGTTCGGGCGATTATTATTCGTCGCGCAACTATGCCTCGCGGCTGATCGGCGACAGGCTGATCTTCTATGCGCCGCTGCCGACCTATGAGGGCATCGCCGACAGCCTGCCGGCGCTTGCGACGTGGCAGAAGGGCAAGGTCGGCGCCTTCAAGCCGTTCACCGGCGCGCGCGACATCTATATGCCGCAGCCGGCATGGGCCGACGACAGGCTCGCCGGCGATGTGCTGCACAGCGTGATGATCTGCGACCTCGGCAGCGACGATATGGATTGCGATGCGACCAACGTGCTCGGCAGCTGGTCACGCAGCTTCTATGTCTCGCAGAACGCCGTCTATGTCTGGGCCGGCATGGGGTCCGAATGGAGCAGCGATCCGGCGGACAACCGCGCCATGCTCTATCGCATCCCGCTGGGCGGCGGCGCACCGCAGGCGGTCGAGGTCGCCGGTATGCCGCTCGACCAATTCTCCTTCCGCGAAGAAAGCGACGGCGCGCTCAACGTGTTGACGATGGACGAGGGCGGCGGCGATGCGATGTGGCAGGCCGAGGCGAATGACAAGGGCGACATGGCGCTGCTCCACCTTGCGGCATCGCGCTTTGGCGACGGCGGGGCCAAGGTAAAGCCCGCCGATTTCCGCGTGCTGCCCGGCGTCGAGGGGTGGGAGCGGCAGAACCGCTTCGTCGGCGACTGGTTGCTCTATGCTGGCGGCCAGATACGTCGCGACCTGCGCAAGGAAGGCGGCGGGCAGGCCGCGCTCTATGCCGTCCCGGTGAAGGGCGGCGAGGTCGTCCCGCTCGATCCGGGTCATCAGGTCGGGCGGATCGACATCATGGGCCGCGACGCGATCATCGTCGGCTCGGGCGGCGACGGCGCGCTGACCTTCACGACGGTGGCGCTCGACGGCACGCCGCGGCTCGCCAGCCGCTACGCCTTCCCGGCCGCGGCGGAGGGCGAGAATCGCAGCCACGCCTTTTTCTATCGCCCCGATCCGGACGGCAACGGCGACGACGGGCTGCTCGGCCTGCCGGTGATGCGCGGCGGCGACGACGGGACGAAGTTCCTCGGCAGCGCGGCGTCGATCCTCTACCTCCGCCGCGCGGCGCGCGACCTGTCGCTCGCGGGCACGCTCGACGCCCGCCCGGGGCAGGGCGACGATCATTGTCTCGCCTCATGCGTCGACTGGTACGGCAACGCGCGTCCGGTGTTTTTTGGCGGTCGCATCTTCGCGTTGATGGGCTATGAACTGGTCGAAGGCCGCTGGCAGGACGGGAAGATACGCGAAACGGCGCGCATCGACTTCACTCCGAGGAAAGGCGGCGGGTCGGGGTAGAAGATTTGCGCGCAGAGGCGCAGAGGACGCGGAGAGTTGGCTGGGGATGGGCGAGGCGGCGCTCCATATCGACCAGATATCGCATGACGTGATTGGCGTCGCGATGCGGCTACATAGCGAGATCGGTCCGGGGCTTCTGGAAAGTGTCTATGAGACGCTCCTTGCCGGTCGCCTGGCCGCCATGGGATACAAGGTTGATCGGCAATGGCCGATCAACGTCGTTTTCGACGGGATCGAATTTCGCGAGGTTGCGCGCGCCGATCTGGTGATCGACGACCGGCTGGTCGTCGAAATCAAATCCACCGAGAATCTGCATCCGGTGCACGCGAAACAGGTTCTCACATATCTGCGGTTGATGCATATGCCCGTCGGCCTGCTGATCAATTTTGGCGAGCCGACATTGAAGCAGGGAATTCGCCGCCTCGTAAACGACCATAAAGACTCTGCGTCCTCTGCGTCTCTGCGCGAAAAAACTGATACACCGACGTCCGGAAAAACCGGACCATTGCAAGGATAGATATTGATGTTCGATCTCACCGGCATGACCGCCCTCGTTACCGGCGCCAGCGGCGGCATCGGTTCGGCCATTGCGCAGGCGCTGGCGGCGCAGGGCGCGCGGCTCGCGGTTTCGGGGTCCAATGCCGACAAGCTGAACGCCTTTCGAGACACCCTCGGCGGCGACCATGTCGCGCTGCCGTGCAACCTTGGCGACAGCGCCGCGGTCGACGCGCTGGTCCCTTCGGCGGTCGAGGCGCTCGGCGGCAAGCTCGACATCCTCGTCAACAACGCCGGGGTGACGCGCGACAATCTGATCATGCGGATGAAGGACGAGGAATGGATGGACGTCATCCGCATCAACCTCGAAGCGAATTTCCGCCTCGCGCGCGCGGCGGCCAAGCCGATGATGAAGGCGCGCTTCGGGCGCATCATCTCGATCACCAGCGTCGTCGGCGCCACCGGCAATCCGGGGCAGGCCAATTATGCGGCGTCGAAGGCCGGCGTCACCGGCATGACCAAGGCGCTGGCGCAGGAACTGGCGAGCCGCGGGGTCACAGCGAATTGCGTCGCACCGGGCTTCATCGCCACCGCGATGACCGCCGAACTGCCCGACGCGCAGAAGGACGCGCTCAACACCCGCATACCGGCGGGGCGCATGGGCGAGGGCAGCGACATCGCCGCGGCGGTGGTCTATCTGGCCTCGAAAGAGGCGGGCTATGTCACCGGCCAGACGTTGCATGTTAACGGCGGCATGGCCATGCTGTCCTAGGCGACTGTATTGCCGAGGGAAATTCGGGTGGAAGGGACGATCCTATGTTGAAGGGAATCATGGCGGGCGCCTTGCTGGCATGGACCGCCATGCCTGGCGCCGCAATGGCGCAGGAAGGCGCCAAGTTCGACTGTGTGACGAAGGACGCCAATGCGACGCTGAAGGCGTCGATCGGGGCGGCGATGACCGGCGTCGGCGACGATGTGTCGCGCGACGCGCTGTTCAAGCAATTGGCGACGATCACCGACACCTGTGTCGCTCGCCACGGAATCGACGATGCAAACAAGGCCGACTATTTCGACTACGGCCTCGCGCGGATTTCGCGCGAATGGCTGATCGGCGACCTTGCGCGCAACAGCCTGTCGAACGCGCCGGTCGACAAGGCGCTCGATTTCGGTCCGAGCGGCACGAATCCGGACCTGTCGGCCGACATGACCGATGACCAGATCATGTCGATCGTCCAGGCCTATATCGACACCGGCGTCGACATCGAAAAGGTCGATTCGGGGGTGTGGGAAAAGGTCGGCGCATACGCCGCGGCGACCTCGATCTACTGGAACAAGCGCAAGCTGCTGCCCTTCTGACGGGACAATGAGCCGGGTCCGGCGGCGGTGCCGGACCCGGCTTCCCCGGGCGACCCTCCGGAAGAGGGATCTAGAAGCTCGCGCGGGCGGTAATCCGGATATCGCGGCCGGCGAGCGGCACATAATCCTTGGTGAAACTGGCGTGACGCCGCGCATCGACGTCGAAGATATTGTTTGCCGCCAGCGTCAGCGACAGATTCTTCGTTTCGGGCAGCGGACGCCAGGTCAGCGACGCGTTGACCAGCGTAAAGCCCTTGGTCGGGGTTTCGAAGGTTGCGATGCGGTTCTGGTCGTCGGTCCATTCGACCTCGGCGCGCGCGTCGATCCGGTCGCCCTGCGCTTCCAGCCCGCCGAGCACGCGCAGCGGCGGGATGCGCGGGACGTTTCCGTCGACGCCGGCGCCCTTGATCTTGGCGCGCGTCATGTCGGCGGTGACGTCGCCGACGATGTTGAAACCGGCGATCTGTGCGATCGGCGCCGCCGCTTCGAACTCGAAGCCGTAGGTGCGCGCCTTGTCCTGCAGGAACTGGAACAGCGGCAGATCGTCCTCGATCAGCCCGGTATCGCTTTCATAGATGAAGCCGTCGAACCAGCTCGCATAGCCGGTGAGCGCGACCGAATAGCCGTCGCGGTTGAACTTCAGCGACGCTTCGCCGCCCCAGCTCGTTTCCTTGTCGAAATCGGGATTGCCGCGTTCGAAGGTCTGGGTCGCGGCGTGCGGACCGTCGGACAGCAGCTCCTCGGCCGAGGGCGCGCGTTCGCTGTGCGAGACCGAGATGCTCGCCTTGATCCCGTCGGCGAGGGCATAGCTGAAACCGCCCGCACCCGAAAAAGCGTTGAACGACCGGTCGTAACCGATGCTGCTCGCCTTGATATTGCTCTTTTCGAACCGCAGCGCGCCCTCGAGCGTCAGCGGACCCATTTCCTTTTCCTGCAGCGTGAAGGCGGCAAGGCGGGTGGTTTCGTTGGGCGGCAGAAAGGCTTCGTCGCCGATCGCCGCGAAGTCGCGGAAGCTGTACTGCAAGCCGCTCGCGCCGCGCCAGCCGCCGCGGTCGTTCTGCGCCAGTTCGGTGCGGAACTCGATGCCCTTGTTGAGGAAGGTCGTGCCGGGGACGCCGTCGTCGAATTCGGTGTGGGCGTAATCGCCATAGGCGCCGCGCACGCGCAGTTTCTCGAACAGGCCGTCGCCCAGTTCGACCTCGCCGCGCAGGTCGACGCGGTACTGGCGCGACGAGATCGTCGGTTCCTCGCCCAGGTCGGCGCGCGGCGGGATGCCATAATCGCTTTCGAGATAGCCGAACGACAGGCCGAGCATGCCGCCGTCGTTGATATAGGCCGCGCCGACCCCGGCGCTCGTGCTGGTGCTCGCGCTGTTCGGGATGCGCCCGCGGCTGTTCGCGGCGCCGGTCAGGCGCGCGGCCTCATCGGCATCGCCGTCGGCGGTCGCATCGGCTGCAAGGCCGAGCAGGCGCTGGCGTAAAGGCTCGGCATAGATCAGCCCGCCGGCGCGGACATCGTTTGAATCGCGATAATTGCCATCGACGTGGAAGACGAGCTGTTTGGTCAGGGCGACGTCGACCGACGCGCCGACGCTCTTGTCGTCGGCGGCGCTGCCATAGCTGGCGAGCGCGTCGACGTGAAAGGGCGCTTCGGGAATGCCGCGCGGGATACGGCGGTCGAAGACGTTGACTGCGCCGCCGATCGCCTGGCTCGAAAACAGCAGGACCGACGGGCCGCGCAGGATCTCGATGCGTTCGGCGGTCAGCGGGTCGATGCTGACGCCATGGTCGGCCGAGGTCGAAGAGGCATCGATCGCGCCAAGGCCGTCGACGAGCACGCTGACGCGCTCACCCGAAAAACCGCGCAGCACGGGACGCGAGGCGCCGGGGGAGAAGCTGCTGGCCGACACGCCGGGCTGGCTGGTCAGGCTGTCGCCGATCTGGCCGCGAATATCCTGCGCCAGCTTTTCGCCTTCCATCACCGACACATTGCCCAATATGTCGAGGCTGCGCACATAAGGCGCGGTGACGATGATCGGCTGGTCGGTGTGATAATCGTCGTCGCCCGTCTGCGGTGCGGTGTCCTGCGCAAAGGCGGGCGCGGTCAGCATCAGGGCGAGGGTCGAAGCGGCGGAGCAAAGCAAGCGCATGGAGAGGAAATCCTGTTTTCGTTGGCGACTGTGGCGGCGTCAGTAATGATATATTGTTACAGAGGCAAGGGCCAGTTCCCGCCGTTCGTCGGGACCACGGCGCCGTCCGTCGATGAAGGGCGGTGGGGAGCGGCTGGTTTCGGGCGTGCCCCTGTCGTCACCCCGGACTTGATCCGGGGCCCGCCTTTTCTTTTATCCGACGGTCGACGAAGAAAGGCGGGTCCCGGGTCAAGCCCGGGATGACGGTGGCATAAGCGTCCGCTCCCCACCCCGACGCCGCTGCTCCCGGCAAAGCCCCGTCTTCGTCCTCCCAAAAGAAGCTGTCTTGCGGGCCGCGGGGCGGCGCCCTAGATCAAGCGCCATGACCATTGCGCACACCAGCCTCGAGCTGATCGGCAACACCCCGCTCGTCCTTCTGAAAGGCCCCAGCGCCGCCACTGGCTGCGAAATCTGGGGCAAATGCGAATATGCCAATCCCGGCGGATCGGTGAAGGATCGCGCCGCGCTGTATATCGTCCGCGATGCCGAGGCGAACGGCAGCCTGAAGCCCGGCGGCACGATCGTCGAGGGGACAGCGGGTAACACCGGCATCGGCCTCGCGCTCGTCGCCAATGCGCTCGGGTACCGGACGATCATCGTCATGCCCGACAACCAGAGCGCCGAGAAGATGGACACCATCCGCGCGCTCGGCGCCGAATTGGTGCTCGTGCCGCCGGCGCCCTTCGCCAATCCGGGCCATTTCGTCCACACCTCGCGCCGCATCGCCGAGGAAACCGACAATGCGATCTGGGCGAACCAGTTCGACAATATCGCCAACCGCAAGTCGCACATCTTCGGCACCGCCGAGGAAATCTGGGAGCAGATGGACGGCCGCATCGACGGTTTCACCTGTGCCGCGGGCACCGGCGGCACGATCGCGGGAACCGGGCTCGGCCTGAAAGCCAAGGACGAGAAAATCACCATCGCGCTGACCGACCCGCATGGTGCTGGACTCTATAATTATTACCAGTGCGGCGAACTCAAGCCCGAAGGATCGAGCGTCGCCGAGGGGATCGGCCAGAACCGCATCACCGGCAATCTCGACGGCGCGCCGATCGACACGCAATTCCGCATCTCGGATGCCGAAGGGCTGGCGGTGGTCCGCCAGCTGCTCGACGAGGAAGGGCTGTGCCTCGGCCTGTCGTCGGGGATCAACGTCGCGGGCGCGATGGCGCTGGCACGCCAGCTCGGCCCCGGCAAGCGCATTGCAACCATCCTGTGCGACAGCGGGTTTCGCTATCTCTCGACGCTCTACAACCCCGCGTGGCTGGCGAGCAAAGGATTGGCGGCGTGAACATGAAAAAGCCCAGGCCCTCGCCCGTATCGCCCGAACCGCTGGGTCCCAATGATTCGATGCGCCGGCTGCAGATCGGCATCGCCGGGGTGATGGCGGTGCTGCTGCTCGTCGGTCTCGCCGGGCTGATCGGGGAGCGGGCGCGCGAACAGGTCGCGAGCGATGCGGTGACCGCGGATCCCGCCGCGACCGGCACGCCCGAAAAGGGCAGCGGCGCCCCGCTCGAAGAACTGGGCGTCCAGCCGGTGACGCCGACGGCCGACGCTGCAAAGGCGGCCCCGTCTGCGGCCAAGGCCGCGCCCTTGCCGCCCGCGACGGCAAAGGTTCCCGACCTCGAACCCGATCCCGAACTGCAGCGCGCACGGAACAAATCGGCACAGTGACGCGCGCGCGTTTTGCCGGGCTGGCGCCGACGCTCCGACTGTCCGCCGCCTATGTCCTTCCGGCGCTGGCGCTGGCCTGGATATGCGGTGGCCAGATGCTGCTCGGAAGGGTCGACGCGGCGCTGGCAATCCCTCTGCTCATGCCGGGCGCGCTGCTCCTTGCATGGCTCATCCGGGGCGAGAGCCTGCGGGCGCGCGCCCGGACCTTTGCGGCGGCGTTGCTGATCCTGGCCATGACGCAGTTGGCGCTGCACTATGGACTGGCGGAGCGAATGGGTGGCCTCCAACTCGTCGTTACCTTGCTATGTGGTGGCGTAGGATGCGGCATTGCGGCAATCCTCATCGGGCGCACCGGTAATTGGCATGCGGCGCTGCGTTGGCCGGCAATGCTTCTCACGCTCATTTTGTGGTTTGTCGGCGGGCAGGCGTTGATCGGCCCAGCCTATGCAACATGGACCAAGCCGCTTTCGCAGCCCGTTGCCATGATAACGGGCCTGCCGCTGCGCTGGGCCGGGCAGGGCGGCGATTTTGCGGCGATGCTGGAGGCGGGGCCTTCCGAGGCGCAGGCGCTTTCGGAATTATACCGGAGGCTGGACGTTCGTGTCGTCGATAGTCTCGCGGATGTCGGCGATGAAGATGCCTTGCTCGTCGCTCATCCACGCGCGCTTGCGCCAGAGGAACTGGTCCGGCTCGACACACTCACCGCGCAGCCGCGCACCATCGTCATCCTTGCCGATGCGCTGTCGACCTGGCCGCCCGCCTATCCGCTCGGCGATCCGCGCAATCCGCCGGTGACCAGCCTGCTCACCCCGCTGCTCGACCATTGGGGGATAACGCTCGCCGCGCCCGATCCGGCGCGGGCGGGGGATGTCGATGTCTTCCTCGACCCGGCGGGGCAGAAGCTCCGGCTCCATTCGGCGGGCCGCTTTACGCGCCTGCCGGCCGGCTGTGCGACCTGGGGCGACCGCCGCGTCGCGCGCTGTCCGATCGGTCGGGCGACCGTCTGGCTCGTCGGGGACGCCGACCTGCTCCACGAAAGCCTGTGGCAGTCGCCGATCCCCGATGCGCTATGGCTCCGCCGGTCCGACAATATGAAATGGCTGGTCTCCGCCCTGGGCGGCCCCTCCAGGGCCTATTTCGAGCCGATCTGGATCCGCTGACCGCTGGAACCGGCGTTTTTCCGTCCGTTGATGCTTATCCACAGCGGCCTGCGGCGTGCGCGTCGCGGGCCATTGCCGCTCATTTGCGCGCCTTTCGCCCCGATCTGCCCTAGAAATGTGGTGAATTGACCCGGTCAGGCCCTAATTTACCCCTTTCCACCCCGACCGAGACTTGGTAGGCAGGAATCGGAGAGGGGCAATCTCCACCTGAGTCACTGGATTCGGAATTTTTGGATTCCGGGGTCGGGGAAGTTTTGCCCGGGGTGCTAGGCTGGGGGCAAATCGATGGCGGTTATCACGCCCGGCAGCTATTCCGGCACCGAATTCGCCGCGATCGATGGCAAGGGACGCATCGCCGTCCCCTCCGAATTCCGCAACAATGTGCCCCTCAATGCGGATGGCCAGCGCGTGCTTTGGGTCGGCTTTCACGAAAAGCTGCCCTGTCTGGTCGCTTATGGCCAGGACCAGTTCGACCGCCTCAACGACGAAATCGCCCGCGACCGCGACATCGCGCGCGACCGCGACCGCGATTATGACGAAGACGCCGAATATAAGAAGCGCTTCGACTTCACGAAGAACTACACGCTCGACGAAAGCGGTCGCTTCCTGCCGACCTTCTCGCACCGCGACAATCCTTACGATCCCGACGTGCTGGCGTTCGACGGCAGCGCCTGCGCCTTCGTCGGTGCGGGGCGCCGCTTCGAAATCTGGTGGCTGCCGCTGCTCGCCGCCTGCGAAGAGGCCGACCCGCGCCTGCGCCGCGTCGCCGCCGCATGGGAAGCCAGCAAGGCGAGGGGGCGGAAATGACCGACCTTGCCCCCAATGTCTTCAGGGATCCGCGCCATGACCCCGTGCTCCGCGACGAGATTGTCGCCGCGCTCGCGATCGCGCCCGGCGAATGCCATGTCGACGCCACCTTCGGCGCCGGCGGCTATGCCCGCGCGCTGCTCGCGGCGGGCGCTCAGGTCGTCGCCTGTGACCGCGATCCCGATGCGATCGCGGAGGGCCAGGCACTCGTCGCCGAAGCCGCCGGCCGGCTGACGCTGGTCCACGGTCGCTTTGGCGAAATCGACCGGCTGCTCGCCGAGCGCGGCATCGATGCCGTCGACGGCATCGTCTTCGACATCGGCGTCTCATCGATGCAGCTCGACCGCGCCGAACGCGGCTTTTCGTTCCAGAACGACGGCCCGCTGAACATGACGATGGCGCAGGACGGCGAGACCGCGGCCGACTGGCTGAACAGCGCCGACGAAGGCGCGATCGCCGATGTGCTGTTCCATTATGGCGACGAACGCCAGTCGCGCCGCGTCGCACGCGCGATCGTCGCGGCGCGCCCGCTCACCCGCACCGGCGAACTCGCGACGGTGATCCGCAAGGCGCTGCGCCACCCGCCCGGGGCCCCCAAGGACCCGGCGACGCGCAGTTTTCAGGCGATCCGCATCCACATCAACGGCGAACTCGACGAGCTCAAGGCCGGGCTCGACGCCGCCGAGCGGCTGCTGCGTCCCGGCGGCCGGCTCGCGGTGGTGTCGTTCCACAGCACCGAGGACCGCATCGTGAAGAATTTCCTGCGCGAACGGAGCGGAGGCGATGCCGCCGGTTCGCGCCACCGGCCCGCGCTAGCCCCTCCGGCGCGGGCCGCAACTTTCCTGCCCCCGGCGCGCCGGGTGCGCCCGGGCAAGGATGAAGAAGCCCGCAACCCCCGCGCCCGTTCGGCGACATTGCGCAGCGCGGTGCGCACCGAAGCGGCGGCATGGTCCGCGGGTTCGACGACACAGGAGGCGATCTCATGCTGATGGCGGCGCGCAAATTGCAGGGTATCGGGCTGGTGTTGCTCGTGCTGGTGTTCGCGATGATGCTCTATCCGGTGTCGCTGAAGGTCGCGGCGACACGCAGCGAACTCGCGCAGATCAACCAGCAGATCAATCGCACCCGCGACAATATCCGCTACCTCGAATCCGAACTCGCGGTGCGCGCGTCGATGCGCCAGCTCGAGCAATGGAACGCCGAAACCTTCGGCTATTCGGCGCCGTCGGCGAGCCAGTATCTCGCGAACGAGCGCCAGCTTGCTTCGGTCGGCCGCTTGCCGCGCGCGCGCGGTGCCAATGACGTCGCGCCGGTGCTGATGGCGATGGTGTCGCCGGTCGCGCTGCCCGAAAAGGCCAAGCCCGCCGCCGCCACGGCGCCGGACGCCCCCGCCGCCCCAGCCGCGGCGCCGAAGCCGGCGGCGATCAAGCTTGCCGCGGTCCAGTCGGACACGCCGCCGCGCATGGCGCCGACCCGCCGCCGCGAACAATTGAAGATGATCGAGGACCAGCTCCTCGCCGAATCGACGCTCGCCGATCTCAAGCGGGCTGCCGCCGCCGAAGCAGGGGAAGCCAGGGGCCGATGAACACGCTGGTCGTCCGTCCGACACGCGTCCGTACCGCCGGGGTGCGGCAGCAACTGCTGCTCACCGCACAGCAGCGGCTGATGATCCTGATGCTGCTGTTCACGGCGGCGATCTTTTTCGTGTCGCTGCGTCTGCTCTATTTCGCGGCGTTCGACACGACGCCGCAGCGCGGCACCGCCGCGGCCTTCGTTCCGGCGCGCGCCGACATCGTCGACCGCAACGGCGTGCCGCTGGCGCGCACCATCGACGGCTATTCAATCCGCGTCGTGCCGTCGAAGCTGCTCAACAACCGTGCCTATCTGGCCGACGAACTGGTCAAGATCTTCCCCGACACCCCGCGCGAGGAATTTCTCGCCAAGCTGACTGGCCCGCGCGCCACCTATATTCGCCGCCGCGCGCTGCCCGACCAGGTCGCGGCGGTGAACGCGATCGGTGAGATCGGCTTCGATTTCCCGCGCGAGAAGGAGCGGCTCTATCCGCAGCTCAGCCTCGCGGCGCACACGCTGGGTTTCATCAACGCCGAGGGGCAGGGCGTCACCGGGATCGAGGGCGCCTATGACAAGCGCCTGACCGACGCCGCGACGCGCGGCCAGCCGCTCGCGCTGTCGATCGACGCGCGGGTGCAGGGCGTGCTCGAAAGCGAACTCGGCAGCGCGGTGACGAACCTCGAGGCGATCGGCGGCGCGGGGATCATCCTCGACGTCCACACCGGCGAAGTGCTGGCGATGTCGTCGCTGCCGACCTTCAACCCGAACAAGCTGACCGGCAGCGACCCCGCGACGCGCCGCAACGCCGTGACCTATAATCTCTATGAGCTGGGTTCGACCTTCAAGCCGCTGACCGTCGCGGCGGCGATCGACGCCGGCACGGTGACCAGCATGGCGCGGCGCTACGATGCGACCCAGCCGCTCGCGATCGCGGGTTTCCGGATCCGCGACAGCCATCCGGCGGGGCGCTGGTACAATGTGCCCGAAACGCTGATCCACAGCTCGAACATCGTCACCGCGCAGATCGCCGACGAACTGGGCCGCGAGAAGATGGAGGCGATGTTCCGCAGCGTCGATTTCGACAAACGGCCGGGCATCGAGCTGAAAGAACGGGCATTTCCGCTGTGGCCTAAAAACTGGGGCCGGCTGACCACGATGACGACCGGCTATGGTCACGGGATCGCGGTCACCCCGCTGCACCTCGCCAGCGCCTATGCCGCGCTGGTCAACGGCGGCATCTACCGCCCGGCGACGATGCTCAAGCTGGGCGACAAGGCGCCGCCGCAGGGCCGCCGCGTCTTCAAGGCGTCGACCAGCGCGCGGATGCGCCAGTTGCTCCGTCTGATCGTGTCCGACGGCACCGGCAAGCAGGCCGAGGCGCCCGGCTTCCGCGTCGGCGGGAAAACCGGAAGTGCCGAAAAGCCCGGCATCGGCGGGTATAACCGGACGTCGGTCGTCGCGACCTTTGCCGCGGCATTTCCGATGGATAACCCGCGTTACGTGGTTATCGCGATGATCGACCAGCCCAAGGGCAATGCCTATAGTTCGGGCCAGCGCACCGCGGGCTGGACCGCGGCGCCGGTGGTCAAAAAAGTCGTGATGCGCGCGGGTCCGATGCTCGGCGTCTTCCCCGACGAAAGCCGCGACGTCGACGTGTCCGAACTGACCCCGCTGCTCTGGAGAAACGGGGAAGCCGAGTAATGCGTCTCGCGGCGCTGATCGAAAATCAGGCTTTGTCGGGCGCCGACCCCGTCGTCACCGGGCTCGCGATCGACCATCGCAAGGTTGCGCCGGGGACGATCTTCGGCGCCTTCGTCGGCGAAAAGTTCAACGGCGAGGATTTTATCGCCGCCGCGATCGAGGCGGGCGCGATAGCCATCGTCGCGCGGCCCGAGGCGAGGGTCGAGGGCGCGGTCCATATCGCCGACGCCAATCCGCGCCGCGCCTTCGCGCATATCGCCGCGCGCTTTTTCCACAAATTTCCCGCGACCTGCGTCGCGGTGACCGGCACCAACGGCAAGACCTCGACCGTCGAGATGACCCGCCAGCTGTGGCGCATGGCGGGCTTCCACGCCGCGTCGATCGGCACGCTCGGCGTCACCGCCGGCGATGACCGCGTCGTCACCGGGCTGACCACCCCCGATATTGTTACCTTCCTGTCGAACATGGCGGGCCTTGCCGCCGAGGGGGTGACCCACGCCGCGTTCGAGGCATCGAGCCACGGCCTCGACCAGTATCGGACCGAGGGCCTGCCGGTGAAGGCCGCCGCCTTCACCAATCTCAGCCACGATCATCTCGATTATCATGGCGACATGGACAGCTACATGGCCGCGAAGATGCGGCTGTTCCGCGAGGTCGTCGACCCGAACGGCACGGTCGTTATCTGGAACGACGACATGTGGTCGCCGGCCGCCGAATATGAAGCGAAACAGCGCGGCGTTCGCATCCTCACCGTCGGCCAGCATGGCGAGGACCTGCGTCTCGTCTCGCGCGAGCCGACCCAACTCGGGCAATCGCTGATGATCGCGGCGGGTCCGGTGGTGCAGAAAGTCACCCTGCCGCTGATCGGCGCCTATCAGGTCGCCAATGCGCTGGTTTCGGCGGGCCTCGTTATCGCGACCGGCGGCGATGTCGCGCAGACGCTCGGCAATCTCGCGCGGCTCCAGCCGGTGCGCGGGCGCCTCGAACGCGCCGCGATCACCAAAACGGGCGCGCCGGTCTATGTCGATTATGCCCACACCCCCGACGCGATCGAGGCGGCGCTCGACGCGCTTCGCCCGCACGCGACCGGCCGCCTGATCCTCGTCTTCGGTGCCGGTGGCGACCGCGACAAGGACAAGCGCCCCGAAATGGGCCGGGTCGCCGCCGCGAAGGCCGACATCGCGATCATCACCGACGACAATCCGCGCGGCGAGGATGCCGCGACGATCCGCGCCGCGATCGCCGCCGGCGCGCCGGGCGCGCAGGTCATCGGCGACCGCCGCGCCGCCATCGCCGCCGCGATCGCCGAGGCGCGCGCCGACGACATCGTCTGCATCGCGGGCAAGGGGCATGAACAGGGCCAGATCGTCGGCCGGGGCGACGCGATGCGCGTCATTCCCTTCGACGATGTGACCGTCGCGCGCGAGGAGGCGGCATGAACCCGCTGTGGACCGCGCGCGCCATCGCCGCTGCGACCGGCGGCACCGCCAGCGCCGACTTCACCGTCCACGGCGTCGCCTTCGACTCGCGCGAAGTGGGGAAGGGCGACCTGTTCGTCGCCATGAAGGGCGAGGCGACCGACGGCCATCACTTCATCGATAAGGCGATCGCCGCGGGCGCGGCAGGGATCGTCTGCGAAACCGCCATCGACCATCCGCATGTCCGCGTCGCCGACAGCGCCCTCGCGCTGAACGCGCTGGGTATCGCGTCGCGCGCGCGCTGCCATGGCCGGATCATCGGCGTGACCGGCTCGGCGGGCAAGACGGGGACCAAAGAGGCGCTGTTCGCGGCGCTCGACCGCTTCCGCCCGGGCAAGGCGCATCGCTCGGTCAAAAGCTACAACAACCATGTCGGCGTGCCCTTGAGCCTGTCGCGCATGCCCTCGACCGCCGATTATGGCGTGTTCGAAATGGGCATGAACCACGCCGGCGAACTCGCCGCGCTGACCCGGATGGTGCGCCCGCACGTCGCCATCGTCACCACCATCGCGCCGGCGCATATGGAATTTTTCGGCAGCGAAGCGGCGATCGCCGACGCCAAGGGCGAAATTTTCGAAGGCCTCGAACCCGGCGGTACCGCGATCGTGCCCTTCGACAGCCCGCATTATGCACGGCTGCGCGCCAAGGCCGAGCAGCACGCCGGGCAGGTGGTGAGCTTCGGGCTCGGCGCCGGCGCCGATGTCCGTGCGGTCGACTGGCTGCCCGACGGGCAGGGCGGTTCGCTCGTCACCGCGCAGGTTCAGGAAGCCTTGCTCTGCTTCAACATCGCGCAGGCCGGCGCGCATTGGGTATCGAACGCGCTCGCGGTGCTCGCCGCGGTGAAAGCCGTCGGTGGCGACCTTCCCGCGGCGGGGCTCGCCTTTGCCGAGATGGCCGGACTCGCCGGGCGCGGCGCGCGCCACCGGCTGGCGCTCGGCGGCGGCCACATCCTGCTGATCGACGAAAGCTATAATGCCAACCCCGCGTCGATGGTCGCCACGATCGACCAGCTCGGCAGCGAATCCGCCGACCGCCGCGTCGCGATTCTCGGTGCGATGAAGGAACTCGGCCCGGGCGGCGAGGCCTATCATGCCGGTTTGGCCGCTCCGCTCGTCGCAGCGGGCGTGCAGTTCGCCTTGCTCGTCGGCGAAGAGATGGCGCCGCTCGCCAAAGCGCTTGAGGGGCGTATCGATTTCGCGCATGTGCCCGACCATCGGGCCGCCAAAGAGCGGCTGAAAGACTTGATCCGCGCCGGCGATGCCGTGCTGGTCAAGGGGTCGAACAGCGTTGGCCTGTCGCATCTGGTGACGGCGCTGACCAACGGGGAATATTGATGCTGTACTGGCTGGCGGAATGGCTTGGCTTTCCGGGGGTCCTCAACCTCATTCGTTATCTGAGCTTCCGCTCGGGCGCCGCGGTCGCGACCGCGCTGATCATCGGCCTGTGGATTGGCCCGCGCTTCATCCTGATGCTGCGCATGCGCCAGGGCAAGGGCCAGCCGATCCGCGACGATGGACCGCAGACGCATCTCGCGAAAAAGGGCACGCCGACGATGGGCGGGCTGATGATCCTGATTTCGCTGATGATTTCGGCGCTGCTCTGGATGGATTTGTCGAACCGTTTTGTCTGGGCCTGCCTGTTCGTCACCGGCGGTTTCGCGGTCGTCGGCTTCCTCGACGATCTCGACAAGGTCACCAAGGCCAGCCACCGCGGCATCCCCGGCCGCGTCCGCCTGCTGATCGAATTCGTCATCGCGGGGGTCGCGGTGTTCCTGATCGTGTCGCGCACCGGTACCGACCTGTATCTGCCCTTCTTCAGCGGCATCGTGCTCGAACTCGGGCCCTTTTATTATCTCTTCGCGATGGTGATGATCGTCGGCTTCGGCAATGCGGTGAACCTGACCGACGGGCTCGACGGACTCGCGACCTTCCCCGTGATCATCGCCAGCCTCGCCTTCCTCGTCATCGTCTATCTGTCGGGCAACGTGAAATTCGCCGAATATCTCGGCATCCCGCACGTCCCCGGCGCGGGCGAACTGGCGATCTTCGCCGCCGCGATCATCGGCGCCTGCCTCGCCTTCCTGTGGTTCAACGCGCCCCCCGCGGCGGTGTTCATGGGCGACACCGGCAGCCTCGCATTGGGCGGCGCGCTCGCGACGATCGCGGTGACCGCCCAGCATGAACTGGTGCTCGTCATCATCGGCGGCTTGTTCGTCGTCGAGGCACTGTCGGTGATCATCCAGGTCGCCTGGTACAAACGCACCGGCAAGCGCGTCTTCCGCATGGCGCCGATCCACCATCATTTCGAACAGCTCGGCTGGCCCGAATCGACCGTCGTGATCCGTTTCTGGATCGTGTCGATCGTTCTCGCGCTGGCAGGGCTTGCGACGCTCAAGCTCCGGTGATCACCAGCCGCGCCTTTGCCGGTCGCCGCTACGCGGTGCTGGGGCTGGCGCGCTCGGGGCTCGCGACGGTCGAGGCACTCGTCGCCAGCGGTGCCGGCGTCACCGCGTGGGACGACCGTGAGGAAGCGCGCGACGAGGCGATGGCGCTCGGCGCCGACATCGGCAATCCGCTGGAGATCGACCTGATCGGTTTCGCGGGCGTCGTCGTGTCGCCCGGCGTCCCGCTCAACCGCCACCCGATCGCCGCCCACGCGCGCGAGGCGCATGTCCCGGTGATCGGCGATGTCGAGCTGTTCGCCGAAGCGCGCGCGGAGCTGCCGCCGCACAAGGTCGTCGGCATCACCGGCACCAACGGCAAGTCGACCGTCACCGCACTGGTCACCCATATGCTCGAAAGCGCGGGCATCCCGACGCTGATGGGCGGCAATATCGGCCTGCCGATCCTCAGCCGCGATCCGCTCGCCCCCAATGAAAACGGCGTCGGGGTCTATGTCCTCGAACTGTCGAGCTACCAGATCGACCTGTCGCACAGCCTCGCCTGCGATGTCGCGCTGCTCACCAACCTCACCCCCGACCATCTCGACCGCTACGACGGTTTCGCGGGCTATGCCGCGTCGAAGGCGCGCTTGTTCTCGCTCCAGCACCGCGATCAGGTCGCGATCGTCGCGGTCGACGACGACCCGTCGAAGATCATCGCGGGGCGGATCAATCACCGCCTGTTTCGCGTCTCGGGCAAGGATGTCGACCCCGTCGACCAGATGCGCTGGCCGGCGCTGCAGGGGCCGCACAATGCGCAGAACGCGGTCTGCGCGATCGCGGTGTGCCGCGTCCTCGGGTTGAACGACGAACAGATCGAAGCCGGCCTCGCCACCTACAAGGCGTTGCCGCATCGCATGGAACTGGTCGGCGAAGTCGCTGGCGTCCGCTGGTACAATGACAGCAAGGCGACCAACGCGGCTTCCGCTGCACCGGCGCTGGCGGCCTTTCCGCCGGCGCCGGACCAGCGTCTGCACTGGATCGCCGGCGGGCAGGCCAAGGGCGACGGGTTGTCCGCCTGCCGTCCCTGGTTCGGACACGTCAAGCGTGCCTATCTGATCGGCGAGGCAATGGACGGTTTCGCGGCCGAGATCGGCGATGCGATTCCCGTCGACCGTTCGGGCGACCTCGCGACCGCGGTCGCGCGCGCGGCGGCGGTCGCCGAGCCGGGCGACATCATACTGCTGTCGCCGGCCTGCGCGTCGTTCGACCAGTTCAAGAGTTTCGAGGAGCGCGGCGACCGCTTTCGCGCCATCGTCAAGGCATTCGGGGCATGAGCGGGGGGCTCGACAATATGGACGCGACCAACGAACGGCCGATCATCGCCACGACGCGCAGCAGCAAGCGGCGCGGCCCGCGGCTCAGCCGCGCCGACCGCACCCCGCTCGGCCTGTGGTTCTGGGAAATCGACCGCGTGCTGCTGCTGCTCGTGTCGATGCTGATCGCGGTCGGCCTCGTTGCCGTCACCGCCGCCTCGCCGGTCGCGGCGCAGAAGCTCTCGACCTCGACCGCCAGCCTCGACCCGCTCTATTATTTCTATCGCCAGCTGATGTGGGTGCTCGTCGGCGTGCCGGTGATGCTCGCGGTGTCGATGCTGCCCAAACAGCAGGCACGGCGTTTCGCGATCTACGGCACCATCACCTTCATGGGGCTGCTCTTCCTCGTGCCGCTGATCGGCACCGAAGTGAACGGCGCGCAGCGCTGGCTCGGCAGCGGCATGTTCCGCCTCCAGCCGTCGGAGTTTCTCAAGCCCTTCTTCGCGGTCGCGCTCGCATGGGTGCTGTCGCTGCGGCTGCAGGACCAGAGCCTGCCCGTCGTGCCGCTCAGCTTCGTGCTCACAGGTATCATCGCGATGCTGCTGATGGGCCAGCCCGACCTTGGCCAGACGATCATCTTCATCGCGACCTGGCTCGTCCTCGTCCTTGTCGCCGGCCTGTCGATGCGGATCATGGGCATGCTCGCGGCGGGCGGCCTTGCCGGTATCGTCCTCGCCTATTTCTTCTATCCGGTCGCGCAGCAGCGCATCAACATCTGGCTGTTTGCCGAGGGCGACAGCTTCCAGGTCGACAAGGCGCACGCGACGCTCACCGCCGGCGGGCTGATCGGCACCGGTCCCGGCGCGGGCCTCGCCAAATTCCAGCTGCCCGAGGCGCATACCGACTATATCTTCTCGGTGATCGGCGAGGAGTTCGGGATGATCGCGTGCATGGCGATCGCGATCCTCTATCTCGCGATCATCGTCCGTGTCCTCGTTCGCCTGCTCGACGAAGAGGACAGCTTCCTGATCCTCGCGGTCGCCGGCCTGATCGCGCAGTTCGGCGGACAGGCGATCATCAACATGGCGGTGAACACCCAGCTCTTCCCGTCGAAGGGGATGACCTTGCCCTTCATCAGCTACGGCGGCTCGTCGATGATCGCGCTGTCGATCGGCATGGGTTTGCTCTTGTCGCTGACCCGGCGGAACCCCTATGCCGCAAGGGTATCGATGACCCGCAACTGGAACAAAAAATGACGGCCCGCAAATGACCGCAACGCGTCACTATCTTCTCGCCGCCGGGGGGACCGGCGGCCACATGCTTCCCGCTTATGCGCTGGCGGGCGAGCTGATTTCGCGCGGCCACCGCGTCGCGCTGGTCAGCGACGACCGCGGCCTCAAGATTCCCGGCGCCCCCGCCGAACTCGAAACCCATGTCCTGCCCGCCGGGCGCGTCGCTGGCGGCCCGATCGGCTGGGTCAAGGCGGCGCTGGCGATCCGCAAGGGGCGGCGCCTCGGCATCGAGTTGATCAATGAATTCGACCCTGCGGTCGTCGTCGGCTTCGGCGGCTATCCCTCGCTTCCCAGCCTGCTCGCCGCCAAGGCGACCAGGCGCCCGAGCGTGATCCACGAGCAGAACGCCGTGCTCGGCCGCACCAACCGGTTGATGGCATCGCGCGTCGACGCGATCGCGGTCGCCTATCGCAACATCCATCGTTTCCCCGAAGCGCTGGCGCTCAAGCGCCACCTGACCGGCAACCCGGTGCGCGAGGAGGTCATCGCGATCCGCGAGGAAGGTTATCCGCCGCTTCCCGAGGACGGCATCCTGCGCCTGCTCGTCGTCGGCGGCAGCCTCGGCGCGACGGTGCTCAGCGAGGTTGTTCCCGCCGCCATCGCGATGTTGCCGCGTGCCTTGCTCGACCGGTTGCAGATCGTCCAGCAGGCGCGCGAGGCCGATATCGAGGGCGTGCGCGCCAAATATGCCGAGCTGGGCGTTGCCGCCGAATGCGCGCCCTATTTCGCCGACATCCCCGACCGCATGCGCTGGGCGCATCTGGTGATCGCGCGCGCTGGCGCCTCGACCGTGTCCGAACTCGCCTGCGCCGGTCGCCCCGCGGTGTTCGTGCCCTATCCGCACGCGATGGACGACCATCAGACCTACAACGTCGCCGATCTCGTCGAGGCGGGTGGCGCAGTGTCGTTCGCGCAGCCTGACTTCACCGCCGCGGCGCTCGCTAAGCAGATCCAGCGCATGGCGCTCGAACCCGGCGCGCTCGAGGAAGCGGCTGCGCGCGCGGCGAGCTGCGGCCTGCCCGACGCGACGCGCGACCTCGCCGACCTCGTCGAATCGCTCGCCGCGCCGCCGATGATGGATGTCATCCGTGTCGGTGCGCCGTCGCGCTCGGCCGCCGTCGCGGGCGGCGTCGCCGCGACGCGTTCGGGAGACCGCTGATGCGCGGCGTCGCGACCGACATCGGCACCATCCACTTCATCGGCATCGGCGGCATCGGCATGTCGGGCATCGCCGAGGTGATGCACAACCTCGGCTATCAGGTGCAGGGCAGCGATATCGCCGACGGCTATGTGATCGAAGGCCTGCGCAAGCGCGGCATCAAGGTCGCGATCGGCCACGAGGCCTCGAACGTCGACGGCGTCGCGGTCGTCGTGACCTCGACCGCGGTCAAGCGCGGAAATCCGGAGGTCGAGGCCGCCTTGGCCGGCCGCATCCCGATCGTCCGCCGCGCCGAAATGCTCGCCGAACTGATGCGGCTGAAATCGACCGTCGCGATCGCGGGGACGCACGGCAAGACGACGACGACCAGCCTCGTCGCGGCGCTGCTCGACGCGGGCGGCATCGACCCGACCGTGATCAACGGCGGCATCATCAACAATTATGGCTCGAACGCGCGGCTTGGTGCGTCGGACTGGATGGTGGTCGAGGCCGACGAAAGCGACGGCAGCTTCCTGCGCCTCGACGGAACGATCGCGGTGGTCACCAACATCGATCCCGAACATCTCGACCATTATGGCAGCTTCGACGCGATCAAGGACGCCTTTGTCGAGTTTATCGAAAATGTGCCCTTCTATGGCGCCGCGATGCTCTGCCTCGACCATCCCGAGGTACAGGCGATCATCCCGCGCATCCGCGACCGCCGCATTATCACCTATGGCTTCTCGGCGCAGGCCGATGTGCGCGGCACCAACGTGACGCCGGGCGCCGACGGCAATCGTTTCGACGTCGTCGTGCGCGACCGCGACGGCAACAGCCGGACGATCGAGGGCATCCATTTGCCGATGTCGGGGCGCCACAATGTCCAGAACGCGCTCGCTGCGATCGCGGTGGCGCTGCACATGGGGGTGTCGGACGAGAAGGTCGCCTCGGGCTTCAACGGTTTCGCCGGGGTCAAGCGCCGCTTCACCAAGGTCGGCGAGATCGCGGCGGGTGAGGGCGTGGTGACCGTCATCGACGATTACGCCCACCACCCCGTCGAAATCCGCGCCGTGCTCTCGGCCGCGCGCGAGGGTGTCGGGGCAGGGCGCGTCGTCGCGGTCGTCCAGCCGCACCGTTTCACCCGGCTTCGCGACCATATGGACGATTTCCAGCAGGCGTTTAACGACGCCGACATCGTGCTGGCTCTGCCCGTCTACACGGCGGGCGAAAGCCCGATCGAGGGCGTGTCGTCGGACACGCTCGTGGCGGGGCTGCGCGATCGCGGGCATCGCCAGGCGTCAACCGTCGCCGACGCCGATGCGCTGGCGGCCGCCATCGCCCAGACGATCGCTGCGGGTGACCTCGGTGCAGGCGACAAGATCATCTGCCTCGGCGCGGGCGACATCACCAAGATGGCGGCGGGTTTGGCCGCGGCGGTGGAGCGCGCGGCGTGACAAGCTTCTCCGTTCCCATCCCATCTCCGTTTGTGTCGAGCGAAGTCGAGACATGCCAGCGCAGCGCCACGCGTCCCTCGACTTCGCTCGGGACGAACGGGGAAGGGATGCGGTTGTGAGCGACCTTGCCACCCTCCCGGCCGTGCGCGGCAAGCTGACGGCAAAGGCGCCGCTGGCCCCGCTCGTCTGGTTCAAGTCGGGCGGCCCCGCCGACTGGCTGTTCGAGCCGAAAGACGCTGACGATCTTGCCGATTTCCTCCGCGACCTCGACCCCGCAACGCCCGTCATGGCGCTCGGCCTCGGGTCGAACCTGATCATTCGCGACGGCGGCTTCCCCGGCGTCGTCGTCCGCCTTGGCAAGGCCTTTGCCAAGGTCGAAGCCATCGACGCGACCACGCTGCGCTGCGGCGGCGGCGCCTCGGGCATTCTCGTTTCCTCGACCGCGCGCGACGCCGGCATCGCCGGCATGGAATTCCTGCGTTCGATCCCCGGCACCGTGGGCGGCTTCGTGCGCATGAACGGCGGCGCCTATGGCGGCGAGGTCAAGGACATCCTGATCGACGCCGACATCGTGCTGCGCTCGGGCGAGCGCCGCACGCTCGTGCTCGCCGACCTCGGCTACACCTATCGCCACAGCGAATTGCCCGAGGGTGCGGTCGTCGTCGGCGCGACCTTCCGCGGCCGCCCCGGCGAACCCGCCGCGATCCAGGCCGAAATGGACCGCATCTCGGCGAGCCGCGAAGCCTCGCAGCCCTTGCGCTCGAAAACCGGCGGCTCGACCTTCAAGAACCCCGACGGCCGCAAGGCGTGGCAACTCGTCGACGAAGCCGGCTGCCGCGGCTTTATGGTCGGCGGCGCGCAGGTCAGCGAGAAGCACACCAATTTCCTCATCAACACCGGCGAGGCGACAAGCGCCGACATCGAAGCGCTCGGCGAGGAAGTGCGCCGCCGCGTGAAGGCGAAGAGCGGCGTCGAATTGCAATGGGAAATACAGCGCGTGGGAGTGAAGAAGTGAGCCGGGGTCCGTGGCATGTCGCCGTCCTGATGGGCGGCTGGTCCGCCGAGCGCGAAGTCTCGCTGATGAGCGGCAAGGGCATCGCCGACGCGCTCGAATCGCGCGGGCACCGGGTCACGCGCATCGACATGGACCGCGACGTCGCGCGGCGGCTCGCCGATGCCAATCCCGACGTCGTGTTCAACGCGCTCCACGGCGTCCCCGGTGAGGATGGCACGGTGCAGGGCATGCTCGACCTGATGGGCCTCAAATATACCCACAGCGGTCTCGTCACCTCGGTGATCGCGATCGACAAGGAACTGACCAAGCAGGCGCTCGTCCCGCACGGCATCCCGATGCCCGTGGGCACGATGGTCGACAGCGAAAGCCTGTTTTCGGTCGACCCGCTGCCGCGTCCCTATGTCCTGAAACCTGTCAACGAAGGCTCGTCGGTCGGGGTCGCGATCGTCAAGGACGACAGCAATTACGGCAATCCGATCGCGCGCGGTGCGGTGGGGCCCTGGCAGGAATTCGACCGCCTGCTCGCCGAACCCTTCATCAAGGGCCGCGAACTGACCGTCGCGGTGCTCGGCGATCAGGCGCTCGGGGTCACCGAACTGCGGGTGAAGTCGGGCTTCTACGACTATGACGCCAAATATACCGACGGGCTGACCGAACATGTCTGCCCCGCGGAGGTGCCCGACGACGTCGCGGAGCGCATGAAGGACCTCGCGGTCCAGGCGCACCGCCTTCTCGGCTGCAAGGGCGCTTCGCGCTCCGATTTTCGCTGGGACGACGAGCATGGCCTCGCGGGCATCTTCCTGCTCGAGGTCAATACCCAGCCGGGGATGACGCCGCTCAGCCTGGTGCCCGAACAGGCACGCGCGATCGGCATGGATTATGCGGAACTGGTCGAACGCATCGTGGGGGAAGCATTATGAGCCAGAAGATCAAGCGGCCTACGTCGGCGCCGCGCCGCCCGGCGCGCGCGCCGAAAAAGCGCAAGACGATCAAGACGTCGCGCGTCGACGCGGTGATCAACGCGCTGCCGATCAGTCCGCAGCGGCTGCAGCAGGTCGC
Source organism: Sphingopyxis sp. EU05-FHT14B03 (assembly GCF_058790875.1). Lineage (NCBI taxonomy): Bacteria > Pseudomonadati > Pseudomonadota > Alphaproteobacteria > Sphingomonadales > Sphingopyxidaceae > Sphingopyxis > Sphingopyxis sp. EU05-FHT14B03. The sequence goes on from NZ_JBYTDC010000002.1 coordinate 164,354, forward strand.
CAACTGGACGATCGGCCTCGGCCTCTTCGCCGTGGTCGGTCTTGCCGCCCATGCGACGGGCGTGACGGCAAAGGTGCAGGAGGAATATGCGCAGGCGGTCGGCCGCGCCGGCTTCCAGGTCAAGAAGGTCGAGGTCGTCGGCGCCGACCGCATCGACCGGCTCAAGGTCTATGACATCGCGCTGGCGCAAAAGGACCGCTCGATGGCGGCGCTCGACCTCGAAGGGGTGCGCGGCGACCTGATGAAATATGGCTGGATCAAGGATGCGCGCGTCTCGCGCCGCCTGCCCGACACGCTCGTCGTCGACATCGTCGAGCGCACCCCGGCGGCGATCTGGCAGCACAACAACCGGCTGTCGCTGATCGACGAAAATGGCGTCGTGCTCGAACCCGTCACCATCGCGACGATGCCCGACCTGCCGCTCGTCATCGGGCCGAAGGCGAACCAGCGCTCGCAGGACCTCGACCGCCTGCTCGCCGAAGCGAGCAGCCTCAAGGAATTGCTCGCCGGCGCGACCTGGGTCGGCAACCGTCGCTGGGATCTGCGTTTCCGCAGCGGCGAGACGCTGTCGCTGCCCGAAGGCGAGACCGAGGCCAAGGCCGCGCTCGCCAAATTCGCGCATATGGACGGCGCCAACCGGTTGCTCGGACGCGGTATCCTGCGCTTCGACATGCGCGACCCCAACCGTTTTGTGCTACGCTTGCCGCACGAAGGACAGGTGGCACCCGCGAAGCTCGAAGGCGCGCGCGCCGCCGCCGACGCGCTGGCCGCCGCGACCGCGGCCGAAGAAGGATAGGGCGATGGCGCCGCCGCGCATCGAGAAGATCATCACCGCGCTCGATGTCGGGTCGTGGAAGGTGTGCGCGCTGATCGCGGGCCAGACCGCCGACGGCGCGCTCCACGTCCTCGGCACCGGCCAGCGCGAAAGCCGCGGCGTCCAGCGCGGCTATGTCGCCGACATGGAACAGACCGAACATGTCGTGCGCGAGGCGATCGAACAGGCCGAGCGCATCGCCGGGCTCAACATCGACGATGTCTGGGTCGCCTTCTCGGCGGGCAGCCTCTTGAGCGACGTCGCCCCGATCGAAAGCGAACTCGGCGGCCATCGCATCGAGCAGGAGGATGTCGACGACCTGCTCGCCGCGGGCCGCGCCGGCATCGATCCCGAAGGCCGCATGATCCTCCACGCCCAGCCCGCGCTCTACACGCTCGACGGCCTCACCGGGGTCAAGAACCCCATCGGCCTCCACGCCGACCGGCTCGGCGTCGACATCCATATCATCATGGCCGATGGCGCCCCGGTGCGGAACCTCGAGGCCGCGGTGCGCCAGGCGCATCTCGACGTCAACGCCGTGGTCGCCTCGCCAATCGCCGCCGGCCTCTCGTGCCTGTCGGACGAGGAACGCGACCTCGGCGTCGCACTTGTCGAGCTTGGCGCGTCGGTGACCACCGTCTCGCTCTATGCCGGCGGCATGCTCGTCGAAATGGCGTCGCTGCCGTTCGGCGCCAGCGACATCACCGACGACATCGCCTCGGCTTTCGGTATCCGCCGCAGCCAGGCGCAGCGCCTGCAGAGCTTCTACGGCTCGGCCTCGGCCAGCCCGCGCGATAACAACGAGATCATCGAACTCGAACCCGGCGCACCCAGCGGATCGGAATCGCCGCGCATCACCCGCGCCCAGCTTGTCACGGTGATCCGCCAGCGCCTCGACGCGATGATGGGAGAGATCGGCAGGACGTTGAAAGACCTGCATTTCGTCGGCCCGATCGGCCGTCAGGTGGTGCTGGTCGGCGGCGGCGCCGACCTGAAGGGGATCGCCGATTACACCCAGAGCGCGCTCGGCCGCGCGGCGCGGGTGGGCCGCCCCAAGGGCCTGCTCGGGCTGCCCGACGCCCATTCGGGACCGGCTTTCGCGACGCTTGCCGGGCTGGTGCTTTACGCTGCGTCGGACCCGGTGGACCTGCGCGACCTGCCGATGATGTCGCAGGACGTCTATCGTCCGCGCAGTACCGGAATTATCAATCGCCTGATGGCTGCACTTAAAAACAGTTTCTAGCGACGAGTTGCGCGAAAGGGTTAATTTTTTGAGTGATTCCGGCGTCACAATAGTGCAATGCGGTAACGGATATCGGGGCGGCGGGACCACCGCCCGTGGGTCGCACGATGAGGAAGCGGCAAGGGTTCGCCGCTGCAGGGAGATTATTTGATGAGCATCAATATTGGCCCGCCGCAGGTCGATGAGCTGAAGCCGCGGATCGCGGTGATCGGCGTCGGCGGTGCCGGCGGCAATGCCATCGCCAACATGATCGCGGCCAAGGTCGAAGGGGTCGATTTCATCGTCGCCAACACCGACGCGCAGGCGCTGAACGCGTCGCCGGCCGAACGCCGCATTCAGCTCGGCGCGCAGATCACCCAGGGCCTCGGCGCGGGTTCGCGGCCCGAGGTCGGGCGCGCGGCGGCCGAGGAAACGATCGCGCAGGTCGAGGACGCGCTCGACGGCGCGCACATGTGCTTCATCGCGGCCGGCATGGGCGGCGGCACCGGGACCGGTGCGGCGCCGGTGATCGCCAAGGCGGCCCGCGACCGCGGCATCCTGACCGTCGGCGTGGTGACCAAGCCCTTCATGTTCGAAGGCGCGCGGCGTATGCGCTCGGCCGATGCCGGCATCGCCGAGCTGCAGGACCATGTCGACACGCTGATCGTCATTCCGAACCAGAATCTGTTCCTGGTCGCCAACCCGAACACGACCTTCAAAGAAGCCTTCACCATGGCCGACGAAGTGTTGCAGCAGGGCGTGCGCGGGATCACCGACCTGATGGTCATGCCCGGCCTGATCAACCTCGACTTCGCCGACGTGCGCAGCGTGATGCGCGAAATGGGCAAGGCGATGATGGGCACCGGCGAAGCCGAAGGCGACGGCCGCGCGCTCGAAGCGGCGCAAAAGGCGATCGCCAACCCCTTGCTCGACGGCGTGTCGATGGCGGGCGCCAAGGGCGTCATCGTCTCGATCGTCGGCGGCGAGGACATGCGCCTGATGGAAGTCGACGAAGCCGCCAACCACATCCGCGAACTCGTCGATCCCGACGCCAACATCATCTGGGGCAGCGCCTTCAACGAAGCGCTGCAGGGCAAGATCCGCGTGTCGGTCGTCGCGACCGGTATCGACGGCACCGGCGAAGCCGCACCGGCTCCCGCCGCGACGCGCAGCTTCTCCTTCGCTCCGGCGCGTAGCGCGGCACCCGCCGCGGCGCCGGTCGTCGAAGAGCCGGTCGAGGAAGCGCCCTTCGAAGCGGCGGTCGAGGCTCCGCCCGTTGCCGCCGATCCGGCGCCGGGTTTCTCGCTCGGCGACAGCGCTCCGTCCGCGCCCGCGGCCGTGGTCGAGGAAGAGCCGATGGAACTGTCGAACATCGCCGCGACCTACGACGACACGGCGGATGAGCTGGTTCTGGGACAGCCCGAAGCGTCGGCTCCGGCCTATCAGCCCGCTCCGGCGCCCGAACCCGCCGCCGACGAGGCGCCGTCGCGCGCAATCGGTGGCGGCACCCTGTTCGAACGCATGTCGCGCCTGTCGCGCGGCGCCGCGCCGGCCGAGGGTGAGGAAGAGGGCAAGGAAGACGGGGTCGATATCCCGCGCTTCCTTAACCGCCAGAACAACCAGTAACGGGGCGATCATACCGCCGCCGTCCTTCAGGGCAGGGCGGCGCGGAAATCGGGATGAATTGGCCCATGCGGCGAACGATGAAGTCGGGCAGGCCGGGACGCGCGGCGCGTCATGCGCTCGCGCTTTCCGCGCTGTGGCTTGGCGTGCTGCCGCTCGCGGCCGTGCAGGCGCAGGTCACGCCGCCCGACGCGGCGACGCGCGCTGCGATGGAAAAGCGCACCGCGGCGCGAACCTTGCTGTCGTCGGCGCTGGCGCGGATCGCCGCCAACAGCACCGACGGCCCCGCGCTGCTCGACGCCGGACGCGCATCGATCGAGCTTGAGGACTATCGCGCCGCGCTCGGTTTCCTGACCCGCGCCGAACAGGCGAACCCGCGCGACGGTGCGGTCAAGGCGGCGCTTGGCTCGGCGATGGTCCATATGGAAAATCCGACCCGCGCCCTCGACTATTTCGGCGAGGCGCAATTGCTCGGCGCGCCCGAGCGGATTTTCCTCTCCGACCGGGGTCTTGCGCGCGACCTGCTCGGGCAGCAGGACGCGGCGCAGCGCGACTATCAACTCGCGCTGTCGCTGGCACCGAACGACGAAACGCTGCGCCGCTACGCGCTGTCGCTGGGGATCGCCGGCGAGGCCGACCGCGGCGTGCAACTGCTGTCGGGCCAGCTCCGCACCCAGGATCGCGGCGCCTGGCGGATGCGCGCGATGATCCTCGCGATCAACGGTCGCAACGGCGAGGCGACCGAGATCGTCAACGCGACGATGCCGCCGCAGCTGGCGCAGAATATCCTGCCTTATCTGGTCCAGATGGACCGGCTCAACCCGGCGCAACAGGCCGCCGCCGCGCATTTCGGCCGCTTCCCGTCGGGCAACCTCGGCCCGCCGCGCAAGCCCGTGCAGGTCGCCGCGGCCGTGCCGCCGCCCGCAGCGGCGCCGTCGACGTCCAAGCCTGCGGCGTCCAGGCCCGACCGCCGCCGCCCCAGCGAGCGCGAGCGGGCACGCGGTACGCTGACGCCCGTCAGCGCGACACCGCCGCCGGTAACCGTCCGCCGCGCCCCCGATCCGGCGCCCGTCGCAACGCCGCCACGGCAGGCGCCGAGCGTCGCAGTTGCCAGCGCGACGCCGGCTCGGACCACGCCGGTGCCGGCCCGTCCCGCGCCCACGCCCACGCCCACGCCTGCACCGGCGCCTGCGCCTGCGGCTACGACGGTCGCTCGCGTCGATGCCCCGGCTCAGGCGGTTCCGGCCGCCAGCCCGCCGCCCGCCGCGACGACGTCGGCACCGATCGGCGTCGCGATCCGCGACGGCGGTCCGGTCGGTCCCGGCTTCTCGATCTCGGACATCGGCCAGCCCGGCGCGGCGACGCCGGCGCCCGGCGCCGCGGCTCCCGCTCCGGCGTCCGCCGAGATGGCGCAGGCCGACGCGCCGCCGCCGCCGACCTCGGCCGTCGCGGCATCGCCGACCTTCGCGCCGACGCCCTCGGCGCCGCTCGCCTCGCTCGCCGATATCGTCGGTTCGCTCGAAATCCCCGCCGAGGAAATGGCGCCCGCCAGCGAAGCGGTCGACGCGGCCACCCTCGCCAAGCTGCGCGACGACAAGCGCAAGGCCGATGCCGCTGCCGAGGCGAAGCGCGTCAAGGACGACGCCGCGGCCAAGGCCAAAGCGGAAGCCGATGCGAAGGCCAAGGCCGAAGCGGCTGAAAAGAAAGCGAACCCGGCACGCATCTGGGTGCAGGTCGCGACCGGCGCCAATGCGAAGGCGCTGGCGACCGACTTCGGCAAATTCGCCAAAAAGTCTCCGGCGCTGTTCAAGGGCAAGGCGGGCGGCACCACCGAATGGGGCAAGACCCGCCGCCTGCTCGTCGGGCCGTTCAAGGACAAAAAGAGCGCCGACACCTGGCTCGCCGATTACAAAAAGGCGGGCGGCGACGGCTTCCTCTTCAACAGCGACGCGGGCCAAGACGTCGATCCGGTCAGATGAGCACGGCAGCGGTCGAGATAGATCCTCCCCATCGCGAAGCGTTGGGGAGGGGGACCGCCGCGAAGCGGTGGTGGAGGGGTTTCGACGCTGGCGTCCTTACCCCTCCGTCAGCGCTCCGCGCTGCCACCTCCCCAACGCTACGCGATGGGGAGGACCTCGATGGCCTCCGTCTCTGACTGCGCCAGCGATCCGCTGCAAAGTCGCGGACGCCGCCATGAAGAGGTCGGCCGCGTCGTGCGCGGGCCGCGCGACGCGTTCCAGCGCGACCGCGACCGCATCATCCACTCGATCGCCTTCCGCCGCCTGCGCCACAAGACGCAGGTGTTCGTCGCCCCCGATCTCGATCATTATCGCGTCCGCCTGACCCACAGTATCGAGGTCGCGCAGATCGGCCGCGGCATCGCGCGCGCGCTGGGGCTCAACGAGGATCTGACCGAGGCGCTCTGCCTTGCGCACGACATCGGCCATCCGCCCTTCGGCCATGCCGGCGAGGATGCGCTCAAGGCCGCGATGACCGACCATGGCGGCTTCGACCACAACGGCCACACGCTGCGCACGCTTGCGTGCCTCGAATGCCCCTATCCGTTGTTCGACGGGCTCAACCTGACCTGGGAAACGCTCGAAGGGCTCGCCAAGCATAATGGCCCGGTCAAATATCCCGGCTGGGCGCTCGCCGCGATCGACGCCGAATTTCCGCTCGACCTCTCCAGCCATGCCAGTCTCGAGGCGCAGATCGCGGCGGTCGCCGACGACATCGCCTATGACAATCACGACATCGACGACGGGCTGCGCGCCGGGCTGCTCAGCCTCGACCAGCTGATGGCCCAGCCGTTCGTCGCCGCCAATTTCGCGGCGGTCGAGGATCGCTTTCCCGGCGCTCCGCGCGACCGCTTGCTGCGCGAACTGGTCCGCGACCAGATCGGCGTCATGGTCAACGATGTGATCGCTGCGACGCGCGCCAATGTCGCCGACGCGGGCGTGACGAGCGCCGCCGAAGTCCGCGCCGCCGGCCGCACCCTCGGCGGCTTTTCGGGTGAACTGGCGCGCAAGGAGCGCGATCTCAAGCGCTTCATGTACGCCAATCTCTATCATCACCCCGAACAGGTCGCGGCGGCCGAGGCGGCGAACCAGATCATCGCCCGGCTCTTCGCCGCCTATGCCGACAATCCGCGCCTGATGGGCGCCGACTGGTCGGCGCGGGTGCCGGGCGAAGAATGCGCGACAGTGCGCCATATCGGTGACTATATAGCCGGCATGACCGACCGCTTCGCCATCGACCGCTATGCCGAAATCTTCGGCCGCGGCGAAGTGCCGCCCGCGCTGGCGCATGTCTGAACGATGCGGGGCGCTCTTGCTGTCCCGTTGCTCGCCATGACCCTGATCCTGACAGGCTGCGAGGACCCTGCTGCGCCGCCGAAGCGAAATGGCGCGGATGAGCGTGATGGACGCGTCGCGATGGCGTTTGACGAATATGCATTCAGGCCCGAATTACCGAAGGACGCTTTTGTCTGTGCGGCGATGAGCGACACGCATCCGCACGGTTTCTTCTTTCGTGTTGGTGCACGCTATGCCGATTGCGATGCCGCACGTGACGCCGCCGCAAATGATCGTTGGGTCGCTGTCTGGGCCGACCACAATGCGATGGAGCATCGATCGCTGAAAGACGCCGGCTGCACGCCGGAAGTGCCAAACGCCGCGTTGACGCCAATGGTTGATAAATGGCGGAAACTCGGAATGGAGGTAGAGCAATGCGCGCCCGCCGGAAGCCGGAACGGCACCATCGAACTGAAACTTCTTTCGCCCGGTCGCGAAGCGATAGGTAAGGAAGCACGGCCACGTTTTCTTTACACGTTTCGGATGGAAAGCCCCGACAGGCATTTCGGGCGCGATCTGTCATTGTTTGCGCGAATGCTTGAGAGCGCCGAATTTGGCGCGCCCGATTGAAGGAAGATCGCATGACAGAGTCCGGTGGGAGAACATTGCTCATCGGCGCGACCGGGATGGTCGGCGGCGCGGTGATCGCGAACGCGGGCGCGCTGTCGTTGACCGTTCTCGTTCGCCGCGAAATGGACGATCTGCCCGAAGCGCATGCGCTGCTCGTCGCGCCGCCCGAGCGCTGGGCCGACATCATCGCGATCGAGCGCCCGCGCGTCCTCATTTCGTGCCTCGGCACGACGATCCGGCAGGCGGGGTCGGAAGCGGCGTTTCGCGCCGTCGATCACGACCTGATCCTCGCGGCGGCGCGCGGCGCGCGCATGGCGGGGGCGACGCAGATGATCGTCGTCAGCTCGGTCGGTGCCGCGGCGAAGAGCCGCAATTTCTATCTCAGGACCAAGGGCGAGACCGAGGACGGGCTGCGCGCGCTTGGTTTCGAGCGGCTCGACATCCTGCGCCCCGGCTTGTTGACGGGCGACCGCGCCGGGCCGAAACGGATGGGGGAGGGGATCGCGATCGCCGCGGCGCCGCTCGCCGATGCGCTGCTGCACGGCTCGCTGCGCCGCTATCGTTCGATTCCCGGCGAAACCGTCGCGCGGGCGATCGTCGCGCTGGCCGGAAATGCGCAGCCCGGCGTGCGCATCCATGAAAATGACGCGATGCGGCGGCTCGCCGATTGACTCTGCCTTGGGGCGCCGCCAAGGCTCGGGCGTCTGTCGAAGATCGCAAGAGATTCGACCGGCCGCGCGGGAGAGCGCGAGGGCGGGGTCACCCGTGCTTCGCCACCGAAGGAGCAACCGCCCCGGAAACTCTCAGGTCAAGCGGACCGCGCAGGCCGGAACGGACACTCTGGAAAGCGTTTCAGCCACAGGCTGGAGCCACCGAAGGGGTAACCCCATGATATCATGGGGGAAAACTCTCAGGTTCCCGTGACAGAGGGGGCATGGCGACAAGGCGGCACCCGCGCCGCTCCTTGCCGTGCTTGAAACGGGAGTTCGCGATATGCGCGATGATCGAGAAGATAGTGAAGTCGTAGAGGTCGCCACCGAAACCCTGCCGCTCGACGCCTGGCACCGCGAAAAGGGCGGCCGCATGGTCGAGTTCGCCGGCTATTGGATGCCGATCCAATATGACGGCATCATGGCCGAACATCTGTGGGTCCGCGAAAATGCCGGGCTGTTCGACGTCAGCCATATGGGCCAGCTCTACCTCTCGGGCGAAGGGCTCGACGAGGCGCTCGAGGCGCTGATTCCCGGGGATGTGAAGAGCCTCGCGGTGGGGCGGATGCGTTATTCGCTGCTGCTCGCCGAGGATGGCGGTATTCTCGACGATCTGATGCTCAGCCGCTGGCCCGAGGGCATCTATATGGTCGTCAACGGTGCGGTGAAGTGGGAAGATATCGGGCATCTGCGTGAAGCGCTTCCCGACGCGATCACGATCAACCATTTCGAAGAACGCGCGCTGCTCGCACTGCAGGGCCCCAAGGCGTTCGACGCGCTGAAGCGCCACACCACCGGCAAATGGGGCCTCGACGCCCTCGTCTTCATGATGGGTGGTCCGTACCAGATCGGCGGCGTCGATGCCTGGATCAGCCGTTCGGGCTACACCGGCGAAGACGGCTTCGAGATTTCGGTCGACGCCGACAAGGTCCAGTACGTCGCCGACCTCTTGTGCGGCGAGCCCGAGGTGAAGCCGATCGGCCTCGGCGCGCGCGACAGCCTGCGCCTCGAGGCCGGCTTGCCGCTCTATGGCCACGACCTCGACCCGACCATCGATCCGATCGAGGGCGACCTTGGTTTCGCGATCCAGAAGCGCCGCCGCGAGGAAGGCGGCTTTCCCGGCGCGGCACGCATCCTCGGCCATTATGCCGACGGAAGCCCGCGCAAACGCGTCGGGCTGCTCGTCGACGGCAAGCTGCCGGTGCGCGAAGGCGCCAAGCTGTTCGACGGCGAGGACGAGATCGGCGTCGTGACCTCGGGCGGTTTCGCGCCCAGTGTCGGCGCGCCGATCGCCATGGGTTATGTCCCGCGCGACCATGCTGTCCCCGGCACGTCGGTCGCCGCCGAAGTCCGCGGCAAGCGCGTGCCTTGCACCGTTGCCGCGACGCCATTCATTCCACACCGCTATGTGCGCAAACAGGGAGGCTGACCGATGCCGCGTTATTATACCGAAGAACATGAATGGATCGACGTCGATGGCGATGTCGCGACCGTCGGCATCACCGACTTCGCGCAGGGCCAGCTCGGCGACATCGTCTTCGTCGAGGTCCCCGACACCGGCGCCGAGCTTACCCAGGGCGGCGACGCCGCGGTGGTCGAATCGGTGAAGGCGGCGAGCGACGTCTACGCCCCCGTCGACGGCACCGTGACCGAAGGGAACGGCCAACTCGAGGAAGACCCCGCGCTCGTGAATTCGGACCCCGAAGGCGAAGGCTGGTTCTTCCGCATGACGCTGAGCGACAAGAGCCAGCTCGAAGCGCTGATGAACGCGACCGCGTACAAGGCCTTCTGCGACGATCTTTGATCGAACCCGTTCGTGTCGAGCGAAGTCGAGACACCCTGAAGGAGAGCGCCAGCTAGGCGCATCTCGACTTCGCTCGATGCGAACGGATGTTTTTGCTCCCCCGGAGTTTGACTAGCCATGCGTTACCTCCCGCTCACCCCCGCTGACCGTTCGGCCATGCTCGCCACCATCGGCGCTGCGACGATCGACGACCTGTTCATCGACGTCCCCGCCGAAGCGCGGCTCGATGGCCCAATCGCCGATCTGCCCGGACATGCCAGCGAACTCGCGGTCGAGCGTCATATGGGCGCCTTGGCACGGCGCAACCGCGCGGCGGGCGACGGGCCCTTCTTCCTCGGCGCGGGCGCGTACCGCCACCATGTTCCGGCGAGCGTCGATCATCTGATCCAGCGCGGCGAGTTCCTGACCGCCTACACGCCGTACCAGCCCGAAATCGCGCAGGGCACGCTGCAGATGCTGTTCGAATTCCAGAGCCAGGTTGCGCGTCTGCTCGGCACCGACGTCGCCAATGCGTCGATGTACGACGGCTCGACAGCGTGCTGGGAAGCGGTCGTGATGGCGCGCCGCATCACCAAACGGTCGAAAGCGCTCTTCTCGACCGGCGTCCACCCGCATTACCGCAGCGTCGCGCGGACGATGGCCAAATATACCGGCGACGCGCTGGTCGAGGCCGACCCCGCACTCGTCCCCGGCACCGACTGGGCCGATCTCGCCGCCGCGGTCGACAAGGAGGTCAGCTGCGTCGTCGTGCAATATCCCGACATCCTCGGCCGCATCGATGACATGGCTGCGCTCGCGAGCGCCTGCCAGGCAGCGGGCGCGCTGCTGATCGCGGTGGTCACCGAACCCGTCGCACTCGGCCTGATCAAGTCGCCCGGCGAAATGGGCGCCGACATCGTCGTTGGCGAAGGCCAGTCGATCGGTGTCGGGTTGCAGTTCGGCGGTCCTTACGTGGGCCTCTTCGCGTGCAAAGCGAAATATGTCCGCCAGATGCCGGGGCGCCTGTGTGGCGAGACCGTCGATGCCAATGGCAAACGCGGCTTCGTGCTGACGCTCTCGACGCGCGAGCAGCATATCCGCCGCGAGAAGGCGACGAGCAATATCTGCACCAACTCGGGGCTTTGCGCGCTGGCCTTCAGCATCCACATGACGCTGCTCGGCGAAGCAGGACTGCGCCAGCTCGCGGCTATCAACCATGGCCGTGCGAAACTTGCCGCCGCCGAACTTGCGAAGATTCCGGGCGTGTCGGTACTCAATACCGCCTTCTTCAACGAGTTCACGCTGCTGCTGCCCACCGCGGCGCGGCCGGTCGTGCATCAACTCGCCGGGCGCGACATCCTCGGCGGGGTTTCGCTCGGTCGCCTCTATCCTGACAATAGCGGGCTCGAAAACGGCCTGATCGTCGCGGTCACCGAAACCTGCACCGCGGAGGATATCACCGCCTTTGCCGCGGCGCTGAAGGAGGCGCTGGCATGAGCACGCCCAACGCATCCGGCTGGCGCCCCGAAATGAACGCGGGCGGCGCCGACGACAGCACGACCTTCACCGGCAACCGCGCGCTGATGCTCGAAGAGCCGTTGATCTTCGAGATCGGTTCGACCGAAACCACCGGTGTCGATTTCGACGAGGCGCCCCCGGCGTTCGACCTCGGCGGCCTCGCACGCTCGGCGCCGATCGGCCTGCCGGGACTCAGCGAGGGCGAGACGGTCCGCCACTATACGCGCCTGTCGCGCCAGAATTACGCCATCGACCTCGGCCTCTTCCCGCTCGGAAGCTGCACGATGAAGCACAACCCGCGCCTCAACGAGCGGGTCGCGCGGATGCCGGGCTTTGCCGACATCCACCCGCTGCAGCCGCAGGAAACGGTGCAGGGTGCACTCGCGGTGATCAACGAACTGGCGATGTGGCTGATCAAGCTCACCGGCATGCACGGCGTCGCGATGACCCCCAAGGCGGGCGCGCATGGCGAGCTTTGCGGCATCCTCTGCATCAAGGCGGCATTGGAAGCGCGCGGCGAGGACCGGCGCGTGCTGCTCGTCCCCGAAAGCGCGCACGGCACCAACCCCGCGACCGCGGCCTTCGCAGGCTTCAGCGTCGAGGATATCCCCGCGACCCCGGAAGGCCGCGTCGACCTCGCAGCGCTGAAAGCGCGCCTCGATCCCGACGTCGCCGGCGTGATGATCACCAATCCCAACACCTGCGGCCTGTTCGAGCGCGACATGAAGGCGATTTCGGACGCGGTGCATGCGGCGGGCGGTTATGTCTATTGCGACGGCGCCAATTTCAACGCGATCGTCGGCAAGGTGCGCCCCGGCGACCTCGGCGTCGATGCGATGCACATCAATTTGCACAAGACCTTCTCGACCCCGCACGGCGGCGGCGGCCCCGGCTCGGGCCCGGTCGTGCTGTCGGAGGCGCTCTCGCCTTATGGCCCGATTCCTTATGCCGCGCGCTACGCCGACGGCTCGTTCAAGCTGGTCGAGGAAGAAAGCGCGGGGGCCGAGCATCCCGACACCTTCGGCCGCATGACCGCCTTTCATGGTCAGATGGGCATGTTCACCCGCGCGCTGACCTATATGCTCAGCCACGGTGCCGACGGGCTGAAGCAGGTCGCCGAGGATGCGGTGCTCAACGCCAACTATATCCTGCGCAGCCTCGACGATGTGCTCGAGGCGCCGTTCGGCGGTTCGGGTCCGTGCATGCATGAGGCGCTGTTCACCGACAACGGCCTGGCCGAAGGCTTCTCGACGCTCGACATCGCCAAGGGGATCATCGACGAGGGTTATCACCCGATGACGGTCTATTTCCCGCTCGTCGTCCATGGCGCGATGCTGATCGAACCGACCGAGACAGAGAGCAAGGCGGTACTCGACCAGTTCGTCGGGGCACTGCGCAGCGTCGCGCTGCGCGCCAAGAATGGCGATCCGGCGCTCAAATCGGCGCCGCATTTTGCCCCGCGCGCGCGGCTCGACGAAACGGCGGCGGCGCGCAAGCCGATCCTGACCTGGAGCGAACCGGTCGTCGCCTCCGGCACCCCGTCGCTTAGCGAGATCGGCGGCAGTTGAGCGAGGCGTCCGCCAGCGCGCGTCCGTCGGGTCCGGCCGGATGCCTGATCGGCGGCGCGTTGTTCGCGGTGGTCTTCGTCGCGGTTTGGCTTGCCGCGATCACCCTATACGGGCTGGTGGTCGAGCAATGGGAACTCGTGCGCGCGCGGCGCGAATTCAGTTATGACTGGGTGTTTCTCTATGCTCCGCTGATTGCCGCCGGCCTCGGATTCGTCGCGGCTTTCTTCGCGACCCGGCGCTTCTCGGCGGCGCGGCTGACCTTGTTGATCGTCGCGACCGGGCTGATCGCGCTGTTCGCTGGCATCCTGCTCTTCGGGCTTGGCGGACTGCTCTGACGCTGGCAAGGCACGGGGGCACCGCGACACGAGGGGACGATCGATGAGCTGGGATACATTGTTTCTGCTGGCCAATTACTGGGCGATTGCGGGTTGGATCGTCCTCGCCTTTGCGCCGCGCGGGCCGCGGCTCCTGTCGCTGGTCATGTATGCCGGCGTCTTTCTCCTGTGCCTCACCTATGCGGTGCTGATCGTCGGCTTTCTCAGCGGAGCGATCGATCCCGGCGGACTGGGCACCGACGGTAACCTGACCTCGCTCGCCGGGGTGATGAAGCTATTCGATACCCCCGGCGGCACGACGATGGGCTGGATCCATTATCTCGCCTTCGATCTGTTCACCGGCATGTGGATCGCGCGCGATGCCGACCAAAAAGGCTTCAGCCGCGTCGTGCAATTTCCCTTCCTGTTCCTGACGCTGATGGCGGGGCCCGTCGGTCTGTTCCTGTGGCTGATCGTCCGCGAACGCCGCGCGCGGGCGCACGCCAAAGCCGCGAAGTGACACCGCGACCCTGGATGCCGGGCGACGGCGGCGAAGCGGCCAGGCGCCACGCCCCCGCGACGACGCGCAACCGCGACGCGATCGCCTCGGTGCTCGCCGACTGGCTGCCGCCCGCCGGAACGGTGCTGGAGGTGGCGAGCGGTTCGGGCGAACATGCGGTGCATTTCGCGGCCGTCTTTCCCCGTCTGCACTGGCAACCGAGCGACCCCGACCCGGCCGGGCTGGTTTCGATCGCCGCCTGGAGCGCCGACGCGGGCCTCGTGAATATCGCGCCGCCGCTCGCGCTCGACGCGTCGGCGGCCGGCTGGCCGATTGCGAACGCCGATGCGATCCTGTGCATCAATATGGTGCATATCAGCCCGTGGGCGGCGACGCTTGGCCTGTTCGCGGGTGCCGGCCGGCTGCTGGCGCCCGGCGCGCCGCTGATCCTCTACGGACCTTATTTCGATCCCGCTGTGTCGACCGCCGAAAGCAATCTCGCCTTCGATGCCAGTTTGCGGGCGCGCAACCCGGCATGGGGGCTGCGCGACCTCGATGCGGTCCGGGCTGCAGCGGCGGATGCCGGGCTGGATTTCGCCGAGCGGCGGGCGATGCCCGCGAACAACCTGATGCTGCTCTTCCGTCGGGCCTAGGCGCCCTGCGGCGTTCCCTGCCCCTCGGGTGGCTGGCGCGCATAATCCTCGGGCGTGATGTCCAGCCGTTCGATGCGCGGCGTGAATTCGCGGCGCCGCATGTTGGTGCCGGTGGCATCGTCGGTCCAGCGCGCCGTCAGCGAATAGCGCTCGACCATGTAGAAACCCGGATTCACGCCGTCACTTCCCGGTTTGAGCGGAGCGTAGACGCGCCCTTCGAGGTGCGTCACCACGGGGGCCAGCCACTGGGTGCCGCCGCTCGAGCGCAACACCTCGATATCCGATACCTTGCCCGATGGCGTGACCCAGAATCCGATGTCGGCCCATTTGCCGATCGCATTGAGCGCGACCAGCCGACGCGACGTATCGCCAGCCGCAATGGCCAGGAAGCCGGCGCTCGTGACGTTGTCGGCCATGCTCTGGGTGGCGGGGTTGCGCATGGTGTCGATGCCCGGCGACTTGATCGGTGATGCCGCGATCAGGATCGGCCGCGCGGCGCCGCCCTCGACGGCGAATTGCCGCAGCAGGGCGCTGGTCGAATCCGCCCGGCCCGCTTTCCGGTCCATCCGCGCCAGCGATACCTGCGCGACGAGCCGCAGGTCGTCGGTGCCCGGAAGCGGATCGGCGATGATATCGCCGAGCATCGCGCGGGCGCGCTTGCGGTCGGCGGACAGATTGCTGTCCTCTGCCGCGACCTGTGCGAGCACCGCCTGCCGCAGCCGTGCATATATGGCGATGCGGCTTAGCCCGCGGCCCAGCGCCTGCGCTTCGACGTCGGCATAGATACGCGCGGCCTCGTCGGGGAAGCCGAGCTTGGCACGGCTGTCGCCCACCTCGATCTGCGCGCCGAGTACCCGCGGATCACCGCGGTCGAGCCCTTCGCGCAGGGTGTCCCGCATCGCGAGCACCGACGACTGAAAGTTGCGTGCTTCGCCGACATGCTCGGCGACGCGGCCGTTGGCGCGATAGAGGTCGGATACCGGCACCGGGAAGGCGCGGGCGTGCGCCTTGTTGCGGTCGATCGACTTCAACAGCGTCGAGCGTGCATCCTTGTACCGGCCGGCGAGGAACTGGTTCTCGGCATGTGTCAGCGTCGCCGCGACGTCCTGGTCGGGCGGACAGGCGCGGGCGAGGCACGCGGCAAGCGCCGCAGCGGTCTCGCCCAGCGGCTGGCCGGTGACGATGATGGGGCCGTCGACTTCGGCGGCAAGCGCAGGCGCGACCGACAGGGTCGCGGCGAGCGGGGCGAGAAAAATCAGGCGACGCATCGACCTTCTCCCTTCACGCTGATGTGCGCGAAGGGTCTCATGAAAGGCGTTCTTCGTCAATCGGACCCGGTCAGCCCGTCTTGCCGTCGTCGATGATCGGGCGCTGGTAATTTTCGGGGGTGATGTCGAGCCGTTCGATGCGCGGGGTCGCTTCGCGGCGGCGCATGTTGGTGCCCGTCGCATCGTCGGTCCAGCGCGCGGTCAGCGTATAGCGCTCGATCATGTAGAAGCCGGGGGTCGCATCATTGTCGGTGCGGCGCAGCGGCGCATAGACGCGGGTCTGGATTTGCTTGAGCACGGGTTTCAACCATTGCTTCGTGCCTTCGCCGCGCAGCACCTCGATATCGCCGACGCGGCCGTCGGCGTTGATCCAGAAACCGACATCGGCCCATTTGGCGATGCTGTTGAGCGCGGTCAGACGCTGCAGCGTGTTCGCCTGCGGCTGGTCGTTGCCATAATCCTGGGTCAGGTCGATGCGCTTGATCGGTTCGCTGAACAGCAGAAGCGGGCGTGTCGCGCCGCCCTTGGCAGCGAAATCCTTCAGGATCGCCTCGGTCGAACTGGCGTCGCCCTTTTTGCGGTCCATGCGCGCGCGCATGACCGTCGCGACGAGCGCGAAATCCTCGCCCCCGGCGAGCGGTTGCGCCGAGATCTCGTCGAGCTTCGCGCGGGCCTTGGCATAATCGGCGTCGAGTCCCGAGGCTTCGGCTTCGGTCTGCAGCAACAACGCCTGGCGCACGCGCGAGAACATCGCGACGCGGTTCTGCCCACCCGCCAGCGCATCCTTTTCGACATCCTGATAGATGCGTTTCGCTTCGTCGGGGAAGCCCAGCTTGGCGCGGCTGTCGCCGACCTCGATCTGCGCGACCATCACGCGCGGGTCCTTTTCGCCGAGTCCGGCCTTCAGCGTGTTGCGCATGTCGAGCACCGACAGCTGGAAATTCTTCGCCTCGCCGACATGTTCGGCGACGCGGCTGTTGGCGCGGAACAGGTCGGAGACCTCGACCGGATATTTGGTCCCGAACTTGCGGTTGCGGCCGATCGACTTGAGCAAAGTCGTGCGCGAATCCTTGTAGTCGCCCTGCAGCAGCTGGTTCTCTGCGTGGGCGAGCGACGCCGCGACATCCTCGTCGGGCGGGCAATTGCGCGCGAGGCAAGCGGCGAGCGCGTCGGCGGTGTCCTTGAGCGAACGGCCGGTGACGACGATTTCGGGGTCGCCGTTGGTCTGCGCCGCGGCGGGAAGGGCGAAGGCCGAGGCGAGCAGCAGGATCGACAGGCGGGTCTTGGTCACATGAGTCTCCGTGCGGGCGATGGCGCCGCTGTGTTATTTTGATAATCCACCATAGAGGGATTGCCCAGGTGTCGCAATAAGTTGGGGGCGCCACGGTGCAATGGTCGCCCGCCCAATGCACCGCGCGCTTCGACGAACGCCGGACGTCGTGCGGGATTGCATAGAGAGCGAACTATCCGCAAGATGGCGGACGACACGCGGCGCGCGGATGGCTTGTCAAACCGCCCGCGACGTTGTTATCAGACTTGAGAATTGCCGAGAACGGCATCCGGGAGAGATTTATGAAAGCGCTGGCCGACCTTCTGACTTTTGACGAGTTTCTCACCCATTGGGCGGCCGACCGTCCCGACCGGCTCGCGCTGCGCGAAGAGGATCGCGAGTTCAGCTATGGCGAACTCGACGATCTGACCGCGA
The DNA here is from genome assembly GCF_058790875.1 of Sphingopyxis sp. EU05-FHT14B03. NCBI lineage: Bacteria > Pseudomonadati > Pseudomonadota > Alphaproteobacteria > Sphingomonadales > Sphingopyxidaceae > Sphingopyxis > Sphingopyxis sp. EU05-FHT14B03. The sequence continues at coordinate 181,954 of NZ_JBYTDC010000002.1, forward strand.
AGGTCGCGAGCGCGCTGATCGGCGCGGGGCTAAAAAAGGGCGACCGCATCGCGTGGATCGGCAAGAACAGCGACCTCTATTTCCAGCTCTTTTTCGGCGCGGCGCGCGCGGGGATCGTCATGGCGCCGATCGGTTGGCGGCTGTCGCCCGCCGAATGGGCCTATGTCCTCAACGATACCGGGGCAAAGATCCTGTTCACCGGCCCCGGCTTCGAGGCGGTGGCGCAGCAACTCGCCGGCAAGCTCGATCATGATCCGCGCATCGTGGGTGACGGCGAAGCGCGCGCGCTGATCGCCACGACCCCGCGCGCGGCCTTCGAGGGCTCGGGTCCCGACGACGCGGTGCTCCAGCTTTATACCTCGGGCACCACCGGCAATCCCAAGGGCGCGGTGCTGTCGAACCGCAACCTGTTCGCGCTGCGCCGCAATTCCAGCGACCTCGACCTGCCCTATACCAAGTGGGAGGATGATGAGGCGGTGCTGGTCGCGATGCCCTGCGCGCACATCGGCGGCACGGGCCTCGGCATCATGGCGCTCGCGGCGGGACTGCCGGGCGTTGTCCTCGCCGAATTCAACCCCGATGGCGTGTTCGACGCGGTCGAGCATCATGGCGTGACGCGCTTCTTTATCGTGCCCGCGGCGCTGCAGATGCTGCTGCTCCACCCACGCTGCGCAGAGACCGATTTCAGCCGCCTCAAATATATCCTCTATGGCGCAGCACCGATCCCGCTCGAACTGCTGCGCCAGTGCATCAAGATGTTCGGCGCCGACTTCATCCAGGCCTATGGCATGACCGAAACGACGGGCACCATCTGCATGCTGCCGCCCGAAGATCATGATCCCGAAGGCAATCAGCGCATGCGCTCGGCGGGCAAGGCGCTGCCCGGGGTCGAAATCCGCATCCTCGGCGACGACGGGCAGGCGGTGCCGGTGGGCGAAGTGGGCGAGGTCGTGACCCGCTCGTCCAACAATATGATCGGCTATTGGAACCTGCCCGAGGCGACGTCGAAGACGATGACCGCCGACGGATGGATCCACACCGGCGATGCGGGTTATCTCGACACGGACGGCTATCTTTATATCCACGACCGGATGAAGGACATGATCATCTCGGGCGGCGAGAATGTCTATCCGGCCGAGGTCGAGAGCGCGATCTTTGGCCATCCGGCGGTGCAGGAGGTCGCGGTGATCGGCATTCCCGATCAGAAATGGGGCGAGACGGTGAAGGCCGTCGTCGTGCCCAAGCCGGGCATGAGTATCGACGAGGCCGACATCATCGCCTGGGCGCGCGAACGCATCGCCGCGTTCAAGGCGCCGCGCAGCATCGACGTGATCGAGGCGCTGCCGCGCAACGCCAGCGGCAAGATCCTGCGCAAGGATCTGCGCGCGCCTTATTGGGAGGGGCGCGAACGGATGGTCAATTGACCAACGGCGAGGCCGTCCTCGAAGGCCGCTGCCTGTGCGGCGATGCCGGCTGGACGCTTACCGGCGATCCCGGTTCGATCACCGCCTGCAACTGCACCCTGTGCCGCCGTTACGGCGCGCTTTGGGCCTATGACTATGAGAGCGAGCGCATCGGGATGACCGGGCCGACCGCGGCCTTCACGCGCCGCGGCAAGGTCGATCCGGCGCTCGAGATCCATTTCTGCCCGAGCTGCGGTTGCGTGCTCGCCTGGCGCGGCTTGCGGCTGGAGGAGGACGGGCGCCGCCGCATGGCGGTCAACATCCGCCTTGCCGAACCCGATGCCGTCGCCGACCTGCCGATCGACCATTTCGACGGGCTCGACAGTTTCGACGACCTGCCGGCCGACGGCCGTTGCGTGCGCGATTTGTGGTTCTAGCGCCGGCTCGCCGCCGTCTTGCGAGCCAAGGGCGGCGCGCCTAGGATGACCTCACGCTCCTGTCATTCGACCAAGGGGCGGCGGGGAGGCCCAATGACGTTCGGCTTGGCATATGCGCTGATGATCGCGCCGGTCGCCGCCTCGGCCGTGCCGTCGACCGTCTTCACCGTCCACGAACCCACGCCAAGGGAAATCCGCGAGCGGCAACGCCGCGACCGCCAGCTGGCGGCGCTGTGTCGCAAGGCCGAGCGGCATCGCGGCGACCTCGACAAGCTGCTCGCGGAGAAGGGCGCCGATGAGGGCAGCTTGCCCGAAGTTGCCGGGCGGCTTTGGGAGGGCGAGCATGGCTGCCGCCGCGACCCGGCGCTGGCGATCGAGGTGACGCGCCGCGTCATCGACGATCGGGCGTTGACCTTCGCCAAGGTCGACACCGTTGCGCAACTCAAGCGCTTCCTCGACGCGCGCGGCGAGCCCGCCGACCTCGCCGAACGCGACGAGCTTCGGCGTATTCTGTGGGTGCGCGGCGACTATTATGGCGTGGGCGATCCGGTGCTCGGTTCCGCCGAGGAGAAACGCGCCTTCATCGCGCGCGACGATGTCTGGGCCTATGTCGACAGTCCCGGGCGGCGCGACAGCTGGAAACACCGTTTGATCCTGCTCGAAGCGTTGTTAGACCCCTTGTCGCCGCGCCACGATGCGATGCGGGCGGTGGCGATGATCGAGGCAGGGAACGACAGCCGCGACTGGACCCGCGCCGGGCGGCTGTTGCTCGATGGCAAGCAGCTGCCCGCCGATCCGGCGCGCGCCGAGGCGCTGCTCGTCCGCGCTGCGGAAAATGACGACGCCGCCCGTCTGTTGCTGCTGCCGGTGCTGGCGCCGCGCCTCGACAGCGCCGATCCGGCGGTCGCGCAGGCCGCGCTGGCACGGATCCAGTCCTGGGCCGCCAAGACCGAACCGGGCGGAGCGGCAACCCGCGCCCGGCTATGGCCGCGCCTCGTCGCGAGGCTCGCGGCGCCTGCGTCCGACGACCAGATCGCGGCCGCGCGCGACCTCACCCAATATGCGGTGCTCGGCGCCGAGGGCGACCGCGCGCCGCTGTTCCGTTGGCTCGACACTGCGCTGCGGCGCGGCAGTGACGCGGAAAAGGCCGCGAGCTGGTCCAATCTCGGGCGGCTGGTGTTGAAGCAGGAGCCGGGTGCAGAGGCGGTGATGACCGCGGCCTATGCGCGCGAGGGCGGCCTGCTCGACGGCGGCGCGCTGCAGCTTGCGAACTTCCGGCCGTTCATCACCGTTGACGATTATCCGGCACGTGCCATCCGCGAGGAGAGCGAAGGCGTGGTCGAGGCGGAGGTGGTCATTGCGCCCAATGGACGCGCCCTCCATGTCGTGGTGACGCGCTCGGCGTCGCCGACGCTCGACGAGAGCGTCCAGCAGCTGGTGGTCCGACGCTTCCGGCTCAAGGACAAGCCCGAATTTGCGGGGCGCTATGTGCGTGCCAAGCTGCCGCCGATCCAGTTCCGCCTGCCGAGCTGCATGACCGACACCGTGCGTACCCCCGCCATCGAGGCCGCGATCCTCGTCGACGGCGATTATTGTCGCCAGCCGATTCTCGACGTGCCGCTGCCCGTGACGACGGCTGCGGCCTCAGAAGAATTGCGTGCCGCCGTCCTGGTTGATGATCGCCCCGGTCATATAGGCGGCGCGCTTCGATAGCAGGAAGGTGAAGAGGTCCGCGAGTTCGTGCGGGCGCCCGACGCGGCCCAGCGCGACCTTCATCCCCCATTGTTCGGTCATCCAGCGGTCGAGCGCCGCCTCGGGATCGCCGCCATAGGCCGCGACCGCCTGCTCGGTCGCCGACGCCAACGCCTCGGTCGCCACCGCGCCGGGCGCGACGCAGTTCACCCGCACGCCCTTTGGGCCATAGGCCATGGCGAGGTTCTTCGACAGCGCGGCGATCCCCGACTTCATCGCCACATAGGGATAGAGATGCGCCGCCGCCGCGCGGGTCGAATAGGAAGCGGTCAGCACCACAGCTCCGCCTCCCGACGCGGCGATCACCGGCAGCGCCGCCTGGCACGCGCGCACGCTCGTCATCAGCACGGCCTGGAAACTCGCCTCCCAGGCGGCGTCGCCTTCCTCCTCGAAGCTGCCGTGGCTCAGCACCGGCCCTGCGGTGACCGCGAGGCCATAGAGCCGCCCGAAATGATCGGCTGCCGAAGCGATGGCATCCTCGACCTCGCCCGGCCGCGTCGCATCGGCGCCGCGCACGATCACCTCGGCGCCGAGCGCGCGCAGCGCCGCAGCCTTCGCCTCGCCGCGCTCCATATCGCGCGCGATCAGCGCCAGCTTCGCGCCTTCCTCGGCCAGTTGCCGCGCGGTCGCATAACCCATGCCCTGCGTCCCGCCGACGATGACGACCGGCTCGCCTGCCAGTTCGAGGTCCATCGCGGGGTTCCCTCTATGCCGTCTTTTGCCGTTCGCGCGCGCGGACGAACCCGTCGCGCGCCATGCAGCGCGCCAGCCACGCCTTGGTCGCCTCGCCCAGCACATCGTCGGCCTTCAGCGTGGTGGCGAGAAAGGCGGCATAGCCGATGACGATATCGGCGATGGTGAAGCGTCCCGCGACGAGCCACTCGCGGCCATCGCCCAGCGCCGCCTCGATGCTCTTCGCACGGCCACCGAAGAAGGCCTTATAATCGTCGACCGCCTGCGCCAGCCGCCGCTCCGGGGCCTCGACGCGCGTGTAGCGCAGCATGATCGCGAGCGGGAAGGTCAGCGTCGCGTCGCTGCGATGGAGCCAGTTGCGATAGTCCCAATAATCCGCTTCGTCGCGGCGTACCTCGAGCGGTGTTCCCTCCGCGATGCGTTCGCAGATCGCGGCCGACTCGGTCATCAGTCGCCCGTCCTCGACCCAGCCCGGCACCGTCATCAGCGGGTTTACAGGGCGGTAATCGGGGGCAAAGGCGCGCGGCGGAAAAGGCAGGACACGCAGGTCGACGTCGATCCCCGCCTCCTCGACCGCCCACAGGCAGCGCAGCGAACGCGCGTCGGCGCAATGATAGAGGACGGGCAGGGTCATGCGGCGATATCCTTCATTCGCTCGATATGCAGGCGATGTTCGCGCCAGGCGATGAACAGTCCGCTGGCGACGATCAGCGGCGCGCCGATCCAGGTCGTGTCGGCGGGCAGGGTGCCGAAGAACCACCAGCCGCAGGCGATCGACCACAGCAGGCTCGAATAATCCATCGGCGTCACCACCGACACGGGGGCGAGGCGCAGCGCACCGGTCAGTGACAATTGCACCACCGCGCCGAGCAATCCGAGTCCGACGAGCAGGCTCCATTCGCCCGCGCTGTGCGGTGTGAAGACGAAGGGCAGGGCGATGCCGAGCGGGATCATCGAGATCAGGCTGAACCAGAAGACGATCGTCATCGCGCTTTCGGTGCGGCCGAGGTCGCGGACCTGGATCGTGATCAGCGCGGTCATCATCGCGCCGCCGAGCGCGATCAGCGTGCCGAGTCCATGATCGCCCTCGAATCCCTGCATCAGCAGGGTCGTCGGGTTGAGTACGATGAGCACGCCGACGAAGCCGATGACGACCGCCCCCCAGCGTTGCCAGCCGACTCGCTCGCCGAGCAGCGCGGCCGCAAGGAAAACGCAGATGATCGGCACCGACAGGTTGATCGTCGTCGCCTCGGCCATCGGCAGGAAGATCATGCCGCCGAAATTGAGCGCCATGCCGGTCAGCCCCATCATCGCGCGCCGCGCATGGATGCCGATGCGCCGGGTCTTGAACAGGCCAAGGCCGCCGTGCGTTAACGCCCATATCGCAAGCAGCGGCAGCACCAGCGCCTGCCGCCAGAACAAGCTTTCGACGAGGTGGATGCCCGCCGCGTCGATATATTTGACCAGCACGAACATCACCGAAAGGCTGAGCATCGCGAGCAGCCGGAGCGCGATACCGCCGAGATAATGTTGTGGCGGATCGGATGCGGCGACGGCGGTCATGCAGGGGCGCATATCAGGGCGGCGATGCTTTGCAAGCTATGCATCGCCATAAGGCTTGCCCCGCCTGCCTTGTCCCGCTAATGGCGCACTCCGGCCTAGGGGTATAGCTCAGTTGGTAGAGCATCGGTCTCCAAAACCGAGGGTCGTAGGTTCGAGTCCTACTGCCCCTGCCAGGCCGCCGACAGAGGTCACGTCCTCGCCCGCGTTCACGGTTCTTCAAGGCCGGGACGGCCCGGCAGCCCGTTGCAGGAGGCTGCCCCCATGGTCTGGATCTATCTGACAATCGCCGGCCTGCTCGAAATCGTCTGGGCTTTTTCGATGAAGCAATCGGACGGCTCATGCGCCTCGCCGCATTGGCGGTGCGCATCGTCGTGGCGCTGCTGTTCGTCAGCGACCTCGTGCTGATGCAGGTCGCGTCGCCGAGTTAAAGCGCGTCAAGCATCGCTTTCACCTTGCCGACATAGGCGCTGGCATCGGCGTGGGTCTCGATCTTCCGGAAATCGGCGATGATGTCCTCGGCTGCGCGGCCGCCGCATTTTTGCGCGAGCTCGATCTCGGTCTTGAGCAGCACATGCAGGAAACCGACCGCATTGCCCGATCGCGGCAGCGGCTGTTCGTGCCGATTGTCGGGCGCCGCGCCGGTCTCATAGTCGCTTCCCTGCGGCGGGAGGACCGGGTCGGGCAGCGTCGTCGGGCAATCGCTGCGCGGCGCGCTTTCGGTTAGCAGCGGCCACAGGTCGGCGGCGGCGGTATCGCGTTTGGTCAATGGCCCCATGCCCAATTTGCGCGTCAGCGTGGCGAGCACCGAACTATGGTCATAGCGGGTGTGATCGACATGACCCTTCGCGATCCAGGGCGACACGATCACCGCCGGGACGCGGACGCCGAGAACGCTGAAATCGAAGCAATATTCGTTGAGCTTGCGATCCTTGGCATGGATATGATCGCCGGGTTCGACCGCGGGGGGGATCGCCGCGCTGTCATAGAAGCCGCCATGTTCGTCATAGACGACGATCAGCAGGCTGCTCTCCCAGACCGGCGAATTGCGGATCGTCTCATAGACATATTTGATCAGCCCCTCGCCGCCATAGCAATTATCCTCGGGATGCTGCGACGATCCCCCCGTGTAGCGCGGCCCCTTGCCGTCGCCGCCGGGTTGCGGCGAAAAGAAGCTGGCGCCGAAATTGGGCTCGATGAAGGTATAGGGATATTGGGTGTAGCTCGGCTTGCCATTGCCGTCGCGCGCGTTGATGTCGTGCGCGAATTTGGTCAGGTTCTCGATGCGCTCGAGGCCGATGTTCTTGATCGCCGCGACCTGCGAAATCCAGCCGCCCTGGTCCCAGTGCGACGGCCGGTCGCTGAAACCATTATCCTTGTCCTGGTACAGCTTCCATTGATGCTGCTTGGCATCGAGCGCGTCGTAGATCGAGCCATTGGCATATTCGAAACCCAGTCCGCGCCACGCCTCCCATTCGGCTTCGTCGCCGAAGCTGGGGCTGATGTTCATGCCCGACGACGAGGCGCCGTGTACGAAGAAACGATTGGGCCAGGTCGGTCCGGGCAGCGCCGAATGCCATGCGTCGCACACTGCGAATTCGGTTGCCAGCGTGTACAGGACGGGCAATTGCGCCGGCGTGTCGAAACAGGCCATGATGTCGCCGATATTCCCGGGCTGCGGCGTCCCCGTGTCCTCGCTGACCGATGTCGCATAGCTGCTGGCAAAGCCCGAATTGTCGACCGGCGGATAGCTGCACCCCGCGCATTCGATGAAGCCGCGCGCCTCCCTGCCGCATTTCTTCACGAAGCGGCCGAACGCGTCCGCGCCGCACAATTGCTGCAGCGCGTCGAGATATTCGTGGCCGGGATCGGTGGTCATGCACCAGGGGGCAGGGCTTTTGACCTTGTAGGTCTGCCCGTCATAGCTGTTGCTGGCGTCCGCCGGCGCGACGCGCAGCCCGGGAATCCCCGACCGGCCGAGCATATTGTCGAACGAATGATTTTCCAGCATCAGGACGAAGATATTGGTGATCGCGGCCTTGGCGGCGTCGGACATGGTTGATCCCCCCGGAATGAAACACATGCGCCCGATATTTTCATCGACATGTGGGCCGATGTGCCGGGCACGGCAATCGAAAAGGGCATCGTTCGTTTGTTGACATGAGTGTCAATTGCTGAAAGCTTCGCGGCGGGATCGGAGACAAGGCGACGTGGCAGAGCAGCAGGCTTCGACGGCGCCGTCCGTCTCCGTGATTCCCGCGCCGGCCGGCGACGCGCCCGAGGCGTCGCTGCGCCCGCGCACCGTTGCCGCCTATGCCGCAACTGCGGGGCCGACCGCGATCCTGAGCCTGCCGTTCAGCGTCTATCTCCCGCCCTATATCGCCGAAGGCGGCGTGATCGCGGTGGGCCTCGTCGGGCTGCTCTTTTCGCTCACCACCATCTGGGACGGGGTGGTCGATCCGCTGATCGGTACGATGATCGACCGCGTCCGCACCGGGCTCGGCGCGCATCGGCGCTGGATGCTGCTCGCGCTGGTGCCGCTGGCGCTGCTGCTCGTCACCATCGTGACGATCGGCGACAGCCTGCCGTTCGCGGCGCTGTTCCTGATCATGGTGCTCTTCTATTCGAGCTATAGCCTCTACGAGGTCGCGCAATTGTCGTGGGGTTCGGCGCTGGTGCGTTCGCCCGCCGACAGCGCCTTGCTCTATGGCATGCGCGACTGGTTCGCGAAGATCGCTCTGATCGCCGCCTTTGCCGCCCCGGCGGCGGCGCAGGTCGCGATCCCGGGCATCAGCCTGCAGGGACGGATTATGGCCTATGCCAGCCTGTTCCTCGTGATGGTGCCGATCGCGCTGTTCGCGATCGGGCGCGTGCCGCCGCGCACCATCGTCGCCGAACCGGGGATCGGCTGGCGAAACGAGATTCGCGTTTCGCTAGCGTTTCCGCCGCTGATGCTGCTGTTCGGGGTCCAGTTCCTCAACAGCTTCGCTTTCGGATCCCTGACCTCGCTCTTCGTCTTTTTCGCCGCCGCGGTGCTCGACCTCGATGCGCAAAGTGCGATCCTGCTGTTCGCGAGCTTCATCGGCGGTGCCATCGCCTCGCCGGTGTGGACCTTCCTCGCGCGTCGGTTCGGCAAGCCGGTGACGATGATCGCGATGGCGCTGCTGATTTCGGGCTTGTTGCTCGCGACGCTGGCCCAGCAACCGCGCGGGCTGGCGCAGGCGGCAGGCTTCTCGCTGCTGCTCGGGACCGGCTTCGTCGGCCTGCTGTTCATCTATTCGATGCTCGCCGACCTCGTCCCGCGCGATGCGGCGCGCTGCGGGCGCAGCCGCTCGGCCTTTCTGTTCGCGCTTTTGAACCTGATGCAGAAGTTCGGCGTCGCCGCCGCCATCGCGGTCAGCTACGCGCTGCTCGGCCTCGTCGGTTTCGATCCGCAGGACGGCAGGGCATCGGCGGGCGCGCTGCATCTGCTGTTCGTGTTCCAGCCGGTGGCCAGTTGGGCGATCATGATCGTGCTGTTGCTTTTCATGCGCCGCCACATGTCCCACGCCGCATCCCGCCTTTGACTTGCAATCGCTCCCGGGCGCAAGTAAAGGCCGCAGCATTCGGACAGATGCGCCGTTTTCCTTCCGCCTTTCGCCGACATGCTCGGGGAGGGTGGGCGGACTATTGCCCAAAGCACGGTTGACGCGCGGCGGGCGGCAACCCATCTGCCCGATATTCGGACGCTTAGAGGATTAGGACGATCATGGCGAAGACCAGCCCGAGCCAATTCATCAATCAGGTGAAGGATGAAGCGCGCAAGATCGTTTGGCCCACGGGCCGCGAGACGATGCAGACGACGATCCTGGTGCTGATCATGACCACGATCCTGGCGTTCTTCTTCCTCGGCGTCGACACGGTTTTCAACGCGATCGTCACCTGGCTGACGTCGCTCGCGCGCTGATCCGCGCAGGCTTACAGGGATAGTATAGACATGGCGCGCTGGTACATCATTCACGCCTATTCGGGTTTCGAGAACAAGGTCCGCGATTCGGTGATCGCCGAAGCCGAGCGCATGGGCCTGACCCAACTCGTCGAATCGGTCGAGGTCCCGGTCGAGACCGTCACCGAGGTCAAGCGCGGCAAAAAGGTGCAGGCCGAGCGGAAATTCTTCCCCGGCTATGTGCTCGCCAAGCTGACGATGACCGACGACGTCTATCACCTCGTCAAGAACACCCCGAAGGTGACGGGCTTCCTGGGTTCGATGGGCAAGCCGCAGGCGATCAGCGAAGCCGAAGCCGCGCGCATCCTGAACAGCAAGGAAGAGGCCGCGGCCCGTCCGAAGCAGGAAATCCGCGTCGATTACGAAATCGGCGACCAGGTCAAGGTGCTCGACGGTCCCTTCGCCAGCTTCAACGGGCTGGTCGAGGAGCTCGATTTCGAAAAGGCACGCGTCAAGGTCAGCGTGTCGATCTTCGGTCGTGCGACCCCGGTCGAACTCGACTTCGAACAGGTCGAGCGCATGAAGTGACGGCTCGCGCCGTCGCTCTCCTTCAGGAACGGACAGGTTTATGGGGCTGACTCCCGACGCGATTCAGGCCCGCATCGACCGTGCCCGCGCGATCAACGCCAGCGTCGATGTCGGCGACGTGGTGGGTGCCGTCGCGCGTCTGTTCGACCTCGATGCCGTGCCCGGGGTCGAGGACGAATTCACCTTTCCCGCGCTCGCAACCACCGCGCGCGACCGCATCTTCGGCGGCCAGGTGATCGCGCAGGCGATGGTCGCGGCGGCGCGCACCGTCGATCCCGACAAGCGGGTCCATTCGCTGCACGCCTATTTCCTGCGCGGCGGCGACGAGACCAAGCCGCTGCATTTCCGTGTTCACCGCGACTTCGACGGGCGCAGCTTCGCCAACCGCCGCGTCGTGGTGCGCCAGGACGGCAAGGTGATCTTCAACCTCACCGCCTCGTTCCAGAAACCGACGCCGGGCTTCGCGCATCAGGTCGCGATGCCCGATCTGTTGCCGCCCGAAGAGTGCCAGGATTTCCTCGAAACGATCGCCGCCGACCCGAATGTGTCGGAGGAGTCGTTCAACCATATGGCGCGGCGCCGTCCGTTCGAACTGCGCAACTATCGCCCGCCCGCCGCGGCGAAGGCGACGCAGCATTATCAATGGTTTCGCGCCGCCGCGCCGATCGGCGACGACCCGCTGGTCCATCAGGGTTTCCTCGCCTTCGCGTCGGACATGGGGCTGCTGTCGTCGGCGATGCTGCCGCACGGGCTCAACTGGTCGACGCCCGGCCTGTTCTCGACCAGCCTCGACCATGCGATGTGGTTCCACGACGATGTGCGCGTCGACGAATGGTTCGTCTATGTGATGGACAGCGACTGGTCGGGCGGCAGCCGCGGCATCAATCGCGGTTCGATCTATCGCCGCGACGGCACGCTGATCGCATCGGCGGTGCAGGAAGGGCTGCTGCGCCTTGTTCCGCAGGGCTAAAAACCTTGCTTTCGTGCCCGTTTCCGTCTAACGGCGCCGCTTCGCGCCAGACACGGGCGTGATTCCGCGCGGGAGGAAGGGGTGATGCCCTTCTGCTTGACCGCTAATTTTGAGGCTTTTCCTTCGGGAAAGTCGACAGAAAGATAGGAGGCCATCATGGCTAAGAAGATTAGCGGCTACATCAAGCTGCAAGTTCCGGCAGGGACCGCAAACCCCTCGCCGCCGCTCGGGCCGGCACTCGGCCAGCGCGGTGTCAACATCATGGAATTCTGCAAGGCGTTCAACGCTGCGACCGATTCCATGGAAAAGGGCACCCCGACCCCGACCATCATCACCGTCTTTGCCGACAAGAGCTTCTCTTTCGTCACCAAGACGCCCCCGGCGACCTATCTGATCAAGAAGGCCGCGAACCTGAAGTCGGGCTCGAAGGAACCCGGCAAGATCAGCGGTGGCAAGATCGCGCGCTCGAAGCTCGCCGAAATTGCCGAGATCAAGATGAAGGATCTCAACGCGAACGATCTCGAACAGGCAACGAAGATCATCGAGGGCAGCGCGCGCTCGATGGGCCTCGAAGTGACGGAGGGCTGATCCGATGGCAAAGCTGACCAAGAAGCAGAAGGCCCTCGAGGGCAAGGTTGACGCGCTGAAGCTTCACGCCGTCGACGAAGCGATCAAGACCGTTCGCGAACTGGCCTCGGCCAAGTTCGACGAAACGCTCGAGGTCGCGATCAACCTCGGCGTCGATCCGCGCCACGCCGACCAGATGGTCCGCGGCGTTGTCACGCTGCCTGCCGGCACCGGCAAGGACGTCAAGGTCGCCGTGTTCGCGCGCGGCGACAATGCCGACAAGGCGCTCGCCGCCGGCGCCGACAAGGTCGGTGCCGAAGACCTGATGGAAGACATGCTCGCGGGCAACCTCGACTATGGCCGCGTCATCGCGACGCCGGACATGATGGGCATCGTCGGCCGTCTGGGTAAGACGCTGGGTCCGAAGGGCCTGATGCCGAACCCGAAGCTGGGCACCGTCACCCCGAACGTCGCCGAAGCCGTGAAGGCCGCCAAGGGCGGTCAGATCGAATTCCGCGTCGAAAAGGTCGGCATCATCCACGCCGGCCTCGGCAAGCTGTCGTTCGGCGAGGAAAAGCTCCGCCAGAACTTCGACGCCTTCGTCGACGCGATCGTCAAGGCCAAGCCGGCCGGCGCGAAGGGCAAGTACGTCCGCAAGATCGCGCTGTCGTCGTCGATGGGTCCGGGCGTCAAGGTCGATACGGCCGACGTCACCGGCGCCTGATTTCAGGCACCGCAACGATTTAGGGAAGGGCCGGGGGAAACTCCGGCCCTTTTCTTATGCGCGAAAGGCCGCTTAGGGGTGGGAAGCGGACTTTGCCGATCCTCCCTGTCGCGCAGCGATGGGGAGGTGGCAGCGCGAAGCGCTGACGGAGGGGCCGACGCCGTCAAAGGCTGGCGCAAGGCCGCCGCCCCTCCACCACCGCTGCGCGGCGGTCCCCCTCCCCACGGCTGCGCCGCAGGGAGGATTCATTTCCGCAATCGGTCATTAACGGTCGCCGTCGTCCGCTGGCCTTGAGGGTGAAGGATGGTCTGGATCGAGATATTCGCGACATCCGCAGTCTTTAACCGTACACGACATCTCGCCGTCGCCGTCCCAATGATACCCGATAAGATGGCCACATCGCTGACATCCGCTCGGCTCATTCATCGATCGTCTCCAGTGTCAGCTTTTAGCGCCCCAAAATGGCGACGGGAACGACAGCATTTGGTCGGGAGCAGTCATCGTCACTGCAGCGCCAAAAACCGCTTTCCTAATTTATTCGGCCATGATCTACCCTGCCAGATGGCCGTCTCGCCTATCCCGCCGAACCCCGCAACGACGCCCGTCCTCCATCGCCCGCTTAAAGCCACAAAGGATACAATTCCGACGCGGCCATGCGGGGCTTTTGTGGCTTTAAGGCCAAACCGGGCCGATTTTTCGCGATCCGCCGGCGTTTGTCATTCGCGCAAGCCTCGTAACGCGGCGCCCGCCGCAAACGGCCCGATCGCGGTGAGCAACAGGCTCACCGCCGCCAGCAGCTTGATCGCCCCGCGCCCCGACGGGTCGAGCATGCCGGCGCCAAAGATCAGCAGCGGCACCGCCAGCGGCAGCACCAGCAGCCCGCCGATCGCGCTTCCGCCCTTGAGACCCGCAGTCAGCGCCGCGCTCAGCACCGCCAGCGAGGCGAGGGCGGGGATGGCGATAGCGATCCCCGTCGCCAGCGTCTCCATCCGCCCCGCATCCTGCGCCAGCAGCGCCGAGGCGGGGAGGAGAGCGATCAGCAATGGCAGGCCAAAGCCGACCGCATGCGCGCCGATCTTCACCGCCGCGATCACCTCGTCGGCGACCCCGCGCACCGCGAGCTGGTCGAGCACCCCGGCATCGCGGTCGGGACGGACCAGCCGGTCGATCGGCAGCAGCGCCGCGAGCAGCGCCGCAACCCATGCCATCCCGCCGCCCGCGCGCTGGAGCAAAGGGGCATCGGGGCCGACCGCAAAGGGAAAGGCAGTGGCGACAAGCAGGAAGAACAGCACCGGCAGCCACAGCGCCCCGCTACCCCATGCCCGCCGCAGGTCACGCCAGAACAGGGCGATCAGCATCGTCATGCCAGCGCCCCCATGTCGAGGTCGGCCAGATCGGGGACGCCCAGCGCAAAATGCGACGCCAGCATCACCGCGCCGCCATTGGCCCGATGCATCGCAATCGCCGCGACCAGCCGCGCCTGCGCCGCATCGTCCATGCCGTTGGCGGGCTCGTCGAGCAGCCAGATCGGCGCCCCGCTGGCGATCACCCGGACCATCGCGGCGCGCTTGCGCTGTCCGGTCGACAGCATCGCGACCGGCACCTCGGCCAGCGGATGCAGCGCCATCGCTTCCATCGCGCGATCCACCGTATGACCGTCGACAGTATCGACCCGTGCCCAGAAATCGAGCGCCCGGCGCAGCGGCAGTTCGGCGTCGAGTGCCGCGGCCTCGTCGATCAGCGCGACCCGGCCGAAGCGCTCGACCGTTCCCGCAGCGGCGCGCAGCAGCCCCGCCGCAACGCGGATCAGGCTCGACTTGCCCGCGCCATTGGGGCCACGCAGCCACAGCGCCTCGCCGGGCGCCAGCGCCAGCGACAGCTCTTCGAACAACAGCCGGTCGCCGCGGATGCAGGCCACCCGGTCGAACCGCAGCAATACCATCACGCCATATCCTCGAGCGCGTGCATATCGTCGTCGGAGAAACCGAAATGATGCCCGATTTCGTGGATCAGCACATGGCGCACCAGCCGGTCGAGTTTCTCGCCGGTCTCGATCCATTCGACGAGGATCGGAATGCGATACAGGGTGACACGGTCGGGCATGCCGCCGCTCGCGTCGATGCTGCGCTCGGTCAGCGGGCGGCCTTCGTAGAGGCCGGTGAGGTCGTAAGGATGCTCGATGTCGAGCGACTTCAACACGTCGTCGTCGGCAAATTCCTCGATCGCGATCACCACATCCTGGATATGCGGCGCGAACACGGCGGGCAGGCTGTCCAGCGCCGCCTCGGCCATCGCGAACAGCGCGTCGGTATCGGGCGCCGTGCCGGTCCAGCCGGGAGGAAGAGAGGAAAGGGCGGTCTTGTCGCTCATCGCGCCCTTCCTTATGGGGAGCATCGCGCCATTACCAGCGGGGAGACGAAGCGATGATCCAGAAACTCGATGATGCCGCGCGCGATGCCCTGCTGGCGCGCTTTCCCGACTGGACACACGAGCCGCAGCGCGATGCGATCACCCGCCGCTTCAAGTTCGCCGATTTCGCGCAAGCCTTCGGTTTCATGACCAGCGTCGCGATCATCGCCGAAAAGATGGACCATCACCCCGAATGGTCGAACGTCTACAACCGCGTCGACATTCTGCTGACAACCCACGATGCCGATGGATTGTCGGCGCGCGATGCGAAACTGGCCGAGGCGATCGAGGCTTTGCTCTGACGCGATGATCCGTTTCGACCGCACCCATCAGCATCTGGCGGTTGGGATCGCGATCCTCGCCGGTTTCGTCGATGCGATCGGCTTTGTGGAGTCGTCGGGCTTTTTCGTATCCTTCATGACGGGCAATTCGACCCGGCTGGCGGTCGGTCTCGCCCAATGGAGCGACGCGGCGATGGTCGCGGGCGGCATCATCGCGACCTTCGTCGCGGGGGTGGTGACGGGCTCGCTCGTTGCCGCGCGTGCCGGTTCGCGGCGGTCGCCTTGCGTGCTCGCGCTCGTCGCGCTGCTGCTCGTGCTGGCGATCGGATTGCGTTCCATCCTTCCCGGCTGGTCGCCTGTCCTTTGCCTCGCCTTCGCCATGGGGGTCGTCAATGCCGCAATCGAGGGGCAGGACGGCGCCGTCGTCGGCGTCACTTACATGACCGGCACGCTGGTGCAGATGGGGCACAAGATCGCCAATGCGCTGCGGGGTACGGGCGACGGGCGCTGGCTCGCGCATCTTTGGCTGTGGGCTGCGCTGGTTGCCGGCGCGGTCGCCGGGGCGCGGGTGGTCCTGTGGTCGGCGCCGCTCGCTTACGCGCTGGCGGTGCTGTTGGCGGCAGGGCTGGCGGCGCGTGCGCATAGGGTGGCGCGCCCGGGTTAATGGCTCCGCTTGCCTTCTCCCCGATCCCGTTTCACAAGCAACGAAAATAGGGGAGCCCGAATGACCGACAGCCTGCTGCGCCGCAAAACCATCGTTCCGGAACAGCAGGAGGGGCACAGGCTCGCGCGCACGCTCGGCTGGCCACATCTCGTCGCCCTGGGCGTCGGTGCGATCGTCGGCACCGGCATCCTGACGCTGATCGGCGTCGGTGCCGACAAGGCGGGACCCGCGGTCATTTTGTCCTTTGCCGTCGCGGGGCTGATCTGTGCCTGCGCCGCGCTCGCCTATGCCGAAATGGCGACGATGATCCCCGCGTCGGGCAGCGCCTATACCTACAGCTATGTCGTGATCGGCGAACTCATCGCCTGGATCGTTGGCTGGAGCCTGATCCTCGAATATTCGTTGGTGGTCAGCGCGGTCGCGGTCGGCTGGTCGGGCTATGCGGCGCCGCTGCTACAGGCGTGGGCGGACGTCCCGATGGCGCTGATGCAGGGTCCCGAACTTGGCGGCATCGTCAACCTGCCGGCGATCGCGATCATCGCCCTCGTCGCGGGCATGCTGCTGTTCGGCACGCGCGAAAGCGCGACGGTCAATGCGATCCTCGTCGTCGTCAAGATCATCGCGCTGGCGGTGTTCGTCGCGGTGGCGCTGCCCGCCTTCGACGCCGCCAATCTCGAACCGTTCAGCCCCTATGGCTTCGCCAAGCATATCGGCCCCGACGGGGTCGAGCGCGGGGTGATGGCGGCGGCGGCGATCATCTTCTTCGCCTTCTACGGCTTCGATGCGATCGCGACCGCCGCCGAGGAAGCGAAAGACCCCGACCGCGACCTCAAGATCGGCATCGTCGGGTCGATGATCGTCTGCGTGCTGATCTATGTCGCCGTGGCGGTCGCGGCGGTCGGTGCCATTTCCTACAACAAATTCGCCAACAGTCCCGAGCCGCTGGCGCTGATCCTGCGCGATCTGGGCAGCCCGAACGCGGCCTATTATCTGGGCGTTTCGGCGGTCGTCGCGCTGCCGACCGTTATCCTCGCCTTCTTCTACGGCCAGAGCCGCATCTTCTTCACCATGGCGCGCGACGGGCTGTTGCCCAAGGGGCTCGCCAAGCTGTCGGAGCGGGGTTCGCCGGTGCGCATCACCATCTTCACCGCGCTCGTCGTCGCGGTACTCGCGGGCTTCATCCCGCTCGACGAGCTGGCCGCGCTGGCCAATGCCGGCACGCTCGCGGCTTTCACCGCCGTTTCGGTCTGCATGCTGATCATGCGTGTCCGCGCGCCCGATGCGCCGCGCACCTTCCGCACGCCGCTGCCCTGGGTGGTCGGCGGCATCGCGGTGCTCGGCTGCATCTATCTGTTCTTCAGCCTGCCGGCGCAGACCCAGATCTGGTTCTTCATCTGGAATATCGCCGGGCTGGGCGTTTATTTCCTCTATGCCCGGCGAAATGCCGTCGCGGGCTGATCGTCAGTCGAAAAGCTCGCTCAGGAAGCTCTTCTTGTAATTCTTCTTGTAGGGCTTGCCATAGTGGCGGTCGTCATGGCCGCGCTCGCCGCCGCGATAGTCCTGCTCGCGATATTGCGGCTGCTGGGGCGGAGGCGCGGCCTGCTGCTGCGGCGCGGTCGCGGCTTCGCTGCGCTCGATGATCTTGTCGAGTTCGCCGCGATCGAGCCAGACGCCGCGGCATTGCGGGCAATAATCGATCTCGATCCCCTGCCGTTCGGACATCGTCAGATTCACGCGGCAGGTCGGGCAAAGCAGCCCTTGGGCATCGGTCACAAAAATTCCTTTCTCGGCACATGCGAAAGGCGGCCGAAAGCGACCGCCTTTCATCTCAACGCCGGAGCGGGATTTGCGTTCCCGCGCGGTCAGCCATCGGCCTCATGGACGAGCAGGTCGCCCGGCTGGCACCCGAGTTCGGTGCAGATCGCCTCGAGCGTCGAAAAACGCATCGCTTTGGCCTTGCCCGTCTTGAGGATCGACAGATTGGCCAGCGTGATGCCGATGCGCTCGGACAGGTCGGTTAGCGTCATCCGCTTCGCGTGGAGGAGGTCGTCCAGTTTCACGACGATCGCCATCACACGGTTCCTTCCAGTTCGTCGCGCATCGCTGCGCCCTGTTCGAACACCGCCGCGAGGACGAAGGCGAGCAGGATGGCGAGGATGTTGTTCAGCGACAGCCCGCCCATGCCGGCAAATTCGCTGTGCGCCGCCGCGACGCTGCTCGCGATCATGTGGAGCGGGATCGCCAGCAGCTGCGCCGCGACAAGGCCCCAGCCGATACGGCGGAGGCGCCGAGCATTCGCGGGGACGAAGGGATCGCCGGTCGCGGCGCTGGCGACCAGTGCCTGCAACTGGCGCAGCACATAGACGGCAACCGCCAGGATCGCCGCCAGCACGGCCATCATCCAGAGCAGTTGCGACTGGATGATGCCGGGGTCGACAAAGACCTTGCTGTTCTTCAGCTCGACCATCACGTCGGGCCAGGCGGCGACCAGCGCGATGCCGACGACGAGCACGAGCACGGTGGCCGCCGCCACCAGCCCCAGCATGAGCCAGAGCAGGCCGCGGGTGACCCCGAGCAATGTGGAATGTTGAGCGGGCATATCGTTCTCCGATAGGTTGTTTATCGAAGAACAATATTGCGAGTCGTCCTTATCGTCAATCGATATTATCGAAAAACGATATTTCGGGCCTAGGCCGCCTTCCAGTCGAACGTCAGCGGCGCTTCGCGGAAGGCGAAGCGATCGAGGTGGCGCGCCACGGCACCCTTCAAACCCTCGAGCTGGCCGTCGATGCTGGCATCGATGCGGACCGCCAGCGCATCCGCGCCGGCATCGAAGGTCACCAGCCCGTCGCCCGGCCACTCGGCGCCGCGAGCGTCCTTGGGAAAGGTAACGGTGCCATGGTCGGCGGTGAATTCGACCGCGAGGTTGTGCTGCCAATGCTTGCACAGTTGCTGGAGATATTTGCCGGCATGCGCGGTGGGCACGCTGGCGGTTGCCGATATCGTCATATCCGTTGCTCCTTACAGCCGTTCGATCTTCTGCGCGGCTTCGTCGATCAGCGCGACGACTTCGTGCAGCTTTGCCTCGTCGATGTCGCGGTCGCCGAGCCGATTGAGCAGCACCTGGCGCAGATTGCCCATCGCGCGGCGAACCGATCCGCCATCGGTGCGCTGCCGCTCTTCGCCGACCTCGGCCAGCCGCGCGAGCAGGGCTTCGACGATATCTTTGTTCGCGTCGAGTTCGACCGCGCCATCTGGCGTAATCGCGAACAATCTCTTGGCGCCTTCGCTTTGCTGCGCGGCGATCTGGCCCATGTCGTCGAGCAGGGTGAGGGTTGGGTAGATGACCCCGGGGCTGGGGGCATAGGCCCCGCTGGTCAGTTCCTCGATCCGGCGGATCAGGTCATAGCCATGGCGCGGTTCGTCGGCGATCAGCCGGAGCAGCACCAGCCGCAGTTCGCCGCTGTCGAACATCCGCCGCCGCGACCGGCCGTCGTCGCCGCCTCCATGTCCGTGGCGACCGCCGAAGCCGCGTCCATGGCCGAAGCCCCGTCCGTGTCCGCCGTTGTGCATAGCGCGGCGCATGCCGCAGCCGCGTCCCTCCATCTTTCCGTAAAACATCATATGGTCCTTAGAGCTATTTCCGATAGCTCTAAGATATATCTTATGAATAGCTACACAAGGGGGCGTCCGCAAATTTTCCGGACATGATCCTGCGGCTTTTGTGAACCGATGCGCCGCGATGCGTCAAAGGCCTTCTTCCCGGGCCAGTGCCAGCAGGCGTTGCCAGTGGCGTCGGTCCCGGCCGTTCAGGCCGCGATCGGCGGCGCGCCGTTCCAGTTCGGGGCGCGTGTTGTCCCCGTGTTTCAGCTTCATCTGTTGCAATGCGTCGAGGTCGTCGGCGAGCTTTTGTGCCGCACGTCGACCGCCGAACATATCCGAAAAACCCAATGATCCCTCCTGTCGACATGGAAGATGCACGGGGGGAGTGACATCAAGTTGTGACAACTTATCAGATTAAAGGAGGCTTGTCTTGGGGTTGGCTGCTCTCTTGTCGTCCCGGGCGGGGAACGGAGTCGGCCAGGCGGCGCATCGGCCTTGACTTCCCCGGCGTCGGCGCTATTGGCCACCGCACATTGTCGCTGCTCCGGCAGCGGCGATTCCGTCCGAGACAGTTGGTGAGGGGAATATGCCCTTCTTAATTTCCAGCCGAGACGGGGAACAGTCTTTATCGGTCGCCCGCCTGGTTTCAGGTGACGCGGCTTGACCGACCCCATCGGACATCGTTGCGCAAAGGACAGGCGAGCTTTGGCTCGCTGCCGCCTTTGCGTGTTTTAGCCGCCCGGCGGCGCGCGCTTGCGCGCGGTACCGGGCACAGAGTGGAGTATAGGCATGGATCGTACGGAAAAGGCCGAAGCCGTATCCTCGCTGAACGCTACGCTGTCGTCAGCTGCCTCGGTTGTGGTCGTCCGCAACCTGGGTCTGACCGTCGCTCAGTCGACGGTGCTGCGCCAGCAGATGCGTGATGCCGGGGCCGACTTTCGCGTCACGAAGAACCGTCTTGCCAAAATCGCGCTCGACGGCACGTCCTACACCGGCATCGGCGAACTGCTGACCGGTCCCACGGCGCTCGCAACCTCCACCGATCCGGTGTCGGCTGCGAAGATCGCCGTGGAGTTTGCCAAGACCAACGACAAGCTTGAGATCGTTGGCGGCGGCATGGGTGACGTGGTGCTCGACGTCGATGGCGTCAAAGCGCTTGCTTCGCTTCCCTCGCTCGACGAGCTGCGCGCCAAGATCATCGGTCTGGTGCAGGCTCCGGCCACCAAGGTTGCGCAGATTGCCGCAGCCCCGGCGGGCCAGCTGGCGCGGGTTTTTGGCGCATATGCCGCCAAAGAAGCAGCGTGATTTCGAACTAACCCCTTGAACTACTGCCGGGACATCCCGGCTCTGATGGAGAATGAACATGGCTGATCTTGCAAAGATCGTTGAAGAACTGTCGACCCTGACCGTCCTCGAAGCGGCTGACCTGTCGAAGCTGCTCGAAGAAAAGTGGGGCGTTTCGGCTGCCGCTGCTGTTGCTGCCGCTCCGGCCGCTGCCGCTGCAGGCCCGGCTGCTGAAGAGCAGACCGAATTCGACGTCATCCTGACCGGTGACGGCGGCAACAAGATCAACGTCATCAAGGAAGTCCGCGCGATCACCGGCCTGGGTCTTGGCGAAGCCAAGGCGCTCGTCGAAGGCGCGCCGAAGCCGATCAAGGAAGGCGTGAACAAGGCGGAAGCCGAAGAGCTGAAGGCGAAGATTCTCGCCGCCGGCGGTACCGTCGAACTGAAGTAAGTCCTTGTCCGGGCCCCTTCGTCGGGGCGCGGGTTGGAATAGGAAAAGGGCGGTGCCGCGAGGCACCGCCCTTTTCTGTTTCCGGATATCGCAGGCAGCTAACTAGCTGCCGGCGTATCCGGGACGAAGCCGGCCGGGAAAGAGCGGTGCCTGATCGGGGCGGCGCGTCGTCTGCTTGGCAAGCGCGGGCTCGGGACGGTTGGCGATTTCCCATGCACTGACCGGCTGGCGCACGACCTGCGGCTGATCCATCAGCCCGTCATATTCCATCCGCTCCTTGCGGTCATGGAAGCGCGCTCGCTTCAGGCGCTTCTTGAGCGTCAGGAACGGGTTGTCGGCGGTCGGTCCGACCATTGCCAGCGCCTCGTGGCGTCCCATGCTGCCGCTCGGTGCGGCGGCGAAGGCCGGCGTCGAGCGCTGGGCCGGCGCGGGGGGCGCAAAGACCTGTTCGTCGCGCGGCGCATAGGCGGGCGCCGCAGGGGCAGTCACGGGTCCACGAACCACCGCCGGGGCGACGGGTGCGACGACCGGGACATCGGCATATTCGACCGTCGATTCGGCCCAGGCCTCGCGCGTCCGGCGACGGCGGCTGAAAGCCAGCGCGGCACCGCCGACTATCAGCAGCGCGGCGGCACCACCGGCGAGCTCCCACGGAAAGCCGTCAGTGGCGGGTGCCGCATCGGCGACCGGCGTCGGAACCGGATCGACCGTCGGCGCGCCCGGGGGCAGGCTTTCCACGGGCAAGGTGCTGGCCGCGGCTTCGGCGGGAATCGCTGCACTTGAGACAACCGCGACGGGCGCAACTGCAACCGGTTCGGGCGCGGCGGTGCGTGCCGTTGCTGTCGGACGCGTGGCGGCCTTGGGCGCGGCGCGCGGCGTCGCCTTGGCGACCGGAGCGGGAGCGGGTTCGATATCGACGGGAACGCGGATCACCGGCGCGGGCTGCGTCGGTGCGGCGACCGGGGCGCTCATTACCGGCGCCGGAGCCGTCGTCGGCGCGACCGGCGGCACCATCACCGGCGGGGCGACGGGCTCGGCCACGGGGGCGGCGGTTTCCTGCGCGAAAGCGCTGGGGCTGGACAGAACCAGGAACGCGGCAATCGCGCACGTGGCGGGGCGGGAGAGGGGAATTTTCTTCGTCATAGTGAAGGGCCAACGAACGGCACGCAAAAAATGCTGCCGAATGGCGGCGATTTTCACGATGAACCGTGGCAGCCGGACGGCGCGGCGATGATTTCGACTCGTTTCGGCGCCTTGCGGCGTCGGAATCGCGGTCAGGCGTGTTGGGGCGGGCGCGACGAATCCATTGCCGCCGCCGCGGCGGAAATCGCTGCGCCGATCAGCCCCATGTCACGGTCGAACCGGGTGTCGAGCGCCGCATCGTCGAGTGTCGCCATCTCGACCATCATCGGCATCGACAGCGAAAGCCGCAGCGTCCCCGCGGCGCGGCCATCGGCCAGACTATGCGTGCGCACCGGCTGGCCCAGGCGGATTTCGCGACCCAGCCACTGGCGCGATTGGCGCGCGATATGGCGATGGATTGCTCGCGCCTGATCGAAATCGCAGGTCGTCCAGCGTGCGGAGAGGTCGAGCGTGCGCAGGGTCGCGGCGGCGAGGCAGGGCGCGGTCCTGTCTTTGCCGTCGCTGTCCAGTACGTTGCGCAGTTCGAGCCGCGCGACCATCCGGCCGACATGATGGCCGAAGCGCGCGGCGATATGATCGACCTGCGGCGCGGGCAGCGCGGCAAAGCGTTCGATCTCGATCATCGCCGCCTGCAGGCGAAGGAGCAGGCCGAAATTGCCCGACGCCGGCAAACGATCGGCCCCCGGCCAGTCCGCCGGCCATTCGGCGCGCGTCGCGACGCGGCGATAACCGTCGGGAAGCGGCATGGCTCTGGCCCGCACCGCGTCGGGGATCAGCGCGAAGCCGCTGAACGGCGGCCCGCCGGCGAATTTCGAGCCGGTCATCAACACGACACAACCGAGCGCGAGGTAACGGCGGATCATCGCAGGCGCGACGCGCAGCTGGCACGCGTCGACGACGATCGTCACCGCGTCGCCGAAGGCCGCGACGATCCGTTCGACATCGGCGAGGACCGGCAGGGTCAGGCCCGATTTCGACCCGTGGACGACATGGACGACCGGACGGCGGTCGTTTGCGATCGCTCGCTGCGCAGCGGCGGCGAGGTCGTCGGCGACGGTGCTCGACGCGCGCGGTCGTCCGGCGGCGTCGCGCACGGGAACATCGACCAGTTCGGTGCCGGCAAAGGCGGGATCAATCGCCGATTGCGCGACGACCCGCGCGCCGGTCGCGGTCTCGTCGGCGAAAAAGCGCCCCGCGGCGCTGTGGACGCAGCCGCTGCCGACTTCGTCGCGCCCGAGCAGGATCGCGGTGAGCGGTCGCCCGTCATGGGCCGCGGCAAGTCCCGCATATTCGAGGTCGGTGCCCGACGCGGCGAACACCACCGCGGTGTCCGGCGTCCCAAAGGCTTCGACCAGCTTGAAGCGCAGGATCGCCAGGGCCTCGGCATAATCGCCCGCGGCGACGGGGCGGTCGAGCCCGTGATGCCAGCGATCGAGCAGGGTATGAAAGGCGTGGTCCGAGATGCTGCTGATCGTCGACGAGCCATAGGCGAGTGCGTCCGACGGCAGCACGCTGGCATGATATTGGTTGCGACCGTCGGCGTCGGGGCGGATCCGCGCATCGCCGCCGCTGGTGAGTGCGGTCGCCAGTCGCGCCGCGTAGCGTTTGGCGGGCGGAAGGCGGGGTTCGTCGGCGGCAATCGCGTTGAGCAACATCGGGAGCGCGGTCCTGGCAAGGGGAGGGCAAGACCGACGTCTACCGCCCCAACATGACAGAGATTTGGCGTTTTGGTTTCAGCGCCGTCACCGAAAGGTCATGCCGCTGCAACCTCCGTGTGGTCGAACCGCCTTATGCGAACCACCTCTCTTCAGCCCACGCGGCTATCCGACGCCATCCGCCAGCGGCGGCTGCTTTTCATTGCCAAACATGCGCGCTGGACCGGCGCCTTGCACCCCGAGGACGGCAACCACGCGCTCTACCACCGCGAGATTCGCGAGATATTGGAAGGGCTTGGTGTCCCGCTTGTCATCGCTGACAGCTATGCGGCGCTGTTCGACAGGCCCGATGCCGATTTCGTCTTTCCGCTGCTCAACCGGGGTGGCTTCTTCAATTCGGAAATGCTGCTGCCCCTGCTCTGCAACCGCATGGGCCTGCCCTATGTCGGCGCCTCGCCGATCGTGCGCGGACTCTCCGACGACAAGCATCTGACCAAGCTGGAGGCCGCCGCGCGCGGCGTGCCGACCGCGCCCTGGGCCTTGTTCCGCCGCGGCGTGCCGGTCGACGTGTCGCGCTGCCCGCCCGCCTCGCGTTGGGTGATCAAGCCGAACAACAGCTCGGCGTCATGGGGCATTCGCGACGCGCACGATCGCATCGAACTCGCGCAGGCGGTCGCCGAGATCCATGCGCTCGACCATGACGCGATCGTCGAACCCTTCATCGCCGGCAGCGATGTCGAGGTGCCGGTGATCACGCAGGGCGGCGAACCCGCGATGCTGCCGATGATGATCTTCGAACAGGCCGATCCGACGCACCTGCGCACCTATCAGGAAAAGCGCGACCTGGTCGACCGCAGCGCCAAATATAGCCTCAAACTGTTCGACGAACCCGAAATCGGTGCGCGCATCGCGGCGATGACCGCGCAGATGGCCGAGGTCTTCCGCCCGTTCGATTTCGGGCGTTTCGAGTTCCGCGTCGACTTCGCGACCGGCGAGGTGCGGCTGCTCGAGGTGAACCTCAACTGCAATCTCTGGTCGGAAAAAGTCTTCGGCCGCGCCGCTGTCGCTGCCGGATTTACCCAGGCCGACCTGATCGAGACGATCGTCGCCGAAAGCATGCTCCGCCAGTTGGCGCCGGCGGCGGCGCGGAGGGACGCGGCATGAGCGGACAGCAAACGGGCCTCGGTTCTATCCTCATCCTCGCGGGCCGGCGGCCCGGCGCGGTCGACGCCCTCGCCGAGGCGCATGGCGTCGCCGACAAATGCCTGGTGCCCGTTGCAGGCCGTCCGATGGTCGCGCATGTGCTCGTCAGCGCCGCCGCGACCGACGCGGCGCGCATCTTCGTGTCGAGCCATCACGAAGGACTGGCCGACGATCTTGGCGATATCGTCGTCGACAGCCTCGGCGATCGCCTGGTGTTCGTGCCCGCTTCCGACAATCTGGCGGATTCCGTACTCGCTGTTGCCGAACGGGCGGATTTCCCGCTGCTCGTTACGACCGCCGACAATTGCCTGCTGACCCCCGCGACGATCGCCGAAATCAGCGCCGAAGCGGCGCGCCTCGGTGCCGAGGCGGGGGTGGCGCTGGCGCGGCGTGAGGATGTGCTGGCGGCGCATCCTGAGGGCCAGCGGCGCTTTTACGAATTTTCGGACGTCGCGGTGTCGAACTGCAACGCCTATTGGATCGGCCATCGCAGAGCGCTGAAAGCAGCCGAGGCATTTCGCGGCGGTGGGCAGTTCGTCAAGAAACCGGTGCGGGTGATGCAGGCATTCGGGCTGGTCAACCTGCTGCGTTTCCGCTTCGGGCTCGGCCCGATCCATCATATCTTCGGCCGCATCTCGCGGCACCTGAAGGTCGATGTCGCGGCCCTGCTCGTGCGCGACGGCGCTACCGCGGTCGACGTCGACAACGAACGGTCGCTGCGCGCGACCGAGGCGATCATGGAAAGGCGCCGGCCGCCGCAGCGGCCGGACGCGGACTTATTACTTGGCCTTGATCACGCGGGCCGACTTGATCATCGCCTTGCCGATGCCGGTTTCGTTGGCTGACACGGTCAGGCAATTGCCCTTGAACTTGGGCTTGTCGCACAATTCCCAGGTTTCGCCGGGATAGACCGCGATGCTGCCGACGAGGAAGTCGTGCTGCAGCGACGGTTCGTCCTTTTCGAGGCGATAGGAATCGCCGTCGAACTTCTGGCCTTCGAACAGGGTCAACGTGCCTTCGATCGTCTTGGACTTATCCTGTGCCGCAAGCGGGCTTACCAGCAGAGTGACGCCGACAGCGACGGCTGCGAGGCGGGTGAAACGGGCCATGCGGAATCTCCTTTATGGTGACCCTCATGGCGGAAAAAAGGGACCGGCGTCAACTGGGTGACGCCGGTCCCGAAATTGTCCCGTTTCAGTGCTTTGGGCGTCAGTCGGCGACCCAATTGCCGTGGAACCCCGGCGGGACGCGGTGCGGCAGGTGGATCACCGCCTGCGACGCGCCGGTGAAATCGTCGGCGTTGAGGATGACGAGGTCGGTGGTCTCGTCGTTCATGTCGACGACCAGCCCGATCAGCCAGCCATCGTCTTCGGCGCCATCTTCGCTGCGCGGAACAAAGACGAATTCGCCGGGGTGGCGACCAGGGCCGAAGTCATGCGCCGTCGTGGTGCCGGCATCAAGGTCGTGACGGAGCAGCCGCGTTTCAGCCAGTGCCCATTCGCTCGATTGCGCATCGGGAATGGCCACGCTGTAGGCGTAGCGATAGGGCCGGGTCGTCAGCCGCTCGTCGTAGCGCGGGAATTCCTGCGCATGATCGTGGATCACGGTGCGGGTCGTGGTGCCGGCCGCGGGATCGATCGTCCAGCGTTCCATCCGCGATTTTTCGCTGTCGGGGCCGCGCTTCGAGCTTGCGAACATCGTTTCGTGGGCGACGACGTCGACGATCACCTTGCCGTCCGCCGTCTCGAAGGCGTTGGCGGGGTGGAAGACATAGCAAGGCTCGACCGGAACCCAGACGATGTCGTCGGCGCCGCCCTTTCTGGGGAGGAGGCCGACCCGCGCCTGATGCGCGTCGTTCCACGCATAGGGGAAGCGGTAGCCCGCCAGCAGCATCTTCATCGAGAAGGTCACCGGCAGGTCGAGCACCAGCACATAATTTTCGGTGATCGCGCAATCGTGGATCGACGGACCGTCGCTCACCGGGATCGCCAGTTCGCGGACGACCTGCGCATCCTTGTCGAGCACGACGTGCCAGACCTTGTTCGGCTCGTCGCCGCGATAGGTGATCGCGTGCATTTCGTCGGTGAAGGGGTCGTGGTGCGGGTGTGCGGTAAAGGCGCCGGCGAGGCTGCCGTCGAACGGGTTGTGAGCGATCGTGTTCAATTCGTAACCCAGTTCGACCGGCTTGCCGCCCGCCTCGACGATCGCGAAGGTGCGGCCCGCGAGGCCGACGACGTTGGTGTTGGGGGCATCGTTGCGCCCTTCGCGCGGGCCGGGGGGCAGATCTTCGCCGAGGGCTTCGCAGGCCTCGCTGCCGCGCACCCAGCGATTGCGATACCAGTCGGCCTTGCCGTTCGCGATGCGGATACCATGGACCATGCCGGCGCCGGTGAACCAGTGATAGCTGGCGGGATCGGGGGCGATCGCGGGGTTGGGGCCGTTACGCAGGTAGCGGCCGGTCAGGGCGGCCGGGATTTCGCCGTCGACGCGCAGTTCCTCGAGCGTGAATTCCTCGGTCATCGGTTGGTGGATGCCGGTCAGGAAGGGATGCGCGTCGGTGGGGCGGGGGAGGCGCTTGCGGTTGAAATCGGCGACCTTGCCGATGGTTTTGGTGACGGCACCGCGGATGATGGTTTCGACGTTGCTGGCCATGATGAAGCTCCGTACGGAAGTTGGCGAAGGTGCCGCGCAACGTGGGGTTGCGTGGGCGACTCGATATGTTTACAGTGACAACATGATGGCGAGCAAAGATAACAGTGTCAACATAAAAAGCGACGGCGCGAAAGCGGCGGGCACCTATCATCATGGCGACCTGCGCGCGGCGGTGATCGCGGCGGGGCTCAAGCGGCTGGAAGCCGGCGACGACGGCGAACTGGGGCTACGCGCGCTGGCGCGCGATGTCGGGGTCAGCGCGACCGCGCTTTACCGCCATTTCCCCGACAAGGAGGCGCTGCTCGACGCGCTCGCGGGTGAGGGATTGCGGCGGCTCGGCGCGCTGCAGGCGCAGGCGTGGCTGAAGGCGGGCGGCGGGGTCGCGGGCTTCAAGGCGACCGGCGCCACCTATGTGCGGTTCGCGCACGACGAGCCGGCGCTGTTCCGCCTGAGTTTCACGCGCCAGATGCCCGACCGCAAGGATGGCGAAGAAGACGGCGGCGAAGTGGCGTACAACCTGCTCCGTGCCGGGGTCGGCGAGGCGCTGCCGGGGGTGAAGGACCCTGATATTGCCGCGCTGCACGCCTGGGCGCTGGTCCATGGCCTGGCGATGCTGATCCTCGACCGCCGCATCGACTGGAACGAGGCGATCGTCGAACAGGTCGTCGGGCTGACCTTCGGCGGGGTGGCCTGACCGCCGGCGCCGCGACCCGCATTTCGTCGCAAATCCGCGGCGACGGCGCTTATGTTATCGATTTCTTTGCCAATTTCGATCAGTCTTGCGACATGACGCGGTCGATGTCCCCCAAGGTCGAGACGCTGTTCTGGTCGCTTTTGACGGCGCTGGGCTATTTCCTGCTCGCCAGCCTGTCGCTTGCCGCGACCAAGGGCGCCGATAATATCGCCGCTGTGTGGCCGCCGTCGGGCTATCTGCTCGCGATGCTGTTGCTGGCGCCGGCCGGCGCGCGGATCGGCGCCCTTGTCGGCATGGCGGGCGCCAGCGTCAGCGCCAATATGCTTGGCGGCGCCCCGCTGTCGCTGTCGGTCGCCTTCACCTTGGCCAATGCGATCGAGGGTAGCGTCGCGCTGTGGATGATCAATCGCCGCGAGCGCGGCATATTGTCGTTCATGGTGCCGCGCTCGGTCGGCAATTTCTGTATCGCGGCGCTGACCGCCAGTTGCGCCAGCGCCGGCATCGCGACCTTGCTGACCGGTGGCGGTTTCGATTTTTTCCGGTCGTGGCTGACCACCGTCGGGCTGGGAATGCTGATCGTCACCCCGCCGATCGTCATGCTCGCGCGGCTTGCCGGAGCGGGCGCGCTCGGCAACAGCAATCGCGCCGGGACCGTCGAGGCGACCGCGATCCTGACCGCGGCGGCGGCGATCACCACGGTCTGTTTTTCGCAGGCCGAATTTCCGGTCACCTTCCTGCCGTGCGTCGCGGTGGTCGCGGCCTCCTATCGTCTCGGCCCGTTCGGCGCCGCGGCCAGCGTGCTGATCGTCACGATCATCGCGTCGTGGATGACGGGGCACGGGCTCGGCCCGATCGCCAATATGGACGCCGCGCCGACGACGATCGTCCTGTTCCTGCAATTCTATCTGCTGACGCTGTTGTTCACCGCACTGCCGCTCGCGGCGCTGCTCGTCGTGCGGCAACGGCTGGCGAAACGGCTCGAGCAGAGCAACCGCTGGCTGCTCCAGGCCGAGGCGGCGGCGCTCGTCGGCCATTGGCGCGTCGACCTAGTCCGCTGGACGATCCAATGGTCGGATCAGGCCTATCGCATCCACGGGCTGGAACCCGACACCCCGATGACGGTTCAGGGCAGCCTCGACCGCTATATGCCCGGGGACGGCGACCGGATGCGCGCGACGCTGCAAAAGGCGGTCGCCGACGGCACATCCTTCGCATTCCATGGCCAGATCATCCGCCCCGACGACGAGGTGCGCGACATCGTGTCGCACGGCTCGATCGAAATGAGCCGTGGCGGAAAGCCGGTCGGCATCTTCGGCACGATCCAGGATGTCACCGAGACCGTCGAGAACGCCCGCATGCTCGAAGCGGCGCGAAGCGATGCCGAGGCCGCGGCGAACACCGACGCACTGACCGGATTGCCGAACCGCCGCCACACGCTCGCCTTCCTCGAGAGCGCGCTGGTCGGCGCGCGGGAGAATGGTGCGCCGCTGGCGGTCGCGATCTTCGACATCGACCATTTCAAGCGGATCAACGACATCCACGGCCATGGCGTCGGCGACGCGGTGATCCGCCGCGTCGCGCAGCGCGCCAAGGCGTCGCTGCGCGAAGAGGATATGGTCGGCCGTTATGGCGGCGAGGAATTCGTCTGCGTGCTGCAACGGTCGAGCGCGCAGGCCGCCGAATTGGTCGCCGAGCGGGTGCGGCAGGCGGTCGAGGCCTTGAACGGCCGCGCCGACGACGACGGTCCGCCGGCGACGGTCAGCATCGGCGTCGCGGTCTATGCCGGCGAGACTGGCGTCGAGGAACTGCTCCAGCGCGCCGATGACGCGCTCTACACCGCCAAGCGCGAGGGACGGAACCGGCTGCGCATGGCGGCTTGAGCGGTGGGCGGTCGGCTTTGGGGTGGGGCGCCGTCAGTAATTTCAGATGATGGTTGCGCCATTGGCTATCGCGACGAAGCCACAACCGGAGAAGGCAAGTATCACCACGCGCCAGATGTTCCGGTTGACGCGACCGATGCCTTTGCATTGTCCGAATAAGCTCACCTGGTGGCCGACGAGCCAAGTTACAGACATGAAGAGCAGCCAATTGCACGCCATAATGGGCCAAATGGGAAATTCCGGGGCCACAAAAGTGCTCACCAGCATGGAGAGGGAGGCGGCGACTGAAAGGATTGCGGCCACGATGACCGCTCTCTGTTTGTCTCGCAACATCTACGCTCTCGCAACAATACCCATTACATGTTTGAATGGAGCAGGAATCCATCGTCCGCAACCGGTCGTTTGCCGTCATCGCCTCCGCTTGGAGTCGCGCGGACGAGAAGGGGTAGAAAGCGGGCGTCGCCGCTCCTCGCTGTCGCGCAGCGATGGGGAGGTGGCAGCGCGCAGCGCTGACGGAGGGGCCGACGCCGTCAAAGGCTGGCGCAAGGCCACCGCCCCTCCACCACCGCTGCGCGGCGGCCTCCCTCCCCACGGCTGCGCCGCAGGGAGGATTTTTAGGGCTGGCTTCGGTCGTTAGCGGACGTCATCCGTCTCACCGACGCTCTATGGCGGCCAACGCTTTGCTGCTACAACCGGCCCGTCGATTGCGGCAGGCCCGAGCAGGAGTGCGTCATGGAGTGGGACGAGACGGAAATGCGGCGCCGGGCGCTGTTTGCGGGGGCGGCCGGGATGCTGGCGCTCGCGGTGACGCCATTCGCCATGGCCAAGGCGCCGAACGGCGGTGTGAAGTCGCTGATCGGCAACGCGTCCGACGGGGCGCTCGACAAACTGGCGCAGCCGGGGGCCTTTTACGCCGACAAGGCGGTGCGCATCCTGTTGCCGGGGGCGGGCGGAAAAATGGCGTCGAAGCTGTTCGGCATGGGCGACAAGCTGGGCCTGACGACCAATTTGACCAGAAGCCTGAACGACGCCGGCGGCAAGGCCGCGGGCGAGGCGAAGCCGGTTTTTCGTGCCGCGATCGACGACCTGCGCTGGTCCGACGCACCCGCGCTGGTGACCAAGAAGGATGGCGCGACGCGCTATCTGCAGACCAGCGCCGGGGACGTGCTGTTCACCAAAGTGTCGCCGCTGGTCGGATCGGCGCTGCAGAATGTCGGCGCCTTTCGCCAACTCGACGATTTGTCGAAGGGCAATTCGCTGTTGGCGTCGGCGGGGCTGACGCATGACGGGCTGACCAAGTCGGTGACCGAGCAGGCGCTGAAAGGCATTTTCCAATATATGGCGGGCGAAGAGGCGGCGTTGCGGAAGAATCCGGCGAATTTGTTGAAGGGGATTTTCTGACGTCGGTCGGCGCGCGCGGGGGCTGCCACTCAAGTCTCGTCATTGCGAGGAGCGAAGCGACGCGGCAATCCAGAGCGGCGTAAACCGCTCTGGATTGCTTCGCTTCGCTCGCAATGACGAAGCTTATGAGAGCGGCGTTGCGACCGCGGCGGCCGTGCTCACTCCCCGCCGAACCGCGTCGTCAACTGCACCCCGATCACCCGCGGTTCGCCCGCGTAGAGGCTGTTGAAGCCCAGGCTGTTGTCGAACTGCACCGCCGACACCGCATAGCGTTTGCCCGTCAGGTTGGTCGCGAAGATCGCGATCTGGCTGTTCAGGCTCTCGATATCCACCGACGCGCGGGCGCCGAGCAGGCCGTAGGCGGGCTGGCGCAGGCTATCGCGGTAGATCGCCGAACCGACGAGCTGGGTCGCGCTGCGCCAGGTCCAGTCGACGCTGAGCCGCAGTTCGCCGAAATCGAGCGGCGCCGCGTAGGTGGCGCCGAGGCGGTAGCTGTATTTGGGGAATTGGAAGGGTTCGTTCGAGCGGTCGCCGGTGACGTCGGTGAAGTCGAGATATTTGGCGTCGTTGACCCCGACGCTGCCCGACAGGGTCAGCCCGTCGAGCGGGATCGCGGTGACTTCGAGCTCGCCGCCGCGGATCCGCGCGCGCGCCGCGTTGGTGACCAGGCTGACGATCGCGCCGCCGGGCGAGGCCTGGACGATCGTGCGCTGGATGTCGCTGTAATTGGCCTGGAAGATCGCGGCGTTGATGCGCAGCCGCCGGTCGAACAGGTCGGCCTTTGTCCCGACTTCATAGTCGGTGACGGTTTCGGGGGCGAAGGCCGCGAAGCTGTCGGCGCTGCCGGTGCCGCGCAGATTCTGGCCGCCACCCTTGAAGCTGCGTGCGGTGCGGGCATAGACCAAGAGCCCCGGCCGCAGGGTCCAGTCGACGCTGGCGAGATAGCTGTAATCCGAAAAGCCGTCCTTGAAGACCGCCTGGCAGGTGCCGCCGAGTTGCAGCGCCGGCGGGATGTTGCACACCGCGCCGCCCGACGAGCGGTTGAACGAGCGCAATTCCTTGCTTTCCTCGGTCCAGCGCAGCCCGCCGGTGAAGCGCAAGGCATCGGTCAGGTCATAGTTGAACTGGCCGAACACCGCCCAGCTGCTGTTCTTGACGAAGCCGTCGGTGATGTTCGGATTGGTCGCGTTGATCGTGCCGAGCGCGGTGGCGCGCGAGAAATCGCGGCCGGTTTCCTCGTTGAAATAGGCGCCGACGATCCAGTCGAGGCCTTGGCCGACAGTGCCACTGAACTGGAATTCCTGGCTGAGATTTTTCGCGCGGCTGGAAAGGCTCGCCTCGAGCAGCGGGAAGGGCGAGCTGTCGAGGTCGACGTCGAGCCAGCGTTTCAGCCAGCGCGCCGCCGAGATCGAGCGGAAGGACAAATTTGGCGTCAGCTCGACCGCCAGGTTCGAGCTGACGCCATAGGTGCGCGCATAAATGCCCTGCGCGCCCGTTGCATCATTGTCGTAAAATCCGCGCCGGTCGACGAGACCGGCGAAAAGCGTGCGGGCCTGCGCCAGCGCGGCACCGATCGCGGGGCCGTTGGCGACCGGATCGGCGAGCAGCGCCGGGTTAAGGATGCCCTGGTTGATCGCGATGTCGATCAGCGCCGGGGCGGGGTTGGGGGTGCCCGCCGCGGGGCTGGGGAAGGGGCTGACGAAGGCGAGCTTGCTGACCGGGCCATCGCCCTTGGTGCGGGTGTAATCGGCCGAGATCGCCCAGCTGACCGCATCGTTGGGGGTGAACAATGTGTTCGCGCGAAAGGCGATCTGCTCGCGCCCGCCGATGCCTTGGTTCAGGCCGTTGACCCCGAGCGACCCGTTGTCGAGCCAGCGGCCGACGAGGCGCACACCCAGCTTGTCGGTGACGACGGGCAGGTTGAACACCGCGCCGATATCGTAGCGGTCGTGGGTCGCGCCGCTCGCCTGGACATAGCCGCCGACGCCCGACAGGTCGGGCTGGCGCGTCGTGATGTTGATCGCGCCGCCGGTGGTGTTCTTGCCAAACAACGTGCCCTGCGGCCCGCGCAGCACCTCGACGCGCTCGGTGTCGAACAGCGCGGTCTCGAGGTTCGACGAGCGGATGTAGTTCACCCCGTCGACATAGACGCCGATCGGCGATTCGATGGTCAGGATCGAATCCTGCTGCGACTGGCCGCGGATCGTCAGGAGGACGCCGGTCGGGTCGGCACTCGACGTCTGGACGAAGAAGTTCGGGGTTTGCTTGGCGATGTCGGCGATGCCCTCGACATTGGCGTCGGTCAGTTGCTGCGCACCAAAGGCGGTGATCGCGATCGGAATCGTCTGCGCGACCTCACTGGTGCGGCGCGCGGTGACGACGATATCCTCGATGCCGCCCTGCGTCGTCTCCGCGTCGGCAGGGGCGGGGGCGGGCGCTTCCTGTGCCGCGGCGCCGGTGGCGATCGCGATGCTGGCGCTGGTCAGCAGCAAAAACAGTCCGTGCGTCATTCTCATTTTTCTCTCCCTCCATCGCGCGCCACCGGCTGGAGCCGGTCTGTTCGTCCGCGAGACATTGAGGCCCACTTATCACACTAAGTGAGATAGATGCAACATTTTGCCTCATAGGGTGGGATATGCTAGCCAGCGCGTCTCAACGATGGAGGGAAAGATCGCGAGTCTCGGCCAAAATCTGCGCCCCGCGAGCGGCGATGCGGCGCGCGCGGCGGTGCTCGACGCGACCGCCGAGGTGGTGTCGCGCATCGGTTTTCACGACACGACGATCGATCATGTCGTGCGCGAATCGGGAGTGTCGCGGGCAACGCTCTATCGCTGGTTCGGCAACCGCGACGGATTGCTGCTCGCCTTGCTCCGGCATCTGGCGGGGCCGTATCTGGAACAGGGGGCGAAGATCGCGGTCGGGCTGGGGCCGATCGAGGACCGGCTGGAGCAGGTGATCGCGGGCGGGATCGAAAGCATCTGCAACACCCCGTGGATCCACAAGGTCGCGCAGGACGGGCTGCTCCACGACGATTTCTCGATCTTCCTCGCGGCGCACAAGTCGATCACCGGGGCGCTGGTGCGGTCGATGTTCGACGGCGCGATCGCCTCGGGCGGCTGGGCGCCGCCCGACGACCTGGACCGGCTGATCGAATGGCTGCTCCATCAGATGCTCGTGCTCGGTGCCGAGGATTATGACGATCCGCTGGAAATCCGGCGCCGCGTCGCCATCTATGTGATGCCGGTGCTGAACCTGCCAGCGCCGCCGGGCAGCGCTGGCGGCGATATCGCCGCGCGGCTGGAGCGGATCGAACGCAAGATCGACGGGCTCGATCGCTGAGGTTCCTGTCGCCGCCGCGTTGACAAAACAGGGCCCCGATCCTATATCGCGGTCACACCCCATCGTCCGAGATAGAGCCTGACTTTGCGCGGCAGGCTGTACGGATAGGTCGGCGGGGATTTCGACAGGCGTTTGAAAGCTGCGGTAAACCGGCGACGGTTGCCTGCGGCTTTTTTCGCGTCGATGCGCCCACGAGTTATTTTATCAAGGCGAGACAATCACTTATGGCGACCAAGGCGAAGTCGGTGGGCAAGGCCCTCGAAGCAACCGCAAGCAAGCGAATCCGTAAGCTGTTCGGCAACATCCACGAAGCGGTGGAAATGCCCAACCTCATCGAGGTGCAGCGCGAATCCTATGAGCAGTTCCTGCGCTCGGATCCGTCGACGGGTTATGTTTCGGGCCTCGAAAAGACGCTGCGCAGCGTTTTCCCGATCCGCGACTTCGCCGGTACCGCCGAGCTCGACTTCGTCCACTACGAACTCGAAGCGCCGAAATACGACGTCGACGAATGCCGTCAGCGCGGCATCACCTATGCGGCGCCGATGAAGGTCACGCTGCGCCTGATCGTCTTTGAAGTCGACAGCGAAACCGACACCCGTTCGGTTCTCGATATCAAGGAGCAGGACGTCTACATGGGCGACATGCCGCTCATGACCGAGAACGGCACCTTCTTCGTCAACGGCACCGAGCGCGTCATCGTGTCGCAGATGCACCGTTCGCCGGGTGTGCTGTTCGATCACGACCGCGGCAAGACCCACTCGTCGGGCAAGTTCCTGTTCGCCGCGCGCGTGATCCCGTATCGCGGGTCGTGGCTCGACTTCGAATTCGACGCCAAGGACATCGTCAACGTCCGTATCGACCGCAAGCGCAAGCTTCCGGTCACCAGCCTGCTCTATGCGCTGGGCATGACGGGCGAGGAAATCCTCAACGATTTCTATGACCGCCTCGTCTTCGAGCGCGCCGAAAATGGCTGGCGCGTGCCGTTCATGGTCGAAAACTGGCGCGGGTCGAAGCCCGCGTTCGACGTCGTCGACGCCAAGACCGGCGAAGTCGTCTTTGCCGCCGGCCACAAGATCAGCCCGCGCCTCGCCAACAAGGCGGCGAAGGATGGTCTCGACACGCTGCTGATCCCGACCGAGGAAATCTTCGGCCGTTACTCGGCTTATGACCTGATCAACGAAGCCACCGGCGAGATCTACATCGAAGCCGGCGACGAAGTGTCGGCCGAGAATCTCGAGAAGATCGACGGCGCGGGCATCGACAAGCTCGTCCTGCTCGACATCGACCACAACAACACCGGCCCCTGGATCCGCAACACGCTGAAGGTCGACAAGGCCGAGGACCGCGACCAGGCGCTTTCGGACATCTATCGCGTGATGCGCCCCGGCGAACCGCCGACGCGCGAAACCGCGGAAGCGCTGTTCGGCGGCCTGTTCTTCGACGCCGAGCGTTACGACCTGTCGGCCGTCGGCCGCGTCAAGCTCAACATGCGCCTCGGCCTCGACGCCGAGGACACGGTGACGACGCTGCGCAGCGAGGACATCCTCGCCGTGGTCAAGGAACTGGTGAACCTGAAGGACGGCAAGGGCGAAATCGACGATATCGATAACCTCGGTAACCGTCGTGTCCGCTCGGTCGGCGAACTGCTCGAGAACCAGTATCGCGTCGGCCTGCTCCGCATGGAGCGCGCGGTGAAGGAACGCATGAGTTCGGTCGACGTATCGACCGTGATGCCGAACGACCTGATCAACGCGAAGCCCGCGGTTGCCGCGGTGCGTGAATTCTTCGGTTCGTCGCAGCTTTCGCAGTTCATGGACCAGACCAACCCGCTGTCCGAAGTGACGCACAAGCGTCGCGTTTCGGCGCTCGGGCCGGGCGGTCTGACGCGCGAGCGCGCGGGCTTCGAAGTCCGCGACGTTCACCCGACGCACTATGGCCGCATCTGCCCGATCGAAACGCCGGAAGGCCCGAACATCGGTCTGATCAACAGCCTCGCGACCTTCGCGCGCGTCAACAAATATGGCTTCATCGAAACCCCCTATCGCAAGATCATCGACGGCAAGGTCACGACCGACGTCGTCTATCTGTCGGCGATGGAAGAGCAGAAGCACACCGTCGCGCAGGCGAACGCCGATCTCCATGAGGACGGGAGCTTTGTCGAGGACCTGATCTCGGCACGCGAAGCGGGCGAATTCCTGATGGCGCCCAAGGCGCAGATCACGCTGATGGACGTGTCGCCGAAGCAGCTCGTTTCGGTCGCGGCATCGCTCATTCCGTTCCTGGAAAACGATGACGCCAACCGCGCGCTGATGGGATCGAACATGCAGCGCCAGGCCGTGCCGCTGATCCGGGCCGAAGCGCCCGTCGTCGGCACCGGCATGGAAGAAACCGTTGCCCGCGATTCGGGCGCGGCCATCGCGGCCCGCCGCGGCGGCATCATCGACCAGGTCGACGCGACGCGTATCGTCATCCGTGCGACCGATATGGTCGAGCCCGGCAAGTCGGGCGTCGACATCTATCGCCTGCAGAAGTTCCAGCGTTCGAACCAGAACACCTGCATCAACCAGCGTCCGCTGGTGAAGGTCGGTGAAGTGGTCAAGACCGGCGACATCATCGCCGACGGTCCGTCGACCGAACTGGGCGAACTGGCTCTGGGCAAGAATGTGCTCGTCGCGTTCATGCCGTGGAACGGCTATAACTATGAGGATAGTATCCTCATCAGCGAACGCATCGTGAAGGACGACGTCTTCACCTCGATCCACATCGAGGAATTCGAAGTCACCGCGCGCGACACGCGCCTTGGCCCTGAAGACATCACGCGCGACATCCCGAACGTCGGCGAGGAAGCGCTGCGCAACCTCGACGAAGCGGGTATCGTCTATATTGGTGCCGAAGTCGGCCCGGGCGACATTCTGGCCGGCAAGATCACCCCCAAGGGTGAATCGCCGATGACGCCGGAAGAGAAGCTGCTGCGCGCGATCTTCGGTGAAAAGGCCAGCGACGTGCGCGACACCTCGCTCCGCCTGCCGCCGGGCGTGTCGGGTACGGTCGTCGAAGTCCGCGTCTTCAACCGCCATGGCATCGACAAGGACGAGCGCGCGATCGCGATCGAGCGCGAGGAAATCGAGCGTCTGAAGCAGGATGCCGACGACGAGCGCGCGATCCTCAACCGTGCGACCTTCTCGAGCCTGAAGGACCTGCTGATCGGTCAGACGACCAGCGCGGTGCCGAAGGGCCTGAAGAAGGGCGATGTGGTCACCGAGGACATGCT
Organism: Sphingopyxis sp. EU05-FHT14B03; assembly: GCF_058790875.1. Taxonomy (NCBI): domain Bacteria; kingdom Pseudomonadati; phylum Pseudomonadota; class Alphaproteobacteria; order Sphingomonadales; family Sphingopyxidaceae; genus Sphingopyxis; species Sphingopyxis sp. EU05-FHT14B03. The sequence continues at coordinate 220,503 of NZ_JBYTDC010000002.1, forward strand.
GGTCGAACTCGACCGCGGCGATTGGTGGAAGCTGGCGGTCGTCGAAGACAATGCCCAGACCGCCCTCGAAGCGATCAAGGCGCAGTATGACGACGCGATCAAGCGGATCAGCGCGAAGTATGAAGATCGCGTCGAAAAGCTGCAGCGCGGCGACGAACTCGCCCCGGGCGTGCTCAAGATGGTCAAGGTCTTCGTCGCGGTGAAGCGCAAGCTGCAGTCGGGCGACAAGATGGCCGGCCGTCACGGCAACAAGGGCATCATCAGCCGCATCCTGCCGATCGAGGACATGCCGTTCCTCGAAGATGGCACGCACGTCGACTTCGTGCTCAACCCGCTGGGCGTGCCGTCGCGCATGAACGTCGGGCAGATCCTGGAGACGCACCTCGGCTGGGCATCGCGCGGCTTTGGTCGCCGGATCACCGCGGCGCTCGAAGATTGGCGCATGGCGAACCCCGACCCCGAGGCGGGCGCTCCGCCCGAGGCGGTGCGCGAGGCGCTTCTGCAGGCCTATGGCGATGAATATGCGGACGAAATCAAGGCGCGTAGCGCCGATGAGGTCGTCGAGCTTGCCGGCAATCTTTCGGTGGGTGTGCCTTTTGCAACCCCGGTGTTCGACGGCGCGCGCGAAGGCGATGTGTCCGAGATGCTGGAACGCGCCGGTCTGGACCGGTCGGGTCAGGTCGATCTGTACGACGGCCGCACCGGCGACCGCTTCGACCGCAAGGTGACGGTGGGATATATGTATATCCTGAAGCTCCATCACCTGGTCGACGACAAGATCCACGCGCGTTCGATCGGGCCCTACTCGCTTGTTACCCAGCAGCCGCTGGGCGGTAAGGCGCAGTTCGGTGGCCAGCGCTTCGGGGAAATGGAAGTGTGGGCGCTCCAGGCTTATGGCGCCGCCTACACGCTCCAGGAAATGCTGACGGTGAAGTCCGATGACGTGATCGGCCGCACCAAGGTTTACGAAGCGATCGTCAAGGGCGACGACACCTTCGAGGCCGGCATTCCCGAAAGCTTCAACGTGCTCGTCAAGGAAATGCGCTCGCTGGGTCTCAACGTCGAACTGTCTTCCTATGCGGAGACCGATCCCGACGAAGGCCCCGACGCCCTTCCCGAAGCCGCCGAATAAGATCTTTTCCTCGCCCCTCCCGCACCAAGCGGGAGGGGAAGAGTGGAGCTAGAATATGAACCAGCTTACCAACTTCATGAACCCGGTCGCGAAGCCGGAAACCTTCGACATGATCAAGATCGGCATTGCGAGCCCCGAGCGGATCCGTTCGTGGTCGTTCGGCGAGATCAAGAAGCCCGAAACCATCAACTACCGCACGTTCAAGCCCGAGCGTGACGGCCTGTTCTGCGCGCGCATCTTTGGCCCGATCAAGGATTATGAGTGCCTGTGCGGCAAGTACAAGCGCATGAAATACAAGGGCATCGTCTGCGAAAAATGCGGTGTCGAAGTCACGGTGACCAAGGTCCGCCGCGAGCGCATGGGCCATATCGAGCTCGCCGCGCCGGTCGCGCACATCTGGTTCCTGAAGTCGCTGCCATCGCGCATCGGCCTGCTGCTCGACATGCAGCTCAAGCAGCTCGAGCGCGTCCTGTACTTCGAAGCCTATATCGTCCTCGAACCCGGCCTGACGCCGCTGGAAAAGTTCCAGCTGCTGACCGAGGACGAACTGCTCGACGCGCAGGATGAATATGGCGAAGACGCGTTCAGCGCCGGCATCGGCGCCGAGGCGATCCGCGTCCTGCTCGAGAATCTCGATCTCGAACAGGAACGCGCCGACCTGATGGAAGATCTGGCGACGACCAAGTCGGAGCTGAAGCCCAAGAAGATCATCAAGCGCCTGAAGGTCGTCGAAAGCTTCATCGATTCGGGCAATCGCCCCGAATGGATGATCCTCGAAGTCGTTCCCGTGATCCCGCCCGAACTGCGCCCGCTGGTGCCGCTCGACGGTGGTCGCTTCGCGACGTCGGATCTCAACGACCTGTATCGCCGCGTCATCAACCGCAACAATCGCCTGAAGCGCCTGATGGAGCTGCGCGCGCCGGACATCATCGTCCGCAACGAAAAGCGCATGCTGCAGGAAGCCGTCGACGCGCTGTTCGACAACGGCCGCCGCGGTCGCACGATCACCGGCGCCAACAAGCGTCCGCTGAAGTCGCTGTCCGACATGCTCAAGGGCAAGCAGGGCCGCTTCCGTCAGAACCTGCTCGGCAAGCGCGTCGACTATTCGGGCCGCTCGGTCATCGTGACCGGTCCCGAACTCAAGCTGCACCAGTGCGGCCTGCCCAAGAAGATGGCGCTCGAGCTGTTCAAGCCGTTCATCTACGCGCGCCTCGACGCCAAGGGTCTCTCGATGACCCTGAAGCAGGCGAAGAAGTGGGTCGAAAAGGAACGCAAGGAAGTCTGGGACATCCTCGACGAAGTCATTCGCGAGCACCCGGTCCTGCTGAACCGCGCCCCGACGCTTCACCGCCTCGGCATTCAGGCGTTCGAGCCTGTGCTGATCGAGGGCAAGGCGATCCAGCTTCACCCGCTGGTCTGCGCCGCGTTCAACGCCGACTTCGACGGTGACCAGATGGCCGTCCACGTACCGCTCTCGCTGGAAGCCCAGCTGGAAGCGCGCGTGCTGATGATGTCGACCAACAACATCCTGAGCCCCGCGAACGGCAAGCCGATCATCGTTCCGTCGCAGGACATGGTGCTGGGTCTCTATTATCTGTCGATGGAGCGCGCGGGCGAACCCGGCGAAGGCATGCTGCTCGCCGACATGGCCGAAGTGCATCAGGCGCTGTTCACCGGTGCCGTGACGCTCCACACCAAGGTCATCAGCCGCGTCCCGCAGACCGACGAGAAGGGCAATGAATATCTGCGCCGCTTCGAGACGACCCCGGGCCGCATGCTGATCGGCGAATGCCTGCCGAAGTCGCACACCGTGCCCTTCGACGTCGTCAACCGCCTTCTGACCAAGAAGGAAATCGGCGACGTGATCGATCAGGTCTATCGTCACACCGGCCAGAAAGAGACCGTGTTGTTCGCCGACGCCATCATGGCGCTGGGCTTCCGCAACGCGTTCAAGGCCGGCATCTCCTTCGGCAAGGATGACATGATCATCCCGGCGTCGAAGGAAGGCATGGTCGACGAAACCCGCGCGCTGGTGAAGGATTTCGAGCAGCAGTATCAGGACGGCCTGATCACGCAGCAGGAAAAGTACAACAAGGCGATCGACGCCTGGTCGCAGTGCGGCGACAAGGTCGCGAACGCGATGATGGACGAAATCCGCGCCGAACCGAAGGATCCGAAAACGGGTCGTCTGGCCCCGATCAACTCCATCTATATGATGGCGCACTCGGGTGCTCGTGGTTCGCAGGCGCAGATGAAGCAGCTCGCCGGCATGCGCGGCCTGATGGCCAAGCCGTCGGGTGAGATCATCGAAACCCCGATCATCTCGAACTTCAAGGAAGGCCTGACCGTCCTTGAATATTTCAACTCGACCCACGGCGCCCGCAAGGGCCTCGCGGATACGGCGCTCAAGACGGCGAACTCGGGTTATTTGACCCGCCGTCTGGTCGACGTGTCGCAGGATTGCGTTGTCATCGAGGAAGATTGCGGCACCGAACGCGGCATGGAAATGCGCGCGATCATCCAGGGCGGTTCGACGATCGCCTCGCTGGGCGAGCGCATCCTGGGCCGTACCACGTTGGAAGATGTGCTCGACAAGGACGGCAATGTGCTGGCGCCCGTCGGCACCCTGCTCGACGAGCCGACGACGCAGCGGATCGAAGACGCCGAAGTCCAGTCGGTGAAGATCCGTTCGCCGCTGGTCTGCGAAGCGACGCTGGGTGTTTGCGGCAAATGCTATGGCCGTGACCTCGCGCGCGGGACCCCGGTGAACATCGGTGAAGCGGTCGGCGTCATCGCCGCCCAGTCGATCGGTGAACCCGGCACCCAGCTGACCATGCGTACCTTCCACATCGGTGGCGCGGCGCAGGTCAACGAGCAGTCGAACGCCGAATCGATCTCGGACGGCACGATCGAATATCGCGACATGCCGACGATCGTCGACCAGCGTGGCCGCCGCCTGGCGCTGGCGCGTTCGGGCGAGGTCGCGGTGATCGACAGCGAAGGCCGCGAGCGCGCGTCGCACAAGCTGCCCTATGGTGCGCACATCCTGCTCAAGGATGGCGACAAGGTGAAGAAGGGCGAGCGGATTGCCGAATGGGATCCGTTCACCATGCCGCTGATCACCGAAAAGCAGGGCGTCGTGAAGTATCAGGATCTGGAAGATACCAAGACCCTGATCGAACAGGTCGACGAAGCGACGGGCATCGCCCAGCGCGTCGTGATCGAATATCGCTCGGCGGGTCGTTCGAAGAAGGAAGACCTCCAGCCGCGCCTGACCCTGCTCGACGACCAGTCGGGCGAGGCTGCGCGCTACCTGCTGGCGGTCGGCACGATGCTGTCGGTCGAGGACGGCCAGGAAGTGCAGGCGGGCGACGTGCTGGCGCGTGTCAGCCGCGAGGCGTCGAAGACGCGCGACATCACCGGCGGTCTGCCGCGTGTTGCCGAGCTGTTCGAAGCGCGCATTCCGAAGGACAACAGCGTCATCGCGAAGATCAGCGGTCGCATTGAATTCGTCAAGGATTACAAGGCGAAGCGCAAGATCGCGATCGTTCCGGAAGAAGGCGATCCGATCGAGTATCTGATCCCCAAGTCGAAGGTCCTCGAAGTGCAGGAAGGCGACCAGGTCAAGCGCGGCGATGCGCTGATCAGCGGTTCGCCGAACCCGCACGACATCCTCGACGTCATGGGTGTCGAGGCACTGGCCGAATATCTCGTCGCCGAAATCCAGGAAGTCTATCGACTGCAGGGCGTGAAGATCAACGACAAGCACATCGAGGTGATCGTTCGCCAGATGCTGCAGAAGGTCGAGATCACCGAAGGCGGCGACACCACGTTGCTGCCGGGCGAGCAGCTCGATTATCTGGAGATGATGGAATATAACGCCAAGCTGCCGAAGAATGGCCGCAAGGCCGAAGGTCGCCCGGTCCTGCTGGGCATCACCAAGGCGTCGCTGCAGACCCGCAGCTTCGTTTCGGCGGCATCCTTCCAGGAAACGACCCGCGTGCTGACCGAAGCGTCGGTGCAGGGCAAGGTGGACTCGCTGATCGGGCTTAAGGAAAATGTCATCGTCGGCCGCCTCATCCCGGCGGGTACCGGCGCTGCCATGAACCGCGTCCGCGTGACGGCCTCGTCGAAGGATGCCGCGCTGCGCGCTGCGATGCGCGCCGCGAACCAGGTAGACCTGATCGCACCGGCGACCGCCGCCGCAGAGCATGCCGCCGAACTGGCGCAGGGCCCTGAAGCGGCGATCGGCGACGATCCGCTGGGCAAGGTGCAGGGCGAGGACTTCACCACCGACGATGTCGCGGTGATCGACCGTCCCGAAGGTGAGGGCGAGGAGTAAGCTCCTCGGCCACACGGCTTGCGACAAGAAACAAGGACTCGCCGGGAAACCGGCGGGTCCTTTTTCGTTCATGGCCGGGCAGGCCATTGCCTGATACGCCGTCCACGGAACGCACATCTGCGGCGAAGGAGGGTATCATGAGCATCGGCAGGATCGGACTGGCGGCGGTTCTCGCGCTGGCGGCGGGCGGCGGTGGCGTCGCCGCGCAGGACAACAGCAATATCCAGGGCGAGGTGGTGGTCACCGCGCAGCGCGCCTCGGCGGGCTATCTTGCCGATGTGCAGCCGGTGGTGGGCCTGCGCCGCACCGCCGACAGCGCGATCCAGCGGGTGCAATTCACCTCGGACTCGCGCGAGGAGGATGTCCGCAAGCGTGAGATCCACGCGATGCTGGAGGCCGCGATCCGCCGCGCCGAGAGTGCCGGCGTCGAACTGGTTACCGGCGATTTCGAACTGACCAAGGTCACGCTGACAAACTACAAAGGCCTGGTCTTCCAGCGCGGCGGACGGCCCGACACCAGCGAGATCGGGCTGTTCGTCAAGGCGGGACTCGCGGGTTCGGTCGGCAGCGCGCAGGAGCGGATCGACACTTTTGTCAAAGGCGTGCCCGCGAACGGTCGTGCGCTGATCGAGAAGCGTGGCGGCATCACGCTGACGATCAAGAATCCCGACCAGTATCGGACCGAGATCGTCAGGCTGGTCGCCGCCGAGGGGCTGAAGACCGCGGCGGTCTTCGGTCCCGACTATGGCGTCGAGGTCACCGGGCTCAACGAGCAGCTTGCCTGGGCGCAGGCCAGCCCGACCGAGGTGTTCCTGTACCTGCCGTATAATTTCTCGATCCGACCCAAATGAAAAGGCCCGCCGGGGGATAGACCGGCGAGCCTTTGATCTGTGGGAATGTGCGGGCCGGTGCGACTGCGCCTGAAAGGCGGCCGGCCCGGTGCTGGCTCTACGGCGCGAGGATCGCGACGGTGACATACAGCAGCAGCGGCAGGCCGAAGCCCAGCAAAGTCAGCGCGACAAAGGCGACGCGCGTCCACAAGACGTCGAAGCCGAAGCGGTCGGCCATGCCGGCGCAGACGCCGAAGACCATCCCATCGCGACGATTCTTGCGAAAACCCTGTGTCATTTCTTTCCTTTCCATCCCGGCCATCGGGCCGGCGTTTTTCGGTGGCGGCGGGTCAGTTGGTCAAGCGACCAACTGACCGACATGTGCACCCGTCTGACCGACGGCGACCATGAAGAGCATCGCGGAGCAATAGACCGAAGCGAAAGCGGCGACGGCGTAGCTGCGAAGCGAGTCTGCGTTGAAATGGGCCATGATTTTGTCCTTCCTTTTTTCATCCCGCCGGACCTTCCGGCAGATGCCAAGGGTAATGCAGGAGCCGTGCCAATTTCATTCATTGGCGGTTAACTGCGGTTTTTCGGATTTTGATCGATTGTTTCAACGGGAAAAATGCTGTCTAACGGGATTAATTCCCAATGAACGGAAAATTCTAACATGGATTAGTGGGGCCATCCCCCTCCCGCTTGCGGGAGGGGTTAGGGGAGGGCGTGTTTCTTACGCAGTGTTCAAAGGACAGGCCCTCCCCCGACCCCTCCCGCAAGCGGGAGGGGGAAACAGGGCGTTCCTTCGCCGCGCCAAATCCCCTAGGACGACGGCTCAATGACGCTCGCCCGCCTCTCGCTCACCGATTTTCGCAATCATGCCGCGGCGGAAATGGCGGCCGGGCCGGGCCTCGTCGCGCTCCACGGCGACAATGGTGCGGGCAAGACCAATATCCTGGAGGCCATCTCGTTGCTCGCGCCGGGACGCGGGCTGCGGCGCGCGGCGCTGTCCGACATGGTGCGCGACGGCGCCAGCGGGGGCTTCGCGGTCTTCGCCGAGGTGCAGGCGGGCGACGATCTGGCGCCGGTCGCGCTGGGTACCGGGATCGAGCCCGCGCACCCCGGTCGGCGGATCGTGCGGGTCAACGGCGCGGCTGCGGCGGCGACGGCGCTCGGCGACTGGCTCGCGGTGCTGTGGCTGACCCCGGCGATGGACCGGCTGTTCGTCGAGACCGCGGGCAACCGGCGGCGCTTCCTCGACCGGCTGGTCCTCGCGCTCGACCCACGCCACGCGCAGCACGGCAATCGCTATGAGGCGGCGCTGCGCGCGCGCGGCAAATTGCTCGCCGACTTCGCGGGCGCCGACCTGCAATGGCTGACCAGCCTCGAGGCGCAACTCGCCGACCATGGCGCGGCGATGGACGCGGCGCGGCAGAGGACACTCGCGGGGTTGTCGGTCGAACTGGCGCAGCAACCCGACGCGCCCTTCGCGCGCCCGCTGCTGACGCTGGTCGACAGCGAGGGGGCACAGCGCGGGGCGCCATGGACGGCGGACGCGCTGAGGGCGTTGTTCGCCGGGCGGCGGCGTATCGACGCGGCAGCGGGCCGCGCGACCGCCGGGCCGCATCGCGACGACCTGATGGCGGTCCACGCCGCGACGGGGCGCAGCGCGGCGCGCTGCTCGACCGGCGAGCAAAAGGCGATGCTACTCTCGCTCGTCCTCGCGCACAGCGATTGCGTCGCGCGCGCGCGCGGCCAGCGCCCGGTGTTGCTGCTCGACGAAGTCGCCGCGCACCTCGACCCGATGCGCCGTGCGGCGCTCTACGAGCGGCTGGCGGGGCAGGGTGGACAGGCCTGGCTGACCGGCACCGAGGCGGCGCTGTTCGCGGATATGCCGGGACCGGTGACGCGCTTCCGCATCGCGGGCGGACGGATTGGGGCGGGATAAGTAACGCGATATCAAGGCTTGCCGTATAGCTGTGCCGTCAGAGGGGGCATGGCCATGGACAGTCGCGACAATCTGACGGGCGGGGGTTTCGGACGGCGGCGCAGCGCGTTGATGGGCGCGTCTGCCGGGGAGCCGGTGACCGAGCGGGCACCACCCTATGCCTTCGAGGCCGACGAACCGGCCAACCGCATTTCGGCGTTGCGCCTTGCTGCCATCATAATGGGCGGACTGCTGGCGCTGCTGTGCATCGAGGCGCTGTTTTCGGGGACTTCGTTGATCACGCCGATCAACGGGACCTTCCTCAACGCGATGCGGCTGATCGGTTTTGTCCTCGGCATACCCTTTGCGCTGTTCGTCATCACGCGGCCGCACGAGCCGATGGGGATCGCCAAGAAGATATTGATCGTGCTGTTCCTCCCGTTCCTCACGGGCTTCACCGGCGGGGAAGCGGCCTGGCGGATCAGCGACTGGACCGAGTTCGGCTTTTCCTCCGCCGCCTGGGAGCCCGCCAGCTATCCGATCAAATATGCGAGCCATGGCCGCAAGGGACGGCGCGATTCGTTCGAGATCGACCCGTATCAGGCCGGCGAAAGCACCGATATCGCGGTGCCGTCGGCGCAGTTCGACGCGATCTGGCCGAACCACAGCGATTATTGCATCACGGTGATGCAGCGCAAGTCGGCTTCGGGCGCGATCGAGATCGTCAACGACGGCGTGTTCACGCTGCGCGAACCCGCGCCCGCGGTGCTGACGCCATGTGGCGGGGGCGGTGGGGCTGCGTCCGGCGACACGTCGTCGCCGTGGGACAAGAAATAGGCGCTATCAGCCCTTCGGCTTGACCGTCACCCAGACGCTGACCGGGGCGACGAATTTGCCCGGCGCGGGCTTGCCGACGTCGATGCGCTCGGCGGTGACCAGTTCGCCGGTTTCGAGCGTGAAGCTGGCCCATGGTTTCGGCATGCGGCCAAAGCTCATCTTCTGGATCGGCTGGCCGGTGGCGGTGTTCATGATTGTTGCGGTGATACCCATGGCGCGCGGGTAGCGGCAGGGTCGCGATTCTGTCCAGCGGGAAGCGTCCTTTGGTCGGCTTTCGACCAATTTCAGCAGCTCAGCCGACCATTTTCCGTCCCCCGGTCCTGACCCTCCGCCATCGAACGCTAATCGCGACGGGTCTGATGGGGCAAATTATGACGGATCGGTCGGTGGAAAGCGCAATGTGGCAGCGATCTGTTCTTCGGCCGTGGTTGCCTCCGCGATGAGCAGGCGTAGTGCCTTTGCGGTGTCCTCCAGAAGTCCGGCACCAAGAGGCCGCTCGCCGTTGATAAAACGGCGGATGGCCCGCTCGTCGATGCCAAGACGCCGCGAGAAAGCCGTGGTGCCACCAAATAGTTGGACGCAATAAGCGAAGTGCTCGCGTCGCTCGTCCATTGAAAATGGCGCGGCCATTGTTTTCCCTTTTCCTTCGCTGTCGGCAGTCGCTTCCGGGGCCGACGCATGAACGATAATGGGGTTCAGTGTCAAAGTCATTGACCCATCGTGGTCGCAAGGGTTGTCCGCCGCGAGCGATTTTCTTGCCTCGCTTTCCGGCCCGACATCTGCCGCCGCATCGTTTCGTCCAAAACCGGTTGGTTCGGATTCCACCGCTTGTCCGTCGTTCGACGCCGATTGGATCGGAACGGCATAAATCGAGCGGTTGCTGTCGCTCCATTCCCGTCACCCCGGGCTTGACCCGGGGCCTGCCTTGTCTTTGAACCGGCAGCGAAAGAAGAAATGCGGGTCCCGGGTCAAGCCCGGGATGACGGTGACATAGGCGTCCGCTTCCCACTCCCAAGCGGTCGAAACCGATCAGAGAATCTCGTGCACCTTGTCCATCGGTCGGCACAGCCGAACCCCCTTATCGGTCTCGACGAAGGGCCGTTCGACATAGGCCGGGTTCGCCGCCATCGCGGCGATGATCGCGTCTTCGCTCCAGTCGGCGACCCCGCGCTCCTGCGCGTCGGTGCCGCGCAGGCGCAGCGCGTCGCGGGCGCTGATGTTGGCGGCTTCGAACAGCTGGCGCAGCTTGTCGGCCTCATAGGGCGTCTTGAGATATTCGACGACGGTGAGGTCGACGCCGGGCGTCTCTTGCAGGATCGCGAGCGTCTTGCGCGAGGTGCCGCAGGCGGGGTTGTGCCAGATGGTTGCTTTCATGGCCTAGGCTCTATCGCGGCGGGGGTTGCCGTGTAAACCCGCCGTTCATGGCGATTATGCCACAACTGGCGGCATGAAGAACGCATTGCCGCTTGCCATCGCAGGCGAAGCTGCGGCTAATACCCGGACGAGGGATCGCCAGAGGCGGCAGACGGGGTTGGGTTGCACGTGACAAAAATGATCGATCGCCGATCGATGCTGGCCGCGGTGGCGGGCGCAGGCGCTTTCGCCGCGACGACGCTGCGCGCGCAGGCGATGCCGAGCTGGATTCAGCAACCGGTGGCGGCGCAGTCACCGGTCGACTATCTCGCTGTGGCGAAACGCCAACTGGAGATGCAGGGCCGCAATATCCCGCAGACCGACCGTGTCGGAATCGTCGATTTCGGCCTGCCGTCGTCGCGCGCGCGCTTCGCGCTGGTCGATATGGTCGCGGGCAAGGTCGACATGTTTCCGGTCACCCATGGCCGCGGCTCCGACCCGCAACACGACGGCTGGCTCAAGAGCTTTTCGAACCGCGTCGGGTCGCTGGCGACCTCGCGCGGGGCATACCGGACCAGCGATTATTATTGGGGCAGCAACGGGTCGTCGATGCGCCTCGCGGGACTCGAGCCCGACAACAACAATGCCGATCAGCGCGCGATCGTCGTCCATGGCGCCTGGTATGCCGAACCGTCGCTGATCGCGACGCAGGGCAAGCTGGGACGGAGCGAGGGCTGTTTCGTGTTCGGCGAGGAATTGTTGCCGATGATCCTGTACAAGCTGGGGCCGGGGCGGTTGCTGTTCGCCGACAAGCTGAGCCTGCCGCCGCCGGCGCCGGTGCCGTTCGAACTGCCCGGACCGCCGGCGCCTGGCACCGAAAATATGGTGCGCGCGAGCGCCCAGCAGGGCGTTTTTCCCACCAAGGCGGATTGACGCCGATAATCCTCCCTGTGGCGAAGCCATGGGGAGGGGGACCGTTCGCGAAGCGAATGGTGGAGGGGCCGCGGCGCCGCACCGACGCCTGACGGCGTCGGCTCCTCCGTCAGCGCTTCGCGCTGCCACCTCCCCACGCCGTCGGCGCAGGGAGGATCGAAATCAATTCCCCCCGCTGACCTTCGCCGGTGCAGACGCCACCGTCGGGACCACCGTCGGCGCGATCATGATCGCGGCGGGGCGGCCAGGCTGGGCGAAGCTCGCCACCACCGGCGCGTCGCGGCCATAGATGTCGGCGAGTTTCTTCACGCCGCCCTTGTCGCCCGGAATCACCGTCCAATAGGCGACATAGACCGGGAAGGGCTGGTCGAAGCCGAAGCGCGTCGTTTCGCCGCTGGCGATGGCGGCGCCGAATTCCTCGGGGCTCTTGCCCGCGAACATCACCGTCATCAGCCCCGAGAAATGCAGCGCACGCTCGGTGCGGATGCAGCCATGGCTGAAGGCGCGGGTCGCCGAGGCGAAGGCGCCCTTCGACGGCGTGTCGTGCAGATAGATGGCGTGCGGGTTGAGCATTTCGAGCTTCATCACGCCGAGCGCATTGCCCGGCCCGGCCTTTTGCACCACCGACAGCGTCTTGCCGCTGCCCGTCCAGGTATAGCCCTGCGCGCGCGCCGAGGCGGGATTGTTGGCGATCGTCGCGCCGATGCCTTCGTTGATGATGCTGCGCGGCAGCGTCCAGGTCGGGTTGACGATGATCCCGGTCGCCATCGGGTTGAGCTGCGGCGTCGCGGTGCTGGCCTTGCCGACGACGGCCTTGTGCGTCGCGATGATCGTGCCGTCATGGATGACGCGGGTCAGATATTCGGGGACGTTGCTGACGATGTAGCGCTGGCCGAGGTCGCGCGGCATCCAGCGCCAGCGCTCCATATTGACGCGGATCGCATTGGCGTCGGCGGGCTTGGCCGTCGCGAGCGACGCCTTGAGCGCCGCGAAATCGGGATGGACGGGGTCGAGACCGGCAAGCGTCTCGGCGATCGACCCGGCGAGCAACGCCGAGGTCAGCATCGACACCAGCGGCATATGGTCGGCGTCGTCGTCGACCATGAACCACTGCTTGCGCGCGGCATTGGGGGTGCGCCCGTCGCGCAGGTGGGTGGCGAGCAGCAGGAAGCTGTCGGTCGCGGTGCGGTCGAGCCGCGCCTGATCGTCGCTGACGATCGCGGCGGCAAGGCCTTCGGGGTTGTAATCCTTGGCGAACAGCCCCTCGGCCCCGATGCCCTCGATGCTGCGCAGCAGGGCTTCGGCATTGGCCTTCGACCAACTCGGCAGATTGGCTTCGGCGGCGCTTTCGACCTTCGGCGCGTCGTCGGTGACCTTGTCCAGCTGGACGACGACCGAATCTTCCTTGACCCCCTGCGCGGAGGCCGGGGTGGCAAGGAGTGTCAGCGAGACAAGAAGCGGGGCGGCGAGGGGGGAGATTTTGACCATGGTCAAGGCCCATAGCCAAAAAGCGCCCCCAGTGAAAGTGAGCTGGGCCACAGCTCGGCGCGATTAGCCCCTCGCCGAAGGCAAGGGTGTCGGGCGGTCAGGCCGACGCCTCTTCGTCCTGCTTCGCCAGCCATTCCTCGAGCCACTTGATCGTATAGTCGCCGTGGATCACGTCGGGGGCCGAAAGCAGTGCCTGGTGCAGCGGGATGTTGGTCTTGACCCCGCTGACAACCATTTCCTCGAGCGCGCGGCGCATGCGCATCATGCAGCTTTCGCGGGTGCGGCCATAAACGATCAGCTTGCCGATCATGCTGTCGTAATAGGGCGGGATCGAATAGCCGGCGTAAAGCCCGCTATCGACGCGGACATGCATGCCGCCGGCGGGGTGGTACTGGGTGACCTTGCCCGGCGAGGGCATGAAGGTGCGCGGATCCTCGGCGTTTATGCGGCATTCCATGGCATGGCCGCGGAACTCGAGGTCCTCCTGCCGCACCGATAGGCCGCGGCCGTCGGCGATGCGGATCTGTTCGCGGACGAGGTCGAAGCCGGTGATCATCTCGGTCACCGGATGCTCGACCTGGATGCGGGTGTTCATCTCGATGAAGAAGAACTCGCCATTTTCCCAGAGGAATTCGATCGTGCCGGCGCCGCGATAATGCATCTTGGCCATCGCGTCGGCGCACACCTTGCCCATGCGCGCGCGTTCCTCGGCCGAGATGACGGGCGAGGGGGCTTCTTCGAGCACCTTCTGGTGGCGGCGCTGCAGCGAGCAGTCGCGTTCGCCGAGGTGGATGGCATTCCCGTTGCCGTCGCCGAACACCTGGAATTCGATGTGGCGCGGGTTGCCGAGATATTTTTCCATATAGACGGTCGGGTCGCCGAACGCCGCCGCGGCTTCGGACGAGGCCTGTCCCATCAGGCTTTCGAGGCTGTCCTCGTCGGGCACGACTTTCATGCCGCGCCCGCCGCCGCCCGAGGCGGCCTTGATGAGGACGGGATAACCGATCGCAGCCGCCAGCTTCCGCGTTTCCTCGCCGGGGGTTACCGCGCCGGGCGAGCCGGGGACGACGGGCAGGCCGAGCGCGACCGCGGTGCGCTTGGCTTCGACCTTGTCGCCCATCGTGCGGATATGTTCGGGCTTCGGTCCGACGAAGACCATGTTATGCGCCTCGATGATCTCGGCGAAACGCGCATTTTCCGACAGGAAGCCGTAACCCGGATGGATCGCGTCGGCGCCCGTAACCTCGGCGGCCGAGATGATCGCGGGGATGTTGAGATAGCTGTCCTTCGCGGCCGGCGGGCCGATGCACACAGCCTGGTCGGCAAGGCGGACGTGCATCGCGTCGGCGTCGGCGGTCGAATGGACCGCGACGGTCTTGATGCCCATCTCGTGGCACGCGCGGTGGATGCGCAGCGCGATTTCGCCGCGGTTGGCGATCAGCAGCTTTTCGATCGTCATGCGATTGCTCAGCCGATGGTGAACAGCGGCTGGTCGAACTCGACCGGCTGGCTGTTCTCGACATGCACGGCCTTCAGCGTGCCCGACGCGGGCGCGACGATCGGGTTCATGACCTTCATCGCCTCGATGATCAAAATGGTATCGCCGGCCTTTACTGCCGAGCCGATGGCCGCGAAGTTCGGCGCGCTCGGTTCGGGGGCGAGATAGACGGTGCCGACCATCGGCGACTTCACTGCGTCGGCGAAGCTGTCGACGGCGGGTGCGGCCGGCGCGGCGACGGCCGCGGGGGCCGAAGCGGCGGCGGGCGTGGCGACCGGGGCGGGCGCATAGGCGACCGGCGCGGCGGCGGTCAGCGTGCGCGCGACGCGGATCTTGCGTTCGCCGTCCTCGACCTCAATTTCGGACAGGCCGGTATCGTCGAGCAGTTCCGCGAGCGCGCGGACGAAGGCCGGATCGATGTTGATGCCATTGTCTTTATGGTCACCCATGATGATTTTCCTGCTTGTTGCGGCGCCTTTCATGACGTGAAGACGCGCGGACCCCTGTTTTCGATGCCGCCTCTTGTCAGAGAGACGCGGCGGCGTCCAGCGCCAGCGTATAGCTGGCCGCGCCGTGCCCGGCAAAATGCAGCGCCGCCGCCATGCCTACATAGCTGATATGGCGAAAGGATTCGCGTTTCATCGGGTCCGACAAATGAACCTCGATCACCGGCACCTTGATCGACTTGATCGCGTCGTGGATCGCGATCGAGGTGTGGGTATAGCCGCCCGCGTTGAGCAGCACCGCCTTTGCGCCCGCGACATAGGCCTCATGCAGCCAGTCGATCAGCGTGCCCTCGTGGTTCGTCTGCCGGCATTCGAGGCGGATGCCGAGGCCGTCGGCCTGCGCCTCCAGCCGCGCATGGATGTCGTTCAGCGTGTCATGGCCATAGATTTCGGGCTCGCGCGTGCCGAGCAGGTTGAGATTGGGGCCGCTGAGGACATAGACGGTGGGCTTGTCGGTCAATGCACGGTCTTTCGGTTGCGGCGAAATGCGCTCCCCCTATATGGGCTGCTCGGCAAAAGGCAAAGCGAGGCGGAAACTCCCTTGATTTCGATCATTCTCAACGGCGATCCGCGGCAGGTGCGCGAGGGCAGCATCGCCGATCTCGTCGCGTCGCTGGGGCTCGACGTGAAGAAGGTCGCGGTCGAGCGCAACCGCGAGATCGTCCCGCGCTCGACGCTTGCCGACGTCGCGCTCGCCGAGGGCGACGCGCTGGAAATCGTTCATTTCGTGGGAGGTGGTTGAGTTGTCAGCAGATCAATGGAGTGTCGCCGGACGGACTTTCACCTCGCGCCTGATTGTCGGGACCGGCAAATATAAGGATTTCGAGCAGAATGCGGCGGCGGTCGCGGCGTCGGGGGCGGAGATCGTCACCGTCGCGGTGCGCCGCGTCAATGTATCGGACCCGAGCGCGCCGATGCTGACCGACTATATCGATCCCAAGAAGATCACCTACCTGCCCAACACCGCGGGCTGTTTCAACGCCGACGACGCGATCCGTACCCTGCGTTTGGCGCGCGAGGCGGGCGGCTGGGACCTGGTGAAGCTCGAGGTGCTGGGTGAGGCGAAGACGCTCTATCCCAATATGCGCGAGACGCTCGAGGCGACCGAGGTGCTGGCCAAGGAAGGCTTTTTGCCGATGGTCTATTGCGTCGACGATCCGATCGCCGCGAAGCAGCTCGAGGATGCCGGCGCGGTCGCGATCATGCCGCTCGGCGCGCCGATCGGGTCGGGGCTGGGCATCCAGAACCGCGTCACGATCCGCCTGATCGTCGAGGGGGCGTCGGTGCCGGTGCTCGTCGACGCCGGGGTCGGCACCGCGAGCGATGCCGCCGTGGCGATGGAACTCGGCTGCGACGGCGTGCTGATGAACACCGCGATCGCCGAGGCGAAGGACCCGATTCGTATGGCGCGCGCGATGAAGCTCGCGGTCGAGGCGGGGCGCGACGCCTATCTGGCTGGGCGCATGGGGCTGCGCAAATATGCCGACCCGTCGAGCCCGCTGGCGGGGCTGATCTGACGGGGCTGTCGTCGGCCGGGCGCGCCGCTATGGTTGCGGCATGTCCGATCCCCTTCCACTGATCCGGCGCCTGTGGGGTCTCGCCGAACGGCATCCGACGATCGGCAGCCTGCTGGATCGCTGGCACGCGATCGATCTGCCCGACGCCCGATTGTCGGGAAGCCTGGTCGCACAAGCGCACTGGAACGAAGTGTTCGGGTTCGGCCCCCATCACGGGATCGACGATCTCGACATCGTCTATTTCGATGCTGGCGACCTGTCGCACGAAAGCGAGCTGGCCGCCGAACGCCGGATCGCCGCGCAGTTCGCCGATCTGCCGGTTCGCGTCGACGTGAAGAACCAGGCCCGGGTCCACCTCTGGTATCAGGCCAAGTTCGGCTATGCGATCGAGCCCTATCGCTCGATCGCGGGGGCCATCGCCACTTTTCCGACCACGTCTTCGGCGGTCGGACTGCGCGGCGGCGATGGCCGCGACATCATCGCGCCCTTCGGCCTTGCCGACCTGCTCCATCCGCGCGTTCGCGCCAATGCCGTGCAGATCACCGAGGCCTATTTCGAGCAGAAGGCGGCGCGGTGGCGCCGCTTCTGGCCCGACCTCGAAATCCTCCCCTGGGCCGAAGCTAGGGTACCCGCCTGACCGGCGGCGGCGCCCAGCTTCCGTCGGTCGCGCGGCGTTGCGGCAGGTAGAGGCGCAGGTTCATCGTGAAGGCGCCGGCGGGGGCGGGCAGCCAGTTGGTTTCCTTGCCGGCGCCGGGCGAGGCGTTCTGGATGTAGAGGTCGAGTGAACCGTCGGCGTTGAAGGCCAGCTTGTCGCGGTCGCCGATCGCGAAACGATCGATCGGGTTGGCGACGAAGAACTGGTCCTCGCCATACATGGTCAGCGACCAGAAGGCGTCGGCGGGCGGGATCTGGTCCTTTTCGAAATGCAGCACATAGTTGGACGCGCCGGAGAGCGGCTTGCCGTCGTCGCCGAGCACCGCCATCGGATAGACGGCTTCTTCGGGCGGCAGTGCGCCGAGTCCCGCGAAGCCGACGAAGGCACGCGCGAGATAATCATTGCCATAGACGCCGACGGTGCTGCCGATCGCGCCCCAGCTGCCGCGGATCGGCAGCGCCTTGCGGCGGGTGACGATGCGCTGCCAGGCATCGGCGGCGGCGCGCGTCAGCCCACGCTGGACGGCGGGATCGGCTTTCGACAAGTCGAAACCCTGGCCGGGGACGATGCCGAGGCGCTCCATGCGGAGCACCACCGAATAGTCGCTGGCGTGCGGCGCGTTGCGCTTCATCAGTTCGGCGAAGGTGGCGAAGAAGGCCTGCGGCGCCAGCGCCGCGACCTGCTGCACCGGCGGCGTCTTCATGTCGATCGAGGCGTCGGGGGCGGGCGCGGCGGCGACGGTTTCGGGCTTGCCCCAGCGCGACAGCGGGGTCGCCTTGAGTCCGGCCTGCAGGCCATGGACATGGTCGTAATCGGCCGCGCCATTGGTCTGGATGCGGCCGATGATCCAGCCCATCTCGGTCGGACTGCGGACCAGGCGCATGCCCTTTGGCAGCCCCCCCTGCCAATGCGGGCCAACGATCGCCGCGGTGCCGCCGTCATTGCCCGTCGTGCGCGTGCCGAGCGTCGCGAAGACGTCGGTCCACATGTCCATCAGCGGGATGACATGATAGCGGCCCTGTGTGTTGGGCAGCGTCAGGACGAGCGGCTCTTTCCCGACGTCGAACCACATCGACGAATAGAGCGTGTCGGCGTTCGGCCGCACGACATCCTTGAAGCTCGCGTCGGGATAGGTCTTCATATTGGCGAAGCTGTTGACCGGCGAGCGCATGCGGCCGGGTGCGCCGGCATTGGTCGACATGCGCCGCGTCGTCTCCATCAGCACGAGCGGATAGGCATAGGTATAGGCCTCGATGCCGATCGCATAGGCCTCGTCCTCGGTGACCGGTTGCGCGGCCGCGGGGCCGGACAGGAAGGCAGCGAGCATCGCCAACAGGGCAAGCAGTTTCTTCATCACAGGCATCTCCCGAACCGATATTTCCCGCGCCCTTAGCGCCGCGCCCGCGTCGCGTCTGTCAACGCGCCGACAATCTCTTGGGAATTTGAGTGCGCGCGCCTAAGCTTTGCGGGGAGGGGCCGATGGCAGCAAAGCCGTATTCATGGTCGCAAGCCGAGCGCATCGCGGTGCTGCGGCGTTGTCCGCTGTTCGCGCCCTGGCCCGAAGCGCGGCTCGCCGAGCTCGCGGCGATCGCGCGCGCCGAATATTATCCGCGCGGCACCGAAATCTATGCGCAGGACCCCGAAAAGCGCGAAGCCTTCGTCATCGCGTCGGGCGAGGTTGAGATCAGCCGCGGTTCGGCGGCGGGCAAGAAATTCGTCCTCGGCATCAACGGTCCGCCGGAGATTTTGGCGATCGTCCGGCTGCTCGCGGCGCCGCCGATCCATTATGATTATCGCGCCTATGCGGACAGCGTGCTGCTGCACCTGCCCGTCGACGCGCTGGCGGCGATCCTCGACGCCGAACCGATTTTGTGGCGCGACGTCGCGCTGCTGATGTGCGCGCGGCATGGCGACAGCCTGCGCCTGCTCGACGCGCAGAACCTCGGCTCGCTCGACCAGCGGATGGCGGCGACGCTCGCCGACCTCGCGCGCATTCATGGGCTGGCGGGCGCTAACGGGATCGAACTCGGCCTGCGGCTGCCGCAGGAACAACTCGGCGCGATGCTCGGAGTGACGCGGCAGAGCGTCAACAAGCTGCTGCGCGGGTTCGAGGCGGCAGGGCTGATCGTCGTCGATTACAACCGCATCACGATTTGCGACGCCGCCGCGCTCGATGTGATCGCCGCGCGTTCCTGAAGGCGGCCGTCTTAATCCATGTTAAAAATGACTTTGCGATGAACGGTTTAACCCGTTTTACGGAACGTCGGCGGGGGCTGAGGGTTGATGCTGCAAGAGGCCGATCGCCTCCCACCCCAGCCAAAGGAGACTCCCCATGGGCGAACTGACAGACAAAGCAAAAGGCATCGCCAACGAGGCCGCCGGCAACGTCAAACAGGCCGTCGGCAAGGCGACCGACAACGAGCGACTGCGCGCCGAAGGCGTAGCGCAGGAGCGCAAGGGCGAGGCCCAGAACCTCAAGGGTTCGGTCAAGGGCGCGCTCGGCGACAAGGTCTGACGCAAAACCTGGTTGCGTCACGCAAGGAAAAGGCCCCGGAGCGATCCGGGGCCTTTTTCATTGTCCGCGCCGGATTTGGCTCAGCGGCCGCCCGACGCCACCAGGTCGACGTCGGTCATGCCGCCGTCGGTGCGTGCCATCACGACATAGGCGAGCTCGCCCTTGGTGCCGCCGAGCATATGTTCGCTGCCGTTGACGCGGTGGTCGCTGGTGTAGCCGGCGTTGACCGCCATCGTGTGATAATAGTCGAGCACCGCCTGCAGCGACGCCGCGGTCTGGAAATTGACGACGCGGATGTTGCACTTGCCGCCGGCGATGCCCGCGGCCTCGCGCAGCGTCGCGCGCGGATAGACCTTGAACGCCGCCGGCAGGCGGTCGGCCCACTGGTTGTTATAGGTCAGCTTGGCGTCGCAGCTGCCCTTGGCCTGGTCGCGCGCCATCGCGCCGATGGTGACCGGGCGCTTCGTGTCGCAACCGTCGCAGGCTTCCATCGGCAGCGCTTTGGGCGCGGCGAGCAGCTTGCCCGCCTTCAGCGCCGCGGCGGCTTCGGCAACCGTCGCGGCTTTGGCGCCGGCAACCGCGGGCACGCCGCCGTCGACCGGCTTGTTGCCCGGCGTCACCGCATTCTGGTTCGCCTGACCCGTCAGCTTGGGGTCGACCATGATCTTGTCTTCGAGCGAGCCCTTGATCGCCGGATCGGCGTTGGTCAGCCCGTCGTCGAGCGGCGACAGTTCGGCCTTGGCATCGGGATTGTCCCGGCACCCGGCGAGCGGGGCCGCTGCCATCAGCAGGCCGGCGACCAGCCATTTTCCGCGCAAGATCATCGCTAACACTCCCTTAATATCCGTCAGGGAATGCCCGATGTTGGTTAAGAAGGCGCGAATAAAGAGTGTTAACGGGTAACGCTTTGTTAGCCGAAAACTGTCTCGCCCTGAGACGGATTCGCGGTGCAGCGGATCAGACGCGAGGTTTCGACCGCCGCCTGTCGGTGTTTCACCGCCTCGCGATAAACCGGGTCGGTGACCATTTCGAGGAAGGCGCCGCTGTTCGGATATTCGGCGACGAAGATCGCATCCCAGCGCTCGCCGTCGGGGCCGATCAGCATCGTCTCCATCGCGGCGCGCCAGACGATGCGGCCCCCGACGCGCTGGAACACCGGCCCGCTGTCGGCGCCATAGTTGCGATAGGCCTCGGCGCCGGTGAGTTGCCGCCCCGCCAGCGGATGGCCCTCGACATAGGTCGCGACATCCTTGAAGCGGACGAGGTTGAGCATGTGGATGAGGGTATCGCGTGGCAGGGCCTTGAACGCCTCGAACTGTGCGCGTTCGGGGTCGATATGGCGGTCGCTCATGCGCCCAGCGCCTTGCGGTTCGCGCGCCAGTTGTCCGCGCTCTGTTTCCACGCGTCGACCGGTGCGTCCTGGAAGGGTGCGGGCAGGCGGGTCGGACCGCTGTTGACCGCGCCGAGCCGTTTGGCGAGCGCCTGCGACCGGATGTTGGCGGGGTCGATGCAATGCATCAACTCGTCCCACTTCAGAAACTCGACCGCGAAATCGCACGCTGCGACGGCGGCCTCGAAGGCAAAGCCGGTGCCGGCGAATTTGGCGCGGACGCCATAGGCGATCTCGGGCGCCGGCCACTCGGCGGGCTCCCACGGCCCGATCCGCCCGACCCATTCGCCGCTCGCGCGCTCGATCACCGAGAACATCGAAAAGCCGCGGATGTGCCAGGCGCCCGCGAGGGTGCACCACAGCCGCCAGGCCTGCGCCGGCGGACAGGCGCCGCCGATGAACTGCATCGTCTCGGCATCGGCGCACATTTCGGCGAAGGCGTCGAAATCCTCGGCGGCGGGCGGGCGTAGGATCAGCCGCTCGGTGACGAGCAATGGGCCGTTGAGCATGATGGTCCTCCCCTTGAAATCAGGTGATGCTTCTGCGGCATGGCGGCGGGGAGGGCAAGGGAAAGGGAGGGGAGGCGGCGAAGGCATATGTGGGTGCCGACTTTGGGGTGAGCAGCGGGCATAGCCGATCCTCCCTGTCGCGGAGCGATGGGGAGGTGGCAGCGCGAAGCGCTGACGGAGGGGCCGACGCCGTCAGGCGTCGTGCGACCTTTCAGCCCCTCCACCACTCGCTTCGCGAGCGGTCCCCCTCCCCATGGCCTGCGGCCACATGGAGGATATAACGTCCACAACGGATCGAAACCTTCCATCCCCAAAAGTCGAGGGCGCCGGTCTTTCGACCGACGCCCTCTCCATCACGTATGCAGGCGGAGGGGTCTCGGACCCGCACCCGTAACGGTTAGTCTATCGCTTAGCGGCAGCGATATTTGTCGCGGTCGATCTCGCGGCCGAGCAGCGCACCACCCGCGGCGCCGAGCACGGTGCCGAGCAGCTTGTCGCCGTTGCCGGCGATTTCATGGCCGGCGAGACCGCCGACGGCGCCGCCGATCAGCAGGCCGGTCGTGCCATTGTCCTTCTTGCAGCGATAACGACCGTCGTTGTCGCGCCAGATACGGGTGTTCGAATTGACGCGCTGGTCGCGCGCATAATAGCGGCCCCGCTTCTTCTTCTTGTAGAAGCCGGTGTCCTGATCGGCCTTGTACAGGCCGTGGCCCTGCGCCGGTGCGGCGGTCGAGATGCCCGCATAGGCGGGCGCGGCGGCGGCAACGCTGGCCGCGGCGAAGGCGCCGAGCAGGCCCTTGGTGAAATTGCGCATGGTAAGTCCTTTCCTGGTTTGGCGTCCCGGTCCCGCGAGGAGCCGGTCGCTACGAAAAGGAGAACGGCCCGAAGCCGATCTGCGTTGCATTAACTCAAAGCAACAAGACGAACCGAGTGCTGGGAGCGACGAACCGAAAGGGCCTTGCGGGGCGCCGTGCAGCATGCGACATGGGTTTCATGCTCAATATCGGTTCGCTCATCATCGGCGTCATCGCGCTCATTCTCGCGGTTTTCGCCTTCATTCCGTTCCTCGGCTGGGCGAATTGGGTGATCATTCCCTTCGCCGTCGTCGGCCTCGCGCTCGGCGCGATGTCGGACCGGACGAGCGGGCGGAACCTGAACATCGTCGTCATCGTCGTCGGCGCGCTGCGCCTGATGCTCGGCGGCGGCATCATCTGATCGACCCGCCGGAACGCGTGAGACCATGAACCAGCCAGCGGCCCCCGCGGGGAGCGAGCAGGGCGGCTTGCCCTATGCGCTCGGCGCCTATGCGATCTGGGGCTTCGTCCCGCTGTTCTTCAAGCTGCTGACCAGCGTGCCGCCGGTCGAGGTGCTGGCGCAGCGGATCGTCTGGTCGCTGCCCTTGTGCTTTGTCATCATGGCGTTCCGCCGCCAGATCGGCGACTATCTGGCGGGGCTGAAGGACTGGCGCACGCTGCGCATGCTGCTCGCCAGTTCGCTGCTGATCGCGGTGAACTGGCTCGTCTATATCTTCGCGGTGTTCACCGATCATGTGCTGGCGGCGAGCCTCGGCTATTATCTCAACCCGCTGGTCAACGTCGTACTGGGGATGGTCTTCCTTGGCGAACGATTGAGCCGGTTGCAGGCGCTCGCGGTGACGATCGCGGGGATCGGCGTCGCGATCCTGCTCGCGGGCGCGCTCGACACCCTGTGGATCAGCCTGACGCTGGCGCTGAGCTTTGGCACCTACGGCCTTATCCGCAAGACTGCACCGGTCGGATCGCTGCCGGGGCTCGCGATCGAGACGACCTTGCTGCTGCCGATCTCGCTGGCCGCCGCGGCCTATTATGTCTGGATCGGCGACGGGCGCGGCTTTGGTGCGGACTTCCACATCAGCTGGTTGCTCGCGGCGGGCGGCGTGGTGACCGCGGTGCCGCTGCTGCTCTTTGCGACCGCGGCGCGGAAGATGAGCTATGCGGCGCTCGGCTTCGTCCAGTATCTGGCGCCCAGCCTGACGTTCCTGCTCAGTCTGTTTGTCTTCGATGAACCGCTCAAGCCCGCGCAGTTGGCCTGCTTCGTGCTGATCTGGACGAGCATCGCGGTGTTCAGCTTCGACATGTGGCGCAAGATGCGCGCCGAGCGGATGGTGCCCGCCGCCTAGAAGGAAAAGTCCTCCCTGTGGCGCAGCCATGGGGAGGGGGACCGCCCGCGAAGCGGGTGGTGGAGGGGCGGCAACGTCGGCGCCAACGCCCCTCCGTCAGCGCTTCGCGCTGCCACCTCCCCATCGCTTCGCGACAGGGAGGATCAATCAGACCAGCTTCCACCCCAGCGTTTCGCCAGCATGGAACGGCACCACCTCGCCGCAGCGATCGGGCACCACCGTCTCGCCGCGTTCGAGCGTGATCGTGCCGCCGTTGAGCGGCAGGCCATAGAAATTCGGGCCATGTTCGCTGGCGAAACCCTCGAACTTGTCGAGCGCATCTTCCTCGTCGAACACGGTGATATAGGATTCGAGCGCGAAGGGCGCGTTGAAGATGCCCGCGCAGCCGCAGGCCGCTTCCTTCGTGTGCACGGCATGCGGCGCGCTGTCGGTGCCGAGGAAGAATTTGGGCGAGCCCGACACGGCGGCGGCGCGGACCGCGAGGCGGTGCGCCTCGCGCTTGGCAACGGGCAGGCAATAAGCGTGCGGACGGATGCCGCCGACGAGCATCGCGTTGCGGTTGATGTGGAGATGCTGCGGGGTGATCGTCGCCGCGACGTTGTCGGCCGCCGCCTTGACGAAATCGACGGCTTCGGACGTCGTGATATGTTCGAACACGATCTTCAGCGTCGGCAGGTCGCGGACGAGACCTTTGAGCGTGCGCTCGATGAACACCGCCTCGCGGTCGAAGATGTCGACATCATGGTCGGTGACCTCGCCGTGGATCAGCAGCGGCATGCCGATTTCGGCCATGCGTTCGAGCACCGGCATGATCTTCGCAATGTCGGTCACCCCGTGCGCGCTGCCGGTGGTCGCATTGGCGGGATAGAGCTTCGCGGCGGTGAAGACGCCTGTCGCATGGCCGCGCGCCATCTGGTCGGGATCGCTCGCATCGGTCAGATAGGCGACGATCAGCGGGGTGAAATCGAGACCCGCCGGAACCGCGGCGCGGATGCGGTCGCGATAGGCGGCGCCTTCCTCGGCGGTGGTCACCGGCGGTGACAGGTTCGGCATGATGATCGCGCGCGCGAATTGCTCCGCGGTATATTTCGCCACATGATCCAGCATCGCGCCGTCGCGCAGGTGGACGTGCCAGTCGTCGGGGCGGCGGATGGTCAGGCGATCGGTCATGCGAAAGGCTCCGGCGGCATTTGGGCGCTTGGTTTATGCGCGAGTGTCCCTAGATTAAGCCCATGGCCAATACCACCCTTCACGACCGCGCCCTGATCCGTCTTTCGGGGGAGGATGTGCGGGGCTTTTTGCAGGGCCTCGTTACCAACGACACGGCGGGAAACCTGCCGGTGTGGGCGGCGCTGCTCACCGCGCAGGGCAAGGCCTTGTTCGATTTCCTGATCTGGGGCGACGAGCAGGATGTCCTGATCGACTGCGAACGCGACGCGGCGCCCGATCTGGCGAAACGCCTGACGCTTTACCGCCTGCGCCGGGCGATCACCATCACCCCGGAACCGGGGTTGTCCGTGCATTGGGCGCCCATGGGCGATCTCGGCGTCGTCGATCCGCGCCTGTCCGACCTCGGCCAGCGCTGGCTCGCCCCCGCCGATGATGGTGAGGGCGCCGACGCGGCATGGCGCGCGCACCGGCTGGCGCTTGGGGTCACCGAGGGCCGCGCCGAGATCGGCGACGGCACGACGCTCTGGCTCGAATGCAATGCCGCCGAACTGAATGGCGTCAGCTTCACCAAGGGCTGTTATGTCGGGCAGGAAAACACCGCGCGGATGAACTGGCGGCAAAAGGTCAACCGGCGGCTGGTCGTGGTTCCGATCGCTGCCGCCGACGAAAAGCGGCAGGTCATCACCTATCCCGACCTGGGCCTGTCGGTCGAGCATCGGCGGGTCGAGAGCATCGATCCCGCCGGTGCGCCGGGGTGGATGCGCGAGGGCCTGACCGCCGGTTCATGACCGGTGCAGCCAGAGGGGCGCAGGAGAGGGTGATGCGAAATCTTTTGTCGGCAGCGATGATCCTGGGCGCCGCGGCGCTCGCGTCCCCCGCCACCGCGGCGGAGTCCGAATGCACCCCCGCGACCGCGCGGGCCGTGACGCCCGACGATATCATCGCCCAACGCGTCGACGGCCAGTGCGTGACGGTCGGCGGCATCGCATGGCGGCGTAGCCTCTATCCCGACGTCGCGGCCATCTATGCCGAGCGGCGGGGGGTGCCGGTGAAGCGCATCGCGCTCAGCACGCGCCGGCCCGATCCGAAGGCGCCGATCGAAGTCTCTCCCGACATGACGGTTGGCGAATTCGCGCTCCAGTCCGAACAATGGACGGGATTCGAGGCGGTGCCGCGCCGCGTCACCGTCACCGGCAAGGCGGGGCGTTGCCGCGGCGGCGCAATGCGCGGCGGCGAGCCCGACCAACTCATCGGCTATCGTTCGTTTTCGGGCTGCAGTTCGTCGGGCGGCGGGATGTCGCTGGTCGGGGTGGCGACCGAAGTCGCGGCCTTTCCCGTCACCCGCCTGACCCCCGCCGACGCGGCGCCCGACCTGATCGGCCTGTCGCCGCTCGCACCCGAATCGGTGTGGACCCCGCGCTTCGCGGCGGCCGCCGACGCGGTGTTCGCCGCGCTCGCCTCGGGCAAACCCGAGCGCTGGAAACCGCTGTTCGGCGGGCCATGGCTGGCCAGCGCCGACCACCAGCGCATCGCAGCGCTGCTGAACGACAAAAAGGCGCCGTTCCGCGCCGTCCTGCGATCGAACCAGCCGAGCCGCGCGATTTTCGGCTGGCATTTCTATGGCCCGCCCTCGGCGGCCGACCGCCTTGCCAGCGAGGCGCAGGAAAATGCCGAGGCGCTGGTCTGCTGGTCGGATCGCGCCGACGCGGCGCGGTTGTGGCCGATCGCGGCCTTCGATGCCGACAATGCACCGGGGCGGCCTTATGCCTGTGTGCGGATCACCTATTCGATGGGCAATGGGAAACCGAGCTGGCGCGCCTATGTCGAGGAACCGGGGTCGGGACTTCCCGAACCGAAGCGCTGATCGCCGCTTAACCTTTCGCCAACCATCATCTGCGACCATGCGCGCCATGTTGGGGCGTTTTCTTGGATTGGCCGCGGTGATCGCGGCGATTTCGGTCGGCGTGGCGGGCGTCGCCGGCCGGTCGGCGACCTCCGCCGATGCCGCGGCTTCAGCCGATCGCGGCGGCGACGACAATCCCAACTGGACGACGCAAAAGGGCAAGGGCGGCTGGTCTTCGACCTCTTCGGCGGCTTCGGCGCCGGGGGGCGAGGTCAGGCTCGGCCGCGCCGAGGATTCGCATTTCTACGCCGATGCCAATATCGATGGCACCAATATCCGCATGATGGTCGACAGCGGTGCCTCGGTCGTCGCGCTGACGCGCCGCGATGCCGAAGCGATCGGGATCAATGTCGACGACCTGCCGATCGCCGGGACCGCGCGCACCGCGGGTGGCGACGTGCCGATGCGCCGTCTGATCCTCGACAGTGTCGACGTCGATGGCGTCGAGGTGCGCGGCGTCGAGGCCGCGGTGATCGACGCCGACATGGGCGTCTCGCTGCTCGGGCAAAGCTATTTGTCGAAGCTCGACGCGGTCAATGTCGAAGGCGACACGATGACCCTGCGCTGATCGGGCGCCGGTTGATTCCTTCGCATGCAGTGACTAAAGGGCAGCGCGAGGCCACGTCCTCGACCGCCACTGGCGGGTATAGTCCGGGACGGCCCGGCAGTTCCTTTGGGAGACTGTCATGGCCTGGATCTACCTCATCATCGCTGGCGCGCTCGAAATCGTCTGGGCGTTTTCAATGAAGCAGTCGGCAGGCTTTACGAAGCTCGTCCCGTCGATCGTCACGATCGTGACGATGATCGCGAGCTTCGCGCTGCTTTCGCTGTCGATGAAATCGCTCCCGCTCGGCACAGCCTATACGATCTGGACCGGCATCGGCGCGGTCGGGGCCTTTGCGGTCGGCATACTCGTCCTCGGCGAGCAGGCGAGTGCGATGCGCATGGTCGCCGCGGTGCTGATCGTCAGCGGCCTTGTCCTGATGAAGATTTCGTCGCCGGCCTGATGGCGCGCGCGCCGGGCGCGATCCCGGCCCCGTCGAGCGAGGCCACGTCCTCCGCTGCCTTCCGCAGTGTCAGGTCCGGGACGGCCCGGCGCGAACATGCAGGAACATCATGCCCTCACGTCCCGCCGCTGGCGCGCCGCTTTCGGTCGGCCTCGATCTTGCCGAATATCTGCCCATCCTGATCTTTCTGGGTGTGGCGCTCACCCTCTCGCTGCTCTTCGTCTTCCTGCCGATGGCGGTGTCGCGCCTGACCGGAACGGATGAACCCGATGCCGCGAAGCTCAGCGAATATGAGTGCGGTTTTCCCGCGTTCGAGTCGCCTCGGAAACCGTTCGACGTGCGCTTCTATCTCGTCGCCATCCTCTTCATCATTTTCGATCTGGAAGCGGCCTTTCTGTGGCCGTGGGCGGCCGTCGTGCTCGATCTCGGCTGGGAGGCGTGGATCGCGATGATGGTCTTCCTGTCGATCCTGACGATCGGCTTCGTCTATGAATGGAAAAAGGGCGCGCTCGACTGGGACTGAGGGCCGCGGACTTGCCAAATCGGCGCACTTTGCCCACATCGCACAGCATGAACGCTCCCAATCCGCCGCTGCGCGCCGCCATCGTCCCCGTCACCGCCTTTCAGCAGAATTGCACCCTGCTGTGGTGTACCGAGACCAACAAGGGCGCCTTTGTCGATCCCGGCGGCGATCTCGACAAGTTGCGCGAGGCGGTGCGCCAGACCGGGGTCGAGGTCGAGAAGATCCTCGTCACCCACGGCCATATGGACCATTGCGGGCAGGCGGGCGTGCTGGCGAAAGAACTCGGCGTGCCGATCGAGGGGCCGCATGAGGACGACCGTTTCTGGATCGAGGGACTCGCCACCGCCGGCGAGCGTTTCGGTATGGAGGGCGAAGTGTTCGAACCCGACCGCTGGCTGGTCGATGGCGACACCGTTAGCGTCGGCAATCTGACGATCGACGTCATCCATTGCCCGGGGCACACGCCCGGGCATGTCGTGTTTTACCACGGCCCCTCGAAGCTCGCGATCGTCGGCGACGTGTTGTTCCAGGGTTCGATCGGTCGCACCGATTTCCCGCGCGGCAATCACCAGCAGCTGCTCGATTCGATCACGCAGAAACTGTGGCCGCTCGGCGGCGACACGACCTTCCTGCCCGGGCACGGCGCGCACAGCAGTTTCGCCGCCGAGCGGCGGACGAATCCCTATGTCAGCGACATGGCGATGGGCACCGCCTGACCGCTCCCGCCCGCGGGCGGGAGGGCAGGGGTCATTCCGCCGGTACGGTGGTCGTGTCGCCCAGCACCACCGCCTTGGTTTCGACCGGAGTCGCATAGACGGTGAAGACGGCGAAACCCGCGAGCCCGACCTGGGTCAGCATCGTGATGATCGTGCCCGCCATGCGGCCCCACATCATGCCGTCCATGCCGATCGCGTGCAGGATGCGCCCGATCAGATAGAGCGAGCCGACGGCCCACAGCCAGGTCGAGGGGCCGGTGGCCAACTCGATCAGCGCGAGCAGGACCAGCACGAAGGCGGTGTTTTCGACAAAATTGCTGTGCGCGCGCATCCGACGGATGACGCGTTCGTTGCCGCCGTCACCGATCGACACCTTTTCCTGCCCGCGCACGCGCCCGACGCGCATCATGAGCCAGATA
This sequence comes from Sphingopyxis sp. EU05-FHT14B03, assembly GCF_058790875.1. Classification (NCBI taxonomy): domain Bacteria; kingdom Pseudomonadati; phylum Pseudomonadota; class Alphaproteobacteria; order Sphingomonadales; family Sphingopyxidaceae; genus Sphingopyxis; species Sphingopyxis sp. EU05-FHT14B03. The sequence goes on from NZ_JBYTDC010000002.1 coordinate 249,828, forward strand.
TTAAGAATCGCCGCCCCCGCGGCGATCGTCAGGCTGATCGGCAAGATTATCATATCGCTTCCCCCTATATCGTTGGCCGGGTGCTTGCCCGGCGGTGCGCGAGATGTGGCATTCCCGCCGCCTTGGGGCAAGCGCCGTCGACGTGGGCGCTCGGGGCTTGCCTTTGCGGGCAAAAACGCTATAGCCCCGCCCGATCCGGCACCCGACACCTTCTGGCGTTGAGGCACCCTTCGGCGGAAGATTTTCTTGTCATTTCAGGCAGGATAGCGCTTCGGCACGGCGGGCGGGCCAGTCATTCCCGGCGACGGGGGCGACAAATCCGGGTACGCCGATTCGTATAAACGTTTAAATATGCAGGATATATCATGGCCGTTCCCAAGCGAAAAACCTCGCCCTCGAAGCGCGGTATGCGTCGCAGCCACGACAGCCTGAAGGTCGAAGCCTATCAGGAATGCCCGAATTGCGGTGAGCTCAAGCGCCCGCACAACCTCTGCAATGCCTGTGGCCATTATAATGGCCGCGAAGTGGTGTCGGTCGGCGCCTAAGCATTAGCCGGAGAGCGCTATCATGGGTCTGACACCGCGAATCGCGATCGATGCGATGGGCGGTGACGTCGGCGTGCGCGTCATGTGCGCCGGCGCCGCGATGGCGCGCCACCAGCACGACGGCCTGCGCTTCCTGCTCGTCGGCGACGAGGTGCGGATCAAGGCCGCGCTCGACAATCACCCGAACCTGCGCGCGGCGTCGGATATCATCCACACCGATGGCGTGGTGTCGGGCGAGGACAAGCCGAGCCAGGCGCTGCGCAAGGCCAAGACGACCTCGATGGGGTTGGCGATCGACGCGGTGAAACGCGGCGATGCCGGCGGCGCGCTGTCGGCGGGCAATACCGGCGCGCTGATGGCGATGGCGAAGCTCGCGCTTCGCACGATGCCCGGGATCGACCGGCCGGCGCTCGCGGCGCTGTTGCCGACGCTGGGCGCCAATGACGTCGTCATGCTCGACCTCGGCGCCAACACCGAATGCGACGCCACCAACCTCACCCAGTTCGCGGTGATGGGGGCGGCCTATGCGCGTACCGCGATGGGGCTCGAACGCCCGCGCGTCGCGTTGCTCAACATCGGCACCGAGGAACTCAAGGGCACCGACCAGATTCGCGACGCCGCCGCGCTGCTGCGCGCGGCGAAGGGGCTGCCGATGGAGTTCGTCGGCTTCATCGAGGGCGACAAATTGTCGCGCGGCGACGTCGATGTCATCGTTCATGATGGTTTTTCGGGCAATATCGCGCTCAAGACGATCGAGGGGACGGCGCGTTTCGTCACCGACCTGTTGCGCCGCGCCTTCACCTCGTCGACGCGTTCGAAGATCGGTTTCCTGATCTCGCGCCCCGCGACCGAATTGCTCAAGCATCATCTCGACCCGAACAATCACAATGGCGCCGTGTTCCTTGGCCTCAACGGCGTCGTGCTCAAGAGTCACGGCAGCGCCGATGCGAAGGGCGTCGCCAACGCCGTGCATCTGTGCGCCGAGCTCGTCGAAAAGGACATTACGCGTCAGGTGACCGAAGATCTCGCCAATTTTAGCGGCCGCGCGCCGGCATGACCCTCCGCGCGATTCTGGCCGGGACCGGCTCGGCGCTGCCGCGCACCCGCGTATCGAACGCCGAACTGGCGGAGCGGGTTGATACCAGCGACGAATGGATCGTCGAGCGCACCGGCATCCGCTTTCGCCATATCGCCGAACCCGACGAGACGACCGCGACGCTCGGGGCCGCGGCGGCGCAGGAAGCGTTGAAGGCGGCTGGCCTCGAACCCGTCGACATCGGCCTGATCATCGTCGCGACCGCGACCCCCGACAACACCTTTCCGGCGAGCGCGACCAAGGTCCAGGCGATCCTCGGTGCGCCCGACTGCATCGCCTTCGATGTCGCGGCGGTCTGTTCGGGCTTCCTTTATGCCGTGTCGGTCGCCGACTCGATGTTGCGCACCGGCGCCGCCAAGCATGCGCTGGTGATCGGCAGCGAAACCTTCAGCCGCATCCTCGACTGGGAAGATCGCACCACCTGCGTCCTGTTCGGCGACGGGGCGGGCGCCGTGGTGCTGTCGGCGAAGGATGTCGACGACGACCGCGGCATCCTCGCCACCCGGCTCCATGCCGAGGGTAAATATTGCGACATGCTCTATGTCGATGGCGGCCCCTCGACCACCGGCACCGTCGGCCATGTGCGTATGCAGGGCCGCGAAGTGTTCCGCCACGCGGTGACCAACCTCGCGTCGGTGCTCGGCGAAGTGATGGCCGATGTCGGCCTGTCGGCGGACCAGATCGACTGGGTCGTGCCGCACCAGGCGAACAAGCGGATCATCGACGCCACCGCCAAAAAGCTGGGCCTGCCGCCCGAACGCGTCGTCCTGACCGTCGACCAGCACGCCAATACGTCGGCGGCGTCGGTGCCGCTGGCGCTCGACCTCGCGGTCCGCGACGGACGCATCAAGCGCGGCGATCTGGTAGTGCTCGAGGCGATGGGCGGCGGCTTTACCTGGGGCGCCGCGGTCCTGCGCGTCTGATCCTGCGCCCGACGCATTAACTTCTCGCTCCATCCGTTTCAGTTTGGCGGATTAATTCGCTTTTGTTACATAGGCGTTCGGGACTCGTGACGGTGGGGGACCGGCGGGACCCGTTTAGGCATTGCTTCGTCACGGGAGGGACAATCATGGCGGCAGGGACTCTTACTCGCGCAGACATTGCGGCACGGATCAATCATCTGGTCGGACTGTCGCGCAACGAGGCGGCGACGATCGTCGAATCGATTCTCGACCACATGTCCGACGCGCTGGCCGAGGGCCAGAATGTGAAGATTTCGGGCTTCGGCACCTTCGTCCTGCGCGACAAGGCGCAGCGCATCGGGCGCAATCCCAAGACCGGCGTCGAAGTGCCGATTCTCCCGCGCCGGGTCATGACCTTTCGCGCCAGCCAGTCGATGCGTGGCCGCGTCGCGGGCGGGTAATCATGGCGCAGGATGACGGCAAGGCCGCCGGCGCCATGCTCGCCATTGGCGAACTGGCGGACCGGATCGGCGTGCCCACGCATGTGCTGCGTTATTGGGAAACGCGTTTCCCCGAATTGAGGCCGCTGCAGCGTTCGGGCCGCCGCCGTTATTACCGCGCCGAGGATGTCGCGCTCGCGGGCAAGATCCACGATTTGCTGCATGTGAAGGGCTATACGGTCGAAGGCGCGCGCAAGGCGTTGTCGGACAGCGGCGACGTCGCACCTGCCAAGCCATCGCCGACGCCCGCCGCGGCCGGGAAGGCCGGCGTTCCGGTGGCCGACCTGATCGCGCTGCGCCAGCGGTTGGCGACCGCGATCGGGGTCTTGATCTAATCGATTGCCGGACCCAGCGTGGGGTCGAGGTCGCGCGGGCGGATGAACTGGGCGAAGCGCGCCTGACGGACGTCGAGGTCGCGCCAGTCGGCGATATCGATTTCCAGCCGCGCCATCGCCGAGGTCGGCAATTTTTCTTCGACCTTGGCGCGCAGCGCGTCGTCGGCGCTTTCGGGCACCAGTTCGAGGATCAGATCTTCCAGCCCCGGATTATGCCCCGCGATCAGCAGATGGTCGGCATCGCGCCCGGTGTCGCGGATGGTGTCGATCAGCGTCGCCGCCGAGGCGAGATAGATGCGGCGGTCCCAATGCGGCTCAATCGCGTCAAGGCCCGCGGCGGGCTGGAACAGGTCGAGCGTTTCGGTGACCCGCACGGCGGGCGAGGCGATGATGCGGTCGATCGGCAGGCTCTGGCGCTTCAGCCACTGACCGATCAGTTCGGCGCCGCGCCGGCCGCGGGCGTTGATCGGGCGGTCGAAATCGCGCTCGACCTGTACGTCCCAACCCGATTTGGCATGGCGCAGGATCGTCAACGTCTTCAAAATTTCTCCCCGCGCGCCCCGCGCTTCTTCCCCGTGTTCGCTGGCCTTGTGCCGCAATCTTATGACGGTGAAAAGGCGGGAAAGGCGGTTTTTCTTCTTTCGACGTTCGCCGCAGCGACATGGTTGACGGCTTCGTCGAGCGGCAAGCGGCGGATCGGGGTGCCCGGCGGGAAGGCCGAAAGCAGGCGCGAGGGGAAGCTGGGCGACAGCATGACGAACTGGCCGAAATCGTCGCTGCGCCGGATCAGCCGCCCGAACGCCTGCGCGATGCGGCCGCGGATCACCATGTCGTCGTAGCGCGCGCCGCCCTGCGCGGCGCGGCGTGCCGCGTGCAATATCGTCGGGCGCGGCCAGGGCACCCCCTCCATCACCACCAGCCGCAGCGAATCGCCGGGCACGTCGACGCCATCCCTCAAGGCGTCGGTGCCGAGCAGCGACGCATGCGGGTCGGCGCGGAAGATATCGACGAGCGTACCGGTGTCGAGCGGATCGACATGCTGCGCGTAGAGCGGCAGCCCCGCTCGCGCGAGCCGGTCGGCGATGCGCGCATGGACGATGCGCAGCCGCCTTATTGCGCTGAACAGCCCAAGCGCGCCGCCGCCCGATGCCTCGATCAACCGGCTGTACGCGCCGGCGAGCGCGGGCAGGTCGCCGCGCGCGATGTCGGTGACGATCAGCACCTCCGACTGGCGCGCATAATCGAACGGGCTGGGCACCGCGAAATGCTGCACCCCGCCGTCCATGTGCCGTGCGCCGGTGCGGATGTCGGCGTCGTGCCAGTCGTTCGCGCCGCGCAGCGTCGCCGAAGTGACGAGGACGCCTTGCGCGGGGCGATAGACGATGTCGGCGATCGGCTTGGCGGGGTCGAGCCAGTGACGATGCAAACCGGCATCGACCTCGCGTCCGTCGATGCGGTTCACCGCGAGCCAGTCGACGAAATCGGGATCGGCGGGACCGCCGACGCGCCCTAGCAAGGACAGCCAGGCCCCCAGCGTATCGATCCGGTTGCCGAGGCTGTGCCGCGCGCCGTCGACGCGCGCCCGCGCCTGGCCGTCGAGCCAGTCGGGCGGATCGTCGACCAGCGCGTCGAGCCGTTTGCCGAGCGCCATCAGCGGGCGCAGCAAGGCCTCGATCGCGTCGCCCGCGCTCGCGGCGGCGGCGACCAGTTCGGCGTCGGGGTCGGCTAGTTCGGTTTCGAGGCCGTAGCCGCTGTCACCCTTGGCATCGACGCCGCGCGCATAGACCTGCCCGCGCACCGCCGCGAGCAGCCGCTCGATCGCGCCCCAGGGGGCGTTTTCGGCGAGCCGCGGGAGCCAGCCGTCGCCGGGCAGCTCGCCGGCGGCGTGGATCGCCGCCTGGATCGCCTTGTCGCCGGCCTCGTCATAGCTCGCCACGTCGGCGAGCCGCGCCGCGAGTCCGCGCCGCCGCCCGCGCGACTTGCCTTCGGGACCCAATATCCAGCGGCGGATCTCGATCGCTTCCTGCCCGGTCAGCGCGGCGGCGAACATGCTGTCGGCGGCGTCCCACAGATGATGGCCCTCGTCGAAGATCAGCCGTGTCGCGGGCGCCCCGCCGTCACGCGGGCGCGCCGCCTGCACCATCGTCAGCGCATGGTTGGCGATGATGATCTCGGCCTGCGTCGCGGCGCGCGCCGAGCGTTCGATGAAGCATTTGCGGAAATGCGGGCAGCCGGCATAGATGCACTCGCCGCGCCGGTCGGTCAGCGCGGTGGTCCCGTTGCGGCGGAACAGCGCGGGCAGCCAGCCGGGCAGGTCGCCGCCGACCATGTCGCCGTCGCGGCTGTATGCCGCCCAGCGCGCGACGAGCTGCGCAAGAATCGCGGCCCGGCCCGAAAAGCCGCCTTGCAACGCATCCTCGAGGTTGAGCAGGCAGAGGTAGTTTTCGCGACCCTTGCGCACCACAACCTTTTCGCGGTGGGTCGCGGGGTCGGGGTAGAGCCGCTCGGTCTCGCGCGCCAGCTGGCGTTGCAGCGCCTTGGTGAAGGTCGAGATGCACACCGCACCCGCCGACTGGTCGATCCATTGTTTCGCGGGCGCGAGATAGCCCAAAGTCTTGCCGATCCCGGTGCCCGCCTCGGCGACGAGCATCTGCGGCGCGTCCTTGCGTTCGCGCGGGGCGAAAATGCTCGCGACGGAGCGGGCATAGTCCTGCTGGCCGGTGCGGCGTTCGGCGCCGTCGCCGGTTAGCCGGTCGAGCCGCGCGGTCACGTCGTCGGCGTTGATCGTCACCTGCCGCGGTTGCCCGCGCGGCGGCTGTTCCTCCCATTCGGGCAGCCGTGCGAACAGCCAGCGTTCGTCGCGTTCGGGCGCGGCCTGGCGCTGGATCAACGACGCCCAGGGCCAGCGCTGGCGCGCCAGCGCCTGCAGCCCGTGCCAGGCGCCTTCGCGCTCGGGCCAGTCGGGGTCGTCGAGGCTCGCGAGCATCGCGGCGGCGGCGTGCGGTAGAAAAGCCGCGACATCGGCCTCGACCTTGGGCGCGTCGAGGTCCAGCGCAGCGGCGATCCCCGCAGGCGTCGGCACCGCGAAGCGTGCCGGATAAAGGAAAGCGAAGAGTTCGAGCAGGTCGAGCCCCGACAGATCGGGATAGCCGAGCCGGTCACCGGTCAGCGGCGCGCCGAGCAGGATATGCGGCGTGCCTGCAACCGCCGCGATCGCCTCGCCCCGATCGACGCGGCGCGCCCGCCCCTGCACATCGGCGAGCCAGATGCCGACATGGCTCGCATAAATCGCGGGCAGGGGGAGGGGAGCGGTCATCGCCCCAAGCTAAGGACAAAAGAGGAACGCGGCAAGGCGCGGTGGTGGTGATTTTGGGGTGGGGAGGGAAGGTCTCATAATTGTCATCCCCGCGAAAGCGGGGACCCAGTAGCAACGCCGGCTCGCTGGGTCCCCGCTTTCGCGGGGATGACGAAGTGAGAGGTTCGAACGACAGCTAACGCCAGATACCGGCCCTTCGGTCCGTTCAGTTCAATCCGCGCCGTCCGAAACTCGCCGGGCGCATGCTGCGAAACACCTGCGCCGGCTCGCTCGGCCAGGCGCCCCGCGCGCGGTCGAGGGCGTTGTAGAGCGGGCCGTCGACGAGTTCGTAGGGAAAGCGAACCCCCATGCGGTCGACCTCGGCCCACATCACGATCGCATAGACCGTCTGGCCGCCATAATGGATTTCGCAGCGCGAGCGCACCGGCAGGATCACGCCGCCCTCGATCCGCGCGCCGCCCTCGGACAGGTCGGTGATCCGGCCCTCGACCATGTTGAGCACGCCGTTGACGACGACGTCGAGCGATACGGCGGTGCGCGCATGCTGGCGCGGGTTGCGGGGGGTGATGCTGGTCATGCCGCGAGGCTAGGCAAAGATGGTAAATTTTCCGGTAACGATCTTGTGTCGGCCCGGGACGTTCCGGCCATGTTGCAAGCAGGGGGCGACAATGGTTTACCATGCGCCATGGCCCGCCCGATCATCCTCTATGGCATCGCGCTCGCCGCCGCGGCCTTCCTGCTCGAATGGCTGAACTACAAACATGTCGTCCATCGCTGGTCGAGCGAATTCTATATCCTGTGCATCGCCGTCCTGTGCGTGGCGCTTGGCATATGGGTCGGCAACCGGCTCACCGCGCGGCCGCGCCAGCCCTTTGCGCGCAACGACGCCGCGATCGCGGCGCTGGGGATCAGCGCGCGCGAATGCGAAGTGCTGGCCATGCTCGCGGCGGGCCACGCCAACAAGGCTATCGCGCGGCACCTCGATATTTCGCCGAACACGGTGAAGACGCATATCGCCCGGCTTTACGAAAAGCTGGAGGTCGCCAGCCGGACCCAGGCGGTGCAGAAGGCGCGGACGCTCGACATCCTGCCGTAAATTCGGACGATGTCCCCCAAATCACCCGTTTGGGCGATGGATTTCGGCCGTTGTTCGGGTCCATCCCGCATGGCATTCATCCTTTGGGAGACAGGTCATGGGCAGGATCATCGCGGTTTACGGCGCCATCGCGGGCGTCATCGTCATTTTCGGCATGTTTATCAGCATCACCGTCGTCGCCGACCATGGCACGATGGGCATGGTCGCGGGCTATCTGTCGATGCTGGTCGCGTTGCTGTTCGTCTTCGTCGGGGTGAAGCGCTATCGCGACGTCAATCTGGGCGGAGTGATCGGCTTCTGGAAGGCGTTCGGGATCGGACTGGGCATCGGGCTGGTCGCATCGCTCTTCTACATCCTCGGCTGGGAACTCTATATGTGGCGGACCGGCGGGACCTTCATGACCGATTATATCGCCACGAGCATCGCGGACATGCGCGCGGCGGGCAAGTCGGCGGCCGAGATCGCGAAATTCTCTGCCGAAATGGGGGCGATGGCGGAGCAATATAAAAACCCTCTCTTCCGCATGGCGCTGACCCTGACCGAGATATTGCCCGTCGCGCTGCTGGTGTCGCTCGTGTCGGCGGCGCTGCTGCGCCGGAGCAGCTTCCTGCCCGCGACTCAGCCGCGCGACTGATCGACCTCCCCTCCCTTGGGGAGAGGGGAGCGGTTCGGCGCATTTTTGCCTTTCGCGCGGCCGCCGCTTCCCGCTATGGGCGGCCCATGACCGACCTGCATCTCGATCCCGCCCTGCGCGAACCCGCGTTGACGTCCAAGGCCTGGCCGTTCGAGGAAGCGCGCAAGCTGGTCAAACGCTATCCGCAGGGCAAGCCTGGTGGCGATCCCGTGCTGTTCGAGACCGGCTATGGTCCCTCGGGCCTGCCGCATATCGGCACCTTCAACGAAGTGCTGCGCACGACGATGGTCCGCCGCGCCTATGAAACGCTGACCGGCGGCGCGCCGACGCGCCTCGTCGCGTTCAGCGATGACATGGACGGGCTGCGCAAGGTGCCCGACAATGTCCCGCAAAAGGAAATGCTGACCGCCTGTCTCGGCAAACCGCTCACCGACATTCCCGACCCGTTCGGCAAGTATGAGAGTTTTGCGCATCATAACAATGCAATGCTGCGCGAGTTTCTCGACCGTTTCGGCTTCGACTATGAATTTGTCAGCTCGACCGAGCGCTACAAGTCGGGGGCATTCGACGAGGCGCTGAAGACGATCCTGCGCCACAATCAGGATATTCTCGACATCATGCTGCCGACGCTGCGCGCCGAGCGCGCCGCGACCTATTCGCCGATCCTGCCGGTCAGCCCGACCTCGGGCATCGTGCTGCAGGTGCCGGTGACCGTCGTCGATGCCGACAAGGGCCTCGTGTCGTTCGAGGATGAGGGTCAGACGATCACCCATTCGGTCCTCGGCGGCGGCGCCAAACTGCAGTGGAAGGTCGACTGGGCGATGCGCTGGGTCGCCTTGGGCGTCGATTACGAAATGTACGGCAAGGACCTGACCGACAGCGGCGTGCAGTCGGGCAAGATCGCGCGCGCGATCGGCGGGCAAAAGCCCGAAGGGCTGATCTACGAAATGTTCCTCGACGAAAAGGGCGAGAAGATTTCGAAGTCGAAGGGCAATGGCCTGAGCCTCGAGCAATGGCTGAGCTATGGCAGCGAGGAGAGCCTCGCCTTCTTCGCCTATCGCGAGCCCAAGGCCGCGAAGCAGCTGCACATCGGCGTGATCCCCAAGGCGGTGGACGAATATCTGCAGATGCGCGGCAATTATCCCGCGCAGGAAGGCGACAAGAAGCTCGGCAACCCCGTGCATCATGTCCATGTCGCGCGCAGCGAGGCGGTGCCGGCGGACGAATTGCCGGTGACCTTCGGGCTGCTGCTCAACCTCGTCGGAGTGATGGGCGCCGATGCGTCGAAGGAACAGATCTGGCGCTACCTCGGCCAATATGTCGAGGGTGCCAATGTGGCGACCTATCCCGAACTCGATCGCCTGATCGACAATGCGATGGCGTATAACCGCGACTATGTCGCGCCGACGCTGAACCGCCGCAAGCCGGCGGGCGGCGAGGGCGCGGCGCTCGCCGACCTTGACGCGAAGCTGGCGGCATTGCCCGCCGATGCCTCGGCCGACGACATCCAGAACATCGTCTACGAGATCGGCAAGAACGAAGCCTATGGTTTTGAAAACCTGCGCGATTGGTTCAAGGCGCTCTACGAGACGTTGCTCGGGTCGAGCGCCGGGCCGCGCATGGGCAGCTTCATCGCGCTGTTCGGGATCGACAACACGCGGCGGCTGATCGCCGAGGCGTTGGCGTAAAATAGCTCGTCATTGCGAGCGAAGCGAAGCAATCCGGAGTCGCGTAGGCCGCTCTGGATTGCTTCGCTTCGCTCGCAATGACGGAGCAACGAAGAGGACAGCCCCATGATCGACATCTTCACCACCGGCGGGACGATCGACAAGGTCTATTTCGACGCGCTCAGCGAGTTCCAGATCGGCCCCGCGGCGATCCCCGACATGCTGCGCGAGAATAATGTCCATGTCGCGCACCGCGTCACCCAGTTGATGCGCAAGGACAGCCTCGAGCTCGACGACGCCGATCGCGCCGCGATCCGCGCCGCGGTCGCGGCGAGTGACGCCACCCGCATTCTCGTCACCCACGGCACCGATACGATGGTCGTCACCGGGCGCGTGCTCGCCGGGCTGGCGGGCAAGACGATCGTGATGACCGGCGCGATGCAGCCCGCGTCGGTGCGCGCGAGCGATGCCGAGTTCAACGTCGGCTTCGCGCTCGCCGCCGCGCAGACGCTGCCGCCCGGGGTCTATATCGCGATGAACGGGATGATCTTCGACCCCGCGACGACCGAAAAGGACCGCGCGGGCGCGCGCTTCGTCGCCGCGGCGGATTAGAATATTCGGCGAGGGGCCGAGCGCCCCTGTAACTTTCTGTCGTTCCGGCCGGAATAGGAAGATGTGGGAGGGCAATGGGCTCTTCCGCAGGACTTATTTTGGAAGGATCACCCTATGATCAACAGCAAGCTTGCCGGCCTGATCGCCGCATCGGCCACCGCGCTTGCGCTCGGCGGCGCCGCCTTTGCCGCCGACGCGCCTTCGGGCAGTTCGGGCAGCGCCGTCGGCGCCAAGGACATGGTCCATTGCTATGGCGTCAACAGCTGCAAGGGCACCGCCGACTGCAAGACGACCGCGAACGCGTGCAAGGGCCAGAACGCCTGCAAGGGCCATGGCTTCAAGGCGGTGGCCGCCGCAAAATGCCTGAGCGACGGTGGTGTCATCGGCGACATCGGCTGATCCCGCCCTTGTCCCGCGCGGCCGCGGAGCGCCGCGCGGGGGAGGTTTTTTTTTGCCTGTGATCGAGATCCT